>CAZRFD010000043.1:0-50030 GCA_964599085.1 uncultured Enterobacterales bacterium | reverse complement strand
AGGCAGGGGCGTGAGGGCGCCGAGGCGCGGCGCAGCGGGGCGGGCGCGGCGGCTCTGGGGCGCGCCGGGGCGGAGGCGCTGGTGCGCGGCGGGGCGGGGCCGGGGACGCGGCGCGGCGGGGCCGGCGACGCGGCCGGCGGGGGCGCGGCGCAGCGGGGGCGCGGCGCGGCGGGCATGCGGCACCGGCGTCACGGGAGCGTGTGCGTGCGGTCAGGATCGCCGGGGCGACCTGCCGACCACGCGATCCTGACCGCTTTTCGGTCAGGATCGCCTCCAAGAGCCCTCGCCCCCCCGATCCTGACCAGAATCCGGTCAGGATCGGGGGGGAGACCGGTCAACAACCAGATCCTGACCGCGATGCGCCGTCGCCTGGCCAAGCTGCCTGCCTGCCCGGGCGGCCAGGCGACGGCGCAGCGGCTGCGGAGCCGTGCGGCAGGCGGCGGCGCTGTCGACCGCGGCGGTGTCAGCGGCGGCATCTGCGGCGGCGTCAGCGGCGCCGCGAGCGGTCACGACGAGGTCTCCGGCGGCGGTTTCGGCGATGGGGAGGCTACCAGATTCGTGCGCAGCCCATTCCCACCTTCAACCAACGCTCCGTTGAACGTCGCATCGAGACCGCCAGGGCGCGAGACCCACCCAGTCTATTCGTCCAACCCCACGAACGGCACGCACCACTGCGGCAGTATCAGGTCAAACACGAAGTAGTCCTCCGCAAACTCCATCCCCAGCGCGTCCAACCGCCGGCTGAACTCTTCCGCAGCCTCCCTTCCGAAGTGGGGGCCGAAGGACAGCAGGTCGGCATACTCGTCGAACGGCTGCGCCTCCATCTCGGAGATCACTTGGTCCCGCCCAATACCCAGCCGGTCGAGGGCGGCTTTGCGAACGACGACGCCATGGTCGGTCGACACCTGGACAGGCTTCACGCAGACACTCACGGGTAGTAGATGACGACGTTCTGGATCGGTATCTGACTCTGAGGGCCGAGAATCTGGCCCCAATTCGCCGATCCCGCGGGAACCACTGCACCTTGCGGCATGGCGAAGTCGACTCATACGTCGCCCACGCCACCAGGCTTCGGGACCCCGCGCGTAGTGACGCAGACACCAGACCTCCTGACATGCGTCTGCAAGACCACGGTGATGGCGGCTTCACAGACGCGCCGCACCCCGAAAGCCGATCACAGGTCTGGGACGCGCGCCGCACCGGTAGGGTTGCGCGGCCTCGCGGACTAAGGCCCTCGCGGCTTCGCGTCCCGCGCCCTCATGGACTCCCGCCCCCGCGGACTCGGGCCCTCGCGGCTTCGCGTCCCGCGCCCTCATGGACTCCCGCCCTCGCGGGCTCGCGGGCTCGCGGGCTCGCGGGCTCGCGGCTTTGCGGTCTCGTGGAGCCACCACCCGCCACCCCCCGATGTCGCACCCCAGACGCAGCACACCCCCGAGGCCGGCCGCGTAGGGCCGCCCCCGGGGGCGTGGGTCCGGCGCGTCGGTCAGCCCTCGGCGCGGATCTTGTTGAGCGCGCTGCCGGCCTTGAACCACTCGAACTGTTCGGCCGACAGGGTGTTGCGGGTCTCGATGCGGTCGGTGCTGCCGTCGCTGTGGTGCAGGACCACCGTCGGGCTGCCACCCTCGCCGATGGCGGCGATGTTGACGACGTCGACCACGTCGTCGCCCCGCACCTTGTCGTAGTCGGCCGGATCGGCGAAGGTCAGGGGCAGCACGCCCTGCTTCTTGAGGTTGGTCTCGTGGATGCGGGCGAAGCTGCGGACGATGACGGCCCGGCCACCCATGTGCCGCGGCTCCATGGCGGCGTGTTCGCGGGAGCTGCCCTCGCCGTAGTTCTCGTCGCCGAAGATCACCCAGTCCTGGCCGGCGGCCCGATACGCCTTGGCGATGTCGGGGTGGCTGCCCTTGTCACCAGTCAGGAAGTTTTCGCCGACGCCGAATTCACCGGTGTAGGCGTTGTTGGCCCCGAGCATCAGGTTGCCCGAGATGTTGGTGAGGTGGCCGCGGTACTTCAGCCAGGGACCGGCCGCCGAGATGTGGTCGGTCGTGCACTTGCCGACGGCCTTGACCAGCACCCGCAGGCCGCTGATGTCCTGGCCGTCCCAGGCGGCGAAGGGCGTCAGCAGCTCGATGCGTTCACTGTCGGGGCTGACGACCACGTCGACCACCTTGCGGTCGTCCACCGCCAGCGGCGGGATGAAGCCGTCGTAGGCCGTCACGAAGCCATGGCCCGGCAGCTCGTCACCGGTGCTCGGCTCGAGCATGAAGCTGCTGCCGTCGGCGGCGGTGAGGCTGTCGGTGGCCGGGTTGAAGCCGATGTCGCCGGCGATGGCCACCGCGGTGACCGTGTCCGGCGAGGCGATGAAGGAGAGCGTGGCCGGGTTGGCGTCGTTGCGGCCGCGGAAGTTGCGGTTGAAGCTGGTGATGATGGTGTTGACGTCGCCCTTCTCGATGTCGTCCCGCCGCCACTGGCCGATGCAGGGGCCGCAGGCGTTGGCGAGCACGACACCGCCGATGGCCCGCAGGTCTGCGGCGAGGCCGTCCCGTTCGATGGTCTCCATGATGGTGTCGGAGCCGGGGCTGACCATGAAGCCAGCCTTGGCCTTGAGGCCGTGGGCCTTGGCCTGGCGGGCGATGGCCGCGGCGCGGGTGATGTCTTCGTACGAGGAGTTGGTGCAGGAGCCGATGAGCGCATACTTCAGCTCGCGCGGCCAGCCCTCGGCTTCGCACTCGGCACCCAGGTCGGCCAGGGCGCGGCCGCGGTCGGGGGTGTGGGGACCGACGACGCGCTGGCCCAGGGTCGACAAGTCGATCTCGATGACGCGGTCGTAGTAGTCGGCGGGGTTGGCGTAGACGTCGTCATCGGCGCGCAGCTCGGCGGCGTGGGCGTCGGCGAGGTCGGCGACAGCCGCCCGGCCGGTGGCCCGCAGGTAGCGGCCCATGGCTTCGTCGTAGGGGAACAGGCTGGTGGTCGCGCCGTGCTCGGCGCCCATGTTGCAGATGGTGCCCTTGCCGGTGGCCGAGATGCTGGCGCAGCCAGGCCCGAAGTACTCGACGATGTGGTTGGTGCCACCCTTGACGGTGAGCAGCTCGCAGACGCGCAGGATGACGTCCTTGGGGCTGGCCCAGCCCGACAGCTCGCCGGTCAGCTTGACGCCGATGAAGCCCGGATTCAGCACCTCCCAGGGCAGGCCCACCATGGCGTCGACGGCGTCGGCCCCACCGACGCCCACGGCGATCATACCGAGGCCGCCGGCGTTCGGCGTGTGGGAGTCGGTGCCGATCATCATGCCGCCGGGGAAGGCGTAGTTCTCGAGCACGACCTGGTGGATGATGCCAGCACCCGGCTTCCAGAAACCGAGGCCGTAGCGGGCGCTGACGGTGCGCAGGAAGGCGTACACCTCGTTGTTGAGCTGCAGCGCCTGGTCCATGTCCTCGGCCTGGCCCTTGTAGGCCTGGATGAGGTGGTCGCAGTGCACCGTGCTCGGCACGGCCACTTCATCGCGCCCGGCGGTCGTGAACTGCAGCAGCGCCATCTGGGCGGTGGCGTCCTGCATGGCGACCCGGTCGACGCGCAGGTCGAGGAAGCTCTTCTTGCGGTCGAAGGCGGCACCCTCGGGGTCGTCGAGGTGGGAGAAGAGGATCTTCTCGCCGAGGGTCAGGCCGCGGCCCAGGCGCGTGCGGCCGATGGCATGGCGGCCGGCCTGACGGCCGTAGAGCGCCTCGATGGCGGCGATGTCGACGAAGGGGTTGGTGCTCATGGGGACTCCAGGCAGGAGGAGGAGGGGGGGAGGTCTAACCGGTGGCCCCGGTGACCACGCGGTCGGCCGCAGGCCCCGGGGGCCTCCGGTCGCACCCCATGAGTAGGTCGCTCCACGCTATCAGACTATTGGAATGATCTGATTGAAGATATCCGCAACACAAATACAAGCACCCCGAGCCACGAGGCCCGGGGTCCTGCAACGCCGGTTGTCCGGGGTGAGAGCCCCGGGCAAGCGGTCCGTGATCAGCCCCGCCGTCGCCGCAGCAGCATCGCTCCGAGCCCAAGCAGCGCTGCGAACAGTCCGCCGCGAGCCGTGCCCGCGCTGCTCAGGCAACCGTAGGTCGGACCGACCTGGCCATCAGCGCAGTAGTCCGTGCCCCCGTTGGGGTTCATCCCCTGGGCCAGCTCTTCGGTGTCGATGATGGTGTCGCCGTCGCTGTCGACGGCGTCGGACACCATCATGTCCAGCGCCATCGCCAGCGAGGCCATGTCGGTGGTCATGCCGCGGTTGATCATGGCCGTGCCGAAGGGAGTCGTGGGCACCCCACCGCCCGCGGCGCTGCTGTGGCAGAGATCACAGGTCGGTGTGCAGGGCATGCCCAGGTCGGCGGCGATCTCGTCGGGGTAGTTGGGCAGGGCGAAGGCCGTGGAGGCCAACAAGGCGATGAGCATGGGTGCGACCTACAGGTAGGCGTGGGCCTGGAGCATGCCCAGGAAGCTGGGGGCGGTGCCCGGCGTGCAGTACAGCGTGCCGTACATGGCGTCGCTGCGGACGTCGAAGTGGGCGACGGCGAACCACTGCAACGTCAGCGTGCCGCGGCCCACCATGGACGCGGTGTCCGACATGTCGTCGTCACAGGCTTCACCCGTGCCCTTGACGTGGAAGCCCTGGACGGGTTCGAGGTCGGCCTGGAGGTAGCCGAAGCTGCCGAGGGCCGAGGCAGCCGTGCCCTGCTTGTCCAGCGAGACGCCGGCTTCGCTGAGGAAGGCCAGCGCGCGTGCGGGCGCCCAGCGACCGAACAGCTCGTGGTACTGCCGGGTCCGCTCGACACGGGTCGAGACGTCGGTGGCCGCATGCGTCAGCTTGCTGGAGAGGCCCAGCTCCAGGTTGCTCTTGGGTCCCCAGCCGAGGAAGGCGCTGTACCCACGCTCCCGGTAGCTGTCGGGCGAGACCTGGAAGTTGCCTGCGATGCCCATGACCTCTGCGCGAACCTTGCCGACCTGCCAGACGGCGTCGAGGCCGGTCTGCTGCGAGCGGTTCGTGTCCGTGCTGGTGTAGCTGCGGGCGAACAGGATGTGTTCCTCGGAGCGGATGCCGAAGGGCAGGTCCATGCGCCCGGCTCGCACCATGAAGTCCTCGACCGGTTCGATACCCAGCCAGTACTGCCTCGACACGAGGTTGCCGCCGGATCCCGTGTTGCTGGTGATCCACGCCTGGTAGCCGCCCTCGCTCACCCAGCCGAGGCTGGCGTTTGCGTGGAAGATGCCGGCGTCCACGCTGCCGCGCAAGTCGTTCTGCATGGCGATGAACCGGACGTTGCCGGGTTCCGGGATCAGCATGGCGCGCAGGTCGGCCTGAAGGGCGAGCTGCTCGGGCAGCGAGATGACGCCGAAGAGGAAGTCCTTGCTCTTCGGCGGCTCCCAGTCCGCATCGTGCTGGGCGTAGGTCGTGGACAGCAGGATGACGCCCTGGCCCCGGCCGTACTCGGTGAGCACACCGCCACCGGAGGGGTCGGTGTGGCACTCACCGCAGCCGGTGTAGCCGTTGCGGATCATGCCGGGGTAGGCAGCAGCGGGAGCGGACCAGGTCAACGCCGCCGCGGTCGCGACGAGTGCGACCAGGGCGGCGAGGGTGGCCGACAGTCTCAGCGTGGGCATGAAGATCTACTCGTCGGTCATGTTGAAGCGGACGCGAGCGTTCTGTTCCGGCGACACGGTGATGCCCAGGTAGCTGGGGATCTCGACGCCGTGGTTCGACGCGTTGTACTCGAAGCTGGCGTCGACGGCGTAGCCGGACTTGCTCTTCTTGACGCTGTAGGTGACCGTCACGGGCTGGTCGACGCCGTGGCAGTTGAAGGTGCCGGACAGCTCGCCCTTGGTGGACTTGCCGACTTCCGTCGGGAGCTGCAGGTCGGCGCGAGCAAAGGAGACGCTGGCGTCGGGGAACTGGCCGACCTCCAGGTACTTCTCCTTCATGTGGTGATCGCGCAGGTCGATGCCCGTCGACACACCCTCGAGCTTGACCTTGGCCTTCACCGTGGTGCCGTCGTCGGTCAGCGACAGGTCCGAGGTCTTGCCCTCGATGTCGAGGGCGCCGGGCGAGCCCTCGGCGAAGAAGCTGACCTTGGGCTTGCCGTCCACCTGGAAGGCCGCCAGGGCGGGGGTCGAACCGAAGAGCAGGGCGGCGCCGAACAGGGGAGCGAGCAGGGAGCGAGCGGTCTGGGCCATCGAGTACCTCGAGGTTGGGGCTGGGGACACACGGCCGGCCAACACAGCCGAGCCTATCGCGAGCTTGCTGTCCGATGCCCGACAGGCGCGTCGGCTACATGGGAACAGCTACCAGATGGACCCCGCGCGCGCGGACTTCGGTCCCCCTTCTCATGCATTCTTCATGGGCTGCTCAGTTTCGCAGTCCTGCGGCGCGCCGGTGCGCAGGGGCTTGCGGGCGTGATCGGGACGCCCCGCCGCGCAAGCGGCTGACCCGAATGGGCGCCAAGGCGATATCCTCCCCGTCCACAGCTCCCGCTCCAGCCTGCTCGGGCTCCTCCTACCCCCCAAGCAGGGCAAGGCCCGCCTCCCCTCCCCAGCCCTCCCGCCACGAACGCGCATGCACGCCCTCCTGATCTCCGCGCTGCTCATGGCGGCGCCAACCCGGGCCGAGACACCGCCTGCGGCCTCGGCCTGCGCCACCCGGACCCACACCGCCGACGTCGACGCAGCCCTCGCCCTGGCCGAGTCCGCCTACGCCGACGCCGACCTCTCGGCCCTGGAAGCCGCCAGCACACGCGCCGCTGAAGCGCTGCCCTGCGTGGACGGCGGCGTGAGCAGCGCACTCGCCGCCCGCTATCACCGCGTGGTGGGGCTGCAGGCCTTCGTCGAGGGACGCGAGGAAGCCGCCGAACAGGCCTTCGCCGCCGCTCGCGCCATCGACTCGACCTACAGCTTCCCCGCCGAGCTGGTGCCTCCCGGCAACCCCGTCCTCGATCACTACCGGGCGATCTCGGTGGACGCGCCCAAGACCCTCCCTGTCCTGGCCCCTGCCGAGGGCAGCATCCGCTTCGACGGTGTAGAGACCCTGCAGCGTCCGCTGTCCTGGCCCTCGGTGGTGCAGCTCCTCGACCCTGACGGTGCCGTGACGGCGTCGGCGTGGGTCGAAGCCAACGGCGACCTGCCGGCCTATCGGCCCGAAGGCGTCGAGCTGCCGCCGCCTGAACCAGCGGTCGACACGACCGCTGCATCCGCCGCCGAAGGGCCGTCGGCGATGTCCCGCAAGTGGCCCTGGGTGGCCGGAGCGGCCGCCATGGCGGTCACCACCGGCACCCTGTTCGCCGTGTCCCGGTCGGCCGCCGCCACCTACAACGACCCGGCGACGACCGGCGAAGCGGAGCTGACCGCCCTGCGTGGGCGGGCCAACGGCCTGCTGTTCGCGTCGGCGGGCACGGCCGTCGCCACGGTCGGACTCGGCGTCGTCGCCGTCGCCTTCTGAGGAGAAGCCGTGCTCTCCGCCGGACAGGTCGTCGATCGCTACGAAGTCCAGGCCCTCCTGGGCCAGGGTGGCATGGCCGCCGTGTACCGCGTGCGCCACACGCAGCTCCAGGTCGACCGGGCCCTCAAGGTCCTGACCATCGGCCACCCGGGCGTCCGCCAGCGCCTGTTGCTCGAGGGCCGCGTCCAGGCCAGCCTCAGCCACCCCAACGTCGTCAGCGTGACCGACGTGCTGGAGGTGGGCGGGCAGCCGGGTCTGCTGATGGAGTACATCGAGGGCCCCTCCCTGCAGCAGTGGCTCGAAGCACACCGTCCCAGCCTCGACGAAGCGCTCTCGCTGTTCCGGGACATCGCGACGGGCGTCGGCTACGCCCACCAGCGCGACCTCATCCATCGCGATCTGAAGCCGGCGAACGTGCTGATCCTGCGACGCGGCCAGGAACTGGTCGCCAAGGTGGCCGACTTCGGCCTGGCCAAGGTCGTCGCGGACGAGATGGGGGACACGGGCAACACCCGGACCGGCATCGGCATGGGCACGCCCTCCTACATGGCGCCCGAACAGATCCGGGACGCCAAGCGGGTCGACAAGCGCGGCGACATCTTCGCGCTGGGCAGCATCCTCTATGAACTGTGCACCGGGCAGCGGGCCTTCGGCGGTGACGACATCCTCGCCCAGCTCGCGGCCGTCGCGGCCGGCGACCACGTGCCGCCGCGACAGCTCGCGCCGGACCTGCCCGACGCGGTCGTCGACGTGATCGAGCACTGCCTGCAGGTGGATCGCGAAGACCGCATGCCCTCGTGTGACGCCCTGCTGCAGGCTCTGCCGGTCCCTGCGCCCTTCTCCTGGTCCGAAGAAGCACTGACGGTGGCGGTGCCCCCGCCCGAACAGGCGCTGCAGAAACAGGATGCATCCGGCACCTGGGCCCCCATGACCCTCGCGCCGACCCCATCCAGCGGGGCGGACGGCACCTGGACGCCGGGCGGCACGGTCGATCCCGGTGGGTTGGCCGCGCCCGACGGCGGACCCGCGGCGGCCGCCGGGCCTCCGACCGAAGACGCCGCGCCAGCCTCTCCGCACCGCGGGGCACACCGCAGCCGGAACACCGCGCTGCTCGTCGTCGCTGGGGCCGCGCTGCTGACCGTGGGCGGCATGTGGCTGAACGAGAGGTTGGCGAGCGGCGACGCTCGCCGGCAGGCGGCGGCCCAGCCGGTGTCTCCGCCCGCCAGCAGCGAGGGGCCGCCAGCGGCACAGCCCCCCAGCTTGGACGCCGACCCCGCCCAGGCTCCAGGGACCGACGAGACCGCTCCCGATGTCGCTGCGGGCGAGCCGACCGATGGCGACCAGGCCCAGGCCGACCCCGTCGACGCAGCCGGATCCGCCATCGACGGATCCACCGCCACCGACACGCGCGCCGAAGAAGCCGCTCCCTCGCCCCCCCAGCCTTCCACGTCTGCGGCCGCCTCGCCCGCAAGCTCGACCTCCACCTCCACCGCGACCCCGACCTCCCCCTCCACGTCGACGGGCACGGACAGCCCCGACGCGGCTGAAGCGGCGGATGCCGAAGCGCCAGAAGCCCCCCCTCCAGAGACCGGCCACATCCGCTTCCTCGGAGACGCGGACTCGGTCACGCTCAAGGGTGCCGCCGGCAGTTTCTCACCGGGAGATGTCCCGGTGGGCACCTACGATGTCATCGCGACATTCCCCGGACGCGACCCGGCCAACGCCGGTCAGGTCACCATCACCGCCGGCGCCGAGCTGCTGCTCCGCTGCCGGGCAGCCTTCGTCAAGTGCGTGCCATGACCCGACTCAGCCCCGCCGCCGCCCTGCTCCTGACCGGCTGCAGCCTCGTCATCACCGACGCCGACCATCAGGCCCGCCTGGACGCCGACGGCGACGGCTACATCGCCGTCGAACACGGCGGAGACGACTGCGACGACGCCCAAGCCGCGGTCCACCCGGGCGCCGACGAGACCTGCAACGACGTCGACGACGACTGCGATGGCGACGCCGACAACGACCCCATCGACGGCGAGACCTTCTTCCACGACGCCGACAACGACGGCTACCCCGGTCCGCTGGACAGCATCGTGGCCTGCGGGCCCCCGCCAGACGGCTACTACCCCCAGGGCATGGTGGCCGACGACTGCGACGACTCCAACAGCGCCATCCACCCGGGCGCCGAAGAGGTCTGCGACGGCGTCGACCAGGACTGCGACGACCAGGTCGACGAAGGCGTGACGACCGTCGTCTACGACGACGAAGACGGCGACGACTACGGCGAGACCAGCACCGAACACCAGGGCTGCGCCGACGCCCCCGGGGTGACCGATGAACCGGGCGACTGCAACGACGACGCCCCCGAAATCAACCCCGGCGCCGACGAGATCTGCGGCAACGACGTCGACGAGAACTGCGACGACGAAGCGCTGAGCTGTCCGCCCATCGACCTGTCCGACGCCCGGATCGGCACGGGCAACCTCACGGGCGACCTCTACGGCTTCTCCGTGGCCGCGGCCGCGGGCAACGCCGTCGTCGGCGCCCCCGGCTACAACGGCGACCGCGGCGCGGCCGCGGTGCACGTCGGCGTGGGGTCCGGAGACATCGGGCTCAACAGCGGCACAGCGGTCTTCCGCGGGATCGACGACGGCGGCTATGTCGGCGCGGCCGTGGCGGTCGTCGGCGACATGCTGGGATCGGGCGGGTCGACCGTGGCGATCGGCGCCCCCGGGATGAGCAGCGGCAGCGGCGCGGTCTACGTGCTCGGCCCGGACCACAGCGGCGACATCAACGCCACCGACGCCGACGCGGCGCTCGAGCCCGTCATCCTCGACCTCGACCTCGGCCGCGCCCTGTCCTGGGCCGGCGACGTCACCGGCGACGGACTCGACGACATGCTGGTCGGTGCGCCGGGCTGGTCTGGCAACAAGGGTGCCGCCATCATCGTGGCCGGTCCCCTGACCGGCGTGATCGATCCGCTGACCGGCAACCACTACTGGACCGGGGCCGCCACCGCCGATGAAGCCGGTCGCTCGGTGGCCGGCGCCGGTGACGTCGACGGTGACGGCTTCAACGACGTGCTCATCGGCGCCTGGAACGCCGGAGAAGCGCTGCAGGGGGCGACCTATCTCCTCCGCGGACCCGTCGACAGCGACGGCACGCTGTCGGACGCCGACGCCACGCTCTGGGGTGATGCGGGATACATCGCCGGGCTGCCGGTCGCCGGACGCGGCGACATCGACGGCGACGGCCGCTCCGACATCGCCATCGAAGCCGTCGGCGTCGACCCCGACTTCGGATCCGTCGGCAAGACCTTCGTGTTCATCGGGACGACGTGGAGCGGCACCACGACGCCGACCTCGGTGCGCGACGCGACCGCCATCATCGACCAAGCCGACGAGGGTGACACGAAGTCCGACATCGGCCTCGGCCTGGACATCAGCGCCGATCTCAACGGCGACGGGCACGCTGACCTCATCCTCGGCCAGCCCGGGCGTAGCGGCACGCGAGGCGGCGCCAGCCTGTTCTTCGGCCCCTTGGAGGGCAGCATGTCGGTGCACGACGCCAACCAGCAGCTCGACGGCGCCTACTCCGGCGACGGTGCCGGGCTGTCCGTGGCAGCGACCGACGTCGACGACGACGGCCGCGACGACCTCATCGTCGGTGCCCCCGGGGTCGACGACAACCGCGGCGCCATCTACGTCGTGCCGTCGTCGCCGGACTGGTAGGCCCGCGACACCCTACATCGGCGGCGCACCCGGCGGCGGCGCACCCGGCGGCAGCTCACCCGGCGGCGGGCCCTGCTGAGGGCCCGGAGGAGGGCCCTGCCGGGGGCCGCCCCGCTGGCCGGGGCGGTTCGGTTCCGCCGGCCCCTTGGGGAACTCGCCCTGCATGCGCTGCAGGCGCTCGGCGGTGAAGCGCACGAGCGGGTTGTCGTCGTGGAGCGCCTCCTGCACCAGCCCCACCTCACGGGGGTTGAGCCGGGCCCACGCTTCCAGCAGGCAGATCCGCAGGTCCGCGAGGTCGTCATCGGCAGCCCAGGCCCGTCGGCTGGCGCCGAGGAAGACGACCGCCGGGATCTCTCCCTCACCCGGCCGATCGACGGGCCAGAGATCGGCGCGCGGCCGCCACGGGCCGCTCACGGGTGCGCTCTTGTCGCGCGTGGGGCCGCGACGCTTCAGCATGGCGTCGAGCCCCGCGGCGAGCTGCGCCAGCGTGGGCGTGCCCTCTGGCGGGGGGGTGCGCGCCATGGCGACGGCGGCGCCGGCGTGGATGTGGGGCACTGCTGCAGCCGGGAGGTGGTCGAGGGGATCTCCGGTGATGGTCCGCGCGCGCGTGTAGGCCGAGCCCAGCGTCTCCGCCCAGAACAGGCCCCGCACCGCGTCGGCGAGGGCGGGCGCCCCGCGCTCCACGAGGGTGGCGTGCAGGGCCTCGTCCTGCTGCACCAGTGCCTGCCAGTCGTCGGCGTCGGCCATGTCGACCGGCGGGACACCCTCTCCCACGCGGAGCGGGATGTGGGCGAGGCAATTGTCCGCGAAGCGGCCGGTGAGCAGGCAGAGATCGACGGCGTCCGAGAGCCCCCGCGGCGAGCCCCGGGTCGCCCGGACGCGCGCTTCGGAGGCCTGGAAGGCGCACTCGGCCGACCACTTCGGGTCCTGCACGGCGAGGCAGAGGGCCGCCGCCTTCGGTGTGTTTCCCAGCTTCGCCTGCTGCTGGGAGCCCCGGACCCGGCAGGTGCGGAGGTCGTCGGCGTCGGCACAGGGGTCTTCGTCCAGCGTGGCGCCCGCCAACGGCGAGGCCGGCAGATCGTTGACGTCCAGCCGCCAGCTCACCGGCCCGGGCGCGCTCCGCTCGAGGTCCGCCGGCAGCATGGGCTGGTCGTCGATCAGGTGCAGGCGGCTGTTGAGCTGGTTGCACTTGATGCGCGCCGGGCCGTGGGGGAGCGCCCCGCACAGCTCCTGGGAGCGTCCCAGCTCGGCGTCGGCCAACGCCATCACCAGCGCGACCTGCTCCACCTCGTCCTGCGTGGCCACGACGTGGTCGATGACCTGCTGCTGGTCGGTCTTCCAGTGTGCGACCACCCACTGTCGCCGGCAGTCGAGGTCGGAGCAGTCGTCAAACCGGGCTGCAGAGCCGTCGCCCGGTGCGCCGCACGACATCCACAGGCTGAAGAGAGCAGGGGTCACGGGTGCTCGGGATGCAGGGAGAGGGCTGGGGGCCTGGCGGCAAGAAGCTAACGGACCGGGGTGTTGGCCCGCCGATGGCGATGCGGGGCGGGTGCCGCGACCCGAGACCGCGACGAAACCCACCCCAGGTGCCCGACCTGACCCGGCTTGCGTCGTCCCTCGCCCACCAGGCACGGAGCTTGCCCCTGTCGAAGGTTGGACACCCACCTGTCGAAGCTTCGACACCCACCTCTTCCGCTGCACGCTCGATCAGCAGCGCCACCACGGCGTCGCGGTCGACCCCTTCCTCGAAGCCAGCGCTCTGCCCGATCTCATCGGCCTGCGGGTGAACGGGACGTGGATGCGGGGCGTCGTGGCGCGCCACCTCCCGCGAGTCCGCCGAGCCGATCTGGTGGACTTGCTGGGCGTCGAGCCACGCGCCCCGGAGGTGGTCGACCTCGCCCACCTGGCGGAAGCCGGCGCCGCAGCCATCGGCCGAACGCGCCTGGCGACCCACACCCCGATCGAGGTGATGGCACGGGCCGCCGCAGTCCAGCTCGCCCGACGGTCCTTCACCACGCGGACCGTCGCCGAGGCGCCCAACCTCACCCCTCGATCCGTCGAACGGCTGGCACGACACGAGGTCCACCCCAACCTCCTCGCGGCGGTCCAGGGCCAGTGGCGGCTGCGCAGCCTTGTTGCAAGCGAGACGTGGCGCTGAGCCTGTCGCGCATCACACTACCGAGGAGCCGGCCATCTCCAGGTGACGCCTGCAACGCCGCCCATCCCAGGGGGCAGCCCCACCCGGGCCGGGCGCCGGAACCGGAGGGGTCATGTCCATCGACCAGCAAGCACTCTCCTTCCTGCGCCCGCTACGCGGCCTGACCGACGCCGAACTGCTGAGCTTCCTCGACGCCTGCGTGCCGCTCTCGGTCGTGGCGGACACGGTGCTCATCCACGAAGGGGACACGGACCGCTCGCTCATCTTCGTGCTCGACGGCACGCTCGAGGTCCGCCGCGGTCTGGCCGGTGCCCACACGCCGCTGCGTCACTACGGGCGTGGCGAACAGCTCGGCGAGCTGGCGCTCATCGGACTCGTGCGCCGCCGCACCGCGACGGTCCGCGCCATGACCGGCGCCGAGCTGCTCGTGCTGGACGACAGCGGTCTCGAGCGCCTGCGTGCCCAGGGCCACCCTGTCGCCGATCGCATCGAGGCCGAGGCGCTGCGCGCCCTGGCGCGCCGCCTCCGCGAAGTCGACGCTCGCATCGCAAGCCTCGCCCAGGGCGACGCCGACCTGCCCGCCCGCGCTTCCGGCTGGGCCCGACTCTACGACGCGCTCACGACCTCGCGCAGCGGGCGCCAGCCCCCGCGCAAGGCCGACGAGGTCCTGGAGCGCTCCGCCCACTTCCGCCGGATCCCCGAACCCATGCGTGCACGCCTCGCCCGGCACCTGGAGCCCCGACCCTTCGCCGCTGGCGACGCCATCGTGCGCGAGGGAGAGATCGGTGGCGACGCCTGGATCGTCGCGACCGGAGAGATCGGCGCCTGGCGCACCACCCGTCGGCAGCGCCACGAGCGGCTGGCCACCCTGTTTCCGGGCACCCTCTTCGGCCAGGTCTCGGTCGTCGATGGCGACGCCCGCACCGCCACCTGCACGGCTGAGTCGCCCGCCTGGCTCTACCGGATCCCCCGCGAGTTCTGCCAGTCCGAGCTCGAGAGCGGCTCCCCGGAAGGGCGGGCGCTGCGCCGCGGCCTGCTCGACGCGCTCACACGGCAGCTCCAGCTCGCCAACGAACACGCGACCCTGCTGAGCATGGAACGTACCCGCCGCGAGGCGGAGCTGTCCGTGGGCGCCTGACCCGCGGCGGATCGATCCAGCGGGCGCGGCCCGTCGCGGACCCGCGAGGTCTCAGCGGCCCCAGGCCGCGAGCAGGTCGAGCAGGGCGTCGTAGGCAGGCGGCTGCCGCACGACGACCCCCGAGATGCTCGAGACCCGCCCGGCGACTGCGTCGGGGTCCGCATCCGGCGACACGAGCAGCACCACCGGCGTGTCGCAGAGATCGGCATCCGAACGCACCAGGCCCAGCAGATCGCCGCCCCGTGCGGCCATGTAGCGGTGGTCTGTCACCAGCCGGACCGCGCCGGCCGGCGCCCCCGACCGCAGCGCCCGCAGGTGATCGAGGGCCGCGTCGGTCCCCGCCGCCACGTGCAGCGATCGGCCGAAGCCCCGACGCTGCATCGCCCGGCGGATCCCCACGCGGTCGAGCTCATCGCGCACCGCCAGCACGACCTCGTAGGGCAGGCCGAGGTTCTCCAGGGTCGGATCCTCATCGGGGTTGGTCTGCTCCGCGGGAGCGCCCCGATCGGCATCTACTCCGGCCGCAGACTGCAGCGAGGCCAGGCCCTCGTCTGCGCCGTCCACGTCGACGGGCTGGACGGCACCCGGCGGGAGCGTCGCCCCCTCGGCCAGGGGCTCGACCGCGTCGACGAGCTCCACGTCCGAGAGGGTGTCGAGGGGCTCCAGGGCAACCGACCCGGCCGGCAGCTCGGTCGCGTCGGGATCGGCGGCTTCGTCGACCGGCTCCACCATCACCTCGGACGCTTCCAGCGGCGACAGCGACACCAGCGGCACCTCGGTGATGTCCGACCAGGTCATCGGCCAGGTGAAGCTGACCGTTGTTCCCCGCCCCTCCGAGCCGTGGATGGCCAGGGACCCTCCGGCAGAAGCCACGATGTGGTTGACGACGGCGAGGCCCATGCCCTGCCCGGCGGAGGGGACGTCGGTCGGGTCGATCTTGGTGGTGTGCAGCGGGCGCAGCACGTCGCGTTCGGCATCGCGGGGGATCCCCGGCCCATCGTCGGTGACTCGGAAGTGGACGACGTCGTCGAGCTCTTCCCACCACACCTTGACGCGGCCCTTGTCCTTGTCGTGGTGCTCGATCGCGTTCTCCACGAGGTTGCGGAACACGGCGCGGAGCCGCTCGCCGGCGGTCTCCAGCAGCAGCACGGAGGGAGGCAGGATGAGCTCGAAGCGCCCGACAGGATCCAGCTCCGCGTGGATGTGGCGGACCAGGTCGCCCACCTCGACCGTGCCCAGCTCGGCCGGTGGGATGCTCTGGAGGCCCTGCAACACGAGGTCGAGCGCCCGGAGCGGCAGCTCGTCCTTGACGATGTAGCCGGCCACACCGAGCTCATGGGCCTGGGACCGGTGACGGTCGTCATCCGAGGTCGTCAACACGAACACCAGGTCGTCTTCGTGGGCGGGGTGGGCGCGCAGCTCCCGCAGGAACTCGAAGCCATCCATGCGCGGCATGTTGAGGTCGAGCAGGATGATCCGTGGCGCGGGGACCGGTTCGTTGCCCTCGCGACCGAGCAGCATGTCCAGGGCATGCACCCCGTCGCGTGCGACGCGCAGGGGGTTGCTGATCCCGCGACGGCGCAGGGCACGCTCCACGTCGAGCACGTCGACCACGTCGTCGTCGATCATCAGGATGTTCAGCTCGCTCACGGTGCACTCCGTTGAGGCCAGGTCAGGGGCCAGCGGAACCGGAACACGGCCCCTCTCGGCTCATTGTCGCCGATCTCGATGCGCCCGCCGGCTCCCTCGACGATCTTCTTCGTGATGGCGAGGCCCATGCCGGAGCCCTCGACCTCGTCCCTGGGGCGCAGCGTCTTGAAGACCTGCAGCGCCTTGTCTCGATACTCCGCTGGGATCCCGGGGCCGTCGTCGGCGACCTCGAAGTCCAGGCCGTCCCCCCGCCGCTTGCAGCGCAGCCAGACATGGCCGCTGTCGCGATCGTGGTGCTTGACCGCGTTGGTGAACAGGTTGAGGAGGACCTGTTCGAGGGCGCCGGCGGCCGTCCGCAGCCGGGGCAGCTCGGCCTGCCGCTCGATGACGAAGCCCTCCGGCGGCGCGACCAGCTCGATGACCCCGTCCACCAGTTCTCCGAGATCGACCTCGCGCACCTGGGACTCGACCCGCCCGACGCGCGACCAGGCGCGCAGATCGGCGAGCAGCCGCTCCATGCGGCGCACCCGGCGGCGCATCAGGGCGAGGTGCTCGGGGAAGTCGGCGGTGTTGCCATCGGCGAGGTCCTCCTCCAGCCAGGCGCAGATGCTGGAGATGCCGCGCAGCGGGGCCTTGAGGTCGTGGGAGGCGGCGTAGGCGAACTGCTCCAGCTCGGCGACCGTCCGGCGCAGGTCCTGGTTCAGCATCCCGATGGCGGCCACCCCCGCCGTCAGCTCGAGCGACTGGCGCTGCACCCGGCGGTGCTGGTCGAGGTAGTCGACGGCGATGCCGACGGCGATGACCGCGTAGGCGAGCACCCGCAGCGCGTGGGCGGCGTTGTGGTCGTGGTCCAGCAGGGAGTGCGACCCCAGCGCCATGTGCAGCTCGGCGGTCACGTTGGGGATGCTGCTGAACAGCAGGGCGTGGGTGAAGACCGAGGGGAGCGCCCGGTGCAGCCGCGGCAGGACGCTGACGCCGGCGATGCCGAAGAACATCATGGGCAGGATGTCCCAAGGCCGCGGGAACAGCGCGCCCGGGTACACCATGGGGGGGATCTTCTCGGTGGCGACCAGCACGTTGATGAGCACCCAGGCCGCACCGCCGAAGCCCAGCCCGACCAGCGTCAGGCCCCAGGCGCTGGCGCGACGGCCGAGCTTGGGGAGCACGACGAAGGTCGCGGTCCCGAGCAGCAGCATGCCCGCCTGGTAGAAGCGGGACACCGCCCACGAAAACGACACGTAGTCGCCCGTCACGGCGTTGGGGAGGATCAGCCGGTGGGCCGCGAGGGTGTGGAAGGCGTCCATCAGGCCCGCGCCGAACATGGCCAGCCCCACGACCGCTGTCACCGTCTGCCGCCGCAGCCGGTACAGGCCGAGCGCCAGCACGCCGGTCACGAGGGCGAGCAGGACGGCCGTCCAGTCCAGCAGGGCGTGGACGAAGGCGCCGCGCAGCGCCCGGTGCAGCGCCATGCTCAGCTCGTCGCCCGACAGCAGGGCCAGCCCGCCGGCGTCGCGGGGTGGCGGCGCGCTGCCCAGATCGACGCCCACCAGCTTCAAGACCAGCGGCAGCGCACACAGCAGCACCACCGGCACGGTGATCTTGGGGGGGAGGAGGGCGACCGGTGCCCGTGGTCGGTCGGAGTCGATGGCGTGCTCCCTGTCCCGCTGTCGTCGCGGGCTGCTCGCCGGCGCGCGAGGATAGCGCGCGCGGGGCATTGGCCGCTGGCGTCCCTGCGACGGTCGCGGCGCTGGCGGCCACCCGCTTCGCGACGATAGCGGCATCAGCGATGCCACGGTCCACGCATCCAGCTCCCGACCTCGGACGCGAGTACCTGCTCGACCGCCTGCGCTGGTTCGTGCGTCTGCGGTGGCTGGCGGTGTTCGGCACGCTGTTCGCCGGCACCGCCGGGCAGGCGCTCGGCATGCTCGACGACCTGCCGGCGATCACCGTCATCGCCTTCGCCATGGCGATGGCCAACGCGACCTTCCAGCATCGACTGGGCGCGATGGAGGTGCCGAGCGTGCCGCGCCTCCAGGCGGCGGTCTTCCGGCAGCTCCTGGTCGACGTCGCCGCCCTGACCGCGCTGCTGCACTTCAGCGACAGTGTCGAGAACCCGTTCTCGATGTTCCTGGTCTTTCCCCTGGCCTTGGCCGGCCAGCTCCTGCCGCGGAATCGGGCGCTCACGCTTGCGGCGGCAGGCATCGCCATGCACGGCGGCACCGTGCTGCTCGAACACCTCGGCCTGCTCGACCACCACCAGCTCGTCCTTGGCGAGCAACCCGCCCACACCGACGAGGTCATCGAGTCGGGGATGTACACAGCCGGCTACCTCGCGGCGATCACGGTCACGCTGACCGGCACGGTGCTGTTCATGTCGAGCACGGCCGAGCGCCTCGGTCAGGCCATCGACCGGC
Organism: uncultured Enterobacterales bacterium; assembly: GCA_964599085.1. GTDB lineage: Bacteria > Myxococcota_A > UBA796 > UBA796 > UBA2385 > J125. The sequence continues at coordinate 31,477 of CAZRFD010000043.1, read as the reverse complement.
GCATCGAGCTGGAGCGGCTCTCGGCGTCTCGCGAGCGCCTCGCCCACGTCGGCGAGCTGACCGCGGGCCTGGCCCACGCCCTGCGCAACCCCATCCACGGGCTGCAGAACTGCGTGGACCTGATCCGGCCGGACCTGCCGGACAGCGACGACGCCCAGGAGACCGTGCAGCTCATGGACGAAGGGCTGGCCCGCATGGCCGCCATCACCCACCGCCTGCTGACGCTGTCCCGCAACGCGCCGGGGTCCCGCCAGCGGGTGCTGCTGCAGGATCTCGTCGACACGACCATCCACTTCGTCATCGCCGGCGCCGGCTCGGGCCGGGCAACCGTCGAGCAGCTCGACACCCCACCGGTGTACGCAGAGGTCGACGCCGACCGCATCGAGGAAGCGCTGGCCAACGTCGTCGGCAACGCCATCGACGCGTCCTCTCCCGACCGCCGGATCACGGTCCAGGTCCGGGCGTCTGCCGACGGCACCGAGGCCTGCATCGAGGTGAGCGACGAAGCCGGAGGGATCCCTCCCGACGTGCTGGAGCGGATCTTCGACCCCTTCTTCACGACCAAGCCCATCGGCGAGGGCACCGGCCTCGGCCTGGCCATCACGCGCAAGATCCTGGAAGAGCACGGCGGACGTGTCGACCTGGAGTCGACGCCCGGTGCCGGCACCACCGTCCGCCTGTGCTTTCCACTGGCAAGCCCGGCACAAGACTTGCTGGAGCGATGACCATGACCCGGCTCCCCCACGTGCTCGTCGTCGACGATGATCGGATCTCCCGGCTGACGACCACAAAGCAGCTCAAGGGGGCCGGCTACGCCGCCAAGGCCGTGGAGTCCGGCGAGCGCGCGCTGTCCGAGCTGGAGAGCAACGGCTGGGACATCATCCTCACCGACCAGCGCATGCCGGGCATCGACGGCATCGAGCTGCTCAAGCAGGCGCGGAACCTGCATCCCGACATCGACATCATCGTGATGACCGCCTATGGCACGGTCAGCTCCGCGGTCACTGCGATGCAGGAAGGGGCCGCCGACTACCTGCTCAAGCCCTTTGGCTTCGAAGAGCTGGAGCTGCGGCTACGGCGGCTGTTCGCGTCGCGCCGGACCCGGGCCGAGCTGCAGCGACTCCGGCGGCTGCTCACCGACTCGGGGCTCGACGGCATCGTCGGGGCCTCACCGGCGATGCGGGCCGTGTTCGAGCGCATCGTCATGTTCGCAGCGCACAACGCGCCCGTGCTGATCACCGGCGAGACCGGGACCGGCAAGGAGCTGGTCGCCCGGGCCCTGCACAACCGCGGCCCCCGGGCTGGGCAGCCCTTCGTTCCCATCGCCTGCGGCGCCATCCCCCGCGACCTGGGCGAGAGCACGCTGCTCGGCCACGAACGGGGCGCCTTCACCGGGGCGGCCGGCCGCCGAAAGGGAGCCTTCGAGCAGGCGCACAAGGGCACCGTCCTGCTCGACGACATCGACGATCTGCCGCTCGACCTGCAGGTCATCCTGCTCCGGGTGCTGCAGGAGGGCCGCTTCGCCCGCGTGGGCGGCGAACGCGAGATCAGCGTGGATGCGCGGGTCGTCGCCACCTCGAAGATCGACCTGCAGCGGGCCGTCGCCGACGGCCGCTTCCGCAGCGACCTCTACTACCGCCTGCGTGGGCTCGAGATCCACCTCCCCCCGCTGCGGGAGCGGGGAGGAGATCTCCTGCTGCTGGCCCACCACTTCCTCAGCGTGCTCGCCTCCGAGCAGGACCGGACCCCGGCCCGGCTCGCCCCGGCCACGATCGCCTGCCTGCGCCAGCATCCCTGGCCGGGCAACGTGCGGGAGCTGCGCCGGGTGATGGAGGCGGGCGATGCCCTCTCCCGCGGTGGCGACATCCTGCCGGGCCACCTGCCCGATGACCTTCGCCGTAAGGCTGACCACAGTCGGCTCTACACCTTGCACCTCGACGGCGCGGAGCAGGTGGACTGGCAGGATCTCGTCTCCAACATCGAAGCGGACCTGATCGCCTGGGCGCTGGACAAGGCCGAGGGCCAGCAGAAGCGCGCAGCCGAGCTGCTCGGCATGCCGCGCACGACCCTGCAGAGCCGCATGGCCGCGCTTCGCGACAAGGGCTGCTGAGCACGCAGGAGCGGCGGTTGCGCGCGACAATCCAGCGCGCTCGGCCCGGCTTGTCTCCTGTTGGCCAGGCTGCCCGCCGAGATCTCGGCACCGGCCGCCGAGATCTCGGCAGCCCCTCACTCTGCCGCTGCAAGCGACGCAACGAGCGGGAGCCCCACCGACGATGGCAGCGGACACCGATGTCGGTGCCGCCATCCCGGCAGCAAGCGGACGTGATCTGCCCCTCTGGCGGCTCCAGACCCGGCACAGGTCTTGCTGAAGAGCCCCCCCCAGCCCGCGATCCCCGCGGAAGGAGCCGACATGAGAACCCTCATCCCATCGATCCTCGCACTCGCGCTCATCGGCTGCGAAGGCCCCGCTGGCCCGCAGGGCGAACAGGGCCCCGCCGGCGAAGCCGGTCAGGACGGCGCCCAGGGCGAACAGGGCGCCCAGGGCGAGCAGGGCGACCCCGGTGAAGACGCCGTGACCGTGGGCACCATCTCTGGTTCCGTCGACGACCTCTCGGGCACCGGCCTCGCCAGCGTGCTCGTCGTCACCGACCCCTCCGGCGCGTCCGCCACGACCGACGGCAGCGGCAGCTTCACCATGACCGACGTGCCCATCGGCTCGTACACCCTCGTCGCCACCCTCGACGGCTACGAAGACGCCAGCCTCGACAACGTCGGCGTCGCCTCCGGAGCGACGACCAGCGTCATGCTGGCCATGACCGAGCTGGAAGCCACGGAAGGCAGCATCAGCGGCATGGTCTACACCGCCGCGGGCAGCCCGGTGGAAGGCGCCACCGTCTCCGTCGACGGCGGCAAGTACAGCACCACCTCCGCCGCGGACGGCAGCTACACGCTGACCGGCGTCCCGGCCGGCGTCTGGTACGTCGCCGCCGAACCGCCCGACAGCAACCTCTTCCTGCCCACCGACACCCGCGAGGGCATCTGGGTCAGCGGCGGCGAAGACACCCCCGACATCGAGCTGACCTTCTCGGGTCGCCCGACCGACGGCGCGACCTACGTCGGCACCGACACCTGCACCACCTGCCACAGCGACGTCGCCGCCGACATCTCGATCTCGGCCCACCAGCGGTCGATCTCGGACACCCAGGACGACATCATCGCCACCGACCTGTTCCCGGTGGTGGGTGGCACGGTCGACACCAACCAGACGGGCATCAGCCCCAGCGACGGCACGACCACCGTCGAGTTCTACGCCTGCCAGAACCAGCGTGGCGTGTACTCCTTCAAGGCCGGCGGCACGGCGGACTGCACCGTCAACGACGGTGACTTCCTGACCATCGACTGGCTGTACGGGGGTGCTGGCGACGGCGGCACCGCCCACGAAGAGAACGTCGGTGTCTTCAAGCAGCGCTTCATGACGAACCTCGACAACCTCGCGGTCGCCGACTCCTGGGACTACACCGAGGGCAAGGAGCTCGACAAGGTCATCATCCCGGTCCAGATCACCCAGTCCGGCGACGACGGCCCGACCTGGGGCGGCTACCACGGCAGCGACTGGGCGACCCGGGGCCGCACCTTCGCCAAGAAGTGCGCCGGCTGCCACAACACCGCGCTCGATGTCGAGCATGACGCCGACAACTACATCACGAAGTACGCCTTCGGCGAACGCAACATCGGCTGCGAGGTCTGCCACGGCCCCGGCTCCGACCACGTCGACGCCGACCTGACCGACAAGCCCAACATGATCGTGATGCCGGGCGATCTCACGGCAGCAGCAGAACGCGAAGCCTGCGGCATGTGCCACGCCGCGGACGCCGGCTCCAGCGTCGACCCCGAGGGCGGCTTCGGCTACCCGTACAACGAAGGAAACGCCGACCTCGTCGGTGGCGGCCTGTTCGTCCCGGGTGTCTACGACGTCGCCGACTACGTCAACGGCTACGGCGTCGACGTCGAAGACGGCGGCGGTGTCCACAACTGGCCCGACAAGCTGCACGGCCTGGCGCACCGCCAGCAGGTCTACCAGCTCAACGCCTCGATCCACGCCAACAACGACTACGATCAGCTCACCTGCTCGACCTGCCACAACCAGCACACGCTGTACCAGGGGCCGGAGAGCCAGGAAGTCACGAAGGACGACGGCGTCTTCGACTTCGACACCCCGACCTTCCGCGACAACACGATGTGCCTGAGCTGCCACGCCGGCTACGGTCCCTACGCGGACCTGACCGGCCTGGACGTCGCGCTGCCCTTCGCCGAAGACGGCGGCACCGTCTACATGGACGGCGTTCAGCTCGACCCCGCTGGCTACAGCGAGAGCGAGCTGCTCGAAGCCCGGACCAACGTGGCCTACGCGGTCACCATGCACATGCAGGACACCGTCGGCATGGGGGCCGCGGCCTACACCCCCACCGACCCCGACATGCCCGTCGGCCAGTGCGCGACCTGCCACATGGCGCAGACGGCCAAGTCCGGCGGTTGGACGACGGGTCTCGATGCGAATGGTGACTCGGCTCTGGTGGCTGGCGACCAGAATTCCCACGTGTTCGACGTCGTCTGGCCGTCCGCGAGTGCTGCGTTGAAGCAGGACACCGGCGGGTCGGACTCCGACATCATGCCGAACGCCTGTGGGCTGTGTCACGAGGGCTCCCGGCTCAGCGGCGACTGAGTCGCCAGGGGACCGAGTGCACCGGGGCGCCTCCTTTCCACCGGGGAGGCGCCCCACCTCCATGGGAAGGGCCGCCGCTGCCAGGAGCAGGGGCGGCCCTTCGCGGTGTGGACGCTGCCTCAGTGGCTGAGCAGGCCGAGTTCCTGGGCGCGGGCGACCGCTTCGGCGCGCGACCGGACCCGCAGCTTCTCGAGGATGTGCTCGAGGTGGGTGCCGACCGTGGACTGGGAGCGGTTCAGCTTCTTGGCGATGCGCGCGTTGGTCAGGCCCTTGGCCACGAGCTGGAGGATCTCCAGCTCGCGCGGGGACAGCGGCCGCAGGTCGAGGGCGTCCTTGTCCAGCGGTTCCAGCCGCACGACGCGGTGTTCCCCGACCGGGATGCAGCGCAGCCGCGCCGCCCCCTCGCGGGTCTCGACGACGCCGTGATCACAGGGTTCCGTGAGCTTCTGCACGCAGTCGTCGGTGCAGACCGGCTTGCCCTTGGGGGTGAGAGCTGCGACCACATCGCGGCAGCGCCGCCCGGCGAGCTTCGAGATCTCGCCGGAGGGCGCGTCGTCCGCGTCGACGACGTTGCCGTCGAAGTCGGTGACGAGGTGACGGGGTTGGCGCTTCATGCCGCCAAGCTAGCACCTTGCGGGCGCACCTGGGGTGATCGCCCTGCGACGCCACGCCTCAGGGCATCGGTCGGATGGCCGTCGGGCACCTGTCGATGCCCCAGGGCCGGCCTACTTCGCTTCGGCCACCGGGTGCTGCTTGGGCACACAGTGCAGGAAGCTGCCGTGCTTCTTCAGCTCGTCGAGGCGGCAGGACCACACAAGCTCGCCGTCATGCACCGTCATGTCGGGGCAGCCGTCGCACATGTTGGCTTCGCCATCGGCCATCATGTCGATGGGCTGGATGAAGGCGATGCTCTGCAGGTGCAGGCGCCGGGCCGCCGCCCACGGAGCACGGGCCACGTCGTGGCTCCAGGATCGCAGCGCCTTTCGCATACCCTCGTCCACCGTGGCGAAGGCCGCCATGGTCGACCGCCCCATGCGCAGCAGGCGTGGGTCGGCGTATGCGAGGTAGCGCCCCGCCACGGCGTGGTGGGTGGTCTGCACGACCTCCATGAACCGCGGTCCGGCGTAGCCGTAGATCTTCTTCTTCGTCCCCACCCGGCTGACCAGCGTCCACTTGAAGCTGTCCGGATCGCGGGTCCCACCGAGGAAGGCCGCCGCCTCGAAGTCGGGGTCCTCCTGGTGGATGAGGTCGAAGAGCTCCGGCGTCCGCAGCGGCTCGGGGTTGTCCTGCTGGTCCCAGTAGACCAGCTCGTCGATGTCGATCTTGCGGTCGTGGGCGTAGTAGTCGTACTCGTCGCTGCGCGCCGTGCGGAACAGGATGAAGACCATCGAGTGCACGATGTCGATGTGCTCCTGTGCCCAGCGCAGCATCGCCGGCACCTCGTGCATGGTGCTCCGGAAGATGGTCGAGTTGAAGGCGCAGGTGAGCCCACCGACCGCGTCGACCATGCGGGCGAGGTGCAGGCGCAGCTCGTTCAGCTCCAGGTTGGTCTTCTTCTTCCAGCCGGGTCGCGACTGGCTGCTGTCGACGTGAAAGGTCACGCCGTGCAGCCCGGCCGCCTTCAGGTCAGCGAGGAGCTGCGGCGTCATGGCGTGGCCGTTGGTGTTCACCACCGGCTTCAGCCCGTAGTCCCGCTTGACCATGGCGACGATGTCGACGATCCCCGGGTGAGTCAGCGGGTCGCCCCCGGCGATGGAGATCGAGTCCACCTTGCGCTTCGACGTGAACACGTCGAGGTCGTGGCGCACCTGGTCGAGCGTCTTGTGGCTGTTGGACTCGTTCGTCGAGTAGCAACCGTCACAGTAGATGTTGCACTTCTTGGTCGGCTCGAGCCAGCCCAGGACGTTGTCGTTGAGCGTCCAGGGCAGGCGGTAGTACTGCGCAGTCTGCACCTTGCACCTCCGTTCAGAACTGGATCGTCCGCGTGGCCTCGTCGAGGTCGGCCACCTCGGGACGCGCCGCGTAGAACTCCCGCCACAGCCGCAGGTAGCCCTGGTGGAGCTGCTCGGGGGTCATCTTGTTGGGCTTGAACACGACGTTGGCGTCGTTGAAGCGGGACCAGTCGCGGGTCAGGATCCGGTCCTGCTCCAGCAGGCGGAACCAGGCCGGCGTCCCCGGGTAGGGCGTGAAGATGGCGAACTCGGCCTTGCGGATCCCGGCCTGCTCGGCGAATTCGAGCATGCGATCGACCGTGCCCTCGTCGTCGTCTTCGTTGCCCAGCAGGAAGCTCGTGTAGGGCTCGATGCCGTGGTCCCAGGCCTTGCGGATGGAGGCGATGCCGCGGTCCCAGGCGCGGGTGTCCTTGCCGGTGAAGGCCTTCATGGTGATCGGGTCGAAGCCGCCGACCAGGTAGAACATGTCCACGCCCGCCGCCCGGGCCTGCTGCAGCCGGCGGCTCGGCGTCGCCAGGATCATCGGCATCGAGATCCCGACGTAGGACACGCGGGTCGCCTGCCCACGCTCGGCGAGGTGCTCGAACAGGGCAAACATCCGACGGGAACCCGAGGTGCCAGCGAACCAGCCGGTGTCCTCGGTGAGGCTGGCCCGCTTGCCCGCGGCCTCCAGGGTCTGGAGCTGGGCGAGCACGTGCTCCATCGGGAAGGGACGGGTCTTGCGCCCCATGGACCGCGGCAGGGCACAGGCCTGGCAGGTCAGGGCGCAGCCACGGGCCACCTGCAGCGGGTAGTCGTCGGGCTGGAAGCCCGGGCGCTCCACGCCGAAGTACAGGTCGAGGCGCGGGGGCGGCAGGGTGTCGAGGTCGGCGATGACGGGGCCGTAGCGGGCCTTCAGGTCTCCGCGGGCGAAGTCGGCCAGCAGCTCGGGCCAGACCGACTCGCCCTCTCCGACCACGACGGCGTCGACGTGGGGCTGGACCTCGTCGGGCATCAGCGAGGGGAAGATCCCACCGGCCACGACGGTCTTGCCCATGGCCTTGAAGCCGCGGGCCAGCTCCAGGCCGCGGGCGGCCGCCGCGGTGAAGAAGGTCAGGGCGACGAGGTCGGCGTCGGTCTCGTAGAGCGCGTCGTCCAGCCGGTCGTCACGGTAGTCCAGCTCGTGTTCGGGCGGCGTGACCGCCGCCACCGACGCGATGCCCAGCGACGGCGAGCCCAGGTACTCCTTCATCGGCACGAACTGGCGCAGCTCGGGGTTGGACTCGGCGTGGCGCGAGAAGCGGGGGTAGACGAAGAGGATCTTCATGGGTGCAGCTCCGAGGGCACGCTGGTGATGCCGGTGCGTTCCGGCGACAGGGCCCGCAGGGGGGCGAGACAGCGGGCGGTCGCCTGGTCGAGCCAGCGCGCCGCCAGGCTGCGGGCGTCGGTCGTGTCTTCGTGTGCGGCCCGCAGCACGGCAGCGTCGGCCGAGGCCGTCAGCATCGCCAGCGTGCCGAGCGCGTGCAGCTCGACGTGGGCCCCGCCGAGGCGGGCCCCCTTGCGGCGCTTCAGGTCGTCCGCGACGCGGGCCACCTCGTGGGCCAGGGCGTCGGCAGCGAGGCCCAGGGACCCGACCGAGGCGAGGTCGGCGCGTGGCACGCCCATGGTGGCCAGCAGCCCCATGTGGACGCGCAGCACGTCGTTGGCGCCCTCGAAGATCCGCGTGATGCGTGCATCACGCAGCATCAAGGCCACGCCGGTCTCCTCGATGTAGCCCGAGCCACCGTGGAGCTGCACGGCGCGGTCGGCCAGCTCCCAGGAGCCCTCGCTGCAGTGGACCTTGGCGGCCAGCGAGCGGGTGTGCAGCGCGGCCGGCTCGGCGGCGGTGTGCCGGACGAGGGCCTCCATCGAGAACAGCAGCGCGCGCGCGTCCTCGAGCTGGGCAGCGACGACCGGCAGCTTCTCGATGGGGCGGCGGAATTGCACGCGCTCGGCGCAGTGGCGCTGCATGGCGTCGAGGGCGGCGTGCCCCGTGCCGCAGCAGCCCGCGGCCATCAGGCTGCGGCCCCAGGCCAGCACGTGCGACAGGTGCTCGGAGCCCTTGCCGGGCTCGCCGAGCAGGCGGTCACGCGGCACGACCACACCATCCAGCGACAACGAGGTGGTGGACGAGCCACGGAGGCCGAGCTTGACCTCTTCGGCGCCGACCTCCAGGCCAGGGTCGTCCAGCGTCAACAGCAGCAGCCCCTGGCCGCGGCGGGCGCCGCCGAGCCCGGGGGTGGATGCGGCGATGGTGAACAGCCGGGCCAGGGCCCCGTTGGTCACGAAGATCTTGCTGCCGTCGACGTGCAGCATGCCTTCGGACTCGATGGCGCGGGTCTGGATGGCGCCGAGGTCGCTGCCGGCACCGGGCTCGGTGGCAGCGAAGGCGGCGATGACCTCGCCCGAGGACAGCACCGGGACCCAGCGCGCGAGCTGCTCCTGGGACCCGAAGGCCACCAGCCCGCGGGTCCCGAGGCCCAGGTGCAGGCCGACGGTGGTGGCGACGGAGCGGTCGTGGCGGGCCAGTGCCGCCGTGACGCTGGCGCACTCCCACAGGGAGAAGCCGAAGCCACCGTGCGCTTCGGGCAGCGACAGGCCGAACAGCCCCAGCTCGGCGAGCTGCGAGAGCAGCCCCTCCGGCAGGGCGTGGGCGGCGTCGATGGCCAGCGGGTCGAGCCGGGCCCCAACCCGGTCCACGGAGTCGATGAGCGCTGCGACCACCTCGGCCGAGTCGGCGTCGGGGGCCAGCGCGCCCAGCGGGGGGATGGACAGCTCAGGCATCGCCGAGCCTGCTGTGCGCCATGGCGAAGATGCCGGCCACGTCGTCGACGGCCACGGCGTCTTCCAGCTCGACGTCCATGTCGAATTCCTCGACCAGCATGCTGATCAGCTCGAGCCGGGTCACGGAGTCCAGGCCCAGGTCCTCGACCAGCCGGTCGGCCGGCTGGATCCGAGCCGGCGGCAGCGTGGTGAGCTGGCTGAGGATGTGGAGGATCCGGGCCTCGGTGGTGGCGGCGTCGGTGGCGTTCATGGTCGTGGCTCCTGGGGAGGGGGAGAGGACGGGGGAGTCGCCGCCGGGGAGGGCGGCAGGAAGCGGAGGCGCCGGGCCCAGGCGACGAGGTCGTCGACGGTCTGGTCCAGCGGGGTCCAGCGCAGGTCGAGCAGGCCGGTGGCCAGGGATGCGTCGACGGGCACGCCGTGGTTGATGAGGTCGACGATCTCGCGCGACATGGTCGGCCGACGGCCCGACGCCAGGGCCTGGCGCTCGGCGTCGTCGGCCATGGCGGTGGCAGCTGCCGCCGACAGCGGCGGACCGGGTGGTGCGACGCCGAAGCGAGCGGCGAGCCGGGTGAGCAGCGGCTGCAGCCGGTGGCTGCCACCCGAGAGCAGCAGCCGCGGCGGCAGCTCATCGGCGACGCAGATCCGGCCCAGGGCGACGCCGACATCCCGGACGTCGACGAGGGAGACGATGCCGTCGGGGTGGGGCGGGTCGTCGCCGCGCACCAGCGCCAGCACCAGGGCCGACGTGCCGATGCGCAGATCGCCCGGTCCGAGGCAACCGGCGGGACAGACCGTGGCCGTCTGCAGGCGGGTCTCGGCGGCGACCCGCTGCTCCATCGCCCACTTCAGGCCATGGTAGGTGCCGAAGTCGGGGGCGGCCGCAAAGCAGCAGGTCTCGTCGGACGGTCCACCGCCGGCGGCCGGGGCGACCGTGGCCGTGCTGGAGACGTAGACGAAGCGCTGGACGCCCGCCTGTGCGGCGGCGTCCAGGGCCGCGTCGAGCTGGCGCAGCCCCAGCGCCAGGCTGCCCTGCGGGTCGTGGCTGGTCCGCGGGTAGTGCCCGGCGATGTGCAGCACGGTGCGGCAGCCGGCCATGGCGTCGGCCAGGGTGTCGGGCTGATCGAGGTCGGCCCGCACCATCGTCGCCTTGCGGGAGCGCAAGCCGAGGATGTTGCTGCGAGCCCGGCGCCCGCAGCGAGGCTCAACCCCGGCGGCCCGCAGGCCATCGACGGCGTGCAGGCCGATGAAGCCATTGCTACCCAGCACGAGCACGTCAGCCGCCAAGCCCACCCCCGAAGCGCTCGGCCGCCGCCGGCCGCCGCACCTTGCCGCTCGTCGTCCGGGGGAGCTGCCCCGGCGAGACGGCCAGCACCTGGCTCGGGCGGATCCCGAGCTGCTTGACGAGGGCGCCGAGCACGCGCTTCTCGACCCCCTCCGCGCGCCGCCGAGGCACCTCGACAACGACGACCAGCGCTTCCTGCTCGCCCTGCTGGACCGCGAAGGCGGCCGCCCCGTTGAGCGTGGCTTCGGCCGCTTCGGCCGCGACCCGCTCGATGTCGTAGGGGTGCAGCTTCACGCCGTTGTGGATCACGAGATCCTTGATCCTCCCGGTGACGTGGAGCTGACCGTCGACGATGACGCCGAGGTCGCCGGTGTGCAGCCAGCCGTCCTGCAGCGCGCGTGCGCTCTGCTCGTCGTCCCGGAAGTAGCCGAGCATCAGGCCCGGGCTGGAGACGAGGATCTCGCCCTCCTGCCCCTCGGCGCAGTCTGCGCCCTCGGCGGTCACGGTGCGCACGGACACGCCGGGCAGCGGCCCGCCGACCGAGGGGATCAGCCGCCCCTTCCACGACAGGTCGGGAGCCGGCCGGATGGGGTCGTAGATGCAGACGCCGAGCGTGCCCTCGGCCAGCCCATAGGCCGGCCGCGGCGTGCCCGCAGGCAGGCCCGCGGAGCCCAGGCGGTCGTGGACGGCGTCCAGGGTGCTGCGGTGGACCGGCTCGGCGCCGTCGAGGCCGACCCGCCACTTGGACAGGTCGCCGCCATAGTCGCGGATCCGGCGCGCCACGAGGCGCCAGCCGAAGTCCGGGGCGGCCGCCACCGTCGCGCCGAAGGCCGCGGCGTGGTCGAGCCAGCGGCGCGGGTGCAGCAGGAACTCGCCGGGTCGCATGAGGTGCAGCGGGAAGCCGAACATCAGCGGGCTGAGCAGGGCGCCCACGAGGCCCATGTCGTGGTACAGCGGCAGCCAGCTCAGGCCGACGTCGTCGGACGACAGCCCCATGCCCAGGCCCATGCTCCAGGTGCAGGCGACGGCCCCCCGGTGGGGGATCACGGCCCCCCGCGGCCGCCCCATGCTGCCTGAGGTGAACTGCAGGAAGGCGGGGTCGTCGGGGCCCGCAAGCACGTCGTCGCCGGTCACCGCCGGGGCGGGCTCGGTGACCAGCGGCCAGGGCCAGTCGGGATCCAGGTCTGGCGTGGTGAAGACGACACGGGGATCCGCCGCTTCCACGATGGGTCGCAGCGGGGCCAGGGCCTGCTGCTTGTTGGCCAGGGTCGAGGGCCAGGCCAGGGGCACCGGGGCGCAGCCGGCGAGCTGCAGCCCGAAGAAGGCGGCGACGAAGCGCTCGTCGTTGGGCATGAGGACGACAGCACGATCGCCGGCCTGCAGACCCTTCGCGCGCGCGGCGTCCCGCCAGCGGCGGGCGAGATCCAGCAGGGCCGGCCCGGTCCACTCGTGTGCGTCCTTGCCGCGGTGCACGGTCAGCCACGGGGCGGCGTGGTCCGACAGCCGGAGCACCGCCCGGCCGAGAGTGTCCACGGGAGGCGACGACAGGGAGGGTCCGGAGATCAGCAAGACAGGGTCCTGGGCGACCCGAGCCGGCTATGCGGCCCCTCCCGGCACCACAATCGGCCGATCGGCCGATGGGCGACACAACGACGCCGTCATCTTCGGCGTCGATGTGCTTGAAGTTTCCGGAGGACAGTCAGAGAGACCACCAAAGCTGCTCCGCAGGGATTTGGGGCCGCAGGCACCAACCGCGCGTCGGCGACCCGGAAGCCAGGGCCCTGTAGGGCCAGAAGGAGGCGGAAGAATTCACTTGCAGATCTCGATTTTTTTTTTTTCTACCTTTGTTTTCGAGCAATTTGCTCCGGCTCCAACCATCCAGTGGGGCCGCAACACAAGGGAGCAACGATGGAGAAGTTCAAGGGACAGATCTGGGTGCGGGACACCCGCGAGTCGGCCAGCAACCCTGCCGGTGGCGCCCGCCGCTTCCGGGTCCCGCCGGAGCTGGTGCGCATGCTCGGGCAGGGCAGCAAGCTGCACTTTCACGGTCGGATCTACAGCCTCGACGCCAACGCCCAGGTGACCTTCACCGTGTGGACCGGCTGCCTGGGCAAGGAGCACCCCGCCGACTCGGGCATCGCCGTCAACCTCGACTCCGGCGCGCTGACCAACCAGCCCTCCATCGTAGTCAACACCGTCGGTCCCTTCGAGTTCTCGACCAACCCGCCCCCTGCGACCGAGTCGCTGATGGCAGATGTCGAGATCGTCGCAGAGGTCTCCGACGCCACGGCCAGCGCCGTGGTCCGCATCGAGTTCGAGCTGTGGTGCACCGTCATCTCGTCCTGACCTGCCCCGCCCCCGACACCACGCGGCCGACCAGCCCACCGCCGCGCCGCGCCGGTGACGGCGGTGCAAGCGCAGACCCCATCCGGCCTCTGCTACCCTGGAAGCGATGATGCCACGTCCGCAGCCCCCAGACTTCGCAGGCCGCGCAGGCGGTCACGGCGTACTCTCCACATGGCGGGATGGCCAGGGACGCCCCATCCACCGGCCGCCCCATTATCGCGCATTCCCACGCAGCTTCCATGGCGGCCTGCGGCGTGCCGGCGACTGGACCTTCGCGGGGCTGCGCCGCCGGCTCGAGGGCCAGCGGCAGCCGGGCTGCGGCTGTGCTTGCCCCCGCGAAGCGACCGGCGACGGTGGTGCCTGCGGATGGACGCAGGTCGCGGGCACCGCGCCGTCCTGGGCCCGGGTGGGTGGCGACCTGGCGGGCGGCTTCGTCCACATCAACGCCGCATCACACCCGCTGTTCGAGCCAGGCTCCCTGGCCCCGTCCAACCCATCGGGCGGGACAGCCGTCGTCACGTCCGGGCGCAACCGCTTCGCGGTCAACACACCCAAGTTCTACCAGGCCGACAAGTACGGCCCCGCCGATGTCATCGCCGGCGACCTCCACGCCCTGGGCGCCGGCATCGCACGGCACCCGGGCCTGGTGCAGCTCTTCTTCCCAGAACTGATCGGCACCTGCGTGGGCACCGAAAGCGGCGGCGCCCGCGTCGATGTCCCCTGTGTCCTGCTCGACGACATCGACCAGGACGTCCTCGACGACCGGGCGCGGACCAGCTCCGCCATCGGCAACCTCGTCGCGCTGGCTGACACCCTGCGGTCGACCGGAACCGACCTGCGCGTGATCTTCACCCTGTTCCACCTGGGCGCCGGCGCCAGCACCGAGTGGAACAGCGCCGAGTTCGACGCCATCAAAAAGGCACCCGACAACCCACCCTACTTCGATCCCCTGGGCCTGCGCTGGGAAAATGCCCACTTTTCAAACACCATCGTCGATGGCCTGACCGGGGCCACCCTGGACTTCGGTGTCGCCGCCACCGACGTCAACGCATGGGACCGCTACACCGTCGACCCCGCCAACCCCTACAAGCGCGAAGTCTACCGCCGCATGGGCCTGGCCGTCGGGCGCGCCATCTCGGCACTCGCCGATGACCACGGCCTGCGCGACATCGTCGCCGGCGTGGAGGTCTTCAACGAGATCGAGGTCTTCCACGCAATCCAGGGCGACGACGGCAAACTGCACCCCGACGGCGCAAGCTGGGGGGACCTGTATTACTACGTCGCCGCCGGCCTGCTGGAGGGCTGCGACTGGCTTCCCCTGTGGATCCCGGGGATCGCGTCCTACAACGACACGGCGGACAAGGTCACCCGCACCTGGGACGGAAAGGAGGAGTTCCTCGACGAGATCCTGGCGCAGCTCGACAAGGTCCGCGCCGAGCTGCCGCTGGGTGGGCGCACGCTGGAGATGGACGAACTGGTTGCCGGGGTCGACTACCACTACTACCACCGCAAGGCTGGCGAAACCCAGTCCCTGCTGTACCTGCCGGTCGAGCTGGCCGCGCTGCGCCAGGTGCTCACAACCCACGACGTGCAGGACGCCAAGCTCACGGTGATCGAGTCCAGCGTCAACGTGGTCTGCGACGGGTCCAGCCCTGCCCCCACGACGGCCTATGACAGCGGCTGCGAGTCCGCGACCGACGCGTGGGCGGAATACCCGGACTTCACCGACCCCAGCGGCGCCACCGCCGATGACCGACCGCCCCGGTCCACCTGTGGCACCGGCGGCATCACCCTGCCCGGCTTCCGCGTCGCCCCGGCCAACGACTTCCAGGCCACCAGCCTGTGGAAGCGCTTCGTCGCCGCCATGGTCGGCGGCGCCGACATCATCGGCTGGCACACCCACCTGTCCACCAACGCGAGCAGCTTCGCGGGTACCGGGCTCCGCCGGGACTTCCATGAAGAGGACGTCCCGCCGTCCATCGCAGCCGCCCGCCCCTCCTGGTTCGCCTTCCGGCGGCTGGTGGCCATCCTCGGTGGGATCCGGTCGGCGACACTGCTGAACCCGGAACCAGAGGACGACTGGAGCCACAAGAGGATCCACGAGGAGCTCACGGCCGGGGACTTCACCACCACCCAGCTCGCCTGGGTGGTCGAATTCGACGGCGCTCGGCTCGCGTCCACCCCGCCCGTCGGTCCCAGCATCGCCGCGTCGTGGTGGGCCTACATGATCTTCGTCGACGACACCGCCGACGGCGCCGTGGAACCGCCGACCTGCGCCCAGGCCCAGTTCATGGGCTACGACATCACCGACGCCCTGGCCGACAAGACCGTCTACCGGGTCGCCACCGGCCCCCGGGCCTCCGACCTGGGGACCGGTACCGACGACGCCTACCCGCCCCAGACCTGGTCTACGGACGCAAAGCAGCGCGTCGACGCCGACACCATCGACATGGATGGCTTGCCGGTGCCCACCTGGACGGTGGCATCGGCACGGGGCAACTGGCCCGGCCTGATCCTGTGCCAGCAGCGCCTGCGCCTGCTGGAGGTGACGTGAACGGGCCGCGCGTCGTGTTGTGCTCCTTTGTCCTGTCAGCCTGCGCAGCCCAGATCGAGGGCCACCGATCCGGGCCTGCCACCGACCGGGTCGCCACCGTGCTTCCTTCCGACGATGTCCTCCTCGATGATCTCCCGCAGTACGAGTGCCCGCCGCCCCCCGACGACGCCCTCATCGTCGCCCTGTCGCGCTCCGAGTCGCTGGACAGCTTCGCCGACCCCGCCTATGGATTCTGGTGGGGCACCTTCACGCTCGCGTCCTTCATCGATGACCTGGGGTCCAACCCCCTCTGGGGGCTGGCGACGAACGAAGTGACCGACGAATTCAAGGTGACGCTGTACACCAGCGCCGCAGAATCCGACCCGCTGACCTGGCAGGGAGAGTACGCCCTCATCGGCGACAACGCGCAGTGGGAGTTCTACGACGTGTACGTGCAGTGGAACATCGGCGGTGTCTTTGATTGGGCACATAGCCAGCCGGACCAGACCAACTACCCCGACTCCCGCCTGTGCGTCTCCCACCGGCGCGCCGACCGCATGGCCGGCACCGGGTGGGTGGGGCCGAGTGCCCAGCACTTCCGCGCCGATCCAACTGTGGATGAAGACGCCTGGCCCGCGATCTGGTTCACCTTCAACAACTCCGACCCGGCGATCTGGACGTGGCCAGACGGAGAGGGTCCACCATACTACCGCAACACCGACTACTGGTATACATGGATCGATCTGCGCATCTCCACCTACATGTACACAGAGTACTACAAGATCACCCCGGAAGAGGTGTGGTCCTACCTGGCGGAGGATGACCGGTGAACGGGCCATTGCTGATGATCCTGCTGGCCTGCCGCACCCCGGGCCCCACCACCGATGCGGAAGCCGACGACCACCGCCCACCCGCCCTGATCGATCCCGACGGCATCGGCGAACCACCCCTCCGACCGATCCCGACCTACGACTGTCCACCGCCACCCGACGACGCCATCACCTTCACCATCGGCACCATGCAGGCCGACCAGATCTTCTACCACTACTTCGGCCCGGTCGACAACGACGAGTTCCAGGGCTGGCACATGGCCATCTCCGGCATCAGCTATGTGCGCGACGAGTACTGCCACAACATCCTCCATCGACAGGAACAGTTCAACGACATCAAGGCCGGCGAGCAGCCCGGCGAATACACGGTCGAGCTGTTGTTCAGCCTGCCCGGAGACAGCGTCGAAGACTGGCTGGGCGAGTTTCCCATGAACGACGGCCACCTGTGGTCGCACCTCCCCGCCCACGTCGCCAAGATCGGGTGGAACGACACCGACCACTACCAGTGGGTCAACACCCTGCCCAACGGCTGGACCGGGTCCACCCTGTGCATCGGCACCGTCAGCCCCGACTACGTACACCTCACCTTCCTGTGGGACCCGCTCGACGGGCCCTTCACCACCAACCAGTTCACCCAGGTCCACCAACCGATCTTCTTCGACGCCACCGTGTGGCGCTACGGGACCGAACCCGAGCTCGGCATCCAGCGCGTCTGCTCTTCGACCGCGTGGATGGGCGTGGAGGAAGCCGACATCTTCGGCGGCTACGACTGGCCGGCCCGCACCGCGACGGGGACGAACGGCGGGTAGAAGGCGCCGCCCCGCCTCACCGGAGCTGACGGTGCCGCGGGATGGATCCGTCGTCGGTGTCGCGGAAGTACAGCGGGTTGGTGAACACCGCACCCTCGGTGCCGTTCCACACCTCGAAGCGCAGCGTCAGGCCGCCGCTGGGGTCGAAGTCGTGGGTGGTCGACCAGGCCCCGGCCGTGTCCACGGTCCAGGAGGCCACCGTCGCGCCGTTCTCGACCGCGCGCACCTCCCAGCCCGCGTCCAGCCAGTCCGCCGCAAACGTCGCCGTCTGGGTGCCGCTGACCCCGATGGCGCCCTGCCCCATGGTCATCCCGAGTGCGGGCACCTCGAGCTGGAGCACGCAGTCGCCGCCGGCGAACAAGGTCGGGTCGCCGAACCAGGCCTGCCCGGCAGCGAGCGCGCGGATGAGCGCGTCCTCCCCGGCATTGGACGCCGGCACCCAGGTGACGAAGCGGTTGATCCAGGTGTCCCAGTCCTTGTCGTCGTGCAGGTCGCTGGTGCCGATCCCGGTGAGGATCAGCCCGCCCTCGGCGACCTGGTCCCACACCGACAGGAAGTCTTCGAGCAGGCCGTGGCGCTGCCGGTAGCCCACCTCCATCATGTCGACGTGGTGCCCGGACTCTGCGAGCATGGTGCTCACCGCGGCGTCGACGAGGGCGGCGCGGGTCGCGGCGTCCTCTTCGACCAGGCGCACGCCGAAGATGTGGTTCCAGGCGGTGATGCCACCGACATCGTGGGCCCGATCGGATGCGTCCGTGGCGGTGAGGAGGCTGTCCCGCGCGTAGTCGAGGAAGGGCACGGAGGACCCGAAGGCGCCGAAGTGCCCCGCATCCAGGGGGCTCACCTCCAGCCCGACGTGCTGGACGACGCTGGCCCCCATGCTGCGAAGATAGCTGCGATGCGCGGCCCGCAGCTCCTGCCCCTCCACGGTGCCCCGCCAGTCGAGGTCGTCCATGTCGAGCACGATGGTGGCGCCGTTGGCGACGGTCTCGCGGACGATGAGGGGCTCGGCGTGCAGGCCGTAGGCGTCGTCGCCGTAGCCGGCCACGGCCATCGTCGTCAGGTCGACGGAGAGGTCGCTCCAGGCCCCCTCGGTCAGGTCGAGGGCCTGGTACAGGGACACGCCGTCGTCGAGATCGGTGTGGGTGGCCCCGGTGGTGTTCCAGTACAGCACCAGGCGCCGCTCGCCGGCATCGAGGCCACCGGAGCCTTCGGAGAGATCCGTGGCCGACAGCGGAATGATCACCTGGACCTCCACGTCGCCGTCGGCGAAGGTCGGGCGCAGCGAAATGTCGAGCGCCACCTCGCCCAGCAGCGACATGAAGTTCGAGCGCCGCTGCGTCCACAGCCGCCACGACCAGGTCTCGTCCGTCCAGCGCGACGTGCCGTGGGCGAGCATCCGGCCCCCATAGCTGCCGGTTCGCGCCGCGGCGGGGTCGGCCACGAAGTCGGCTTCCACGGCGTCGCCCAGCTCGTACTCCCAGCCGATGGTCATGGTCTCGGTCAGCGGCCACAGGCGGTACTCCTGGGACATGCCGCTCTCGAAGTCGAAGCTGGTCGCCTGGAACATCCCCTGGGGGTGGTAGAAGGTGTCGTGGTCGGTCCACCAGATGACGTCGACGCCCTGCCCCTCGGCCTGGACCACTGCCGACGCCGGCGTCGCGGTCCCCTCGGACACCGCCCCGTGGGCGTGGAGCTGGAGCGAGTAGACCGTCAGCCCGTCCCACAGCGCCGCGACGCGATCGGCGGGGTCGGGTGCTGCGGGGGCGGCGCCGCTGTCCGCCACCGGGGCCGGGCCCCGGTCGCAGGCGGTCGCGCCCGTCAGGATCAGGGCGAGGAGGAGTCGGCGCGAAGACAAGGGAGGCCCCCCGAGGAGCGAAGCACGTGCTGCCAAGCCTACATGCTGCGGACGCCTCTCGTGGGATGCCCTCGCGACCGGGGCGCTCCCGGCCGGGCCAGCGCCTGCGGCTGCAACGGGCTGCCGCGCCCGCTTGCCGGCGCCCCTGCCGTGTCGATCCTCTGTGTGGACCCCGCGGGATCTGTCGCGCGGTGGTCCAGCCACCAGCGGAGGTCTCCATGCCCGAAGCCACCTGGGTCGTGCTCGCGGACAGCAGCCGCGCCCGCATCCTGCGCACCGACGCCGCCCTCACCGAAGCTCCTGTCGTGGTCGAGGAGCTGGTCCACCCCGCCGGCCGCCTGCGCGAGTCCGAGCTGGTCGAAGACGGCGGCCACAGCCGCGGCTCCGGCCCGGGCGCCCGGTCGGACGCCGGCACGCCGACGGCCCGCGACACCGAGGTCGAGCGCTTCGCCAAGCGCCTCGGCGACTACCTCGCCGACGGCCGCAAGGCCGGTCGCTTCGACGGCATCGTCCTGGCGGCGCCGCCGCGCTTCCTCGGGATCCTGCGCAAGCAACTCGACCCCCTGACCCTGGACCGGGTGCACACCAGCGTTGGCAAGCAGCTCGCCACCCTGCCCGAGCACGCCCTGCTCGACGCCCTGCGGCAGCGCGTGGCCTGACCGGCCGCCTCAGCCCGCGCCCCCCGATTCGGGGCCGGTCCAGACCTCGACCCAGGTGCGGGCGATCACCGACAGGCACCAGCCCGCCGGGTCGAGGTCGGCGTCGGCACCCCGGCAGGTGAAGCCCCAGGCGCCGTGTCCGAGGTCGAGGACAGCCCGGACGTGGCCGGGCTCGACCATGCCGACGACGTCGCCCTGGGAGGGGGAGAGGTGCAGCGGTGTGCCGGCGATCCGCTCCGGGTCGGTGAACAGGTCGATCTCCCAGCTCTGCGCAGGGCCCTCGGCCGGGACCATGCGCGCGACCAGCCGGCCCGACGCCACGTCGACCTCGGCTTCGCCGTCCGCTCCTGGCTGCAGCACGGGCATCGCGACGCGCCAGGCCCGACGCCTGCCGTCGCCCAGGGTCTCGACCCCCTCGAGGTGGCGCAGGCTGCCGTCATCCCAGGACGGCCAGTGGTCGCGCGCCAGGGGCACCCCCTGCCAGGGGTCCGGCGCCTTGTCCGGTGCCTTGTCCGGCGCAGGAGTGGAACCGTTCGAGCAGGCCAGCAGCAGCGGGATGACGAACACCTTGCCTCCAGGGCAGCGCCTCCCTCCTATCCGCTGCTGCCTGCTACCCTCCCGCGGTGCTCAGCCTGCTGCTCCTGCTGTCCTGCCACTCCGCCGCCTGCCCCGACGGCTTCGTCATGGCGTACAGCGCGGCCGGCGCCTTCTGCATCCAGCCCTACGAGGTCCGCTTCGAGGGGCAGCTCGGCAACGCCGACCAGGGGCGGGACTGGCCCGACGGCTCGACCCTGCCCACCGCCCTGCACAGCGCGGCGGGTCTGCACCCCACCGAACACCTGAGCTGGTACCAGGCCGCCGCGGCCTGCAAGGCGATGGGCTGGCGGCTGTGCCGCAGCGACGAGTGGGAGGACGCCTGCGACGGCCAGCCTGGACCGGGCGGGGCCGAACACCCGACCCTGGACGGGCGCATCTCCTCGGAGATCTGCGCCATCCGCCGGTTCACCGACCACCACGCCTTCGAGACCGGCCAGTTTGCGGACTGCCGCACGGCGACGGGGATCTACGACCTGGAGGGCAACCTCTGGGAGTGGACCGACCCGGGCCGGGTCGACGACGCCGGCCGGCCGCTGATCGACAAGCGCGGCGGCGGCTACTACTCCGGCGAGTGGGCGCCGTGCAGCAAGGCCGCCGTCGGCACCCACCCGCCGAGCTTCAACGGCACCATCGGCTTCCGCTGCTGTACGGACCCGCGGTAGTCTGCGGTTTCGCCTATCCGCCCCTTGGGGGCAAGTGCTCACGGGGATGGTGAATCCCTGGAGTCGAGGATCTGAGCAAAGCGATCCACCATGTCCGGCGCGGTCCGCGACAGGAAGATTCCAATCACGTTTGGGTCACCACGCCTTCTCGCCGTTGTTCCAAGCACTTGCGAGGCTTCCCGCAACGGGATTCGAAGGCCATCAGCCTCGGATCCAGTCCTCCACCTCGACGCCGGGGATACGCTGGAAGTGTCGCTGGTTTCCGGTGACGACCGCCGCCCCACAGGTGATCGCAGTCGCCGCGATGAACAGGTCGGCGTCCGCAAGCGGCGTCCCGGCCCTGTGCAGCAGTGCCTTGGCCTCTCCGAAGACCTGGGCCGCTGCCAGGTCGGGTCGGAGAACGGGCAGCGTTGCCAGGAACGCGTCCACCAGGGACCGGTTCTGGTCGGGAGCCGTGGACTTGGCCGCCCCGAAGTACAGCTCCGCGGCGGTGACCCAGGTGGTCGCGACCTCATCGGGCTCTTCGGCTCGCCGCTCGATGACGTGGCCCACACCTCGGAGGATCGCGATGCAGGTGTCCGTGTCCAGGACCTTCACAAGTCCACCGTGCGCCCGGCAGTGCGAGCCTCGGCGAGGCTGGCCACCTCGTCGTGGAAGCTCTCGTCAGAAGCCCAGCGTCCCGCCAACTCACGCCAGCGTGCGACTTGCTGAGCGGCACCGGGAGAAGGCAGACCGGCGCGCTGGTCCCGTTCAGCGAGTCCACCCTCGATGAGGACGAGGACCTGCTGCGTCAGGCTCCGCCGTTCACGGCGAGCGGCTGCTCGGAGGCGCTCCATCATGTCGTTCGGGATGTCCTTGAGGGTCAGCGAAGGCATGGCTACCTCAGGTTGCGATGTGGTTCCATTCTAGTTGCATGCTGCCCATCGTGCAACAGGCACCGTGGCCGCCAGCCGCCTCACCTCCGGCCCCGCCTCCACCAACCAGTTCGAGAATCGTCGCGTTAGGGTCCGCTCCTGCATCCAGGAGTGCGTGGACATCGGCCAGGTCTTGTACCCGCCCCGCGTCCAGAGTCCGGTTCACGCTGAACCAATACAGTCTTCGCCCGGTAGTCCTTGAACACCAGCGGAAGGAACTTCTCCGCGACCTTGTGACTCCGGTTCACTCTGGAGGGGTCGGCGTTCGCTCCTCCCTGCCCCCCCTCCACTCGCACTCGCACCTCCACCCCCTACCCTGTGGCGCCTGGTGGGAAATGGCGAAACCCGACGCTGGTATCTGCGGCCCCTCCCCTCACCCGCTCGCGGCGAGCCGCCCGACCAGCTCGTCGGCCAGCGCCCGCAGCGTCAGCGGCGAGCAGCCCTCGGCCTTGTTGTTGGCGATCACCCACACCGGCTGATCGCGCAGGGCCATGGCCGCACACAGCGCGGCGATGGTGGACCGGGTGTCGGGGTCGGGGTCGACGAGCTTGTCGAAGGGGCGGTAGCGGTCCTGGGCCGCAGCAAAATCCAGCCCGCGGCGGAGCATCCAGCGCACGACGACCGCCGGGTGGCGGCCGGCCCCGAGCAGGCGCCACTGGGTCCGCAGGTCCGGCATGAGGGGGTGCACGACGAGGCAGGGGATCACGCGGCGATCGACCAGCGCGTCGGCGAGCGCCGGCGTCATCAGCGCAGGGGTCCGCAGCTCCAGCGAAAAGAAGGGGCCGGTGCGCGCGTCGAGCAGGGGCAGGGCCGAGAAGAAGGCGTGGACGCGGTCGGCGAAGCCCCCGGGGCCGCCCAGCTCGTCGGGGTCCTGGGGAGCGACCTGGAACAGCAGCGGGCCGTGCCGCCCCGACAGCCCCGTCAACCAGGGACCGACGACCTCCTGGCCGGCATAGTGGGGGTCCAGGAAGCGGTCGTTGCGCTGCCGCGCCCGCGCCCCGTAGCGGGCGTGGCCCGGGAAGCGGGCGAGGGTGCAGTGCTCGTGGGCCTTGACCAGGAAGCGGAAGCCCTCGGGGACCTGCTCGGCCCACTGCCCGAAGACGTGGGCGCTGACCGGCCGGTAGTGGGTCCGATCGACCCCCACGGTTCGGAACAGGGGGTGGCGGGCGTAGGCGGCCAGCCCCTCGCGGGACAGCAGCGCGCCGTCGGCCGCCCGGTCGTAGACGAGGTCCGCCCAGCCGGGAAAGCTCCACGAGGAGGTCCCGAGGTACAGCCCCGCCGGCAGCGCGGCGCCGAGCGCCCGCAGCGCGTCGTCGACCCGTGCCGGGCCGACCCCGCCAGGGTTCTCTTCCCCACCGAACAGGCCCTGCTGCGCCACGGTCGCGCCGTCCCCCGGCCAGTGCAGGCTCAGGACCGCTCGGGCAGCAGCTTGCCGGCTTCGACGAGCAGCGTCCGGCCGTCGTAGACGATGACCTCGACCCCACGCGAGCAGGCCTGGTACCAGGCGTCACAGGCGTCGATGATGTCGTTCTGCAGGTCCTGCCCCTGGGGCAGCGCCGCCATGGCGGCCGCAAAGCGCGCGGCTTCGTCGTCGAAGAGCTGCTGCAGCCGGGGGCCGATGGCGGCGAAGCGGTCGGACAGATCGTCGCCGGGCAGGGCGTCCCACAGCGGCGACATGTAGCCGGTGGTCTTGCCCCATCCGTCGGCCACGCCAGCACCCAGCCGCTGGAGCACCGCCGTCGGCCCGGCGGTGGCGTCCGACAGCCGGCCCGAGCCGAGCCCGGCCTGCAGGCCGGTTCGCACGGCTTCCGCAAAGTCCCGGCGGGCGTCGTTGAGCGGCTGCTGGGTGGGGACCAGGGAGTCCGAGAGACGCTCGGTCAGGCGGTTCTTCTCACCCCGCTCCAGGCGGGGCTCCAGCACGCGGGCGAGGTCGGTGATCCCGACCTCCCAGGCCGCGACGAGGCTGGCGCCGACCCGCGAGAAGCCGCCCTCTCCCTCGTCGGCGAGCACCGCGAAGGCCGTGTCGTTGTGGGTGTCCAGCCGGTCCCCGGTCGGCCCGCCGCCCACGCGGTCGCGGACCCGGCGGGCGATGGAGCGGACGATGGAGGCGCTGAGCCGGCCGGAGCGGTGTTCGGATGCCATGGGGACCTCGCAGCGCTCCCGGGAGTGGAGCGCTGGCGGGCACTAACCCCGCGCGGCGCCAGCAGGGGGCGGGTCGGCGTCGTCGATGTCGGTCGCGCCCGGAGGCCGCACGTCCGCGTCCAGTTCGGACGGCACCCAGGGCAGCTCGGTCGGGTCCTTGCCGAGGTCGACGAGGCGGTGGGTGATCCAGCGCTGGACGGCGTCGACACCGAGGGGGTCCGGCGAGAGCTGCGGCAGCGGGTCGAAGGCCGCGGCGAGGAAGTCGTCGGCGGGCGCGCCGAGCTTGTCGCGGGCGTCGGCGAGGTAGCGGTCGCGGTCCCGCGCCCGCAGGGTGTCAATCTTGTTGACCACCGCAAGCACGGGCCGCCCCGTCGACAGGCAGGTCCGGTAGTCGGCCAGCTCGCGGGCCTGGACGCCGCCCTGGGCGTTGACCACGTAGACGAACACGTCGATGTGGTGGAGGACCTGGCGGGCTTCTTCCGTCACGGCTTCGGTGATGTCTCCGAGCCCGGGCGTGTTGACGACATAGAGCGCCCGCGCGCCCTGGAGCTGCTGGATGCTCACCGAGCGGGTCGAGCCGGCGACAGGGTCGACGTTGCCGGTGTCGATGCCGAAGATGGCGTTGATGGCGGCGTCCTTGCCCGACGAGGGCGAGCCGACCACGCCGACCGTCACCCGGTGCCGCACCACCTGCCGCAGCCGCGCGACCTCGAGCACCGCCGGCAGCAGGCGACGGTCCTTCGGACGCCCCAGCCACCACATGCTGGCCGCCGCGGTGATCGGCATGAGCACCGGCAGGAAGAAGGGGGCGAGGCGCAGCGCCCCGCCTGCGGCGAGGATGCCGCCGCCGGGGTCCTTGCCCTGGGGAACCCGGGCCAGCGCCGTCCCGGGGTCCGGCGGGTGCAGGTCGGCCCGCAGCGCCGCGGTGGACTCCCCCGCGCCCTCGAAGACTGCGAGCAGTGCCTGGAGCTGGTCGGCGGGGAGCTCTCCCCGGGCCTTGTCCAGCCAGGCGCGGATGATCGTCAGCTCGGTGCGCTCCAGTGTTGGCTGGGCGACGGTGCCCAGCCGGTCGGCCAGGGCGCGCAGCACCGCCGGGTAGCTCGGCCCCTCTCCGTGCCGCCGCAGGATGTTGTCCAGCTCGTGGCCCCCTGCCCGCCGCAGCGTCGCCGCGACGATGCCCGCCAGCGAGCCGGTCCCCAGCCCCTCCGGGTTGACCCGCAGCACGTCGGCCACCGGCAGCAGCTCGTCGCGGTGGCAGCGGCGCAGCAGCTCGTCGAGGGTCAGCTCTTCGCGGGCCCGGCGCACATCGCCGGCCCAGTCGGCGGCCGGTTCCCCGCGCTCTTCGCCCGCCGCGTCGCTCACCCGCGCTCCTGCTTGTAGCGGGTGGCTTCCGCGTCGAAGACGGCCCGCAGTTCCGGCCCGCTCATGCTGCTGCTGCGCCCCATGTAGGCAACTGCGGCCTTGCCGACGCCGTAGGTCGTGGCGCCGGCGATGGTCGCCCCCAGCCCGCTGGCCGCGAGCTCTGCCACCGTGCCCCCGGGCACCCAGCCGGCGGTCTTCAGCGCCGTCAGCGCCCAGCGCACGAAGCCCTTGCTGGTTCCGGCCAGCGCTTCGGCGATGATGAACATCGCGACGTCCTTGTCCAGGCGCACGTCGTGGATCGCCGCGATGTCGGTGATGAGCTTGACCTGCACCGCCGTGACCGCGGCCATGTCGGCACCCGGCACGGGGATGGCGCCCGCCATCGCCGCCCGGCGCGCCGCGGCCTGGATGATGACCTCGCAGGCCGCCGCCTTGTTGCGAAGCTGCTTGGCGAACAGCAGCGCCTTGCCGTCTTCTTCCAGCTTGAGGTGGATCCAGGCGATGACGGCTTCCACGCCGATGGGTTCGTCGGCGAGGGCCGGCAGCGGGTCGAAGGCGGTCACGACGGCGTCGGCGCGTTCCACCCCGAGCTGGACGAGGGTGGTGCGCACGAAGGCTTCGCGCTGATGGGGCCGGATGAGGTCGATCTTGTTGATGCAGACGAGGACCGGCCGGCCGAGTGCTCGGATGGCGTCGAGGTCGCGCCGCTCGTCGATGGTCGCGCCACCGTCGGCGTTGACGACGTAGACGGCGACGTCGAGCTGGTCGAGGACGCCGCGCGCCTGGGCGTCGACGTCGGCCCGGACGTCACCGAAGCCCGGGGCGTTGACGACGAGGACGTGCCCGGCGGGGTCCATGGGGGCGACCCGCAGCCGGTCGGTCGAGCCGGGGATGGGGTCGACCTGGCCGAAGTCGATGCCGAAGAGCGCGCGGATGGCGGCGTCCTTGCCGGCCGAGGCGCTGCCGAGGAAGGCGACGACGAGCCGCTGGGAGAGCGAGCGCTGCACGGCCGTCGACAGCAGCTCCACCTCGGTCGTGATCGCGTCGGCAGAGACCACCATGGCGGTGGGAGCGGCCGGGCGATCGCGGTTGTCGGAGGGGGGCGTGCTCATCGGTGGTCCTTGGCGCGCTGCAGGCCCTCGACCACGGCGGGCGCCAGCTTGTCGAGAAGCCAGAGCACCTTGGCCCGCGGGGAGAGGATCGCCTGGCCCTTGCGGGCGGCGACGGCGTCCAGCGTACCGAGGGCGACGGCGTCCGGCGACATCATGGCCAACCCGGGGTGCTGGTCCTTGTAGTCGGGGAAGCCGGCGTTGCCGAAGAAGGGCGTGTCCACCGCCGGCGGGCAGACGATGACCACGTCGACGCCGGTGCCCCGCAGGTCCTTGCGCAGGGCGCGCGACCAGCCGATCAGCGCGTGCTTGCTGGCGCAGTAGGCCGTGTGCCGCGGGTAGCCACGCTCCCCGGCGACGCTGGCGATGGTGCAGACCACGCCGCGCCCCCGGGTCTGCATGGCGGGCAGCAGCGCCTGCGTCAGGCGGACGACGCCGTAGAGGTTGGTGTCCATCACGCGCTGCACGACGTCGACGGTGGTGTGCTCGAAGTCCTCGAAGCAGCCGATGCCGGCGTTATGGACCAGCACGTCGACGGCGCCATAGCGGTCGCCCACGGCCCGGGCGGCCGCTTCGACGGAGCGGTCGTCGGTGACGTCGAGGGTGAGCGCGAGGTCCACCTCTGACGCCAGGGTCATCAGCCGGCCCTGGTCCCGCCCGGTGCCGATGACGCGTGCCCCCTCGGCCGAGAACGCCCGGGCCAGCGAACGCCCGATGCCGCTGGTCGCGCCGGTGACGAGCACGACCTGGCCGGCGAAGCGCTGAGGAGCTGGGTGAGGCATGTCCACACTCTCCAAGGTGTTGTGGCCCCGGCTATATCGCAACGGCGAAGTCCCTCGCACGCTGCCCACGGGAGGCACCCATGACCCGTCCCACCAAGACCATCCTGACCATCGCCGGTGGCCTGCTGCTGCTGGTCGGCTGCGAACCGGACCCCTGCACCGACTACGTCGACTACATGTGCGACTGCCACCCCGACGACGTCGACTGCGCGACCCTGGAGAACACCTACGCCAACGCCGACGTCGCCCTGCAGGACGAGTGCGCCATCGCGCTGGAGGACCAGCAGGCCCAGGACGACCAAGACGGCTGGGAGTGCCCGGTCACCCAGGGCTGAGCAACCCTCTGGCGCTACAGATCGTCGTCGTCCGGCGGCACGAAGGGGGTCTCCGGCGCGACGCCGCCGCGTGCCTTCCAGGCGACGATGACGATGGCGACGACCACCATGAACATGCTGACGAGCTGGCTGGTGCTGAACATGCCGAAGTAGTCGACGCCGCGGATGGTGTCGCCGCGGTACTGCTCGATGGTGCTGCGCAGGATCGCGTACAGCACCAGCATGGTGGCCAGCACCTGGCCATCGAAGCGCCGCAGGTCCCGCCAGATCTTGAGGAGCACCAGCACGAGCACGAAGGCCGAGAAGCTCTCCCAGAGCTGGGTCGGGTAGACCGGCACGTCGAAGATGGACCCGACGCCGACGCCCTCCTTGAAGACCAGCGCCAGGAAGGGGGCCTTGTCGATGGTGACCACGCTGCCGCCCGGCAGGGACAGCAGCGTGTGGGTGACCGCGGCGTGGATCTCGCGGCCGTGGCAGCAGCCGGCCGAGAAGCAGCCCAGGCGGCCGAGCGCCAGCCCCACCATGATGGACGGCGCAGCGATGTCGGCGATCTTCCAGGCCGGCAGCTTGTGGTAGAGCGCATAGGCCAGGCAGATGGCGACGCCGCCGATGACGCCGCCGTAGAAGGCGAAGCCGCCCTTGCCGGGGTCGAAGAAGATGAGCGGGTTCTTGAAGAAGACCTGGGGTTCGGCCATCGTGAAGTGCAGCAGCCGCGAGCCCAGCAGCCCGCCGACGACGGACATCAGGTACATGCCGACCATGACGTCGGGGTCGACGCCCACCTTCGGGACGAGGCGGTTGACGAGCGCGAACGCGCCGATGAAGCCGAGCATGACCATGAGCCCCCACATGTGGAAGCCCAGGGCGCCGTACTGGTAGATGGTCGGATACATCGGCCCCGACTAACCGCCGCGGGCCCACCGGGGGCCTGGGCGTCCGGCCACGGCCCACGATAGACGGCCGACCATGAAGGACGCCCTCATCGTGAGCGCCCTGAGCGTGGTGCCCAAGAACCGGGCGGCCCACGCCATGGGCTGGCTGGCGCGGCTGCACCTGCCCGCCTGGCTGCACCGGGCCATCGTCGGCTGGTTCGTGCGCAAGTACGACATCGACCTCTCCGAAGCCCGCGGCAGCCTCGCCGACTACCCGACCCTGGCAGAGCTCTTCGTGCGCCCCCTGCGTCCCGGGCTGCGGCCCGTGGACCCACGCCCCGACGTGCTCGTCAGCCCCGTCGACGCCCGCGTCCACACCGTCGGCACCATCGAGGAGGGACGCTTCCTGCAGGCGCCCGGCGTGTCGGCCTCGGTGGCCGACCTCCTCGGCGTCAGCGACGCCCGCACGCCCTCGGCCAGCGCCGACGAAGCCGCCCGCTACGAAGGGGGTGGCTACGCCGTCCTCTACCTCTCCCCCCACGACTACCACCGGGTCCACACCCCCTGCACCTGCCGCATCGACGGCTACCGCTACCTCGCCGGCACCCTGTGGCCGGTCTTCGCGGCTGCGACGCGCCGCATCGACAACCTCTTCGCGAAGAACGAGCGCCTGGTCTTCCACCTGCACACCGACGCCGGTCGCATCGCCGAGGTCATGGTGGGCGCCTTCGGCGTGGGCCGCATGGCCACAGTGCTGGACGACAAGCGCAGCAACGAGGGCATCGACAGCGCCGATGTCTCGCTACCCGCCCCTCGGACGCTGGCGCGGGCGGAGGAACTGGGCCGCTTCGAGCTCGGCAGCACCGTCATCCTGCTCACGGAACCGGGGGCCCTGATCTGGACGGTGCAGCCCGGCGACAGCGTGCGGCTGGGCCGCCCCATCGCTCGACTGCTGCGGCCCGCCGACGACTGACGCCGCGGCGGGCCCGCAGAACGCGCGACGCTGTCAGTCCGCGCGATCCTCGATCCACATCTCGACCCGACGGTTCTGCTCCCAGGCTTCTTCGTCGTGTTCGGGGTTCAGCGGCTTGGACTCGCCGTAGCCCACGCTGCGCAGGCGGTCGGCGGCGATGCCGTGGTCGACCAGGTACTGGCGCACCGAGGCCGCCCGGTCGTCCGACAGCTTCATGTTGTAGGACGCCGAGCCCCGCTCGTCGGTGTGGCCCTCGATCCGGAGGACCTGGATCTCGGGGTGGTCGCGCATCACGCCCGCCACCTCGTCGAGGAGCGGGTAGGACTCCGGCTTGATCGAGGCCTTGTTGAAGCCGAACATGACCTTCTCGCGCAGCTCGACCCGTTCGACGGTGACGACGACGCGGGCCGGTTCCAGCACCAGCTCGACGATCTCGGTCGTGCCCGCCTTCAGCGCGATGGTGATCTCGGCCACCCGGTAGCCGTTGGCGGTGGCGCGGATGGTGTGCTCGCCCGGGGCGACCTTGACCTTCTGGGCCTCTCCGCCCGTGGTCCCGCGATCGCCGCCGTCCAGGGACAGGCGGGCGTCGACGGGCCGGCCGTCGGGTCCGACCACCTTGACCTGCAGGATCCCGTCGGGGCGGGTCATCACCTTGGTGACCTGGTGGTCCGCCCCCTCGGGCACGACCAGGGAGGACTCCAGCGGGACGAATCCTTCGGCGGTGGCGTGCAGCTCGTAGCTGCCGGGGTGGAGCGGGTGGGCGCTGCGCGGGGACAGCTCTTCGACGGCGCCGTCGCCGGCTTCGATGGCCATGCGGACGTTGTCGATGGGGTGCTTGTCTTCGTCGACGAAGTTCACCTGGACCATGGTGGACGGGTCCGGACAGCCGTCGGCGTCGCGGTAGCCGTCGATGTCTTCGGGGTCGGTGGGGCAGTCGTCGACGTCGTCGAGGATGCCGTCGCGGTCCTTGTCGGAGACGTTCGGCGGCTCGTAGCCGATGCCGAGCAGGGCGCGCGCGTCGGGGGCACCGACGCCGTCCGTCAGCCCGACCCCGCCGCCGGCGCGCAGCACGAAGTCACCCATGCGGACCCAGCCGCCGAGCAGCCCCTCCACCGGCACGGCGGCGGTGTTGCTGAGCGCTTCGCCGTAGGTGAAGGCGGCGCCCGCTTCCACGGACAGGCCGGCGCCCTCGTCGGGGAGCAGCGCCTGCCCAAGGGCGGCGCGCAGGTAGAACTGGTCGTCGACAGTGACGTTGTCGAGGACCGCGGTCGGGACGCCGCGGGTGCCAAAGTTGAGGGCGACGAGGCTGTCGTCGACGCGGAGGTCGAGCACGCCGCCGACCTGGTAGCCGAGGTCGCTGCTGCCGTAGGCGTTGGCGAAGTCGCTGGTGGGGAAGTCCAGGCGCCCCTCGACCGCGAAGCCGAAGACGTCGCGTTCGGGGTCGAGCAGGCCGAGCTTGAGCTCGGCGCCGACGTCACCCAGCCCGGACTCGTCGCCCTCCACCCCGGAGACCAGCATGGCGAAGGGCACGTCGACCCCCAGCCGCAGGCGGTCGTAGGCCACGGACAGCAGCGCGTCGCCCTGGACGATGTCGGAGACGATGCGGGTCTGTTCGCCGTCCTGGACGAAGACCAGCGGGTCGTTGACGTACTGGAAGAGCAGGCGGGCCGAGGGGTGGAAGCGCCGGGCCACCGTGGCGTCGTCGACGAGCAGCGTACGCTGGCCGTCGATGCTGGGGCGGAAGATCTGGGCGTTGACGTCGGGCGCGGCGGGCGCGGA
Organism: uncultured Enterobacterales bacterium; assembly: GCA_964599085.1. GTDB lineage: Bacteria > Myxococcota_A > UBA796 > UBA796 > UBA2385 > J125. Next base: position 156 of record CAZRFD010000043.1, on the reverse strand, counting down.
CTGGGCCATGGCGGTGCCAGCCAGCAGCATCAGCGAGAGCATCGTCCTTCCTGGGGGGAGTCTGCAGGGGATGTCGACGCCGGCATCGTACCGGAGCGCGCCCCGCGGCGCGAGCGGCAGGGGTTGCGCGGGTGGGTCAGCGCAGCAGGCCCGCGA
>CAZRFD010000042.1:0-50577 GCA_964599085.1 uncultured Enterobacterales bacterium | reverse complement strand
TACCTGGGGCTTGGGGATCGGGAGGGATGGCCTGATGGGGGAAGATCCGTCTGACTTGAGCGCGAGCGTCAGCTTGCCCGGAAGCGGCCGCGGCAGCGCCACCCGCATGCGCGTGCCCACCCGGCCGGGCTTGCGATCGGCCTTGATCGACACCTGCACGCCCTCGGGCCCCACCCCCTCGACCCGCCCCTCGATCACCGTGGCGGGACCCAGCTCGTCGCAGTGCAGCCCGCGCTCCTTCGCCAGCGCCCGCCACGGCCCGCTGAAGGCCAGCGAGAACGCGGCGCTCAGCGCCACCGAGAGCTGCAGCATGCGCTCCAGCTCCGGGCCCTTGCGCTTCCTGCCGCGCTGCTCGATGAACACCTGGCCTCGCTGCACCCGGCTGTACTGGTGCGCCGACAGCAGCCCGTAGAGCGCCTGCTGGACCATGGGCTCCGACAGTGCCCGGCGGATCTCTTCGGGGCTGCCGCCCTTGATCCGCAGCTTGTCGTCGAGCGTCGCGTCTCCGATCTGGATGTCCTGCCCGCCGAAGAACTTGGCGATGGCCGTGTTGAGCCCCTCGCGGGTCACGCTGAAGCCCTCCGGCACCGGGGCCTGGATGAGGGAGCGGGCCACCGTGTAGGTGACCTGGCTGTTCCCAGCGCTGCGGGAGATGGTCTGCAGTCGGATGGGATCGCCTTGGTACTCCCCCCGGATCTCGGGCCGCCCCATGAACGATGGCGGCAGGAACTCCAGGCCATGCTCGGCCGCGAACTTCGCCCAGTCCTGGTTGAGGGCCCGCCGCTGCTGCCGGGCGAAGAAGAGGATCAGCGCGAAGAAGCCGAGCATCCCCGCGGCTTGCAGGACGAACATGAAGAAGGCGCCGAGCAGCTCCATCGCGCCACGCTACCACTGCGGGTCCCGGACGCAGCACAGCCGGCCGCGAAGGGCCGGCTGCGCGTCCGGAAGACCGCCGATCAGTACGGCATGAAGGGGCCGCTGCGGGTGTAGCGGACCGAGGCCTCTTCCACCTTGGCGCAGAGGGCGGGGCTCGCCGCGCAGCTCACCTTCAGCGAGGACGTGCCGTTCCAGGCGGTGAATGCTGCCTGGCTGCTCGCGCCGCTGGTGGTGGCGCAGCCCGACAGCATGAGGGCAGCGAAGACGAGGACCTTGCGCATGGTGACTCCGTGTTGAGGTCGACCCCGGACCGGGGCACTCCACCGTGACAGCAGGTCCGCCGACTGTAAAGGACGGCCGGCCGTGTGCGGCCACATGCCGCGCGGCGAGCGGGGCGTCAGGTCCGAGAGCCCTGTGCGGGGGGCTGTCCGCAGATGCCGGTGAAGCTCAGGCGCCGATCAGCCCTTCGCCGGCGCCCGCTCCGCCCGCGCCCCATCCAGGGGTACCGTGGCCGCGTCGCCAGAGACCGCCCCTGCTGGCGCGGCGAGGCGGCGCCGGCCGCGCGCTGCTGCCGCCGACAGCTCGGCACGCTCCGCCGCCCGCCCCAACGCCGCCGACAGCGCCACGCACTCGTCGAGCCAAGCCTCGGCCAGCACCGGGTCCACCCGCTTGTCCTCCAGGACGATCTCCTTGCTGGTCACGCGGGAGCCGGGGTGTCCGTGCAGCAGGCCGAGGGGTTGATCGCCTTGACCCGCAGCATCGGGTCGGGGAATGCGTCCCCGATCTCGATGTCCTGCCCCCGGAGCGACTTGCCGATGGCGATGTCCGCTCCCGGTCGGCTCACGCAGAAGCCATAGGGCACCGGGGCCCGGATGGCCGCCTGGGCGACCGTGTGGGAGAACTGCCCATGGTTGCCGCTTCGTACGACCGTGCGCACGCGAATCGGCTCGCCCTCGTACCGAGCGCGGATCTCCTGCGGCCCCGCGGCCGACGGCGGCACGTACTCGAGGCCGCACTCGGCCGCGGCCTCTTCCCAATCGCGATCGAGGACGGGCTTTCGTACGCCGCGACGGACGGCCAAGGCCAGGACCAGCGCGGACATTGGTAGACCTCCTACCAACTCGGGTGTGCATCGGCACAAGGCCGAGCGGGTAGGAGGCCCCCTTTCGATCCGTGCGTGCGGTTTTCCCGCACACGGCAGAGCCGGCGGCGGCGCCCCCGCCGCTGCGCCCCCTCCAGTGGGCGTCCTGCGCGTGAAGAGCGTGGCCGTCCCCAGCCCCAGCGTGGATGCCGACGAGCGCCGTGGCCGGAGGCCATCCTGGCTGCTCGGGCGTCCTGACCAGCGAGGCCGCCGTCGACCTCGACCGCGTCGATGTCCGCGCCAACCAGATCTACTGCGACGGTGAGTGGGCCACCAACCATGGCCTGCTGATGCACTGGAGCGGCAGCACGACCTGGCGCGAGAACGCCCGATCGGGGGTTCTGTTCACCGACGGCAGCGGCATCAACGTCGTGAACGCCGCCATCACGGACAACCGGGTGAGCGCGACCAGCCAGGATCTGACCTGGACGGCGGCGACGGCCTTCCGCAAACAGAGCCACCCGACCGACGCAGACGCCGAGCGCGCCCGCTACCTGGTCATCTACGCCCTGGACGTCCATCGCCACTTCCAGGGTGTCGATAGCCCAGCCGCCCCAGGCCAGCGCTACGCGGCCACGATCATGGACGCCCTGGAGGAGCTGGCCCACGACCGCGCCGACTGCGTGGGCCTGTCGCTATGCGTACGGGAGGACAACCCAAGGGCCATCGCCTTCTACGAGCGGTACGGCTTCATCGCCGACCCGGCGGGCCCGGTGACGAGAGACGAGGGCCCCCGCCACCTGACGATGCGCCTGCTGTTCGACCGCTGACGGCCGCCTACAGCAGCGGCGGCCCGTCGTCCATGTCGTCCAGGTCGGGCGGAGCGAGATCGCCGCGCCGGTTCCGCTCGGCCCGTGCGTCCAAGCGCGCCTTGACCGCCACGACCTCTTCCACGGGGAAGCGCCAGTGGCCACCAGCGGTCTGGTAGGCGCCCGGGAACTGCCCGGCCTCCAGCCAGTTCTTCACGGTGTTCGGCGACGACACGCCCAGCACCGCCGCCGCCTGGCCACTGGTCAGGGCCTTGCGGGGCCGGAAGGGCACGAGCTTCTTGGCGAGATCCTGGCGCCCGGCATCGACCAGCGCGGAACGGACTTCGTCATAGAGGGGCTTGGGAAGGGCAGTCATGGCAGCCTCCACTCCTGGCATCGGTTGCCGATGTTCAGAGGATATGCAAAACCGCCAAAACCGACAAAACCGACAAAACCGTCAAGGCTTCCCGTCACTGTCGCCAGAGGACGGGGATCTCGTCCGAACGACCAGCCCCGGACGGGGTGCCGCCGACCGCCGCTCGGCGCGGTCGAAGCCCCAGGGGCCGAACCACAGCACGAAGCCGTCGGCGAGCCGGATGTGAGCGCGCTTGTAGAAGTGCGACCGGGCGTGCACCCAGGCGACGGCGTCGACGAGTGCCGCGGGCGGGTCGAAGGCGTCGACCTTGCCGGCCATGCAGCCGGGGCCGGCACCGAACCCGGCCTCCACGCAGCCCGTGGCGCGTGCCTGGTCACGCAGGTCGGACGGGAGGGTGGCCAGGAAGTCGTCGAGGGTCTTCATGCGATGCGCTCCTTGCGGCGGTAGGTCTCGGGATCGACGGGCTTGGGACGGAAGCGCTTCACCATGAAGCCCAGGCGCTCGAAAGAGGCCTCGAGGGTCGCGATGGTCCGCTTGCCGCCTTCGTCGTCGAAGGCCCTGAACTGGATCCGCGCGCAGCGGCCGGGGCGGGCGTAGTCGTTGATCCACAGCATGCACCAGCCCTCCTTGCGGCGGCGCTCGCTGCGCAGGAGCTCGCTCAGTGCCAGCTCGATGCCGCGCTCGCCGTCGTGGGGGGTGAGGTCTTCGCGGGTGATGGGGCCGAAGGCGTCGAGGCCAGGGAGGGGCTGGTCGCCGTAGGCGTCCCAGGACGGGTCCCAGGCCACGGGGGCCAGCGGGTCCATCAGCAGGTCGTCCTCGTCGTAGCGGTAGTGGTTGATCTCGTCGGGTGCGCGCACGGGGGCCTCCTCGCCGCGAGTGGCGGCGGTCTGAGTCTCGAGGCGTGTCCTCCGCCTCCACCTGACAGGTAAATCCGGTGCGTGCAGGATTACGAAACCCGGTGCGGGGGAGCGCGTGAAGACCGGGCTCGCGGCCGCTTCACCACCGTCGCCTCTACCTCCACCTCGCACCACCCCCATGACCCATACGGCAGGGCCAACGGGAGTTGGTGACCCGAGGATCGGCCTGCAGAGCCGCTCTCGGCTCGCGGTCACTTCTTCCCGTGCGCCTGGCCGTCCGGGTCATCCAAGTGAGCGCCGCCCTCGGTCCGCCAGCGAAGGCCCGCCCGCCGAGCCCACGGGGTAGGATGGACATATGCGTATCCGTCACGGCATCGACACCCCGATGAGCTGCTGGCCGACCTGTGCCGCCGGTACGCCGTCGCGCGGCTGGAGGTCTTCGGTTCGAGTGCCCGGGGAGACTTCCGCGCAGACAGCGACATCGACTTGCTCGTGGAGTTTCGACCCGGACACCGGGTCGGCCTGCTCCACCTTGGCGGTCTCCAGCTCGAGCTTCAGGACCTGCTCGGAGTGGCGGTCGACCTCGTTCCGCGCAGGGGCCTGAAGCCGGCCATCCGGGACGAGGTCCTGGGGGACGCCCGTGAGCTCTACGCGGCGTGAGCGCCTCTACCTCCGAGACGTCGTAGAGGCTGCGGACGCGATCGCGGCCTTCATCGCGAACGTGGACCCGGAGAGCTTCGCGGGCGACGACCTCGTCCGCAGCGCGGTCCTCCATTAGCTCCAGGTCATCGGCGAGGCCGCCGCCCCCGCCTCCACCACCACCCGATATTGCCCCCATGCCCCACCCGGCGGGCCTTTCAGGGCTGGAAGGCGCCGGCTCGGAAGATGCATCGAAGGTGCCGAGATGCCCGCGGGCACCGGTTAGCGGCGCAGCATGGACGCTGCTCGCACCTGCACCCTCGACGCCCTGGCCGTCGCCGCCGACCTGCTGGCCGGCGACCTCCCCACGCGCCCGGCGGTGCCCGCCGACATCCGCGACAAGGACCCACACGACTACGTCACCGATCTGGACTTGCGGGTCGAGCGGGCCATCGCCGACTGCATCCACGCCCGCTTCGCGACCGACGCCATCGCCGGCGAGGAGCTGTTCGACGCGCCCGACACGGTCCGCCGCTGGATCGTCGACCCTGTCGACGGCACCCGCAACCTGCTGGCCGGACGGCCCGAGATCGCCGTCTGCATCGGCCTGTACGAGGGCAGCCTGGGCAAGGTCGGTGGCATCGGGCTGCCCTGCCGCGGCCTGGACCTGATCGCCAGCGTCGACCGGCCGGGCGCGACCCTGCACGCAGGCGGACGCGCGCTGCCGCTGGCCTCGCTGGGCATGGGTGCCCTGGACCGGGCCCTCGTCGGCCTGCCAGGCGCCCTGCAGCCGGGCCACGGCGCCGCCACCATCCGCGCCCTGTCCGGAGAGCTGGAGGGCATGGTCGAGGGGCTGCGGATCAGCGGTGCCCTCGGGTACGACCTCGCCCTCATCGCGCTGGGAGAGCTGGACGCGCGCGTGTCGCTGGGGGCCAAGCCCGTGGACGTCGCCGCCGGCATCATCATCGTCGAGCAGCTCGGCGGAGTGGTCACCGACATCGAGGGGCGGCCCTACCGGGTCGGCAGCCGCGGGCTGGTCGCCGCTCGCTCCCCCGAGATCCACGCGGGCGTGCTGGCCGCCCTGCAGCGCTCCAGCTCAGCCAGCGGCACAACAGGCTGAGCTGGCGGCGATCCGGTCGGCCAGCGTCGCCACCGAGGTCTGCGCGAGGCGGGACCGCAGCGCTTCCTCTGCGTCGGCCATCACGTCGCGGAGCACGGCGTGGGCCTTGGCCCCGAGGTCGCAACGCGTCTGCGCCGTGCCCGGTGCGCAGGGCAGCAGCCGGCTGCCCTCTTCCACCGCTTCGTAGGCCTGCCGCAGCGTGATCTGCGCGGCGGGGCGGGCCAGGGAGGTCCCGCCACCAGCGCCACGGCGGGTCTGCACCAGGCCCGCGCGTCGCAGGTCCCCGACGATGCGCCGGACGACCACCGGGTTGGTGTTCACGCTGGCGGCCAGCTCTTCGCTGGTCGCCGGCCCCAGACCCGCGCGATCCCGCAGGGCGAGCATCCCGAGCACATGGGCAGCCATGGCGAAGCGAGCGCTGATGTGTAACTCCAGCAGTGACAAGTCCCCTAACCCCCGGTCGCCCCCATGCAGCTCGGTTCCACCACCGTCGACGACTTCGCCGGCATCCTGATGGCCTGCCACGGCCGGATCCGCGGCCTGCTCCCCTCGCTGGACGCCCTCATCGCCGCCCCCCACCATGACCCACGCGCCCAGACCACCTGCGACGCCCTCGAACGCTACCTGCGAGACGCCCTGCCGCTGCACGCCCAGGACGAAGACCTCTCGCTGACCCCCCGCCTGCTCGACACCGACCCGGACGACGCCCTGCTCGCCGCCCTCGACCGCATGGAGGCCGAGCACGACGCCGTCGACCACGGCCGCCGCGCCTTCATCGCCGCCCTGCAGACCTGGCGCCAGGACGGCAGCACTGCCGATCTCACCGCCGCGCGCGCCTTCCTCAACGACCTCCTCCTCCCCCACATCGACGCCGAGGAGCGCGACATCTTCCCCGCCATGACCCGCCTGCCCGCGGCGGAGCTGGCCGTGATGCTCGACGAGCTGCGGGGGCGGCGGAGGGGGTAGGGTTGGGGCTGCGCGTCCCGTCTTCTGCTCAGGGGTTGGGCGGCGGAGCCGCCGCGGCCCACTCCTCGAGCTGCTTGACGAGCGCGTCCGGGTCCTTGGCACGAGAGCGCTCCTTGGACTCCTGCCACTGCCCGGGCGTGGCCAGCCCGACCCCCACCACCAGCGGTTCCGATTCCCAGCCCTGAACCAGCATGTGGAGCTGATACTGCCAATCCTGCAGCGCCTTGACGATCGGCGCAAACACCTGCTGCGCTTCTGTCGCCAGATCGAGGTCTTCACCGAGGGCTTCGAACGCACTGCGCATGACCGAGATTGGGCGGCCGCGCAGGTCGAGTCCCGTCCCTGCCACCTCCAAGCCCACGACCCGTGCGGCGATGGTGACGACCTTGGCCACCTCGTCCTTGAGCCTGGCCGGGTCGAGCGCATCCGCGGGTGTTCGGTCCAGGGCAGGCGAGGCATCACCCCAGGTGTTGTGCCAGGCACCCGAGAGCCGCAGTCGATCCGCCCGCTCCAGCTGTGGCAACAACGGTGCCGCGACCCGAGCGAGATCCAGCGCCGCGCTCGTGATCTCATCCACCTCCGCGATGTCACGCCGGTGGTTCCGATGCAGCTCGTTGAGTGCCCCGAAAAGGTTGACCAGGCAGCTCGCGCCGCCGCCGGTGGTTTCGGCCGTCAGGCGGTAGGCCACGCGCGTCCCGTCGCCGGGCAGCGGCTCCAAGGCCCACCACAAGCCGAGGCCGTTGCAGAAAACCCGCAGCGCACGTACGCGCCCCGCATCGGGCCCCTCTTTGGTTCGGCCGTGACGGATGAGGGTCACGCCTGCGTTGAAGAAACCGGCGGCGGCCCTGTCGAGGAGGCCGGCCCGGGCCCGCACGGTCGCCGACAGCGCTTCACACGCCGCGGTGACGAACTGCTTGTCAGGCACCGCCACGATGGGCGCAACGGAGAAGGATCGGTCGAGGACCTCCTCCACGACGTCGGTAATGTCGTCTTCGCTCACCTCCCACATGCGTCGGTCGAGCGCCGCAACCGCCGTCTGCTCGTCTTCGACATCGGCCAGGGACCCGCAGGCCACCGCCAGGGCGTAGCCTGGGCGCAGCTTGTCCAGCGCGTCCTGGGGGATGCCGCCAACGTCGCCCTGCTTCGCCGTCGCTACCTTGGCCGCGATGTTGTTGAGAGTGTTGCCCAGCAGGCGGAGCATCACCGGCCGCTCCTGTCCGGTGGGCACGGCGTCCTGGACGATGGCGTCGATGTAGGTGACCGCTTCGGTGTGGTAGACGATGGCCAGCACGGCGTCGACGCAGGTGTCTCCAACGACCGCGAGGGTGTGCACCCAGCCAAGCGCTGGCTCCTGACGAGCCAGGTGCGCACGGAGCGCGGGCGCAAGGAATGTGATGAGCCGATTGGACTGCGGGATCGGGATTACCAGTGAGGTGAGCAGTGTGTCGACGACTTCTTCCGGCGTTCGTCCCTGCCGATGCAGCGACAGGGCGGCCGCCGCCACCATTGGTGCGAGCGCCCCGAGCACGCGGCCAGGATCGGCCCCCTGGGCGATGGCCCGCTCGGCGTCCCGACGGGCCTGGCGAGACAGCAGGGTCAGCTCGACCGGTCCCAACGCGTCATACGTGCCAGCGGGGTCGATGCCTGCGCCCGTCCCGGTCATCTGCGTGAAGTCAACGCCGCTGGCTGCCCGGGTGCCGCCCCGCCCTTCCGCCTGGCGGGTCCCCTGGCCCTGCACATCCGCAGCCTGCGCCCGAGGATGGTCCTCTGACTCATCGGCAGCCGGCCGAGCCTCCGCCCTCCCTTCGCGTCCCGTCGACGAGGGTCCGTTGTCAGCCGACGGCTCGCCGTCCGAGTCCGGCTGGGCCGCCGCATCCGCTTCGACGCTCCCCCCAAGTGCAACGCGGAGGGACGCTGGCACGCCAGCTGGCTCCATGTGTCGGGTGCCGCCTGGAGAGCCACCCGCCGCCCGCCGCATGGCGACCAGCTCACCCAGCAGCGCGCCACCCTGCAAACGCACGGCGACCGCGTCGAGGTAGTCGTCGAAGCGCTGCGGGTCGTCCACAGGCAGGTATTCTCGAAGCCACAGCCCGACGCCCGCCGGGCCTCTGTCAATCCGCTCCCCGAGCTTCGAGGTGGTGTCGCTCAACCCCTCATCGGTGAGCTTGTCGAGATCGCGCCCCGAATTCGCCGGCGAGATGACCTGCTGGACGTCGCTGGGCTGCTCCTGCGGGTGTGCTGGGTTCGTATTGCTGGCTTGCAGCGTGGGCATCATCTCTCCGGGTGTGAAACGAGTCTGATCTGGTGAGCCGGCAATGTCACAGCCCCTCGCGCCAGACAACGGCGAGGGCCAGTGAGATCGCCATCTTCGCCCGCATCTCCCCGCCGGGTTCCAGCCCGGGCGGGGTCACCCCGCCCACGTCATCGAGGGCGGTGACCGCGAACCGGATGATGGTGCGCAGTGACGCGCGTCCGCCGATGGGACGCCCCCAGTTCTTCGTCTCGAGGTCGGCCCAGGTGGCCCGCGCGAAGTCCGCGAGCGCGCGAAGAGCACGCTGCGCTTCGTTGCCCTCGCCCAGTCCGAATCGATCGCGAAACAGCTCACCCAGGGTGGTCCCCGGGCCGAGCAGGGCGGCGATGTCGGCACCGCCCGGGAAGGGGATCCGCACTGGTTCAGGGTAGTACTTCTGCTCGAGCTGGGCGAGCAGACGATCGCCGATACCGTCATCGTCGAGTTGGATCGCGCGGAGGGAGAGCATCATCTCGAACTGCCTTGTCGACTTCAAGCCGTGGAGATGCAACCCCTCTCTCCCAGCGGATGAGGTCCTTCCAGCGCCATCGGGAGAGGGCTTGTCGCCGGCTCCCATGTCCGGAGCCTGTTCTCCGGAAGGTTCAGAGGGCGCGGCATCGCGCCCCACCGACGGCGGCGCCAGATCGTCGGTGTGGTTGTAGAGCCTTCGCCGACGCTGCCAGAAGGCCGCAAGCATCGTCGAACGCAGGTCGGGGATCTTCGCCTGGGACGGGTTGAAGGCCTTGAAGCGGATCTGCTCCGGGACGTAGGGCAGCACCGTGACCAGGTTCGGCCGGGCCAGGAAGCGCTGGGTCAGCGACAGGATCGTCTGGACAGCTTCGGGGTGCGCCCGATCCAACTCATCGATCACGAGCACCGGTGTCACACCGACCTTCTCCAAGCAGGCCAGGACGTTGCACAGGTGGCGCGTCCACTGCAGCCGAGGTGTCTCGACCTCGAGCTTCATCAGCTTGACGTCCACCGTGGTGCGGACAGCCGACCAGGCCGACCACGTGACCAGGCGGTACCATGGGATCACGTGCCAGGCATTGCGGACGACGGCGGGATCCATTGCCAGCGCCCGGAAGAGGCTGTACTCGAGGTCCTTGTCCTCCTGGTGGGTCCAGGCCGACCAGGACACCACGCGGTACCGATCCGGCCCGAACCGCTGTCGGAGCGCCCGGGGAAGCATGGCGACGATGGTCGACTTTCCCGAGCCCCACACGCCGTGCAGTCCGACCGTACGCCCCTCCCTCCGACGCGCGTCGATCCTGGCGGCCAGCGTGTCCAGGACGTCACGCTGGAAGGGCAGGGGCTCTCGCCCGTCGTCGCTGTCGCGGCTGTGCAGAGCGTCGAGCGTCTCGAGCCAGTAGCGGTGCGTCAGCCTGGGCCCGTAGGTGAGCAGGCCCACCAGCACCAGGGCCCAGACAGGCAGACGAACAGGTTCCTGCGGCAGGAGGGCAGCGTTCATCAGCGGCAGGTCCGCCCGCTGGGTCCTGCACCACGGCGGCTGCCTGGCCGCATCGGCCAGCTCGTTCTTCCGGGCCGCATCGGCACCAGGGTCTGCACTGCCGCCGTTGGACTGCTGTGGTGGCTCCTCCTGCATCCACGGGGAGGCATCACACTCGGCACGAACACCCACCTGACCCACGGCGAGAATGCCGACGAGCAGGATGTAGCCAAGCACTGCCAACGAGAGCCCGAGGCGGACGAGACGCGCCATGGGCCCATGTCGCAAGCCGCCAGGACTCCGCCACCGGAGAAGTGACTGGACAAGTACCGCGCCGGCTACGGTAACGACCACCACCCACTTCCACGGCAGGTCCGCTGGCGGCCAGACCCCCGCCAGCAGGATCTCGGCGCCGGAGCCACGGGGCACCGATGCGAGTGCCCCAAGCGCGACGACGTCACCCGGGATCACCACGAGCCCCAGCAGGGCCAGGACCGCGGCCAGGACCACCTGGTGAGCAGTGCGCCACCCATGCACCCGCGCCGCAGGTACGCGGTCGTCTTCCAAATTACGGGCCATCAGCAGACCTCCCGAGAGCGCGGCCGAGGACCAAGCCAACGCCCACCGTCAAATCGTGTCACGATCGCCGCACCCCAATCAAGCCGCCGAACACGAGTTCACAAAGGACACCGATCCCCATGCCCGACTGGATGGACGGCTTCGACGCCCTCATCGCTCCCCACAGCGTCGACGACTTCTTCGCGACAACCTGGGAGCGCGCACCCCTGCACCTGCGGCACGGCGCGGACTTCGTCGATGGCCTCTTCGACCTCGACGACATCGACGAGCTGCTCACGGGAGCGGCCTTGCGCCACCCGAGCTTCCGCATCGTCAAGGACGGCGCCGAAGCACACCCCGACGCCTACACCCACCGGTCGATGCCCTGGGGACGCGGCACGGTCTCCGGCTACATCGACTACGACAAGACCCTGGCGCTGATCCGCGGCGGCGGCAGCCTGGTGCTGGACCAGGTGCACCGGATCCACCCGCCCCTCGCCGAGCTGACCCGCAGCGTCGAGCTGGCGATGGGCGCAGCGGCGCGAGCCGACGCCACGATGACGCCGGCCGGCGCCCGCGCACTGGTCCCCCACTACGACGTCCAGGATGTCTTCGTCGTGCAGACCGCCGGCCACAAGCACTGGCAGGTCCACGCACCCCACGTCGCCCTGCCCGTCGCTGGCCAGGACTGCCCACCGCAGGGGGTCGAGCCGGGCGAGCTGCTGCTGGACGTCGTGCTGGAGCCCGGTGACGTCCTGTACCTGCCGCGCGGCTTCGTCCGCGTCGCCACCGCGCTGGACCGGACATCGCTGCACGCCAGCATCTGCACAGCGCCCCGCACCCACCTCGACCTGCTCCACGAGCTGGTCGACGCCGCCCGCGACGACGTCCGCCTGCGGCGCGGGCTGCGCCTGGACCTGCACGGCCCGGCCGACTCGACCGACGAAGAGCAGGCCGAGCTGGCCCGGGTGCTCCAGGACCTCTCCCGCATCGCCGACCTCGACGGGCTCCTCGACCGCCTCGCCCGCAAGCTGGCCGACACGCGCATGCCCCTGCTGGCCGGCGCCCTCGCCGACCACGCCCGCGTCGGCGAGCTGACGCTGGACAGCCTGCTCGTCCTGCGCGAGGGCATGGTCTGGCGTGCGGAGTCCCTGGGCGACGAGGTGCGGCTGTCCTTCCACGGCAAGCAGGTGCGCATGCCCTGGCACGCCATCCAGACGGCCCGCTTCATCGGCGAGGCTGGTCCCTTCAGGGTGCGAGAGGTCCCCGGAGAGCTCGACGATGCCCAGCGCCTCGACCTGTGCCGCAGCCTCGTCGAGGAGGGGCTGCTCAGCTTCGCCGACTGACGGGCAGTGGCGGGACCCTCTGCCCGCCGAGCGCCGCCCGCACGTCGCACGCGATGAAGCACTGGCGGACGCCCGCCTTGCAGCGCTACAATGGCGCCCTCTTCAGCGTGGAGCGAGCATGGGCAAGAGCATGCAGGGCCGCGGGCGAGCCGGTGCGACCCGGACGGGCGGCCGACACACCGGCAGCGGGCAATTCGGCGGTCGCGGACAGGGTGGCCACCGGCAGGGCGGACGGGCAGGGCAAGACACCGGCCAGGACCAGCTCGGCAACGCCCGCATCGTCGAGCTGATGAAGTCGGGCCAGGGCCAGCAGGCCATCGACGATCTCGCCGACCTCACCCCCTCCCAGGCGCGCTGGATCCGCATGCTCCGGCAGCTCGAGCTGCTGAACCCCCAGGCGACCGTCGCCGATCTCGCGATGGCGCTCAGCCTGGAGGTCTGGGACGCCGACCAGATGTGGGACAAGAACGGCAAGAGCGCCTACCCCGGCCTCATCCTCGACTACCAGGGCGGCGAGGGCTTCAAGGACGTGCGCTTCCAGGGCGACGACGGCCAGCGGGTGGACACTGGCGTCCTCAAGAAGTGGGCCACCGACAAGAACGGTGAGACCACCAACGTCAACCACGCCTTCCCCGCCGTCGCCGCCCAGGCCGGCCGCGGGCGACTCGCGGGTGAGTACGCCAGCTTCATGGCAACGTCCGGCGGCGACACCATGCAGAACACCGCCGAGACCCTGCTGGGCAACCCCGAACACTGGAGCGCAGGCGAGTACGCCGGCAACCTCCGCGGCGAAGAGATCGCCGACCAGCACCGGGAGACCGGCAAGGGATTGTCGGTCCTGCTGCTGGAGCAGTTCCGCCTGGAGAACAAGGGCCGGTAGCCCGACAGGCCGCTGATCCGACGAAGTCGACCGTCAACCAGGGGTTTGCGCGCGACGATGGAGGCGGTGTAGGCTCCGAGTCCTCCTCGGACCCGGACCGCCATCATGTCGACCAGGCCACGCGCTTCCCTCCTCGCGCTCGCACTCCTCGCCACACCCCTGACCATGATGTCCTGCACGGGCGACAAGGGCGGCGACACCAGCAGCACCGGCGGCGACGGCGGCTCCACGGGCGACGGCGGCTCCACGGGCGACGGCGGCTCCACGGGGGACGGCGGCTCCACCGGAGACGGCGGCTCCACCGGAGACGGCGGCTCCACCGGAGACGGCGGCACCACCGGGGACGGCGGCTCCACCGGCGACGGCGGCTCCACCGGCGACGGCGGCTCCACCGGCGATGGCGGCGGCAGCGGGACCGAGGTGCCCACAACCGGCCTGCTGCTCTGGCTCGACGCCGCCGATCTCGCCCTGAGCGACGGGGACTCCGTCGCCACCTGGCCCGACCGCTCCGGCTTCGGCCACGATCTGGGCCAGGACCAGCCCGGTCGCCAGCCCCGCTACGAGGCGAGCGCCATCGGCGGCCTCCCCGCGGTCTCGACCGACGGGTCGATGACGTACCTCACCTCGGCCGAGCCCCTCGCCCTCTCCGGCGACCACGCGTTCACCGTCTACATCGTCGCCAACATCCCCACGCAGTCCGGCGGCCCACCCATCTTCTGGGTGTTCGGCGACCTGAACGTGGCCGCTGGCGGCGCCAGCCTCGAGCTGTCCAGCGACCGGCTGTACTTCGCGACGGGCTGGGGCGAGAACGCCGAACCGCCCACCGGGGCGTTCAGCGATCGCTACGACACGCCCCAGATCATCGGCGTCCGCAAGCGGGAGGGCGCCATCGCGGCGACCACCACCATCCGGTACACGGGCGCCGAGCAGACGCTGACCGGCTCGAAGACCACCCCCGACTTCCAGCCCATCGACTTCGGCCTCGGGTCCTGGGAGGGCGGGCAGCCGTCCGCCGCGTCCTTCGCCGAGGTGCTCGTCTACGACCAGGCGCTGTCCGTCATCGACCAGACGGACCTGGAGTGCCACCTGGCCGACAAGTACGGGATCACCCTCGACAGCTCGGTGAGCTGCCCCTGAAGCGCCCAGCCCAAGGGGCTCAGCGCGTGGGTAGAGCCGCCAGCCCCGCTTCCTGCGCGGTCACCAGGGTGGTCTGTTCGGCCCAGGCCAGGAAGCAGTTGTTGAGCGCGCTGTAGGCGGGGTGCAGCACGCAGGGGTGGTCGGGGTCGCAGGCCCCCAGCCCGAAGGCGCAGTGCGTCTCGCGGGTCTGGAAGTCCACGGCGTTGAGCACCTGGATGAACGAGATGCTGTGCGGTTCACGGGCGAGGCGAAAGCCCCCGTGGTGCCCCCGCTGGGCGTCGACCAGGTCTGCAAGCACCAGCCGCCGCATGACCTTGGAGACGTAGTGGGAGGGGATGTTCGCTTCGCTGGCGAGCTGCGACGAAGTGATCCGCCCCTGCGGCCACCGCGTCGCAAGGACAGCCATGGCGCGAAGGGCGTATTCGGCGGTCTGGTTCAACAGCATGCGCTGCGCTCCCGTTGACTTCTTCATAGCGCCTCCTTGGCGGAGTTTCCTGTCCACTGATATATCCATCTAAATGGATCTTCAAGTCCATTTACATCCTCCAACGCGCTCCTCGACATCACCGATGACCCGCCGCGACCCTCCACATCCCGCGCCCGGCTGCAACCTCGCTGGAACCCCAGCGAACGGGACAGCGCAAGACCACGCGCTGGCCACCGCAGACCGCGTTGCGACTCCGTGGATCCGGAACTCCACAACTTCGGTGGTTCTCCCTACCGATCGCCAAGCTCGCGTTGAGACCCGGTTCCTGGACCACAACCCCAACGACAACTTGACGCACCCGCTCCTCCTACACCGCCCCCAGGTCCGCTGACCTGCCCGGCCGCAGACCACCCAGAACCGCTCCAGCAGAGGAGGGCCCCTCCCTCCGCTGCAACCCCTCCCCCCCCAAACGCACGAGGAGAGCATGCTCTCAAAGTCCCAGGCGAAGCTGTTCTTCCTGCTCGCCACCGTCGGCTTCTCCGGCGTCTTCCTCTACCTGACCGTCGACACCATGCGGCAGGTCCCAGCACGCAGCCACGAAGACCTGCTCACTGACCAGGTCGTCCAGGGCAAGATGATCTGGGAAGCCAACAACTGCATGGGCTGCCACACCATCCTGGGCGAGGGCGCCTACTACGCCCCCGAGCTGACCAGGGTCTACGACCGCCGCGGCCCGGTGTGGCTGCGCACCTTCCTGCAGGACCCGCAGGCGATGTACCCGGGCCAGCGCAAGATGGTGCAGTACGACTTCAACGCCGAAGAGATCGACGCGCTCATCGCCTTCTTCGACTGGATCGGCAAGATCGACACCAACGGTTTCCCCCGGGAGCCCGACCTGAAGGTCGCCAGCGTCGTGGCGACCGCCACCGCGACCGCCGGGGGCCCGCCGCCCCCCGACACCTTCACCCAGGTCTGCCAGAGCTGTCACTCGCTGGGCGGCAGCGGCGGCAACGTGGGCCCCGCCCTGGACGGCGTCGGCCAGCGCTACACCTCCGCCGATCTGCGGACGTGGCTGGCCGATCCCCAGGCCGTCAAGCCCGGAACCGCCATGCCCCAGCTCAACCTCAGCGACGAGCAGCTCGGCTCGCTGACCACCTTCCTGATGGCCCAGAAGTGAGGACCCGACCATGACCAGTCTCCGCTACCAGTCCTGGAAGGTCTCCTGGGCCTTCTTCGCCACCTGCATGCTGCTGCTGTCGCTGCAGATCGTCTACGGCTTCATCATGGGCTTCGCCCACATGGGCTTCGACGGCCTGCACGACCTCATCCCCTTCAACGCAGCCCGCGCCACCCACACCAACCTGCTCGTCGTCTGGCTGCTCGCCGGCTTCATGGGCAGCGCCTACTACATCATCCCCGACGAGACCCAGCGCGAGCTGTGGAGCATCAAGCTGGCCTGGGTGCAGTGGGCCAGCCTCGTCGTGGTCGGCGTCGTCGCCATCATCGGCTTCCACCTCAACTGGTGGGAGGGCCGCAAGTTCCTCGAGATCCCGCGGCCGCTGGACTACCTCGTCGTGGTCAACGTGCTGGCCTTCCTCCTGAACATCGGCATGACCGTGTTCAGTGGCAAGCGCTACACGACGACCGCGCTGACCCTGCTCGCAGGGCTCACCGCCGCCGCCCTGCTCTACCTGCCGGGCATGATCACCTTCGACAGTCAGGTCTACGACTCCTACTTCCGCTGGTGGGTCGTCCACCTGTGGGTCGAGGGCGTGTGGGAGCTGGTGATGGGCGCCATCCTGTCCTACCTGCTCATCAAGCTGTCCGGTGTCGACCGCGAGGTCATCGAGAAGTGGCTCTACGTCATCGTCGGCCTGACCTTCCTGTCGGGCATCCTCGGCACGGGTCACCACTACTACTGGATCGGCACGCCCGAGTACTGGCTGATGATCGGCGGCTTCTTCAGCGCGCTGGAGCCCCTGGCCTTCCTCGGCATGGCGCTCTACACGGTCGCCATGGCGCGACGCGGCGGCCGTCGGCACCCCAACAAGGTCGCCCTGACCTGGTCGGTCGGCTGCGGCATCATGAGCTTCGTCGGCGCCGGCTTCCTCGGCTTCGCCCACACCCTGCCGCAGGTCAACGTCTGGACCCACGGCACCCTGGTCACGGCGATGCACGGCCATATGGCCTTCTGGGGCGCCTACGCGATGCTCAACTTCGCCATGATCGCGTACGCGCTGCCCGAGATGACCGGCCGCAAGCTGTACACCCACTGGATGGCCGAGTGGGCCTTCTGGGTGAGCAACATCGGCATGGTCGCCATGACCGGCGCCTTTGCCGTCGCCGGCGTCACCCAGGTCTACCTGGAGCGTCGCGTAGGCATGGACTTCCTGGCAGTCCAGGATGCCGTCAGCGTGCACTTCTTCGGGCTCATCCTGGCGGCCAGCCTGTTCACGGTCGGCATCGCACTGTTCATCGTGCAGTTCATCAAGTACGGCCACCCGCTCAAGATGCAGGTCGCCGCGCAGGCCGACGACATCGACGCCGCCCCCGTGCCCGCGAAGTAGGCCCCCGAGCTGATGGAGTCCACGGTGAACGCCCCCCTGCCCACCCTGCCCTGGTACCGCCCGGTCGGCGAAGAGTGCGCGGTCTTCCAGCACTGCTTCGACAACCGGCTGCCGCTGATGGTCAAGGGGCCGACCGGCTGCGGCAAGTCGCGCTTCGTCGAGCACATGGCGGCGCGGCTGGGGCGTCCACTGGTCACGGTGTCGGCCCATGACGACACGTCAGCCGTCGACCTGCTCGGCCGCTACGTGCTGGTCGGCGGCGAGACCCGCTGGCAGGACGGCCCGGTCACCCGCGCCGTCCGCCAGGGGGCGATCCTCTACATCGACGAGGTGGCCGAGGCGCGCAGCGACGTCGTCGTCGTCCTGCACTCGCTGACCGACCACCGCCGCCAGCTCTTCGTCGAACGCCACGACGAAGAGCTGGCGGCACCGCCGGACTTCATGCTCGTCGTCAGCTTCAACCCCGGCTACCAGCGCAGCCTCAAGGAGCTCAAGCCCTCCACCCGGCAGCGCTTCGTCGGCCTGTCCTTCCACTACCCGCAGCCAACGGTCGAGGAGGAGGTCCTGACCGGCGAGACCGGCGCGCCGGTCGGCGTCGCCCGGCGCCTCGTCGCGCTGGCCACCAAGGTCCGCAACGTCGAGCACCTCGGCCTGGCCGAGATGCCCTCGACCCGTCTGCTCGTCGACGCCGCCCGGCTCATCGGGTCCGGCCTGCCGGCCCGCCTCGCGTGCCGGGTCGCCATCGTCGAGCCCCTCACCGACGATCCCGAGGTCGCCCAGGCGCTCAACGACCTGGTCGCCCTGGCCTTCGACTGAGGAAGCAGCGTGGCCGCCCCCGACCTCGATCTCGACTGGGAGGAGGGGATCTTCCGCGCGCTGCGTGGTTTCTGGCGTCGCTTCGCGCGCCGCCCGCCGCCCGTAGACGCGGGACGCGCCGCCACCCTCGCCCCCCTGTCGCGGCGTCTCTCGGTGCTGGCGTCGCTCTGCGCATGCGCCCCCCTGCGGGTGCTCCCGGCCCGCGACCGCGGCGGGCTGCGCGGCGACGACCTGCTGTTTCCCCACGTCATGGACCTGGCCGAGGACCCGGAGACCAACGCCAGCCTCTACCTGCTGCGAGCCGTGGTGGCCGGAACGGTGCACCGCCAGCGGCTCACCCCCCCCTTCGACCCGGACGCGCGCGCTCGGATGTCCGCACAGGCCGTCGACCGAGCCGTCGCCACCCTCCGCGACGAGCTGCCCGGCTTCGGCCCCGCCTGGGACGCCGCCCGCGCGCTGGAGCAGGCGGCCGGGCGGGCCGAGAGCTGCCTGTGGGGACCGCTCATCCCCGCCGAGCTGGACCGCGCCGAGAACTTCTCGAATGAAGAGGAGGGCGCACCACCGGCCGACGGCGCCACAGAAGCAGAGGCCCCCGCCGTCGACGCCCTCCATGTCCACGAGCTGGACGAGGAGGAGGCGCTCGCCCTGCCGGTGCACAGCTTCGAGAAGGTCGAGCTGGCCGAGCCTTTCAACGGCACCCTCCGGCAGCTCGACGGCGAAGATGACCTCCAAGCGCACCTGGAGGCCCTCGACGAGGTACCGCTAGGCGACCTGCTGCGGGGGGGACCCCAGGCCCACAGCCTGCTGCGTGCCGAAATCGCCCTGGACGCCGACATCCCCGACGTCGCGCACGTCGACGCCGACGAGGCCTTCGAGCGCTTCGACGAGTGGGACGGCCGCCGCCGCCGCTACCGCCCCGGCTGGTGCCGCGTGTACCCCACCGCCATGCCGCGCGGCGACGACGCCTGGGCCCGCGCCGCGCTGCGCCGCCATCACCGCGCCGTCGACCAGCTCCACGCCCAGCTCCTCCGCCACCGGGATCGCCTGCGCGCCGCCCCCCGCCAGGCCGACGGCGAAGACGTCGACATCGACGCCGTGACCGACGCCTGGGCCACCATCGCCGCCGGCCACAGCCCCACCGACCGGCTCTACGTCCGCCAGGCGCGGCGCGAGCGCGACCTCGCCACCACCGTGCTCCTCGACGTGTCCCTGTCCACCGATGCCTGGGTCGACGACCGCCGCGTCCTCGACGTCGCCCGCGAGTCCGTGCTGGTGCTGGGCGAAGTCGCCGATCGGCTGGGGGACGCCCTGCAGGTCATCGCCTTCGCGAGCCACACCCGGCACCGGATCCGAGCCTGGTCTGTCCGAGACTGGCACGAGCCCTGGACACAAGGCCGGGCGCGCCTGGGGCTCCTCCAGCCCCAGGGCTACACCCGCATCGGACCGGCCCTGCGCTACGCCACGGCCCAGCTCCGCGCGACCTCGGCGCGGCGTCGCCTGTTGCTGCTGGTCAGCGACGGCAAGCCCACCGACTACGACCGCTACGAGGGCCGCTACGGCATGGCCGACGTCCGCCAGGCGCTGCGCGAGGCCGGACGCGCCGGCGTCCACACCCACGCACTGGCCATCGACTCCGTCGCCCAGGAGTGGCTGCCGGCGATGCTCGGTCCGGGGGCCTGGTCCGTCCTGCCCCATCCCGCCGACCTCCCCGCCGCCCTGACCCGCGCGTGGGGGCGCGTGACCTGAGCCGGCCACGACGGCTGCTCACCGCCTCTCTGGATCTCCAGACCTTCTGGTACGCTTTGTCGCACCTCGGGCGCGTCAAACGCCCCCGGGGTCCGAGGCACGTCCCAGCCTCAACGGATAGAGGTTTCTCCTGACCTCGAACTCCATAGATCTACCGACCCCCAACCGACCGACGGTGCATCGACCGATGTTCCGCCGGGTCCCTCCTCACCGGAGCAGAGCATGTCCCACGACAGCAACCACGACGCCGGCAACGGCCAGGCCCGCAACCGCGAGATCCTGGACGCCCTCAACAGCGAGCTGGCGAAGGACAACGTCCCGGCCACCCGCCGCGGCTTCCTCAGCGCCGCGACCGCGCTCGTCGGCGGCGGCGCCATGGCCTGGAGCCTGCCCGGCTGCTCCGGCGGCACCACCACCTCGACCCAGGGCGGCGCCGGCGGCCACGACGCCAAGGCCAAGGCCCCGGTCGAAGCCCACAAGGGCCAGAGCATCGAGGTCCCCCCCGGCAAGCTCGACGACTACTACGGCTTCTGGTCCGGCGGCCAGTCCGGCGAGATCCGCATCCTCGGCATCCCGTCCATGCGCGAGCTCAAGCGCATCCCCGTGTTCAACGCCGATGCCGCCACCGGCTGGGGCCGTGACGACTGGTCCAAGCAGTTGCTCAAGGGCAAGGTCTCCGGCGACACCCACCACGTGCACCTGTCCTACACCGACGGCACCTACGACGGGCGCTACATCTACGTCAACTGCAAGGCCCAGGCCCGCCTCGCGCGCGTCCGCTGCGCGACCATGGAGGTCGACGCCATCGCCGACCTGCCCAACAGCCAGGGCACCCACGGCATCTTCCCCCAGCGGCACAAGACCGGCTACGTCTTCTGCAACTCGGAGTTCCGGACCCCGCAGCCCAACGACGGCCGGGACATGGAAGACCCCACGAAGTACGGCGCCCTGCACACGGCCGTCGACGGCGAGACCATGGAGGTCAAGTGGCAGGTCCTCATCGAGGGCAACCTGGACCTCTGCGCCACTGACTACCAGGGCAACTACAGCTTTGCCTGCTGCTACAACTCCGAGGGTGGCGTGACCCTCGAACAGATGATGGCGAACGACCAGGACTACCTGTACGTCTTCCACATCGCCAACATCGAGAAGGCCGTCGCCGCCGGCAAGACGATCACCATCGGCGACAGCAAGGTGCCCGTCGTCGACGCTCGCGGCGACAACAGCGAGTTCGTCCAGCGCGTCCCGGTGCCCAAGAGCCCCCACGGCGTCAACATCAGCCCCGACGGCAAGTACGCCATGTGCGCCGGCAAGCTCTCGCCCACCGTCACCGTGGTCCAGATCGACAAGCTCGCCGACGTCTTCGCTGGCAAGATCAAGCCGCGGGATGCCGTGGTCGCCGAACCCGAGGTCGGCCTCGGCCCGCTGCACACCGCCTTCGACGGCCAGGGCAACGCCTACACCTCGATCTTCATCGACTCCGTGATGACCAAGTGGAACATCGACAAGGCCATCAAGGCCTTCGGCGGTGAGCAGGTCGACCCCATCATCGAGAAGGTTGATGTGCACTACCAGGTCGGCCACACCAACGCGTCGATGTCCGAGACGAAGGACGCCGACGGCAAGTGGCTGGTCGCGCTGTGCAAGTTCAGCAAGGACCGCTTCCTCAACGTGGGCCCGCTGCACCCCGAGAACGACCAGCTCATCGACATGACCGTCAGCCCGCTGAAGCTGGTGCATGACGGGCCTGCCTACTCCGAGCCCCACGACTGCGTCATCGTCAAGCGCGACCTCATCAACCCCGAGAAGGTGATGGATCGCAAGGACCCGCGGCATGCGTACCTCGAAGCCATCGCCAAGGAAGACGGCGTCGACCTGAAGGGCACCAACAAGGTGATCCGCAAGGGCCCGCACAAGGTGCGGGTGTACATGACCAGCCAGGCGCCGGCGTTCGGCATGACCGAGTTCAAGGTCAAGCAGGGTGACGAGGTCCAGGTCATCGTCACCAACATCGACAACGTCGAAGACCTGTCGCATGGCTTCTGCATGGGCCTGCACGACGTCAACTTCCTGGTCAACGCCCAGGGCAGCAACTCCTTCACCTTCACGGCCGATCGCAAGGGCGTGTATTGGTACTACTGCCCCTGGTTCTGCCACGCGCTGCACCTGGAGATGCGCGGCCGGATGATCGTCGAGTAGGCGACAACGAAGATCCCCGGTGGGTCGGTCGATTCCCCGCGACCGGCCCGCCGGCTCCCCATCGAGACCCCCGATGACCACCCTGATCACGCCCCTGCTGTGGGTGCTGCTCGCGCTCGCCTCGGTTGCCAGCGCCACCGACAGCGCCACCAACGGCGCCACGTCCGCACCCGCCGGCGCAACCGCCTACGGTCACTCCGCCCGCCAGGGCGGCCTGGACTGCAGCACCGACCCGTGCGCGCGCGTCCTGCCCGCGGCGACTCGCTTCGAAGCAGTCGAGGGCAAGCCCTATGTCCAGGGCTTCGACGACGCCGGACAGCCGGTCGGCTGGGTGGTGCTGTCCACCGACGTGGTCGACATCAAGGCCTACTCCGGCAAGCCCGTCTCCACGGTGATCGGGCTGTCACCCGACGGCCGGATCACCGGTGGCCGCGTCGTCCACCACAGCGAACCCATCCTGCTCATCGGCATCCCCGAACAGAAGCTCCACGACTTCGTCGACCAGTACGCCGGCATGAAGGCCGACGAAGACGTCGTCGTCGGCAAGGCCAGCGGGGACCAGACCTCCGTCGACATCATCTCCGGGGCGACCGTCACGGTCCTCGCCGAGAACCGCACCATCCTGGACACGGCCCGGTCGCTCGGCCAGGACGTCGGCGTCATCGAGCGACAGGCCGCCGTCCCCGGGCACTTCGTCATCGACGAGTCGGCCTGGTCCTGGGCACAGATGCAGGACGAAGACGTCTTCGGCCGCCTGACCGTCACCACCGAACAGATGGGCGAAGACGGCAAGGGCTACCAGGATCGCGTCGGCAGCGACCAGCCCTTCATCGACCTGTGGTTCACCGTCGCCGACGCCCCGCAGATCGGCCGGGCACTCATGGGGGACAACACCTACGACCACCTCATGGGGCAGCTCGCCCCGGACGAACACCTCATCGTCGTGCTGGGCAACGGGATCAGCACCTTCAAGGGCTCGGGCTTCGTCCGCGGCGGCATCTTCGACCGCGTCCGCGTCGAGCAGGGCCTCTCGACCTTGATGTTCCGCGACCTGGACTACACCAACCTGCCCGCGGTCGCCGCACCCGACGCCCCGACCTTCAAGGAGGGCGCCGTCTTTGTCGCCCGCGACGGTGGGCTGGATCCAGGACGGACCTTCAAGCTCGTCTTCCTCGGCAGCCGCTTCAACGGAAAGGGTGGCTACAGCCGCGACTTCCACGCCTTCGACGCCAGCCACCGCCTGCCGGGATCGGTGTACAAGCTGGACGGACCCGATCCCGAGCAGGCGATCTGGCGCCAGGCGTGGAAGAACAACACCGTCCAGGTCGCCGTCGTGGTCGCCTGGCAGCTCACGATCATGGGGCTGTTCATCGGTCGGCGGTGGCTGACCGGCGACATGCGGCGGCTGCGGCGGGTCCACGTCTCGGTCATGGCGTTTTCCTTCATCGTCGGTGGGCTGGTGCTCGGAGCGCAGCCCTCGATCACGCAGCTCCTGACCTTCATCGGCTCGATCGTCCACGAGTGGCGCTGGGGGCTGTTCCTCACCGAACCCCTGCTGTTCGTCTCCTGGATCTTCATCGCCATCGTGACGCTCGTCTGGGGGCGCGGCGTGTTCTGTGGCTGGGCCTGCCCCTACGGGTCGATGTCCGAGCTGGCCTACAAGCTCGGCCGCAAGCTCAAGATCCCCGAATTCGAGCTGCCCGAACCCGTGCACCGCAAGCTGCGCCTGGTCCGCTACGGGGTGCTGGTGGCGCTCGTCGCTGTCTACCTGCACGACTCGGTCCTCGGCGAACAGGCCGCCGAGATCGAGCCCTTCAAGAGCACCTTCTTCGTCTCCTTCTGGACCCGGCAGTGGTACTACGCCGGCTGGTGGGTGCTGCTGTTCGTGCTCAGCTTCCTGACCTGGCGGCCCTTCTGCCAGTACCTCTGCCCGCTGGGGGCCGGCCTCGCCATCCCCGGCAGCCTGCGGGCGAGCGGACCCCACCGCCGGGAGTTCTGCACGAAGTGCAAGATCTGCACCCGCGGCTGTGAACCGCGGGCGATCCGGGCGGACGGCAGCATCGACCCACGGGACTGCCTGTCCTGCATGGAGTGCGAGGCGAACTGGCGCGACGACAAGGTCTGCCCCCCGCTGGTCAAGCTGCGGCGCGACCTCGAGAAGGCTGGCAAGGCCCGGAAGGTGCACCCGCGGGAGGTGGCGTGATCGTCGGCCTCCTCAGCCTGCTGGCGCCGGCGAGTGCGGCCACCCTGGTCGTCGGACGGGACGCGCCGACCGCCCAGGAGACGGTCGACCTCGCCGTCCACGGCGACCGCGTCGTCTTCCCGCCGGGAGAGTGGGCCGGGCCGGTCCGGGTCGACACGACGCTGACCCTGACCAGCGAGGGCGGGATGCTGGTCAGCACCGGCGAGGGCCACACCCTCGTGATCGCCGCCCCCAACACCGTGGTCGATGGCATGAAGGTGCGCGGCAGCGGCCACGATCTACAGACCAACGACGCCTGCATCCGGCTCGAAGCATCGGCGGAGGGCAGCGTGGTCCGCAACAGCGAGGCCACCGACTGCCTGTTCGGCATCTACCTGGACACGACCCGGCGAGCGCGCATCGAAGACAACACCGTCCGCGGGCTCAAGGGCGTGCACCCCAGCCGCAAGGGCAACGGCATCCACCTGTTCGACGCCGGCGAGCTGATCGTCTCCGGCAACGAGATCCAGGACGCGCGCGACGGGCTGTACGTGTCCGCCACGGAAGACAGCCTCATCGAGGGCAACAGGGCCAGCTTCCAGCGCTACGGCATCCACTACATGTACAGCTACGACAACACCGTCCGTGGCAACATCACGACCCACAACAGCGGTGGCATCGCCTTGATGCAGAGTCACCACCTGGTGGTCGAAGACAACGTCAGCACCGACAACGACAAGCAGGGTATCCTCTTCCGGGACACGCAGTACAGCCACATCGCCGGCAACGACGTGGAACGCAACGGCGAGGGCTTCTTCTTCTTCAGCAGCCTGGACAACGAGATCGTCGACAACCGCATCGTCGGCAACGAGATCGGCGCCCGCATCTGGGCCGGGACCGAACGCAACACCGTCCACGGCAACAGCTTCATCGGCAACCGCCAGCAGGTCTTCTACGTCGCCACCCACGACCAGACCTGGGAAGGCGACCGCGGCGGCAACTACTGGAGCGACTACCTGGGCTGGGACCAGGACCACGACGGCCGCGGCGACCGCCCCTACGCCGTCGACTCGCTGGTGGCCGGCCTGCTGTACAAGACACCGGCCGCCGTGCTGCTGCTGAACAGTCCCACGCTCGAGCTGCTCAGCCGCATGCAGAAGCAGCTCCCCGCGCTGTCGGTCCCCACAATCATCGACGTCGCCCCGCTGATGCAGCCTCCCGGCGCACAGCCATCCGCCGCAGGAGGACAGCCGTGAAGGTCCAGCTCCGAGACGTCCAGGTCCGCTTCGGATCGCTGCTCGCCCTCGGCGGCGTCAGCGTCGACCTGGAGCCCGGCAAGGTCACCGTGCTCGTCGGCCCCAACGGCGCTGGCAAGTCGACGCTCATGGGCGTGCTGCTGGGGCTGGTCCGGTCCGACACCGGCCAGGTCCTGGTCGACGGCGTGCCACACGCCGCCCTGCCCCGGGACGAGCGCGAAAAGCTCGGCTACCTGCCGGAAGCCGTGGCATTCGCCGACAGCCTGAGCGGCCGCCAGGTCATGCGCTTCTTCGCCAGCGCCCGGGGTGTGTCCCGCGCGCGCGCCGACGCCGTCCTGGCGCGCGTGGGCCTGGCCCAGGCCGCCGGCCGGGCCGTCCGCGGCTACTCCCGCGGCATGCGGCAGCGCCTGGGGCTCGGCGTGGCCATCCTCTCGGAACCCGCGCTGCTCGTGCTCGACGAACCCACCGGGGGCCTCGACCAGCAGGGGCTCACCTTGCTGTGGGAGATCCTCGCCGAGTGGAAGCAGGCCGGCCGCACCGTCCTGCTCTCGACCCACGACCTCACCCTGATCGAGCGGCGCGCCGACCACATCTGCGTGCTGCGCGACGGCCTCGTCCGGGCCCAGGGCAGCCCCGAAGCCCTGCGGCGCGACGTCGGGCTGCCGATCCGCGTGAGCCTGGTCCTCGACGACGCCGCAGCCCTCGGCCGCCTCGTCGCCGACCTGCAGGCGCGTCGCCTCGGCCAGGCCGAGGTCGCCACCGACATCGGCGGGGTGCACCGCCACCTCGCCATGGACGTCACCCCCGACCGGCTGCTCGACGTGCTGCGCCTCGTCGACCAGGCACCGGGCGAGGTCCGCCAGCTCCGGGTCGAGGAGCCCGGCCTGGACGACGTCTACGAACGCCTGCTGCAGGAGGGAGCGTGATGGGACGCGTCGCCCGAGCCCTGGTCGTGCACGAGCTGCTGGAGCGCACCCGCGACCGTTGGGTCATCATCGTCACCGCCCTGTTCGTGCTGCTGGCCAGCGGCATCAGCCTGTACGGGCGCTCGGCCGCCGAAGCCCAGGGCTCCGTCACCGCCCCCAGCATCGTGACCCTCGCCACCTTCCTGGTGCCGCTCGTCGCTCTGGTGCTCGGCCACGACGCCATCGTCGGCGAACGTGAACGAAACACGCTGGGCCTGCTGCTCTCCCTGCCGGTCCGCCGCGGCGAGGTGCTGGTCGCGAAGTACCTCGGCCGCGCCCTGGCCTTGTGCATCGCGGTGGGGCTCGGGCTGGGCGTCGCCGCCCTCGTGCTGGAGCCCGGCCACCGCGCCGCGCTGCTGGCGCTGGTCCCCTCCACCCTGCTGCTCGGCGCCGCCTTCCTGTCCATCGGCACCGGCATCTCGGCGCTCACCCACCACCGGGCCACCGCCGCCAGCCTCGCCGTCGTCCTGTGGTTCCTGCTGGTCTTCTTCTACGATCTCGGCATCCTCGCCGCCCTGGTCGCCACTGACGGCGCCATCGGCCAGGACACCGTCGCCTGGCTGGTCACCCTGAACCCCGCGGGCCTGTACCGCTCCGGCATGCTCGTCGACCTCGTCGGTGCCGACGCCCTCGCCCAGATGGGGCTCACCGTCGCCTTGCCATCGGCCGGCCTGTCGGCGACCCTGTGGACCATGTGGATCGGCCTGCCCCTGCTCGTCGGCGCCGTCGCACTGCACCGTCGCCAGGCGGTGTCGGGGTGATCGCCGGGACCATCGCGCTGCTGCTCACCGCGCTGGCCTGCGGCGGCGGGGACAAGCCCGCCACCACGGTCGCCGCCACCCCCGCCGAGATCGGCCTGGAAGACTGTGACGTCTGCGGCATGGTCGCGGCCGAACAACCCGCCCCCCGCGGCCAGATCCTCTACCACGACGGCACGCGCGTCTTCCTGTGCTCCATCGGCGACCTGCGCGCCGCCCTCGCCGCCCCCTCGCCCCACGGCAAGGTCGAACACACCTGGGTGGAAGTGCTCCCTCCCGACACCCCCGTCGACGCCATCGGCACCGCCCCTCGGCCGTGGGCGGACCCCGCCGACCTGTTCTTCGTCGCCGGCTTCGACCGGCCGCTGGTGATGGGCAGGCCCGCGCTCAGCTACGCCACCGCCGCCGCGGCAGACGCCGCCGCCGCCGCCACCGGCGGCTTCCGCACGACCTGGGACCAGCTCCTGGCCGCGCCGATCAACGAGGATCCACCGCGACCGAAGCGGTGAGCCCGCTCAACCGGAGGACAGGACTGTTGGATTTGCCACACCCAGGGTGTGCGAAATCACACTACAGACTTGCCGCTCTATGGACATGATTAGCTGCTGATGCGGGTCCTCTCCGCGACGTGGACATGGCGCGGGAATTGCTTGAAAGCGGGCTCTACCCGCACGAGTGGCCTGACGGGACACGCACCGGCGGCCGCTCTCCTCACCCGACCGTACCCGTGGAGACACCCCCATGCTGATCGCCGCGCTCGCGCTCTCTGCCCCAGTCCTGGCCGCTGACGGCCCCGAATTCACTCCGGAAGCCCAGATCCGGCCCCGGGCCGAGTGGTCCACCGGCCGCGACGGCACCTCCGGGTCCGGTGACGCCCTGGTGATCACGCAGCGGTCCCGACTGGGCGGATCGCTGTCGTTCGAAGGCATCTCGGCGCGACTGGTTGTGCAGGACATCCGCGCCTGGGGCACGGAAGCGAACACGCTGACCGACTTCAACGCCGACAACCTCGACGTCCACGTCGCCTCCCTGGCGTGGAAGCCCGCCGATGACGTCACCATCACGGTCGGCCGGCAGGAGATCACGTTCAACGAACACCGCCTCATCGGGAACGTCAACTGGGCGCAGCAGGCGCGCGCCTTCGACGCCGCCCGGGTGCAATACACCGGCGACAAGCTGTTCGCCGAAGCCTTCGGGTCGATGCTCTACGAGGGCGACCAGGTCGACGCGACGACCCTGGACAGCACCCTGTGGGCCGGCCGCGGCGGCTTCAAGTCCGGCGCCAACGAAGCCAACCTGACCGCCATCTACGAGCACATGGGCGAAGCCGACATGGACCGGGCCACCATCGGCGTGTACGCCAAGGGCGGCTCGGGCATCCTGTCCGGCCGCGTCGAAGGCTACGGCCAGCTCGGCTCCTCGGGCAACGCCTCCATCGGCGCCTGGATGGTCGGCGTGCGCGGAACGGTAGCGCCCGACGTCAGCTTCAAGCCCCAGATCACCCTGTGGTACGACCACCTCTCGGGCGACGGGGACATGACCGACGACAAGGTCGGCGCCTTCAACACACTGTACGCCACCAACCACAAGTTCTACGGCCAGATCGACATGGCCAACTTCGGCATCGCCGGCGCCTCCGATGGCCGCGGCCTCCAGGACATCGCGCTGAAGCTGGCGGCGTCCCCGTCGGACAAGTGGACCGCCAACCTCGACGCCCACGCCTTCCTCGCCTCCGCCAACCAGGGTGGCGACACGTCGATCTCCCAGGAGGTCGACCTGTGGAGCAACGTGAAGATCACCAAGGGCCTCGGCTTCGGCATCGGCGCGGCGGCCTGGCTGCCGTCGTACACCGCCGACGCCGACTTCTGGGCCTGGTCGCAGCTCAACGCGAAGCTGTAGGCTCCGCCCGGGGAGAGCGGCGGCGCTCGGCTCCACGGTGCTGCCGCCGCTCAGCTCCGCAGCACCGCCGGCGCCAGCCGCACCAGGTACAGCAGGAAGGCCAGGCCGAGGCAGCCCGCCGCGGCCGGCCATAGCAGCGGATGGCTGACGCCGAGCAGCGGCAGCACCCCCCGCAGCAGCACGGCGAGCTGGACCAGCCCGACCATCAGCGCGCCGTCCCAGCCAAGCACCAGCGGCAGGCCGCCGTGGCCGCGGGTCACGCGAATCGCGATGGACATCACCAGCGTGCCGAGGCCGCCGACCGTCCACAGGTGGCGGGCGTACAGCGCCATGGTCGGGTCGAGGAAGGGGGCGGCGGCGTCGACGACGTAGCCGAGCAGCAGCCAGGCGATGCCGAGGTGCAGCACGCCGAGCAGCGGCGGTCGCAGGCCCTGCAAGGGACGCCAGCCCTGCCACTGACGCGCGATGAGCACGACGAGCAGCACGTCGAGGGCCACCGCCGAGACCCTCCCCTCGACCAGGGCCCGCAGGATCCCCAGCGCCAGCAGGTTGCCGGTGAAGCCCACCCGGCGCAGCCCGTCGTAGCCGGGCACCTTCTTGCGGGAGAAGAAGGGGAGGATCCGGTCGAGGAGGGTGAGGGCGAGGGGGACGAACACCCCGTGGATGGCCAGGGCCGGTGCGAGGACCGGCTGCATGCCGCTGACGGAGAGGCCGAGCGCCACGGTGGCGGTCGCCAGGATCAGCGGGACCGTGGCTGTGGTCGCGTCCCAGCCACGGCGGAGCGAGGGGAGGGCGACGGTGGCGCTCCAGGCGGTGATGCCCGCCCAGGCCAGGGTGGCGAGCCCGCCGCCTGCGAGCGCCGTGGCCCCGCCAACCAGCCACAATGCCACGGCCAGCACCTGCACGGCGGCCAGGCCGAGCACGACGAGCCCAGGCGGCTGGGGGGCGCCGTTCTGCTTGGGGTAGGCCGTCAGCAGGAAGCCGAGCACCGCCGTGCCGTAGACGCCCCACAGCATCAGCGCACCGTGGGTCGCGGGCGACAGAAGGGCGCCGCCGCGGCCGAGTTGGGCGCCCCAGGCGCCGATGAGCAGCACGCCGAGCGCCATCGCGACGGGGAAGAGCACCCGGTAGGGTTCCTTGAACAGGGCGGGAGGCGGCGTGGACGGCTGTGCGGAAGACTGTGCGGAAGACTGAGCGGGCTCCGACACGGGGGCTCCATCGGTGACGGTTCAAGGGACTCTTGTATCGGGAGATCGCCACGAAGGGCACAACGGGGCAGGTTGTCGCCGACATGCCTGTCCCCGAGCCAGCCACAGCCACCGCCGAAGGCGGCGCCACCGCCGCCGAAGCCAGCACCAGCCCCGCGCTCGACCGCTTCACCGGCATGGCGCTGGTCGCCCTGGTGGTGCAGCTTGGCCTCGGCATCCACCTCCGCGCGGTGCTCGCCGGCATGGACCAGCCCTGGGGGAGCTGGCTGTTCCTGCGGCAGGCGCACAGCCACCTCGGCTACTACGGGCTCATCTTCCCGCTGGTGTGGTGGGCGTGGCGACGCCAGGGGCTGCCGGTTCCGGGGCCGCTGCAGACCGCCGCCTACGCGCTGGCCACCGCGGCGGCCACCTGGGGCTTCGTCCAGGCGGGCTACGCCCTGCTGTCCATCGCCGCGTCGACCGTCGTGCTGCTGGTCTGGGTCATCGCCGCCCTCCGCCTGCGCCGGCAGGTAAAGGAGCTTCGGTCCTGGTGGGCCCCCGCCGTCCCCGCCATCCTCCTGTCCGCCGTCGCCATCCCCGGCGTCGCCGTCACCATCTCCCGGGATCCGGCCTTCGCCCGTGACCTGGTCCAGGCCTTCCTCACCCTGCTGATGTTCGGCGTCGCCACCCCCGCCGCGCTGGCGCAGCAGGGCGCGCGGCCGCCGCTCGCGCCCGCCTGGACCATCGGCGTGCTCTGCACCGCCATGCTCCTGGGGCCATGGCCCGGTCTGTTCACCCACCTGGGTGCCGTGCTGCTTGCGGGGCTGCTGCTGTGGACCGCCTGGGACCTGCCCGAGCTCGACCAGCGCGCTGCCTGGGGCGGCCTCGTGCTCGGCCTGCTCGCCCTGGGCACCGGCGCCCTCCCCGAGAGCCAGCCCGTCGCCATCGCCGGGCTGCACTACGCCGTCCTCGGGCCCGTCCTGATGTCGCTCGGCGCCGCGCTCGTCGGCCGCCTGCCCCTGCTTGCCCGGCTGGTCTACCTGCTGCCCGTGGGCGTGCTCACCCTCGCCGTCCTTCTGCCCACCTGGCTGCCCGACCCGCGCTGGCCGGCCATCGCGACCGGCGCCGGGGTCGGCGTGGCCGCCTGGTGGCTGAGCGCCATCGGGTGGCGATGGTGGGGGCGGCGGTAGGGGGCGGTGGGAGGATGCGGCGCGTCACTCGTCGAGGGTGCCGCGCCAGAGCACCCCTCCCCACATCGGAGCTTCGTCCCGACGGACGTCGATCGCCCACTCCGGCGCCCACACATCATCCGTCTGACTGGTGACGATCGTAGCATACAGCCTGGTCGCGTCGTCGATGGAGTAGCCCCAACCGGACACCTTGGAGGCAGCCGCAGCCTGCCAGTCTTTCGACAACACCGGCGCTTCGTCGACGAGGTCGGTGAAGTAGATACGGGTCCGTTCGGCCGCCTGTGCGTCGACAAACCCCGTGTGCGTCGCGACGGCTTGTCCACCGGCAACGGTCACCGTCGCCGTCACCGGGATCCGCAGCTCGGGGCCCGGACGGCAGGCGTCCGGGTCGGTGTCGGATGTCGTGTACCCCGTCCGCGTGACCACCATCGCGTCACCGGTCTGTTCGATGACGACCGAGAGCGCATCGCTGGTGCCCACGTCGTCGGCCGTCGCGTTGGCCACCCAGGTGATGGGTGTCGGTACCCACGCCTGGACCACCGGCCACACTTCGTCGACAGACACCGGCGGGGTCGCTTTGGTCAGCGGGACCACCGTCTCGTCACAGGGCATGGGGTCCATCATCCCGCCATCGCTGGACCCTCCGCCATCACCCGCGACGCCGCCGCCGTCGGTGGTCGCACCGGAGTCCGCGTGGCCGCCGCCGCTGCCGCCGCCGCTACCGCCGCTGCTCGGCGAGGTCGAGGTGCAGGCAGCGAGGAGGCTGGCGACGATGGTGACGAGCATGACCACTCCAGCATCTCCATCGAGCCTACCCCGGATGAGGCCAAGAAGCCCACTCTCGCCGAACGTCCCTGGGGCCTCGCCCCCACACCCGCAACCCCCTCGGCCGATTACAGGCAGAGCAACCCCCATCCCAGGACGCTTCCATGCCGCCGGAACCCCGCCCCCGCCGCATGCTCGACGCCGACCAGGCGCGGCGCTTCTACGATGACTTCGGTGCGAAGCAGGACGCCCAGGGCTGGTACGAAGATGAAGCGCTCGACGCGCTCGTGGCCCGCTCCGCCTTCGACACGGCGCACAGCGTGCTCGAGCTCGGCTGCGGCACCGGCCGCCTGGCCGCGACGCTGCTCTCCGACCACCTCCCCGCCGACTGTTCCTACCTGGGCCTCGACCCCAGCGCGACCATGCGGGAGCTGTCGGCCGCGCGCCTCGCCCCCTTCGGCGACCGCGCCCGGGTCCAGCCCGCCCAGGGCTCGCTGCCCACCCGACCGGGCGGCTGGGATCGCCTGCTGACGACCTACGTCCTCGACCTGCTGCGACTGGCCACCGTGGACCATCTGCTGAACGAAGCCCGCCACGTGCTCGCGCCGGGCGGCCGGCTGTGCGTCGCTGGCGTGACGCCGGGGACGGGACTCCGATCACGGATCGTCATGGGGGGCTGGGACCTGGTCCACCGGCTGTCGCCCGGCCTGGTGGGCGGCTGCCGGCCACTGCGCCTGCAACCGCGGCTGGACCCCCAGGTCTGGCGGATCCTGCACCACGATGTCGTCACCACCTGGGGTGTCGCGTCCGAAGTCCTGGTGGCGGAGCCCCTCAGGTCCCCCGCGCCAGCAGCGCCGCGGTGTTCCGACGTGTGATCGCCATGATCGTGCCCTGCGGGTTCACGCCGGGGCTGGTCGGCAGGATGCTGGCGTCGTGGACAGAGACGTTGTCGAAGCCGTGCAGGCGACCGTAGCTGTCCACCGCACACCGGCTGCGGTCTTCGCCCATGGGCAGGCTGCTGAACAGGTGGATGGTGCTGACGGCGACGGCCGTTCCGTGGGGGAGCTGCAGCAGCCGGTCGAGGTCGGCGGGGCTGCGCAGCGGCGGCTGCCCCTCCACCGGCGAGTACAGTTCCCGGGCGCCGGCTTCGAACAACAGCCGACCGAGGTGGGACAGTCCCTGGCCCATGGCGGCCATGTCGGCGTCGGTCAGCTCGTAGCGGATGAGTGGTTCACCGAGCACGGGCAGGGCCCGAACGGTCCCCCGACCCTCGCCCTGGACGGCGACATAGAACACGGCGACCTGCTCCCACTGCTCCATTATCTGCCTGCGGTCCGGGACATCTCGCCCCAACCACATGGCGATGTGGGGCAGCGAGCTGTGCGAACAGCCCAGCGTGATCTTCGGCTTGAACTGCGAGACCTGCTGGACGGGGACGCCGAAGGCCGGATCGTTCACGCGCGCATCGAAGCGGGCGGCGATGCGGATCATGGGGTGCAGGCGGAGGTGGTCGCCGATGTGCTGCTTGATGCCCGAGCGCCGCAGCAGCACCGGCGTCTGGACCGCGCCGCCGCAGACGACGAGGTGGCGGAAGCGGATGCGGCGCCGCACGGTGCCCATGGTCAGCGCGTGGGCTTCGGTCGCCCGCCGGCCGTCGTGGACGATGCGCACGACCTTGGTGTCGGCTTCGATCCGCGCGCCCGCCGCCCGCGCACGGGGCACCATCGTCTCGGACATGGACCGCCGCCGCCCCCGGG
Source organism: uncultured Enterobacterales bacterium (assembly GCA_964599085.1). GTDB lineage: Bacteria > Myxococcota_A > UBA796 > UBA796 > UBA2385 > J125. Next base: position 16,478 of record CAZRFD010000042.1, on the reverse strand, counting down.
GTCCGTCGTCGGCACCATAGCGCCAGAAGCGCTGGATCTGCTCGTGCTTCCAGCCGAGCTTGTCGGCCCCCTCGATGATCTTCTGCGAGGAGGGGGCCAGGCCGTCGGCGCGCGTGCCCACGGACAGCTCGGCCTCGATGTCTTCGAAGTGGGGGCGCAGCCCGTCGAGGTCGAAGTCCTCGATGTGGAACTCGCGGCGCCAGCGGTCGAGCGTCTCGGCGTGGGGGCGGTGGTAGAGGGCGGCGTTGATCTCGCTGGCGCCTCCGACGCAGCGGCCCTCGATGTAGGTGATGCCCGTGCGGCCCAGCGTCGTGTTGAGCCCGCCGTTGCGGTACTTCTGGTCCATCTCGTCGAGGCTGTAGTTGGGGGCGCTGTCGACGCGCAGATCGGGCCCCTCCTCGACGATGAGCACGTCGCGACCGGATTCGGCGAGCAGGGCCGCGGTCGTCGCGCCACCCGGTCCGGAGCCGACGACCAGGATCTCGCAGTCCAGGGTGCGCACGGGGCCTCCAGCAGCGTCGGGCGGCTGGCATCGTAGCGCTGCGCGGCCCCATGGACAGCCCCGCGACGGAACCAAAGTGTGACGCCGGCCCCGGACCCGCGCGTGTACCTTGGCTCCGTGACCCTCGCCCTGCTGCTGCTCGCCTGCATGACAAAGACCACCCCCGACATCGGGGACACGGGCGCGTCCGGCGGCTGCGTGCCGGGGGAAGAGGTGCCCTACGACGGCATCGACGGCGACTGCGACGGCGCAGACGACTACGACGTGGACGGCGACGGCTACGTCCCCGACGAATACGCCGGCCTGCCGACCGAGGGGGTCGAGGGCAGCGGCAGCCTGCCCGGAGGCGACTGCGACGACAGCAACGCCGACGCCCACCCCGACGGCACCGAGGTGTGCAACGGCGTCGACGACGACTGCAACGGCGCCGTCGACGACGACGCCACAGACGCCCCCGCCTGGGTCATCGACGCCGACGGCGACGGCTTCGCCGGCGACACGGAAGTCCGGGCCTGCGACCCGCCGGCCGACTTCACGGCGACCGGCGGCGACTGCGACGACGCCGCACCCGACGTCTTCCCCGGCGCGGACGAGCTGTGCAACGACGTCGACGACGACTGCGACGGCGACGTCGACGAAGACCCCGTCGACGGCACAACCTGGATCATCGACCCCGACGGCGATGGCTACGGCGCCGACGGCGCCACCACCGTCGTGAGCTGTGCCGAGCCCGGCGACACCTGGACGACGGTGGCGGGCGACTGCGACGGCGCCGACCCTTCGGTGCACCCCGGTGCCTCGGAGTCCTGCAACGACATCGACGACGACTGCGACGGCGACATCGACGAAGACGGCGAGGTCATCGACGGCCTGACCTGGGTGACCGACAACGACCGCGACGGCTACGGCAGCGTCGACGGGACCGAGGTCGTCGCCTGCAGCGCACCAGAGTCGACGGGCTGGGCGCTGGCCACTGGCGACTGCGACGATCGCCACAGCGCGGTCAACCCGGGCGCCACCGAGGTCTGCAACGGCATCGACGACGACTGCGACGACGTCATCGACACCGACGCCGTCGACCTCGTGAGCGCCTGGGAGGACGCCGACGGCGACGGCTTCGGCGTCGACGGCAGCGAGACCCTGGTGTGCGAGCGCAGCAGCACCCAGGCCGACCAGGGCGGCGACTGCAACGACAAGGTTGCCACCATCAACCCCGACGCCACCGAGATCTGCAACGGCGTAGACGACGACTGCGACGACACCATCGACGTCGGCGCGGCCGACGCCTCCTGGGTGTACGAGGACCTCGACGGCGACGGCTTCGGCGACGACGCCAGCTACGACCAGCTCTGCACGGTCGAGAGCTGGCACGTCGACGTCGGCGGCGACTGCGACGACGACGACTTCGACGTCAACCCCGACGCCACCGAGGTCTGCAACGGCATCGACGACAACTGCGACGACGTGGTCGACACCGACGCCGTCGACCTCGTGGACGCCTGGGAGGACCTCGACGGCGACGGCTTCGGCGACCCGGCCAGCTACAGCCAGGTCTGCGACCGCTCGGCCACCCAGGTCGACGACGACACCGACTGCGACGACACCAACCCCGACGTCAACCCCGCAGCCATCGAGGTCTGCAACGGCCTCGACGACGACTGCGACGACCTCGTGGACCCGGTGTTCTACAGCAGCGACCTGGCCGCCGACCCCTCCGCCGACCTGCAGATCAACGGCGACGCCGACTGGCGAGACAGCATGGTCCGCCTCACCGACAAGAAGGACGACGAGTTCGGCAGCGCCTTCCTCGTCGACGCGATCCCCGGCGACCGCTGGCTGGTCAGCTTCCAGGCGAAGATCTGGGACCAGGACTCCACCGGCGCCGACGGCATGACCTTCGCCTTCCTCGACGAGAGCGTGGCCGACACCTGGGTCACCACGGGCTCCGGCCAGTACCTGGGAGTCGGCGGCGCCACCGGCTGGGCCGTCGAGCTGGACACCTACGACAACGGCGACGCCGCCGGCGACCCCGACTCGGAACACGTCTCGCTGATGCGGACCGACGACTGGACGGCCCTGGCCACCGAAGCCGATCCCCCCAACCTGGACGGCGGCGACTGGTACCTCGTCGAGGTGCTCTACGACGCCGCGACGGTGCAGGCCTGGGTCGGCGGCACGCTCGTCATCGACAGCACCATCGACGGCAGCATCCCCGAGTGGTGGCGCCTGGGCTGGACCGCGGCGACCGGTGGATCACACGAACGCCACGGCGTCGACGACCTCTGGGTGGGCTGCCCGGAGTAGGGGTGCTCCCGATGCCGTTCAGCGCCCCGCCCCGCTCGTGCCGTGCTCGCATTCTTCGACCACCGCCCAGAACGCGAAGGTGCCCATCTTGTCGTAGAACTGCGCCCAGCTCGCGAGCGGCCCGGGCAGGCGGCGCCACTCGTCGAGGCGCGCGAGCCGCTGATCCACCGACTGCCGAGGGTAGGGCGCGCCGCCGCGGACCGTGCTCCATCCCTCGAAGCACAGGGTCAGCATGGTCATGCCCGCGCCGAGGTGCGGAGCCATGCCGCCGATGCGGTGGAGCAGCACCTCGGTCGCGTCGTCGACGAAGCGTTCGCCGTCGTTTTCGTCGGCCACGAGGTCGCGGAGGACCTGGGCGACCACCGGGCGGAGGTGCTCCTTGATCGCGGAGCGGACGGGACCGGGCAGGGTGGCGGGCACGACCCCAGCGTAGCCCGGATCGTCCGCCCGCTCGACACCGGACGTCGCGCTCCGGGTAGAGTGGACCGGTGACGAGTCCCGATCCCTTCTCCCGCCTCGGCGTCGACCTGACCGAGCAGGACGCAAGCCTGCTGCGGGCCCGCTTCGTCCGCCGCGATGTCGACGCCGGCGGGGTGCTCGTGCGGGAGGGCGACTTCGCCGACACCTTGTACCTGGTCGAGCGCGGCAAGCTGCAGGTGACCGTCGGTGGCTACGGGGACTCCTTGTTCGACGTCGAAGTCGACACCATGGGGGCCGGCGCCTGGGTGGGAGAGGTCTCCCTGCTCGACCCAGGCCCGGCGACCGCGACGGTGCTGGCGCTCGAACCCACGGTCGTCTACGCGCTGAGCTACGTGGACTTCCACCGGCTCACCGCAGACGAACCAGCCGCCGCCCGCAAGCTCGTGCGCTCCCTGGCCGTCGAGCTGGCGGGCCGCCTGCGCGCCCGCAGCAACGAGCTGCTCACCTGGGAGGGCGACATGCCGGAACTGCACGACGCCCCGAAGGCCCGCGGCTGGCTGAGTCGGCTGTTCTCGGGGCTGCTCGGGGTGGAGTCGTGAAGGTCCGCGATGCGCTGGATCGGGCGCAGCTCTTCTCCGAGCTGGACCCCGAGCACCTCGACCTGCTGGCCCGCGTCATGGTGGAGCGACCGACCCGCAGCGGGGAAGTCCTCGTCAAGGAGGGCGACAGGCCCCACCCCGTCGGCGACGTGCTCTTCCTGGTGCTCGAGGGGATCATCGCGGTGCAGCGGGCCGACCACGACCGAGCGGGGCGCGGCCCAATCGCCACCCTCGGCCCCGGCGACTTCTTCGGTGTCGTCTCGCTCTTCGACGACTCCCCGCGCTCGGCCACCTGCGTCGTCAGCCAGCCCGGGCGCGTGGCCTGCCTGGGGCGCCGGACCCTCGACGCCCTGGTGCACAGCGACCCCAAGGTGGGCCTCGCCGTGGAGCTGGCCCTCGCCCGTCAGCTCGCCCGCGACCTCCGCATGTTCAACAGCCGCCTGGGCGCCCGCATCGCCGCCGGGCCACCCGATCCGACCGGCGGCGCCTGACCCCTGGAGCCCCCGTGACGCTGTCCTGGACCCGAGAGTCCGCCCCCCGCTGGGACGCCGACAAGCAGCGCATCATCGGCGACGCACCCGCCGGCATCTTCGACCTGCGCGCGCCGGCCGAGGGAGACGTCGTGCCCGGCGAGTGGTGGCGCGTCGATCAGGACGGCGCCGTCGTCGGCTACGGCTGGATGGACGTCGTGTGGGGCGATGGCGAGATCCTGCTGGCGGCGGATCCCGCGCACCACGGCCGCGGAATCGGCGGCTTCATCCTCGACCGGCTCGAAGACGAGGCCCGCCAGCGCGGGCTCAAGTACATCTTCAACAGCGTGCGCCCCGACCACCCGCGGCGGGATGAAGTCACCTTGTGGCTCCAGGGGCATGGCTTCGCCGCCACCAACCACGGGGCGCGGCTCCAGCGCCAGGTGGGCTGAGCTTCAGCCCGCAGCCTGCCGGAACGCCCCGGCCAGCCGGACGACCGCCTCCAGGGCTCCGTCGACCTCGTCCGGCACCTGGCGCTCGACCCGCACGGCGACCCCACCCGGCAGGATCTGGGCGTCGCTGGCGCCATGGAGCACCTCCATCAGCGGCGCGGTGAGGGCGTCGTGGGCGAGCAGGCGCCGGGCACGCTCCGCGTCGGTACAGGTCAGCTCGGCGACGGTGTCGAGCACGGGGTTGCCGGTCGACACCGCGTCGCGCGATGCCTTCCCCTGCTCCTTCCGTGGGCGCAGCCGCAGGCCGCCGGGGAGCTTGGGCTGGAACACGGCCTCCACCATGACCCGAGGCGCCTGGCGCCCCCGGCGTGCGAACAGGCGCACGCGCACTGGCACGCCCTCCAGCTCCCCGTCGAGCAGCAGATCACCGGGCATCCTCCCCTCCGAGACCCGCAGCCCCCGCTCCACCGCGAAATCCCGCCAGGTGCGGCCCGTCGCGTCCCGCAAGGCCCCAGCCAGCGACACGGCGATGTCGTAGGCCGGGCGCGGGTCGACGGCGCTCTCTCCCCGCCGCACGTAGGTCAGCCGCCGGCCCACGATGTCGAGGCGCGAGGCCGCGTGCCTGGCCGCGATGATCAGCTCGCTGCGGACTCGGGGATCCAGGAGCAGGGCCCGCACCTCTTCAGCGTCGTCGCCGCCGATGCGCACCGCATCATCCAGGCGCTCGTCCCCCATCACGAGGTCCTCTCCCCCAAACGTCTTGACGAGGTGCTGGTCGAGGTTCATGGAGTGCACGCGCAGGCCGTCGGGCATGGGGCAAGGCAGGTCGACGCGGATCTCGCAGCGGGCGACGGGCGGGCCCCAGGGCTGGTCCTTGCGAGGAGCTTGCTGCAGATCCTGGTAGCGGACCCGGACGCGCAGGCCGTCGACGAGCCCCCGTGCTTCCGAGGTGTTGCCGAACAGCGACTGGCGGACCGGCATCCCGAGGGGTGCCAGGGCGCGGTCTGCCGACGCGCTCCGCAGGCGCTGGGTCAGCGTCCACAGGACGAAGGGGACGCCGTAGGCCAGGACCACCAGCACACCGAATTCCAGCACGGAAGCACCCATGCCGGATGCTAGCACGGAGCAGGCCACCCGCACTCCAGCGCCCACGCGATCCACGTGGCGGGAGCCGGCACCTGCAGCGCGCTCCACGTGCCGGGAGACGACACCCGCCGAGCACTCGCCCGACCTTGCTTGCATGTTTATGCGTCCCAGTGTATGAACCTGCGCCTCGCCGCCCGCCGGTCACCGCCGCGGGCGCGCAGCGTCCGCACAGATCACCGCGGGCGCCGGAGGAGCGCGTGCACATTCGAGTCGGGATCGCCGGCGTCTCCGGCTACGCCGGGGTGGAGCTGCTGCGGCTGCTCCACCAGCACCCCCACACCGAGATCACGGCGCTGTCCGCCGGCCGCGGCGCTGGACGAACGCTGTCATCGCTGTGGCCGGGGTGGACCGCGGCCACGCTGGCGCAGCCTGCGCTGCCGCCGGTGGAATCGCTCGACCCCGATCAGCTCGCTGCGCGCTGCGACACCGCCTTCCTGGCCCTCCCCCACGGGGTCTCGTCGACGGTGGTCCCAGACCTGCTGGGTCGCGGCGTGGACGTCATCGACCTCGGCGCCGACTACCGCCTCGCCGATGCCGAGGTCTACGCCGCCGCCTACGGCGCAGCGCACAGCAGCCCGGCGCTGCTTCCGCTCTCCGTCTACGGCCTGCCCGAGCGCAACCGCGACGCGTTGGCGGGCGCCCGCCTCGTCGCCTGCCCCGGCTGCTACCCCACCGCCACCGCCATCGCCGCGCTGCCGTTGGTCGAGGAGGGGCTCGCCGACCTGGTCATCAGCGACTGCCTGTCCGGCATCTCCGGGGCCGGTCGCAAGGCGGGGCCGCGCAACCTCTACGCCGAGGTGCAGGAGAGCGTCACCGCCTATGCACTGGCCGGGGCCCACCGCCACACGCCCGAGATGGAGCAGACCCTCGGCGTCCCGGTCGTGTTCAGCCCCCACCTCGTCCCCATGGTGCGGGGGATGCTGGCCACGGTGAAGGTCCAGCTTCGGCGGCCGATCTCCGCCACCGAGCTGCTCGATCTCTACCGCGAACGCTACGCGCCCCACCCCGCCGTCGTCGTCCGCGACGAGGTCCCCGCGAGCCGCGACGTCCGCGGCACGGCCGCCGCCCACGTCTTCCCGCAGGTCGACGCACAGCGCGGCGTGGCCACCGTCGTCAGCGCCATCGACAACCTCGGCAAGGGCGCGGCCGGCCAGGCCGTGCACGCCTTCAACCTCGCACGCGGCCTCCCCGAGACGGCCGGCCTGCCCCTGGTCCCCCTGCTGCCCTGAGCACCCCATGGGAACCCTGACGACAAGCACGGCGCGCCTGCTGCGCCGCCTGGGCCCGGCGTGGCCGCCTCGCATCGAAGCCGCGACGGCCGCCGATCTGCCCGCCATCGACGCGCTGCTCGCCCCGCATGTGGCCCGCGGCCTGGTGCTGCCGCGCAAGGCCGGCGCCGACGCCTTCCTCGTCGCCCGGCAGGCCCCGGGCCGACGCGGCCGCATCGTCGGCACCGTCGCCCTGACCGCCTGGTCGGACCGGGTGGTCGAGCTGGGCAGCCTCGCCGTGGACGCGCCGGGGCTCGGCCTCGGGGCCCGCCTCGTCCGCGCCGCCGAGGAGCGGGCAGCCGCCCTCGGCTTCGACCGGGTGGTGGCCCTGACCTCGTCGCCGGGCTTCTTCCTGCGGTGCGGCTGGCAGCCGAGCGCCCACAACCCCTGGGCCCGCGCCCGGGCGCTCGACGCCGAGCCGGCAAACCCCGTGCTCTCCGCCGCCCTCGACCGCAAGGCGCTGGTATGCGCCGCGTGCCCGCGGCTCTCGACCTGCACCCAGACCATGCTGGTCACGTCCGTGGCCCGCGCGGAGGCCGCGTGACCGCACCGCTCGTCCCCTGGACCCCCGAGCGCCTGCCCACCCTGCCCGGCGGCGGCTGGGCCAGCGTCCCTGGCACCTCCGTCGGCGTCGCCCGCGGCGACATCAAGGGCAAGGGCGCCGACAGGGAAGACGTCGTCGTCCTCGTCGCCCCCGGGGTGGCCGCTGGTGTGACCACCACGAGCACCGCCGCGGCCGCCCCCTGCCGCTGGACCCGCGCATGGCTGCCCGGCGCGGCCCACGCCGTCGTCGTCAACTCCGGCAACGCCAACGCCGCCACCGGACAGCGCGGCGCCGCCGATGTCGAAGCCATGGCCGCCCGCACCGCGGCCGGCCTCGGCTGCCCCGTCGACCGCGTGCTCGTCTGCTCCACCGGCGTCATCGGCGTGCCCCTGCCCATGGACCGCCTGCTGCCGGCCATCGACCGGGCCTGTGCCCTCACCGGGGACGGCGCCGCAGCGGCCCGCGCGATCATGACCACCGACACCCGCCCCAAGGAGGTGGCGGTCGAGGTGGAGGTCGACGGCCAGGTGCTGCACGTCGGCGGCATGGCCAAGGGATCCGGCATGATCCACCCCGGCATGGCCACCATGCTGGGCTTCGTCGCCACCGACGCCGCCATCGCCCCCGAAGCACTCCAGGCCCTGCTCGTGGCCGCCGTCGACCGCAGCTTCCACGCCATCTCCGTCGACGGTGACATGTCGACCAACGACACCGTCATCGTGCAGGCCACCGGTCTGGGCCCCGACTGCAGCCCCGGCACCCCCGGCCACGACGCGCTCGCGCTGGCGCTGGACAGCGTCTGCCGCGACCTCGCCGTCATGATCGCCGCCGACGGCGAGGGCGCCCACCACCTGCTGACCTGCGTGGTCCAGGGCCTCTCCGACGACTCCGCAGCCCGCGCCGCTGCCCGCGCCGTTGTCGGCAGCAGCCTGGTCAAGGCCGCCGTCCACGGCCGCGACCCCAACTGGGGGCGCATCGTCGGGGCGCTCGGCCAGGCCGGCGTGCCTGGGCTCGACCACCTCGACCTCGACCTCTGCGGGGTCCCCGTCATGCGCGACGGCCAGGTGCTGCCCTTCGAAGAAGCCACCACCAGCGCCGCCATGGATGCCGCCGAGGTCGTCATCCACGCGCGTCTCCCCGGCGAGGGCCTCGGCGTCGCCTGGGGCTGCGACCTGTCCTACGACTACGTGAGGATCAATGCTGACTATCGATCCTGAGCGCATCACCGACGCGGCGCGGGTCCTCGCCCTGGCCGAGGCCCTGCCCTACGTCCAGCGCCTCGCCGGTCAGACCCTGGTCGTCAAGTACGGCGGCGCAGCCCAGGTCAGCCCCGAGCTGGCCGCGGCCGTCACCGAAGACCTCGTGCTACTCGCCGCCGTCGGCGCGCGCGTGGTGCTCTGCCACGGCGGAGGGCCCGCCGTCAGCGAGATGGGGCGTCGGCTCGGGCTGCAGAGCCGCTTCGTCGACGGCCTGCGGGTCACCGACGACGAGACCATGCGCGTCGCCCAGCAGGTCCAGGTCGGCCTGATCTCCCGGGACATCGTCGCCGCGCTCGGCCGCCGCGGTGGCCGCGCCGTGGGCCTCTCCGGCCACGACGCCGCCGGCTGGCTGCGGGCCCGGCCCCGGCAGCACCGCAGCCAGGAGACCGGAGAAGCCGTCGACCTCGGCCGCGTCGGCGACATCGCCGACGTCCGGCCCGGCATCCTCCGGGGGGTGCTCGACGCCGGCATGATCCCGGTCGTCGCGCCGGTGGCCGTCGACGAAGACCTGCACTCCCTCAACGTCAACGCCGACAGCGTCGCCACCGCAGTCGCCGTGGCGCTCCAGGCCCCCCGCCTCATCTTCCTCACCGATGTCGACGGCATCCGCGGCCCCGACGGTACCGCCCGCGCGCGGCTGTCGGGAGCCGAGCTGGAGCGGTGGATCGCCGAGGGCATCGTCAGCGGCGGCATGATCCCAAAGGCCCGGGCCTGCCTGGACGCCATCGCCGGAGGCGTGTCGCGCGTGACCGTCGCCGACGGCCGCGTCCCCCACGCCCTGCTGCTCGAGCTGTTGACCGACCGCGGGGTCGGCACCCTGGTGGAGTCTGCGTGAGCTTCCTGCACACCTACGCCCGCTACCCGCTGGAGATCGTGACCGGCGAGGGCTGCCGCCTCCGCGCCACCGACGGCCGCTGGTACCTCGACGGCATCGCCGGCATCGCCGTCATGGCGCTGGGGCACCGCCACCCCGCCGTGCGGGCCGCCGTCCACGCCCAGGTCGACGCCCTGCTACACGTCAGCAACCTCTACAGCGTCGGCGTCCAGACCGCGCTCGCGGACCTGCTGTCGCAGACCTTCGGCGGCGGCTCCGTCTTCTTCAGCAACTCCGGCAGCGAGGCCAACGAGACGGCGATGAAGCTGGTGCGCAAGCACCACAGCCGCCGGGGCGACCCACGCCACGAGGTCGTCGTCCTCGAGCACGCCTTCCACGGCCGCACGCTGATGGCGCTGTCCATGACGCCCAAGCCCCGCTACCAGGAGGGCATGGGCCCGATGGCCGAGGGCATCGTCGTCGCCACGGCCCGGGATGCCGCGGCCGCCGTCGGCCCGCGGACCGCCGCCGTCGTCGTCGAGCCGGTCCAGGGTGAGGGCGGCTGCCGGCCGGTCGAGGTCCTGCCAGAGCTGCGCGCCGCCTGCGACGCCCACGGCGCCTTGCTTGTCTACGACGAGATCCAGTGCGGCCTCGGCCGTACCGGGCGGCTGCACCACGATCCCGAACCCGACGTCCGCACCCTGGCCAAGGCGCTGGGCGGCGGCCTGCCCCTGGGCGCTGTCGTCGCTGCACCCCACCTCGCCGACACCTTCCAGCCCGGTGACCACGGCAGCACCTTTGGCGGCAACCCCGTCGCCTGCGCCGCCTCCCTCGCCACGCTGCGCACCATCCTCGACGAGGGGCTGATCGAACGCTGTAAGGTCGCCGGCGCGCGCCTCCGCACCGGCCTCGGGGCGACCGGGGTCGAGGTCCGCGGCACCGGACTCATGCTCGCGGCGGTGGTCGGCGAAGCAGCGCCAGCGGTCGTCGAGGGAATGCGAGAGCGTGGCGCCCTCGTGTGTCCGGCGGGCCCCGACGCCGTGCGCTTCCTGCCGCCCTACGTCATCTCGGACGGCGAGATCGACGCGCTGGTGAACGCGTTCGATGGTGCATTGCGCCAGGCGGTGTCAGACTAGCAGTGTTCGATGCTGCGAACGTGACGGCGTCCGCCGAACAGCGTTCGATACGCCAGGCGCTGGCGCGGCGTTGGTGTCCGATGCTCGCCTCGGCGGCCTCGGTGTCAGGCGAATTCCATTACCCCTTTTAAATGGGTAATGGAATTCGCCTGACACCTGATGGACCTGCGACCACGGACGCGCTACCGTCCGCGGCTGGAGGATCCGATGGCCGACGACACCAGCACCCCGACCGAGACCGACGACGGCAGCGCCGAGGACAGCGGCGACGCGAAGCCGGCGGCGAAGTCCCAGACGCCGCGCGTCGGCATGCAGGGACTGTTGACCCGGGACACGGACATCGCGGCCCGCCCGGGCTTCCGCAACCCGGCGAACAAGCGCAGCAAGGCCAGCAAGAAGAAGCGGCGCAAGAACAGGAAGTGAGCCCGCAGCGCAGCGCGCTGTCACCCGCACGGCGGGTGCTCTACGCCCTGCTGCCCGCGCTGCTCCTGCTGTGCATGGCAGAGGGGGTCGCACGCCTCGCGGGCGCGCCCACAGCGACCGACCCGCTGCATGCCGCCGGCAGTACCGGGGGAGCGCGACCCGACGCCGCTCACGGCTGGGCGCTCGTTCCCGGCCAGCGAGGCCTCGACCCCGTGCGGCGCGCATGGCTGCAGCGCTGGAGCCCGGGGGCCTCGGCCATCGACCCCGACGACCGCGTCAACGCCTACGGCTTCCGTGACGCGCCCCTGGCCTACCCCGAACCGGAGGGCCAGCGGCGGGTGCTGGCCATCGGCGACTCCTCGGTCTTCGGCAGCGGCGTGGCCATCGCCGAACGCTTCACCGAGAGGGTCGAGCGGGCGCTGGACCCTGCCCACGGCGACGATCCCGAGCGCCGAGCCGTGGAGCTGCTCAACGGTGGCGTCCCCGGGTGGACGCTGTACCCCTCCCTGCAACAGGTCGAGGACAGCCTCGACCTCGGCATCGACGCAATCGTCGCCTACAACATGAACAGCGACCTGATGGTGAGCGAGGGCGACCTCCCCGATCACCGCTACTTCACGGCTCGACACCGCGCGGGGCTACGCGCCCTGGCGACCCGGTCGCGGCTGCTCCAGTGGCTGTCCGTCATCGGCACCGATCTGCGAGCGGCACGACACGCGGACAAGCCGACGCGCCGGGTGCCGCTGTCGGCCTACCGTGAGGCGCTGGCCGACCTCGTGGGGCTGTGCCACGACGAGGGGCTCGGCCTGGTGTTCATCGCCCCCCCCTCTCCACTCGATCTGCGGGTGCCCCACCGTCCCCTGCGACCCTCGTCCCAGACCGATGCGGACAGCCTGCGCCAGCGGCTGGCCGCCGCCGAGGACCGCGACTCCCTGCGCCAGGACCGCCAGGACTACCTGGGCGCCATGGCCCTGGCCGCCTGGGACGCCGGTGTCTCCTTCATCGACGGGCCCCTGGTCTTCTCCAGCGCCTACCGTGCCGACCCGGGCCGCTACCAGGGCGCCGACGCGCTCTTCGTCGACGAGATCCACCCCTCGGCGGCCGGCCATGCGCTGCTCGCTGAGCAGGTCGCGCCGGTGCTCGCCGCGATCCTCCCGCAGCTCCCGGACCACCGTGCGACGCGGGCGCCACCGGTGGTCCCGCTCAGCGCCGCCGACCCCGCAGTCGTCCCGTCGACCAACGCAGCCCTCGACGAGCTGCGCTGCGATGGCAACGCAGCCGCAGCGGACGCCTCCGACCGCGTGGTCGCGCTGGAGGTCGAGGGGCTGCCCGAGGGCCGGAGCTACCGCATCCACCTCTTGCAGGACGGCCTGCAGGCGAGCGAGGAGGTGGCGACCGCGCTCTGTCCGGCGGGCCTCGCCTTCCTGCACCTGCCAACCGACACCGACGGCGTACGCATCACCGGGCTGTGGGATCGCGACGATGACGGGCCCTGCCAGGCCGACCTCGCCGCCGCCGGGGTGCCCCTCCGAGCTACCGAGGCCCTCGACCGCGTCACGCTGCGCTTCGGTCCTCCCGCCGACGCGCTGCCCTGGGCGCCGCCCTACGGCCTGCCCTACGGGCTCCTTCGCCTGCTCGCCGAGCTGCAGGCAGCCGGGCTCCGGGGTCCGTTGACGGTCGAGGTGGACGGTGGGCTCGCCGGCCGCCGCATCATCCTCGACAACCTGGCCACGACAGAGCGCATCGCTCGCGACGCCGGCATGGACATCACGCTGGCGGCGGGGGCCTGCACCGCCAACGCTGCCTGCGTGCGGGTCACCGGGCTCGCCGCCACCACCACACCCGATGACGCAGAGGTCATCGCCGGGTGGACCGATCCGGCGGGGGCGGCCTGGGCGGTGTGGCGAGTGGGGGAGTGAAGCCGCAGCGCCCGCGGTGCCTACAACACGCGGAAGCCCTCGTTCATGCGCTTGAAGTCTTCGATGGGAGCGTAGGCTCCCTTCGCTGTGATCCCCTGGAACACGACGTCGTTCCCAACCTTGAACACCACCAGATCCTGGTACATCGTGGCGCCATCGTCCGCCGGGAAGGTGAACCGCACCGCCCGCCCCGAGATGGTCCCGTGGGCGACCTTGAAGTCCATGCGCGGGGGCGTCGGTACGCCGTGGACGAGCCCGAAGGCCGCGGCGTTGTCGTCGACGAGGTTCGGGTCGCGCAGCGCGGCGCTGTCCTTGGGGTAGCGATGGACCCACAGCGTGTAGATCCGGCCATCGTGGAGGATGTCGGACTCGTATGCTGCGTAGCCCTCCTTCCGGTCCGGGCTCCACGAGAGCTCTCCCGGGAGCACGACTTCATAGGCACCGCGCAGCACCTGCCAGGTGGTCCAGTCGCCGTCGGTCGCCACGGACTTCACGTCGGCGTCCGATGGACGCGCCACGGCCGGAGCAGCGGCAGGTGCCGGCGCTGACGAGGGGTGCCGGCGCTGACGAGGACTGCGTGCTGGCGGGCGCTGGAGCCGGCGTCGAGCTTCCGCCACAGGCAGCAAGCCCCAGGAAGACGGCGCTGAGGAGAGCGAGGCGGCGTCGAGCATACATGGGCATCGGATACTCCTGTTGTCGAGACGTGCAGGCTACATCGGCGGGCCGGATCCGCGCCCGCGAGGTGGTCGCAGGCGTCTGTCCCGCGTCAGCGCCCTCGCAGCTCCAACGTCGCGAACACGCCGATGCTCGACCCCATGGGAGCGGGCCCCGCGCGGTCCAGCTCGCGCCACAGGCAGGCGCGGAGCTTGCTGTCATCCACCCCGTCGAGGGTCGCCGAGGTGAGCTGGCCGCCACCGTCGTAGACGAGGTGCAGCGGCGCGCGGAGGGGGGCGGAGACCGGCTCGTGCCCCAAACCGTGGAGGCAGCGGGCGAGGGGGTCGATCACGCGCGTCAGGGCGAGCGACCAGGCGTCGGGGTCGCCCTCGCCCAGGAGCCGGAGCTCGGAGAACTCGACGGCGAAGGGGACCGGTGCCTTCTCCGGGATCCCCGTGCCCGACAGGAGGGGCACGTCGCGGGTGTAGCCGCCGCGGATGATCCGCAGGCGGGCCTCGGTGGCGTCCACCTGGAAGGCGAGGGTGAGCTTGGGGTCGTCGCGCCCGATGACCGCGACGTGGTCGAGCATGCCCAGGTCCCAGACGACCCCGAGGTCGGCGCCCGGAGACAGGCAGACGGCGTCGGTGAAGAAGGCAGACGGCGTGACCTCGGCACCTGCACACCGCGCGTCGGTGGCCGACGGCGCCTGGGAGCGGCGCGCCTCGGTGAGCAGGTCTGCGGCGAGCGCACGGAGGCGAGGGGCCTCGGACCAGGGCACGACCAGCTCGATTGTGAGGGTCGAGGCGAACAGCTCGCCGTCGCCCCAGCCGGGCAGCCCGTCGCAGAGGATCGCGGTGTCCTCGTCGAGGGCGAGGTGGCCACCGAGGGCGCCGCAGGCCACGCGGCGCTCCTCGGCGGAGGATGACAGGGTCACGCCGAGCAAGGCGAGGTCCTCGCCGGGCGCGGCGAGGGCGGCGGCGGACAGCAGCAGCGAGAGGGCGAGCACGAGCGCTCCGGGGCACGCCAGCAGCGACGCGCCGGGCCAGCATCGCATTCGCTGTCGAGGCGGCCCCGGGTCGGAGCCCGCGCGGGAGCCGGGCGCGCTACCGTGCGGCGATGGCGCGCCGCGACCGCTCCCTGACCACCGTGCTGGCCACCTGGCTGGGGGCGCTGGCCTGCTGGGCGCTGGCGCTGTGGCCGCGCCTCCGTGACCTGGACGCGACGATGGCCCTGGCCGACACGATCGGGCCCTTCCTCACCGCGGCGGATCCCGGCCGCGGTTCGCACGCCCCACCCTTTGGCTGGGGGCTGTACCTGCCCTACTGGCTGGCCCTGCGCGCCGGGTCGCTGACGGCGGCCCTGGGCCTCATCGCCGCCCTGCACGCGCTGACGGCGCCGCTCGGCTTCCTCGCGGTCCGGCTGCTGCGACCCCGGGCGTGGGGAGCCGCCATCGCCGTCGGCGCGCTGCTGGCGCTGGACCGCGGCCTGCTGGACACCACCCTGTCGGGAGCCGAGGGCTACCTCGCCGCGACCTGGCTTGCGGCGACGACGCTCGGCCTCGCGGGCCGGGAACGCGCGTGGGGGCCCTGGGTGGCGGCCGGGGCCTGGGCGATGGCGGTCCTCAACCACCCCTTTGCCCTCGCCGCCGCCCCCTTGCTGCTGCTGCTGCCTCTTCGACGCGCGTCGCTCGGCGCGATGCTGCTCGCGGGCGCCATGCTCGCGCCGCGGGTGCTGGCCGCCCTGTCCGGCCCGATGCCCGAAGCCGAGGGCGATCCGCTGGCGGCACCCGCCGCCTGGCTCGCGCAGGGGGGTGCCGGCTCCGTCGCGGTCCTGCTCGGGGCGGCCATCGGCCTTCTGCACCGCCAGACGCGGTGGATCTCGCTGGCGACCATGGCGAGCGCGGCGCTGATGCTGCTGCTCGGCATCCACCTCGGCTACCTCCGCGACCACCACCTCCGGCTGCTCTCCGCTCCGGCCCTGGTCGGCATGGCCGCCCTGCCCGGCGCCTGGGGCGCCCTCGCCCTCGCCCTCCTCCGCCCCCCGCCCTCGTGGCTGCCACAGCCGGGCCACCCGCACCGGCCGGGCACGCTGGGCTTGGAGCGGCAGCTCGCCGACACGCTCGACGCCCTGCCGGGGCCCGTCCAGGTCGACGGCGCCTGGCTCTCCGGGACCCCGGCGGCCGAACCCGCCGCGCTGCTCCTCGACCTCCACCTGCGGGGGCATGCCCTGGGCAGCGACACGCTGACGGTGCTGGTGTCGGCGGAGCGCGGCCGCTGGGAGGGGCTGCCACTGCCCGGAAGGGAGCTGCCCGGGCGGATGCTGGATCGCGGCGATCGCCACCTGCTCGTCGTGGTCGACCCCGCCGACCGGGACGCCTGGGCGCCCGCGCTGTGCGAGCGGGGGGCCCGCATCGGCGGCGCCGTCGAGGGCATGGGCGCCCTGGCGCCGGACGCGCCGGTGCGGCCGTGGGAGTGCGGGGGGTGAGCGGCCCGGCGGGGAACGGCCCGGCGGGGAGTTGCGGGGCGGCGGGGTGGGGCGGCGCGGGCGGGGGCGGCGGGGCGGCGGGCG
>CAZRFD010000041.1:0-50599 GCA_964599085.1 uncultured Enterobacterales bacterium | reverse complement strand
GGCCCGGGTCGTCAGGGTGTTGAGCGCGTGGTCGGGGAGGTCGACCGGCAGGCGGAGCGCACGCTTGTCGCGCGGCGGCCGCGACGGGGCCTCGTCGGCCCGAGCCCAGCGACCGGCCATGAGGATCCCGCGGCCCATCTTGCGGCCGCGGTGCAGGCAGTCGATCCAGCCCATGGTCATGGGCCAAGCGGGTGCCGCCCGGGAGAGGGCGTCGAGGAAGGCGTCGATGTCGTGGACCCGCTCGCTCTCCATGAGGATCCACGGCGAGGGGATGCGACGCAGGGCCAGCTCCACCTCCAGGATGTGGCCCGTCAGCCCCATGCCCCCCACGGTGGCCCAGAAGAGATCGGGTTCTTCGGCGGGCGAGCAGTCGACGATCTCGTCGCTGGCCAGGCGCAGCCGCAGGCCCCGCAGGTGGGCCCCGATGGTGCCCTCCCGGTGGTGGTTCTTGCCGTGGACGTCGGCGGCGACCATGCCACCCAGCGTGACGAACTTCGTCCCGGGGGTGACCGGCGGGAACCAGCCAGCGGGCAGGAAGCGGTCGAGGAGCGCCGCCAGCGACAGACCGGCCTGGGCGCGCAGCACCCCGGTGGCCGGGTCGAAGGACAGGACGCGATCGGCGAGGCGGCTGTTGACCACGCGGTCGTCGGGCCGCGCCGGCAGCGACGCGTCGCCGTAGGAGCGCCCGAGCCCCCGCGTCAGCACCGCCCCCCGGGTGACCAGGTCGAGGTCGGCGGACAGCAGCTCGGTGCCGGAACGCCGCTGCCGGCCCCAGCCCGACAGCGTGGGTGTGGCGTCGCCCTCAGCCATGGCGGCTTCCGGGGGAGTTGGGCCGGGCGGGGACGGACATGGCGGCGCGCACCTCGCCCTCGGCCTAACCCAGGTGCGGCCGGCGCCCGGCCAGAGCGCCGCCCCACGACCGCCGCCCCGCCAGCGGGTATCGTGCGGCCTCCCGCCGCCGTGGACCCGCCATGTCCGACAACAAGCCGCCCCGCGCCCCCCTCAAGCTGCTGTCCTGTGACGGCGCGCGTCCGCTGGCCAGCACCGTCGCCCGCATCCTCGACCAGCCCCTGGTCGAGGTCGAGGAGACCTGGTTCGCCTGCGGCGAGGGCAAGTTCATCATCAAGGAGAACGTCCGCGGCGACGACCTCTACGTCTTCCAGGCCCCCATCGTGCCCGACCGCGACGGCCAGCCTCCAGAACGCAGCGTCTACGACCGCTTCGTGATGCTGCTGCACGCCGTGGAAGCCGCCGCCCTGTCCGACGCCCAGCACATCACCGCCGTCGTGCCCTACTACCCGGGCGCCCGCCAGGACAAGCGCAAGGGCCGCACCCGCGAGGGGATCAGCGCCGGCCTCTTCGCCCGCTGCCTCCAGGAAGCCGGCGCGAGCCGGGTGCTCTGCGTCGACATCCACAACCCCGCTATCGCCGGCATGTTCAGCCCCGACCGCTGCCGGCTGGAGAACGTGTCCCTGACCCACCGCTTCAGCCGCTGGCTGCATCGCCACGAGCTGTGCGGCGACACCGTCGCCAGCCCCGATCTTGGCGGCATGGAGCGGGCCCGCGACTACGCCGCCGAGCTGAAGGCCGGGCTGGTGGGCCTGTCCAAGGAACGTGACTACACGGCGGCCAACACGGTGCTGCGCAGCACGCTCATCGGCGAGGTGGAGGGCCACGACGTGCTGCTGGTCGACGACATGATCGACACCGGCGGCAGCGTCGTCGCCGCCGTCGAAGAGCTCAAGCGCCACGGCGCCCGCGACGTGACCGTCGCCGCCGCCCACCCGCTGATGAGCGGACCGGCGTGGGAGCGCATGCAGGGATTGGCCGACCGCGCCGACGCCGAGGGCTGGCGCTTCCGGCTGGTCGGGTCGAGCGCCATCCACCACGAGGACACGCCCGACTACTACCGCGAGTACCCCATCGAACCACTGCTGGCCGCTGTCATCGACCACATCAACCGCCGCGGCAGCGTCACCGGCGCCCAGCAGGGCGAGGACCGGAGCTGAGCATGTGGCACATCCTGCTCGTCCTGGCCGCCGCCGCGCCCTCGACGGCCGACGCAGCGGCACCTGCCGCCGACGACACGACGCCCGCCGACGCCCTCGCCCAGCGCCTCGTCGCGGCGACCGGCGACCCCTACGCCCTGCCCGCCCTGCGCTTCACCTTCGTCGTCACCGCGGGCGACACCGAGAAGGCCCGGCGCACCCACACCTGGTGCCCACAGCGGGGTGTCGTGGAGGTAGCGCTCCCGGACGGCGCGGCCCGGATCTCCGCCGTCGACGGCAGCCCGCTGGCCGGCACCACCCCCGACAAGGCAGCCACCGCCTGGCAGGCCTTCACCAACGACAGCTACTGGCTGCTCGCCCCCGCCAAGGTCCTCGACGGCGGCGTGCGCCGCCAGCTCGACGACGCCGGCCACCTCGTCCTGGAATTCGACGGCGTCGGGCTCACCCCCGGCGACCGCTACGTCATGACGGTCGATCCGGCTGACGCCCACCTCACCCACTGGGACTTCACGCTGCAGAGCGGCCGCCAGGGCAGCTTCGACTGGGCCCCGCCGGTCGCCGTCAGCGGCCTGCGGCTCTCCCCCCTCCGCACCTCGTCCGACGGCACCACGACCATCGCGTTCCTGGACCTCGACGCACCCGCCGACTGCCCGCTGACCGACTGACCGGCAGCGCGCGAACGCAGCATAGCAGCGCCCCCGGCGCCCTCAGCGGAACTGCAGCGACTCGATGACCACGTCGTCGACGGGCTTGTCCTGGTCTCCCACCGGCACCCGCGCGATGGCCTTGACCACGGCGAGGCTGTCGTCGTCGCAGGCGCCGAAGATCGTGTGCTTGCCGTCGAGGTGGGGGGTCGGCACTTCGGTGATGAACCACTGGCTGCCGTTGGTGTTGGGGCCGGAGTTGGCCATGGCCAGCAGCCCGGGGCGGTCGAAGCGCAGGTCGGGCGAGATCTCGTCGAGGATCTGCCAGCCGGGCCCGCCGGTGCCGGTGCCCAGCGGGTCGCCGGTCTGGATCATGAAGCCCGGGATCACCCGGTGGAAGACGACGCCCGGGTAGAGCGGGTCGGTGCGCTGCTCGCCGGTCGCCGGGTCGGTCCACGGGGCCAGGCCACGGGACAGCGACACGAAGTTGGCGACGGTGAGCGGCGCCTGGCGCCAGTAGAGCTGGCAGTGCAGGTCGCCCTTCGTCGTGGCGATGTCGACCCACAGCTCGCCGCCGTCGACGATGCCCAGGGCGTCTTCGTAGCCGGCGACGCGGTCGTCGGCCTCCCGGAGATCGACGGGCAGCGGCGGAGAGACCCCGACCAGCGACAAGTAGGTGTCGAGATCACCCTGGATGCGCGACGTGGGGAGCAGCTCCAGGCTGACGTCGATGCCGGCCTTCCAGGCGGTGAGGAGGGGAGGCAGCGCTTCGTCGTACAGGCCCCGCCGGGCGAGGGTGCGGCCCAACCAGGTGGCGATGGCCACGCTGTCGGGGTGCTGCAGGGCGAGGCGGCGGAGGCTGCCGAGGGCCTGGTCGGGCTCGCCGTCACCGACGATCTGGTAGATGACGCCGAGCAGGCCCACGTCGGGATCGTCGGGCCACAGCTCCAACGCGGCGGTCATGTAGGGGCGGCCGTAGGCGAACTGCCCGGCGCGGAAGCTGGCGAAGGCGGCGGCCTGCTGGACGCAGGCGTCGTCGGTCCAGACGTTGGCGAGGTCGCGGAACACCTCGCGGGCACCCTCGTCGTCGCCGGCCAGCACGCGCTCGGCCCCACGGAGCACGTCGGTGGCCGGGTGGTCGGGGAGTGTGGCGAGGTCGGGCTGTGCGCCGGCGGCCACGGCGTCGCGCGCAGCCTGGAGGGCCTTGCGATCCGACCGCGGCAGGTGCGTCGCGCCGACGACCGGGGACAGGCAGAAGCGCGGCTGCTTGTCGCCGAGGGACAGCCAGGCGATCGTGTCCGGTGCGGAGGCGTCGGAGGTCGAGGAGTCGGGCGTCGGCGTGGTGCCGGCGCAGGCCAGGGCGAGGAGGAGGGCGAGCATGCCGCCGACCTATGTCGCTGCGCTCGCCCGCGCCGCCAGCAGGTGTCGCGCCAGGGCGACGGGCCAGGTCGCCGCCCCGAGGAAGCCGAGGTCGTGCTCCGCCGGGTCGAGGAGGGCGCGGATGGCGGGATCCCAGGGCACGCCCGCGGCGACGCCCGCCGGCTGGAGCACGAAGAAGGCCGCCCCCTCGCCGCAGCGGCGTCCCCCCAGCAGGGGCTCGGCGTCGACGAGGGCGTCGGCGCCCCCGGCGAGGACGAGGTCGGCCCTCCCCTCGCCCACCGCGGCGGCACCCTCGCACAGCGCGGTCCAGCCGCCGTCGACAGCGTCGCAGTAGCAGGCGTTGGGCCCCTGCAGGTCGTGGATGGCGCTGGCGAAGCCGAGCACGTTGTTCGACAGGCCCTTGACCAGCCACAGCGGGTGGATCAGCCGCACGCCGTCGCGTGCAAAGCGCTGCAGGTCGAAGCCACCGTCGTCCCCGGTGGCCGCCTGCAGGGCCGGGCGGAGGTCGTGGGCTTCCCCCACCTGGGGGCTGGCGCCCACGACCATGCCGCGCCGAACGGGCGGCACAGTGGCGAGCAGCTCGTCGCCGCCGGCGTCGGTGACTGCCAGGCGTGCCGCGCTCACGCCGAGCTTGACCGCCTGGCTCATGAGCTTCAGCGACTTGCGGTCGGCGATGTAGGCGCGCGGCCGGAAGCCGGGCACCTCTCCGCGGCGGCCGCCGGTTGCGCCCTCCGCGCCGATGCCCGCCGGGCAGAGCAGCCCGACGCCGCTGATCACCACCGGGCGGGGCAGGGAGTCAGGCACGGGCGATCACCAGGCTGGCGTTCTGGCCGCCGAAGCCGAAGGAGTTGCTGAGCATCACGTCCACCGCCTGCTGGCGTGGCGCGGCGATGACGTCGACGGCGCAGTCCGGGTCCGGGTCCTGCAGCCCGTGGGTGCCCGGCAGGAAGCCGCCCCGCAACCCGGCGACACAGGCCGCGGCTTCCACGGCGCCGGCGGCGGCGACGGTGTGGCCGAGCGCCCCCTTCACCGAGGAGACGGGCACGCCGTCGCCGAACACCCGCTGGATGGCCCGCGCTTCCGCCACGTCGCCCACCGGCGTGCCGGTAGCATGAGCGTTGACGTAGCCGACATCGGCGGCCACGAGCCCAGCGTCGGCCACGGCAGCGCGCATCGCCCGTTCTGCGCCGGCGCCATCGGGATGCGGAGCGGTGGCGTTGTACGCGTCGACGCTGGTGCCAGCCCCGAGCAGACGGGCGAGGATCTTCGCCCCGCGGGCGCGGGCGTGATCGGCCCGCTCCAGCACCAGCACCACCCCCGCTTCGCCGATGAGGAAGCCGTCGCGGGCGCGGTCGAAGGGGCGGCAGCGGTCCGGGGACAGCGCCCCCAGCACGACGAAGGACAGCAGGCCGAGGGGGTGCAGCATGCTGTCGTGGCCACCGACCAGGGCCACGTCGGCGTCGCCGCGGCGCAGGGCCCACAGCCCCTCGCCGATGGCCTGGGCGGCGGCGGCGCAGGCCGAGGAGCTGGTCCCGACCGGCCCCGTCGCCCCCACCCGCGCCGCGACGGCGTCGGTGACCCGGGCCGGCATGTGCCGCCAGGGCGAGGCGTGGTCCGGAGAGGTGTCCGCCCCCAGCGACCGGTGATCGAAGCTGTCGCCGTGCAGGTGCGGGTAGGCGTCGTCCTCCAGCTCGCGGGGCGTGATGCTGGACAGGCCGGTGCCGAGGAAGACCGCCGTGCGGCGGTCGGGGTCGCGGGCCGAAAGGATGGCGTGGCGCAGCGCCTGGTCCAGCGCGTCGAAGCACAACCAGGCCTTGCGGTCGTCGACGAAGTCGGGATCGGGCGCCGGATCGGGCGCAGCCGCCCAGGCGGTCACCGGCAGGGCACCGTGCAGCGGCGTGGCCAGCTCGCGATCCGCCGCCAGCGCAGCCCCCAGGGCGTCGAGCCCCCGGCCCGCCGCGCAGGTGACGCCGATCCCCGTGACGACGACGTCGTGGCGGCGCGCCATGCCCGCCCCGTCAGTGACGCACGCAGGTGGTGGCGCCACCGGCGAAGCAGTCGTAGGTACCGGCGCCGACGTCGTCGAGGACGGCCACCAGCCGGCTGCGGTCGGCGAGGATCGCGGTGACCGTGCAGCGTTCGGCGTGGGGGAGGTCCACCGAGGCGGTGGTCGTGCCCTTCCCCTCGCCCTCGGCGCAGCGCACGCTGAGCTTGCGGGTGTCCGGCGCCAGCGACGCAAAGGACATGCCGTGGGGGTCGGCCGCGGCTTCCTCCCCGACCGCTTCGGCGGTGGTGGCATCGACCCCGGCGGCCTCCTCGACCTGTTCGAGCAGCGCCACCGCCGACGGCTCGCCCGCGGTGCGGTTGAGGAACCACCAGCCACCGACGGAGACCACCAGCCCGCTGACCACGAGGAGCAGGCAGCCGCCGGCGAGCCCACCGAGCACCATGGCCCGGCGGCGGCCACGAGGCGGCCCCAGATCCACGGCGAGTGCGTCGTCATCGACGTCGAGCGGCAGGTCGTCCAGCGCCGAGGCCGTCAGATCGTCGGGGTCGACGTCGGTGGGGTCGACGACGGTAGGTTCGGCTTCGTAGGCGCCGGAGTCTTCCACGGTGGGGGCGCTGTGGGGGCCGCCGGGGCGCGGTGGCGCGCCGGTGGCCGGCGACAGCCGCAGCGGCGCTTCGTCGACGGGTGCGGTCTGGACCGCGGCCGGCCGCTCGGTCGGCAGGTCCACCATGCCCGGGTCGGCGACGCCCGCTTCGGTCGGAGCGTCGGCGCTCACCGGCGGATCGGGCTGTCGCGCGGGGGTGGTCAGGCCCTCGACGTGGGTCGGGAGGTCCGTCCAGTCGTCGGCCGGGTCGCCGTCGCGGGCGAAGACCGGGGAACCCGCCGTGAACGCGCCCACCGGGCGCGGGCGGGGGTTCGGCCGGGGGCGCGCCGGCTGGGCGGCGGCCGCCGAGGGGTCGAGGGGCGCTGGCTTCGACGTCGCTGCGGCCTTTGCCGCCGGGGCAGGCTTCGGCGCCGCGAGGGCTGGCGCGGGCGTCGAAGCCGGAGCGGGCGCGGCCTTCGACGCCGGAGCGGGCGCGGCCTTCGCCGCTGGAGCGGGCGCGGCCTTCGCCGCTGGGGCTGGCGCGGGCGTCGCCTTGTCCCGAGCCGAAGGCTGAGGCTCGGGCAGCAGCAGCGCGTCTTCCGCCGATCCCGAGAACAGGGGCCGCGCGCCCTTGCCCGTCGCCGCGGGCCCGTCGGCGCCGGGCCGCACGCGCCCGGAGCTGTCCTCCAGCTCGCGCAGCGCCCCCTTGCGTAGGCGATTGCCGAGGTCTTCCCCCCCCTCTGCCAGGGGAGGGCGCCCGGCGCTGAAGCTGATCGAGTCTTCCAGCCGGATGCTGTCGCTCATCGGGCTGGGCTGCCGAGGCGCCGCCGCCGCCGCCGTGTGCAGCGGGGGAATCACCCGCTCGGCCCAGGGCTGCAGCTCTTCGTCTTCGACGAGGCGAGCCAGGGCCCGACAGCGCTGCTGCAGCTCGGCGGCGGTCGGACGCTCTTCGTGTTCGTAGCGCAGGCAGCTCCGCAGCAGGTCCACCAGCTCGGTCGCCACCGTCGACCGCACCCGCATGGTCGCCCGGAGGTAGGACAGGCGGTCTTCGACTTCCGCCGCGTGCTGGGCCGGCCGGCCCTTGGCCTTGCCGAGCTTCTCGCGGGCCAGCAGCTCGAAGATGCTGGCGCCCAGGGCGTAGATGTCGCCCGCCGGCGTCTCCGGCTCGAAGAACAGCCGCTCCGGCGCCATGTAGTCCACGGACCCGAACTGCAGCTCTTCGGTGTGGCTCTCGCGGTTCTCGATGTCGGAGCGGGCCACGCCGAAGTCGAGGACCTTCACCTCGCCGTGGGTGTCCACCATGATGTTGCTGGGCTTGATGTCCCGGTGGATCACCCGCAGCGGCTTGTCGCCGGGCATCGGCGGCTGGTTGTAGGCGGCGTCGAGCGCGCCAGCGACGGTGGCACCGATGTCGAGCACGGTCCGGATGGGCACCGTCTCGTCGCGGTTCTTCAGCGCCTTGACCACCGTGCGGAGGTCGACGCCCTCGATGTACTCCATCACCACGGCGGCCCGGCCGTCGATGCTGGTCAGGTCGTAGACCGTGATGATGGCGCGGTGGCGCAGCAGGCCGAGCAGGCGCGCTTCGTCGCGGATGCGGCGGACGATCTCCTCGCTGTCGGTCCACTGTGCCTTGAGCAGCTTGACCGCCGCGATGCGCGTGAAGCCGTCGGCGTGCAGGACCTTGCACAACCACACCGTGCCGAAGCCACCGGTCGCGATCTCCCGGAGGAAGTGGAAGCGGCGGGCGTTCTCGCGGCTGGCCAAGGGGACGCTCCGGCCGCCTGGGGGCGGGCCGCACGCGGCGGCGGGTGGGCGTGACGTGGAAGACAGGCGTGGAAGACAGGAGGCGGCCGGCACGGTAGCACGCGCCGCCGCCCCGTTCAGGCGACGCCGACGCACACCGGGGGCGCACCGGCCGCGATCACGGCGCCCGGACCGCCGGAGAGCCGCCGCCCGACCGCCAGCATCACCGCCAGCGCCCCGTCGGCCGCCCCGCAGCGCCCAAGGCCGTCCACGTGCGCGCTGGCCTGCCGGTGCGCCAGGGCCACCGCGTCGCCGTCGAGCGTGTCGACGAGCTGCAGCCGGCAGCGCTCGCCCGGCGCTCCCGGCGGCTCCAGGCGAAGCATCACGCCGGCTTCACCCGGTGGAGCGGTGATCCCGCGCCGCCGCAGGTCGCGGGCGTTGCCGAGATCGGCGTGGCTGTCGCAGGCCCCGGCCAGGGCCACGGCGCAGCGCCCCTCGGCCAGCGCCCACATCGCGGCGCGCAGGGCGTGCAGCCCGGCTTCGGCCTCTCCGGCCCAGGCCCCGTTGGCGCCGCCCACGCCGAGGTGGATCGAGACGTGGGCCAGGGCCATGTTCGGCAGCGTCCGCAGGGGCAGCAGCGGCGGGTACAGGTCGCGGCCGACCGTGGCGAGCAGGTCCTCGTCCAGACGGCCGTCCCGGGCCGAGGCCGCCAGCGAGGGCGCGCTCTCGCCCCGGTCCGGCGGCTCCTGCCCCACCCCGAGGAACAAGCCGACGCCCTGCCGATCCTCGACCTCTCCCAGGGCCGGCCCCGCCGCGCACAGGGCCAGGCCGGCCGGCCGGGCCAGCAGCTTGGCGTCCTTGCGGCGCAGCAGCCAGTCGCGCAGCGGCAGCTTGCCCACCGACACCGCCACACCGTCGGGCAGACAGTCGAGGTCGGGGTGGGGCGCCACGGCCGAGGCCCCCGCGTCCAGCGCCGCCGCCACGGCGATGGGGTCCGTGCCCAACCCGCACTGCAGCCCCCAGCCGGTGACGGCGGCTTCGACCCGGACGCGTGCCACTCAGCCCTCCTTCAGCGAGCGTACTCCGACACCACCCGCCCGTTCAGCGGCTGCACCGGCCGGTTCGTGTCCCTCCCCATCAGGTCGTGGTAGGCCTGGACCTGGTCGGCGGACACGGACTGCGGCTTCGACAGCACGAACCAGCGGAGCCCCTCGGTGCACGGCGGCGTCGTCAGAGAGCCGGCGTAGGCGTAGGTCCCGCCAGCATCCACCAACGGCGACAGGTCGACCTCGACCCCCTCCACCGGCTCGGCTTCTTCCGTGACCTCGTCCGGCAGGTGCTCCCAGATGGAAGCAAGCGTCGGGTTGGCGTCGCCCTCCTCGAAGAGGATCCCCACGACCGCGATGTTTCCGTCCGCGTCGAGGTGCACCATGTGCGCCTCGAGCGGGAAGCTGCGCCCCTCGACGGTGTGCTCCGAGGGCGAGTGGAAGTGGACCTGGGCGAGGTCGTAGCGGTGATCGCCGACCATCGTCCAGCTCTGCGTGGCGGGCTCGATCTGCACCGCGTGGCCGTTGTTGAGGATCTGCAGCGGCGACGGCTGGAGGTGGACATCCAGGGCGTCTTCGGGCGTCACCGCTTCCCCCCAGACGGGCAGGTCGATGGGCGACTGCGCCGTCCCCTCCCCGCAGGCGGCGTACTCCGCCTTCAGATCGCCCCACGCGTCCGGGCCAGCGTCGCCGGCGTAGGCCCAGTGGGCTTCCGCGTGTTCTTCGGGCGCGCCGTGGGAAGCGTCGGCCGGCTCCGGCGGCGCCGGGGGGGTGGGAGGAGCGGGCGGCGCCTTCGGCGCGCAAGCAGCGAGCGCGAGGGCGAGGGCGAAGGAGAGGTTCGACATCCAGCGGGTCCCGTTCTGTGTGTTCAGGCAAGCTCACCCCGGATCCGGGGCCGCGCAAGGGTCAGTCGGGGTACCGCGAAAGCACCAGGCTGCCGTTGGAGCCCCCGAAGCCGAAGGCGTTGGTCATGGCGTGGGCGATGGGCAGGTGCCGCGCCGCCCCCCGGACGTGATCGAGATCGCAGGCCGGGTCGGGGCGGTCGAGGTTGCGGGTCATGGGCGCCACCCCGTCCCGCACGGCGAGGCAGCAGAGCACGGCTTCGACAGCGCCGCAGGCGGCGACGAGGTGGCCCATCATGCTCTTGGTGGAGCTGACCGGCAGCCGGTCCGCAGCGGCGCCGAAGACCCTGCGGATCCCCGCGCTCTCACCGGCATCGTTCTGGACCGTGCTGGTGCCGTGGGCGTTGAGGTAGCCGATGGCTTCGGGCGGCAGGCCGGCGTGGGCGAGCGCCGCGGCCATGGCCTGGGCCGCGCCCCGACCGTCGGGCGGCGAGTCGGTGATCCGCCAGGCGTTGCAGGAGCAGCCGAAACCCGAGACCACAGCCAGCGCCGCAGCCCCCCGCGCGGCAGCGCGGTCCGCGCGCTCCAGCACGAGCATGCCGGCCCCTTCGCCCAGGACGAAGCCGTCACGGTCGAGGTCGAAGGGCCGGCTGGCGGCGGCCGGGTCGTCGTTGCGCGTCGACAGCGCCCCGAGCAGGGAGAAGCCGGTGATCATGATCGGGTCGACCAGCACGTCCACGCCGCCGACGATCATGGCGTCGACATCTCCCCGCTGGATGCGCAACAGCCCCTCGCCGATGGCCTGCGACGAGCTGGTGCAGGCCGTGGAGATGGTGCTCAGCGGGCCGCCGGCGCCGGCCAGGACGGCCGCCAGCAGGGTCGGCGCCTGGGGGGCATGGCGCAGCAGCTCGGCGGGGGTGGGTGGACGCGGGTCTTGGAGGCGGGCGTGCAGCACGTCGAGGCCGGGGCGCGCCGCTTCGCTGCCCATGCACACGCCCACACGCGGATCCCCGTGGCCCGGAGCCAGCGGCCAGCCGGCCTGGGCGAGCGCCTCGACCAGCGCCGTCGCCGCCAGCCGGGCCTTGAGGTCGTCGGCGAGGACGGCCAGCTCTCCGGGCAGCGCCGCCGCGTCCACCGCCGCCGGCCAGCCCGGGTCGGGCGCCTGCGCCCCGAAGCGCACGTCGAAGCCGGTGGGGTCGAAGCGGGTGATGGTGTCGATGCAGTTGTCGCCCGCAACCACGCGACGCCAGACGGCGTCGACGCCGACGCCTTCGGGAGCGACGAGCCCCATGCCGGTGACGACGACGGGGGGCACGGCGCTCACGGGTCCTCGTCGGCGGGGTAGTCCGGCCACAGCCGGGCCAGCTCGCCGCGCTCGACCCGCTCCAGGAAGCCGCGGTCGTCGGGGTCTTCGATGGGCACGGCGTTGAACACGAAGATCTGTTCGGCCTGGACGTGCACCTTGCCGTCCAGCCGTCCCTTGACCCGGCAGGCGGCCATCTCCTCGCGCAGCGTGATCAGCTCGGTGTGCAGGGACAGCGTCTGCCCCGGCCGCACGAAGCGGCGGAACTTGACCCCGTTCATCATGCTGATGATGGGGAAGGGCCAGTCGCCGCGCTGCTTGCGCACGGTGTAGCCGATGAGCTTGCCCGAGAGCTGGGCGAGCGACTCCAGCAGGAGCACGCCGGGCACGACCGGGAAGCGCGGGAAGTGGTCCTCGAACAAGGCCAGCGAGGGATCGAAGCAGACCGATCCGCTGGCGCTCTGCCCCAGCACGAGGGTGTCGATGCGGTCGACGAGCCGCCAGCGCACGCTGCCTCCGGCCTGGTTCTAGTTGAGCACGGCTTCGAGGCAGTTGACCCCGATGCGCTGCCGCTCTTTACCGTCGCAGGTCCTGTAGCGGTGGATCTCGAAGTGGTGGTTGCCGCTGTACGGCGCCTTCCAGGCCGGCACGAACCAGTGCCGCATGCCGTCGGTCACGTCACCGGCGGCCAGGGCCGTGCCCTCGGCCACGGGCAGATCGTCGAAGTACAGGTCCATGTCGTAGGTGCAGGCGGCGTCGCCGTCCGCAGCGGCGTCGGACCATGCCGCCGCGGGGATCGCTTCGCCGAGCGGGTGATCCACCTTGGGCCAGCCCAGCTCGTCGAGCTGCTTCTTCGCCGTGCCATAGCTCTTCGCGGCGTCGTAGAGGAACAGGTCGCCGTCGCAGGGCGCCCAGGCGATGGGCTGGGTCTTGGGGAAGCTCACGTACTCCAGGAACAGCGGCGAGCCCTTCTCGACGTCCTTGCCGTCGACCCGCGACAGCTCGAGCTTGGAGACCCGCAGCGCGCACTTCTCCAGGCGCGGCTCGACGTAGACGACCTTGAGCGGTTCGTTGCCGGCTTCAAAGGCGGCCTTCTTGCGGTCGTCGGGGACCTCCACGAACTTGTAGTCGTGCTCGCGCAGCTCGCCCTTCATGACCCGACGGGTGAAGCCGCCGTCGACGTACCACATGGACAGGCCCTGCCCCTCTTCCAGGATGCGGAAGCGGTTCTTGTGGTCAGGGCTGTTGCCCTGGACCAGGATGTAGTCGCCGGGCAGCGTCCCCATGGTGGGGCAGCCCTTCTCGATGGCCTTCTGTTCCAGCGCGCTCGGGCCGGATGCGTCGGTGCCGGCGTCCTGCTGGGGGCAGGCCATCAGGAGCAGCACGGGGGCGAGGACGAGGGCGGACACGGGGCCTCCATGGGTGGCAGGAGCAGCGGGCCGGGACCGGACTGCGGGCTTCGTCGGCAGCGGCGCCACAGCGCCGGGAGCAGCGTTGCATAGCACGGCGGCCGGAGAGGCTCCGCGGCCTGGCCGGCCGCGACCTGCCGGACACATCGTCGCGCCTCGTCTCCAGCCGTTGCCAGCAGCGCCCCCGCGGCTACGCTGTCAGCAGGTGGCGGGACGGACAGCTCCGTGCCCCGCCGACCCAGGAGCCTGTCGTGGCCGCAGTCCACGCAAACGGCACGGGCGTCCGCCACGCGATCTCGCGGGCCCTGGCCACCGGAAACCTCGCCCCGCTCGACGCGAGCTTCCGCGTCAAGCGGGCCCGTGTCGATCTGGACGCCCACGGCGACGTCGCCCGGGCGGACGTCTCCATCGACATCCTGGACCCGGATCGGCTGAGCGGCGCCACGGACGGCGACCTCGTGGGCGTGGTCAACCCCGACGGCCACCACCCCCTGATGGTCCGGCTGCCCGGCGACGACAACGTCGCGCCCTTCTACATGGACATGCTGCCGGTGAGCTGGAGCCGGTGGATGGAACAGCACGACGTGACCCTGCCGCCGGGCACGGACCGCTACTGCCCCTACGTCGGCGGCAGCTTCGATGACGCGGTCGCCTTCGCCGCCAGCCAGGGCAAGCGCCTGCCCACCGAAGCCGAACTGCGCCACGCGTGGGGCGACAAGCCGCTGCCTTGGGGCGACCTCCCCGACCCCTCCCACGGCCGGGTCGGCCGTCCGCGCTACGACGTCGTCCCCGAGAACGGCATGCACCCACCGACCCGCAGCGGCCTGTTCGACCTCGGGGCCTGGCTGTGGCAGTGGCTCGACGACGGGCGCGTGGCCGGCGGCGGCCCCGCCGATAGCGGCTTCGCCCGGGACGCCGCCGGGGCCTGGCCCATCGGCATCCGCCTGGTGCAAGACGCCTGACGCTGCCGGCACCCTGCCCGGGCACCCGGGCGCTATACTCCGGCCCCCCTGCTCCGCGACGGGAGGGACCGCGTGACGGCCCTGGCCATCCTGACCCTGCTCGGCTGCTTCAAGCCCTACGAAGAGCTGCCGGTGCTGGACTTCGACGAGGTCCCCTTCGACAACGGACTGGTCGAGAGCGCCGACGCCCGCGTCCGCACCTTCTCGACCGGCCTGCCCTGCCCTGACGGGGCCCGCGCGCGCTTCCACCTGGTCTACCGCGCCGACACCACCGCCCCGGTGCCCGTGGCCCTGGTCTTCCACTCCGGCGCCTTCGACTACGTGCTGAACCCCGACGCGCGCCAGGACGACCCCATCTACGGCGCGACCTGGCGGGCGGACAGCCGCCTGGACCGTGACTGGGCCGACAAGATGGTGTGGGAGACGCTCGGCATGTACCCCGAGGTGGTCGAGCCGGCGGAGGACAACCAGGGCGCGCTGCCGGCAGCCCTGGTCGACGCAGGCATCGCCCAGCTCTACCCGGGCAACTGCTGGGGCGACCTCTGGCACGACGAAGAGGGCTACCAGGACAACGACTTCTCCTACGAGAACATGGCCCGCAACGGTCGGACCTTTGCGTGGTGGATGGTCCGCATCCTGTTCGAGGAGGGCTTCGCCGAGTCCCAGGGCATCGAGCTGCCCATCGCCCTGTCCGGCGACCTGTACCTCGCGGGCCTGGGAGACGGCGGACGCGGCGCGGTCGAGCTGCTCACCCACGACGGCCTGCCTCCGGTGTCGGGGATCCTGCTCGACAGCACGCCCGACATCATGTCGCCCTACCTCGACCCCATCGCCGAGCTGACCCACGAAGCCGAGGGGATCCGGCGGATCTGGCCGGAAGAGCTGGACCAGCAAGAGATCGACGACTGGTCGCTCCTCGCCCTGGTGCAGGCCCACGAATCGACCCCGGCGGCGCCGCCGCCGACGAAGGGCGGGACGACCGGCGACACGGGGTCTGCAGGCGACACCGGTTCCACCGGTACCGCTGGCGACACCGGGACCTCCGGCGACACCGGGGGCGGGGGCCTCGGCGACGGCGGCCTGGGCGACGGGGGCTTCGGGGACGGGGGCTTCGGGGACGGAGGCGCAACGGACACCGGCGGCGACACGGCGGAACCGGCACCAGAG
Source organism: uncultured Enterobacterales bacterium (assembly GCA_964599085.1). Lineage (GTDB taxonomy): Bacteria > Myxococcota_A > UBA796 > UBA796 > UBA2385 > J125. The sequence goes on along the minus strand of CAZRFD010000041.1, from coordinate 35,500 downwards.
ACGGGCGGCATCGACAACCTCGCCGACTACGACGTGCCACCGCGCATCGTCTATGTCTGGTCCCAGGGGGATCCGCGCCAGCCCCAGGCCAGCGCCGCGACCACCGCGGCCGCGCTCGACGGCAACGACAGCGCCTGGGTCATCGACACCCAGGCCCGCGGGCACGTGTTCACCAACGCCGACGTCGACTCCTCCCGCACGCTGGTCGACTTCCTGCTGACGGGAGAGCGGGGCGACCTTGCCTGGCAGTCCGACAGTGGCAGCGACGGCCCCAACGGCCTGTCCCGCCTGCCCGAGTGCGAGCCCTGACCGACGCGGGGCCGACCCCTGCAGCGGTGGAAGGGCGGCCGGTCCGGGTGCAGCGCCCGTCGTCGCTGGCGGGGACGATCTCGGCCCTGGTGCCGCCCGGGGTGTTCGCCCTCGCCGGCTGGCTGGCCTGGGGTGGGCTCCTCGACGGGGCCCTGCTCGGCGTGCTGGCCTGGTTCCTGCTGCGCTTCGTCATCGTGCGCCTGGGGCTGTGCCGCCACCACCACCGCGGCGGGCGCTGCGCCCGCGCGGGAGACTGGGCCGGGGCGCTGGCCGCCTACCAGGACAGCGCCGCCTTCTGGGCGGACCACCCGCGCCTGGACCGCTGGCGAGGGCCGCTGCTGGGGTCCTCGGTGCGCTGGCCCTACCGGGTGCTCGCCCTGTACAACCAGGCGCTCTGCCTGAGCCGGCTGGACCGAGACGACGACGCCCGCGCGGTCCTCGACACCCTCGGCAAGCAGGCGCCGGGCCTGCCGGAAGCAAGGGAGCTGCGCGGTTGGCTGGACAGCAAGGGACCCGCCGGCGGCTCCGAGTCCGACTGGTTCGCTGGGGGCTGATCCGCGTCAGAGGACGACTGGCAGCTCCTCTTCCACCTGGATCGCGGACAGATCGATGGCACAGCGCCATGCGTGCAGCTCGACACCGCGGGCGGCGACGTCCCGCAGGGTCTGCCCATAGGCCGGGTCGACGCCATCGGCGGGCTCCACCGAGGAGGCGTCGGTGCGGCCGACCAGGAAGAACAGGACGGCGCGGTGCCCCTCTTCGGAGAGGCGGGCCAGCTCCAGCAGGTGCTTGCGCCCCCGGGTGGTGACGGCGTCGGGGAAGGCGGCGCGCCCCTCGCCCAGGGATAGGGTGACGCTCTTGACCTCGACGAAGCAGCGGCGACCGTCGCCAGGGTGGTCGGCCAGCGCGATGTCGATGCGGCTGTCGCCGGTCTTGACCTCGCGCTTCAGGCCGCTGTAGCCGGAGAGCGCGGGGATCCGACCGGCGGCGAGCGCCTCGGCCACGATGGCGTTGGGCCGCGTCGTGTTCACCAGGATCCGCGTGCCGTCAGGCGCTTTGCTCAGCTCCCAGGTGAAGCCGAGCTTTCGGCCGGGCGGGGCCACCGACAGCCACACCCGCCAACCCGGCGCCATGCAGGAGGTCATGCGGCCGGGGTTGGCACACCAGGCCGTGACCTCCCGGCCGTCGTCCAGGCGCACGTCGGCCAGGAAGCGCTTGCGGCGGCGCAGCAGGGTGCCGGGCGTCAGCGGGGGAAGGAGCACGCAGTGGCGCCCCTATCCGGCGACTACTTGATCTCGCCGCTGATCACGCCGAAGACGAAGTCGGTGTCCACGAGGCCCGTGGTCGGCAGCTTGAAGCTGAACGCCCCGCTGGCGTCGTTCCACGACTGGTCCTTGTAAGCGGCCTTGGCCGTGCCCTGGGCCGTCAGGAAGATGTCGTCCCCGCCCAGGTAGAGGTCCTCTCCACCCAGCTTGAGCCCGGTGGCCACGTTCTTGCCGTCGGGGCCCTTGAGCACGCAGTCGGCCACCTTGTCGGGGGCCTTGCACTTCAGCGTGTAGGTCTTGCCCTCAAAGTCGACAGACGCGATGTCGACGCGGTGCTCGGCGGCGACGACGGACGCCGTCGACACGTTCTTGAGCGGCTTGCCGAGGATGAGGTCGTCGGCGCCGTGCAGGCTCCCGGCGTGGGCGGCGAGGACGAAGGCGAGCGCGGTCAGCATGGTACCTCCAGGGTGGCCGAGCAGGGTGGCCGAAGTGTGGACGGCTGTGCGGCCGCGCGGTGTACGCCCCGGTGCGCGCGACATTGCAACACCGTTACGAGAGCAGCATGCCACGATCCGCCGCAGCCAATCCCTCCCACCCGCCTGCCGGCGCCACCGCCGACCTCGTCAGCCCCCTGGACCGCAGCCCACAAGAGCGGCGGGCCGCCGCCGAAGCCGCCGTCCAGCCCCGCTTCGACTTCGGCGGCGCCACCTTCGACCTCGACGCGGAAGACGACCGCCGCATCGTGGCCTTCATCCTGTCCCAGGCCCTGTTCGGTGAAGCCACCGGCGTGTACTGCGGCCGGTCGCTGTACGCCGCGCAGTCGCTGGACGCCGTGCGCTTCTACCTTCGCCAGGCCCGCCAGGAGCTGAACCACCTCGAGCTCTTCGCCGACATCTTCCGGACGTTGGACCTGACCCCGACCGACGGCCACTGGGTGATCAAGCTGCTGAGCAGCCACAACGACTACTACCCCCTCAAGGTGCTGATGGAGCACGCCGTGGGCGAGGGCATGGTCCTCGACATCTTCCGCGACGTGCTGTTGCAGGCGCTGCCCGACGACCACCCCGGCGTCCCCGAGATCAAGAAGAAGCTGCGCGTCGTCTGCCGGGAGGAGGAGGAACACGTCGCCTGGGGCGAGCGCGAGACCCGCCGCCTGCTGGCGCTGCAACCCTGGCTGCGCCACCCGTGGTTCGGCCTCGTCCAGCTCCAGCTCTGGCTCGTGCCCTTCGTGGCCGCCGCCTTCCGCAAGCAGACGGCGGACCACCCGGTGCTGTCCCACCTGCCGGCCTTCGTCGCCCACGTCCGCGACGACGTACTGGCCCAGGGGCGGCGGCTGGGCTTCATCCCGAAACACCGACCGGGCCTGCCCTACACCCTGTTCGCCGTCGCCTTCGGGCTGCTGCTCTACCTCCGCAGCATGCTGGCCCGCAGCCGGGCCACCCTGCCGCGCACCTACCTGTCGGAGCTGGGCTTCCACAGCAGCGCCCGCCGCGGGTGAATTCACGCGCCCGTCGCGCCACAGCGCCTATGATGCAGCCCTCCCCGGAGACCCCATGGCCAAGCAGCTCCGCAACGTCCGCGGCACCACCACCGGCGGCGGCAAGCCCACCGCTGGCGACAGCGTCCCGACCGCGTCCGGCGACAGCAACACCCAACTCCTTGCAGAACTCAAGCAGGGCGATGGAAAGGTCGACGGGCCCATGGGGCGCGTCTTCCAGCGCGTGCTCGGCATCACAGAGGGCGGCGCCGACATGGCCTTCACCCGGGACCAGCTCCAGCGCTACCTGGACAACAACCTCCAGCTCGCCGAGGGCGAGTGGTTCCGCGGAAAGAAGCTCTCTGGCGTCACCGACGCCCTGATGAAGCAGCTCGACACCGACCACGACGGCAAGGTGAGCTGGACGGAATTCAAGGCCTTCGAGAAGCAGACCCTGGCCACCGTGGCGCCAGGCGGCGGCGATCGCGCCAAGGTAGAAGCCTCCGCCGACGCCCGCTTCGACCAGCTCGACACCAACCACGACGGCGCCCTCACCTACGACGAGCTGTTCGCGCGCACCAAGGGCGAGCTGCCCAAGGCCACGGAACACAAGGATCTCATCGCCCAGCTCGCCGCCCGCATCGCCCTGGACGCCGTCGACGTCAACCAGCGGGATCTCCCGGTCAAGAAGCGCACGCTCGATCGCAAGGAGTGGAAGACCGGCGCGGGAGAGATGTCGGACTGACGGAACCGGCCGCCCGAGCACACGTCTCCGGGGGGCGGCGCTCACCCGCCCGTCCGATAGGAGGGCCCCGTGCCCGAGCCCTCCACCCCGGTCGTCCGCATCGAGCGCGACGGCCCCGTCACCACGGTGATCCTCGACCGCCCCGCGGTGCGCAACGCCGTCGACCGCGACACGGCCGACTCCCTCGTGGCGGCGTTCTCCGCCTTCGACGCCGACGAAGGCGCAGCCGTCGCGGTCCTCTGGGGGGCCGGTGGGACCTTCTGCGCCGGGGCCGATCTCCAGGCCATCGCCGCGGGCCGCCCCAACCGTGTCGCGCCCGAGGGCGACGGGCCGATGGGCCCGACCCGCATGCGCCTGTCCAAGCCCGTCATCGCCGCCATCGCCGGGCACGCCGTGGCCGGCGGCCTGGAGCTGGCCCTGTGGTGCGACCTGCGGGTGGCCGAAGACGACGCCGTGCTCGGGGTCTTCTGCCGGCGCTGGGGGGTGCCGCTCATCGACGGTGGCACGGTCCGCCTGCCCCGCATCATCGGCCTGGGGCGGGCGCTGGACCTCGTGCTCACCGGCCGTCCGGTGGACGCAGAAGAAGCCCTGGCCATGGGGCTGGTGAACCGGGTGGTCGCCCACGGCCAGGCCCGCGACGCCGCCGAAGCCCTCGCCCACCGCATCGCGGCCTTCCCCCAGACCTGCCTGCGGGGCGACCGGGCCAGCGTCTACGAGGGGCTGTCGCTTCCCCTCGACGACGCCCTGCAGGTCGAGCTGGCGCACGGGATTCAGGCCCTGGAGTCCGAAGCGCTCGCCGGCGCCCGTCGCTTCCGGGACGGCGACGGCCGCGGCGGCGAGGGCGTGTGAGCCGCCCCGCGCTGCGCCGCGGTCCCCTGCTGATGGCCGGGGCCACCCTGGCCTTCACAATCATGGTTGGCCTGGTCAAGGTCGCCCGCACCGAGCTGAGCGCCATGGAGATCGTGCTGTGGCGCGGCGTGGTCGGCATCCCGCTGGCGGCCCTGCTGCTGCGCGGCCAGTCCATCCGGATCCACGCCCGACGGATGATGCTGGCCCGGGTCGTCCTGGGCTTCGCGGCGATGATCTGCTTCTACACCGCCACGAAGGGGCTCTCCGTCGCCGATCACTCGCTGATCACCAAGGTCCAGCCCCTCCTCGTCGCCGGCGTCGCCCCGCTGGTGCTTGGCGCCGAAGAACGCCCCGGCGGCCGGGTCTTCGGCGCGCTGCTGCTGGGCATGGCGGGCTGCGCCCTGCTGCTCGCCCCCGACCTGCAGGGCGGCGGCACCTGGGGGCTCTGGGCGCTCGGCGCCGCCGCGCTCTCCGCCATGGCCCACACCGCCCTGCGCGCGCTGGGCCGCACCGACCACCCCGCCGTCATCGTGTTCTGGTTGCAGGTGGCCATCCTGCCCCTCTCCCTCGCCCTGAAGATCGCCTGGGACGGCCACCTTCCCCGCATCCCGCCGGTCTCGCTGTGGGGTCCCATCGCGGGTGTCGGCGCCTGCGCCATCGTCGGGCAGTCGCTGATGACCCGCGCCTACAGGCACGACAAGGCCGCGCTCGTCGCCGGCGCCTCCTACCTCGCCCCCCTCTTCGGCGTGGTGGGAGACGCCGCCTTCTTCTCGACCCTGCCCTCGGTGTACACGCTCATCGGTGGGTCACTCATCGTCACCTCAGGCATCGCGGTGGTGCTCGCCCGGGAGGTTCCCGCGGCGGCCCTCCCCTCCCCCGCCCCCCCTCGGAAGTCCGCATGAAGCAGCTCGACGTCGACGTGGCCATCATCGGAGCCGGCACCGCCGGTCTCACCGCCCGGCGACAGGCCGAAGCCCACGGCGCCACCGTCGCCCTCATCGACCCCGGCCCCTACGGCACCACCTGCGCGCGCGTCGGCTGCATGCCGAGCAAGCTGCTCATCGCCGCGGCCGAAGCCGCCCACCGCGCGCAACACGCCGCAATGTTCGGTGTCGACGCCACCGTCTCCGTCGACGGACGCCGCGTGATGCAGCGCGTCCAAGCCGAGCGCGACCGCTTCGCCGGCTTCGTGCAGCGCGCCGTCGCCGACCTGCAGGAGCGCGGCACCCTCATCCCCGGCCGCGCCCGCTTCGTCGCCGACCACATCCTCCAGATCGACCGGGTCGACGGCGGCGAGCCCCTGCAGATCCAGGCCGGCAGCGTCGTCATCGCCACCGGCTCGCGCCCCTTCATCCCGCCGCCCTACCGGGGACTGTCGCGGGACGTGCTGCTCACCACCGACGAGATCTTCGAGCTGCCCGACCTGCCCGACAGCCTGCTCGTCGTCGGCGCGGGCGTCATCGGCATGGAGCTCGGCCAGGCCATGTCGCGGCTCGGGGTCCGCACCACCATCCTCAGCCTCGGCGGCCGCATCGCCTTCATCGACAGCGACCAGGTCAACGCCGAAGCCGTCCGGATCTTCCGCCAGGAGCTGGACCTCCACCCCCACCACGAGCTGCACGAGGTCGAGGAGATCGAGAGCGGTGTCTCCGTGCGCTTCACCGACGTCGACGGCAGGCTGCGCAAGGAGACCTACGCCAGGGTGCTGATGGGGGCCGGGCGGGTGCCGAACTGGGAGGGCCTGGGCCTGGAGCACACAAGCCTGACGCTGGACGGCCGCGGCCGCCCGGAGATCAACCCCTACACCCACCAGGTCGGAGGCAGCCACATCTTCGTCGCCGGCGACGTGGCGGGGCACCGCCCCCTGCTGCACGAAGCCGCCGACGAGGGGCGCCTGGCGGGCGCCAACGCCGCGCACTTCCCCCACGTGCTGGCCGAGCCGCGCAAGACGCCGCTGGCCATCATGTTCACCGACCCGCAGGTGGCCGCCGTCGGCGAGCACTGGCCGGACCTGTCCTGCGCCGACTACCGCGTGGGCGTCGTCGACTACGGCGACCAGGGCCGCTCGCGCGTCATGGGGGAGAACCGCGGCATGGTCCGCATCGCCGGCAAGGCCGGCACCGGCCAACTCGTCGCCGCCCAGATGATCGGTCCGCGCGTCGAGCACACCGCCCACCTGCTGGCCTGGGCCATCCAGGGCCGCATGCTGGTCAGCGAGGCGCTGGACCGCCCCTTCTACCACCCCGTGGTCGAGGAGGGCATCCGCACGGCCCTGCGCGACCTGCAGAGCAAGCTGCACCTGTCCCACAAGCCCGAGCACCCCTGCGAGGAGTGGGGGGCCGGGACCTGAACGCGCAACTCGAGGAAACGACCGCCCGCTGGCGACGACCCACCAGGCATCGCCAGCGGGCGGTCGATCAGTCGTCGTCGCCCTCGTCGCCCTCTCCGCCTCCGCCGCCGCTGCCGGAGAGGCCGCTGAGGTAGCTGAAGATCTCGGAGATGTCGGCGGTGCTCAGCGTGCCCGAGAAGCCCGGCATCGAACCCGTCCCGTACAGCACGGTGTTCACGCGCGAGCTCGTCTCGCTCATGCCAGCGAGCGAGGGACCGGAGCCGCCCTGGGCGCTCGACCCGTGGCAGGACGAGCAGTAGCTCGAGTAGAGGCCGGCACCGGTCGAGGAGCCGCTGGAGCTGCCGCCGCCACTGCTGCTGCCACCGAGGCTGCCGAGGTAGGCCAGCACATCGGAGATGTCACCGTCGGTGAGGCTGGACGAGAAGCCCGGCATGCCGCCCGACCCGTAGAGGATGATGTCGATGACGGTGTTGCTGTCGGAGATCCCCGCCAGCGCCGGCCCGGCCCCGCCCTGGGCGTCCGCGCCGTGGCAGCTCGCGCAGTAGCTGTCGTAGATCGCCTGGCCGTTGGCCACGTCACCCGACGCCGAGGAGACGGAGACGCCGCCGGTGGTGTCGCTGTTGGTGCCGCCGGTGCCGAAGTCGCCACCGAAGCTGCCGTCGGCGTTGCAGGCCACGGCGAGAGAGAGGAGGGGGAGGAGGGGGAGGGTCCGCATGTCTGCTCCAGGGTGTGGCGGTCACTCCCTTCATACGCAAGCCCCGTGCCAGCGCCACACGTCGAAAAACCCCTGGCTTTTTTGGTTTTCCGCTTGGGCTCCGGCAGATTTCTCCCGCCGGGGTGGCGGGCCTCTGCCGCTCAGTCCAGCTCGACCACCGTGAAGGCGTCCCCGCCCTCGCCAGCGTCGGCCGGCCGCCACCGGCGGACCTCCGTCCGTCGCGGCAGCATGCGCCGCACCGCTGTCTTCAACGCGCCGGTACCGTGACCGTGGAGGATCCAGCCGGTGTCGAAGCCCTGCGCTGCGAGGTCGGCGAGGAAGCGGTCGATCAGGTCCAGGGCGTCGTCGACCCGCTGCCCCCGCAGGTCGAGGGTGTTGGCGTCGATGCGCAGCCCGCCGACCCGGCCGCGCTCCGCCGTGGACGGCGGCGGCGCCGACTTCTTCGGCTTGCGCGGCGCTACGTCCGCGAAGCGCTCTCCCCGGGTCCCCTCCAGGTCGGTGCGCCGCAGCTTCATGGTGAGCGCGCCCACGCGCACGCTCACCTGGTCGCCCTTGAGCAGGCGCTCCACCCGCCCCTTCTTGCCGAGGCTGCGCACGACGACCGAGTCACCGGGCTTCAGCTCCTTGGGCGGCGGCGCGGCCGGCTTCTCTGGCCGCGACACCTCGGCGTCGGCCATCGCCTTGCGCACGTCCGCCAGCGCCCGGCCGGCCGTGCGCAGATCGGGCCGAGCCTGCAGCAGGGCGATGGTCTTCTTCAGCTCCTGCTCCCTGGCCTTCATGCGAGCCTGGAAGCGCGCGCTGAGCTTGTCTTCGAGGGTGCGCCGCTGCTCCTCGAGCCTGTCCTCGCGCCGCTGCATTGCCGCCAGTCGCTCGGCCAGACCCTCGGCTTCGGCGTCCAGCTCGCGGCGCCGGCGCGCCAGCCCGCTGCGCTCCTCTTCCAGCTTCTGCACGAGATCGCTGACCTCCCGCGTGCTGCTGCCGAGCAGCGCACGCGCCCGCGCCAGCACCGCGGGGTCGAGGTCGAGGCCAGCGGCGATGGCCAGGGCATGCGACTCCCCCGCCGTCCCCACCAGGAGCTGGTAGGTCGGCTGGCCGTCCTCGATGGCCACCGCCGCCACCTCGAAACGGGGATCGACCGCCGCCAGGGCCTTCAGTTCCGTGTAGTGGGTGGTCACGGCGACGCGGGCGCCACGATCGACCAGCGCCTCCAGCACCGCCCGCGCCAGGGCCGCGCCCTGGGCCGGGTCCGTGCCCATGCCCAGCTCGTCGAGCAGCACCAGGGCGTGGGCATCACGCCCGGGCCGCACCGCGTCGAGCACCGCCCGCAGCACGGCCACGTGCCCCGAAAACGTCGACAGATCCCCCTCGACCGACTGCCAGTCGCCGACGTCCGCCACCACGGGCGAGAAGAAGTCGACCCGGCTGCCCTCGGTGCAGGGCACGGGGATCCCCGCCCGCACCATGAGCGCCGCCAGCCCCAGCGTCTTCAGCGCGATGGTCTTGCCGCCGGTGTTGGGCCCCGACAGGACCAGGCCCTGGCAGCGGCCGTCCAGCCCCAGATCGTTGGGTACGACGTCGACGCCGCGCAGCGCCAGCACCGGGTGTCGCGCCGCCCGCAGGGCGATGACGCCGTCGTCGCCGACGGAAGGCACCACAGCGGTGAGGGCGCGCATCAAGCCCACCCGCGCCACCACCAGGTCGATGGCCTCGGCAGCGTCGAGCGCGATGGCCAGCGGCGCCGCGAAGCGCCCCACCATCCGCGACAGCACGCCGAGGATGCGGCCCACCTCGCGGTGCAGCTCGTGGGCCGCTTCGTCCATCTCGTTGTGCAGCTCCACCACCGCGGCCGGTTCGACGTAGACCGTCTCCCCCGACTGCGAGCGCCCGTGCACGATGCCCAGACCGCGGCGCCGGTCAGCGCGCACCGGCAGCACGAAGCGGCCGTCCCGCTGGGTGATGTACTGGTCCTGGAGCGCGTCCCCCAGGGTCGTCTTTACCAGTGTGTCCAGCGTCGAGCGGATGCGGCTGCGCAGCGACTCCACCTTGGCGTGCAGGCGCGCCAGCTCGGGGTACTCCCGACCGGACAGCCCCCCAAGCTCCGGCGGCGAGCCGGTGTCGAAGCTCCGCGACAGCACGCCGTGCAGCTCTCCGTCGACCTCGATGGGCATGGAAAGCAGACGCAGGCGAGGGATCTCGGCCTCCCGCTCCTCGACCCAGGTCCGCAGGTGGACCAGGGCGTCGAGGCAGGACGCGACCGCCTGCAGCTCGGCCCCCTCCAGGGTGAGGCCGCGCTCGGTCCGCTCGAGCAGGGCGGCGATGTCGGTGACGGCGCCGACCGGCACCCGCTCGCCGACGGCCTCCAGCTCGCGCAGCTCGACCACGGCGGCGTAGGTCTCCCGAACCTCATCGAGGGTCTCGCAGAAGCGGGGGACTCCGGCGGCTGCCGCCCCGCGCATCGTCCGCGCGTGGGTCGACAGCGCCTGCAGCACCGCGCTCCAATCCAGCGCGCTCAGGGTCCGGTCGAGGAGGTCCATGGCGGCCCGCTCTACTGCGGCGAGCCGCGGAGCGCACACGCCGCCCCGCGGCGGCCGGACCGGCCCCCCCGCGCCGGCCACTCCGCCGCGCTCACTCCGCCGCAGGGAAGTGCAAAGGCCCAGCGGGTGTCGATTCCAGCGGTTATGACGGTTCGTGGCAGGTCGGACGGCCCCGCCCGATCCGCCCCGGCACCCCCCTCCAACCCGCATCACCGTGATGCGAGCGTGGCGCGGCCACCGAGGAACGACCGTGTTCGACCACCCCCAAGGCGCAGCACTGCTGGACCTCGACGACTTCGACCTCCCCGACCCGGAGACCGAAGAAGACGCGTCCGAGGAACCGACGGCCATGGCCAGCACGGCGGAACTGCTGGCCGCGGTCGCCGCCCGGGTGCAGGCCAACCAGTCCATCGGCCACGTCGTCCTCGACGCACCACAGGACCTGGCCCCACAAGATCGCGTCGTCGAAGCGCCGGTGCACGACAACACCGAACCCACCCTGGCCCACCAGCCGGTCGCACCGCTGCCCGAAGCCGACCTCGCCCCGGCCGTGCAGGTGCCCACCACCGACGAAGCCGGCGGCAGCGTCGGCGCGCTGCTCCTGGCCATGATGCTCGTCTCGGCGGTCATCGGCCTCGCCGCCTTCCTGGCCACCCAGGTCGGCACCTGAGCCTCGACCTGCTGACCGCGCCAGCGACGACGCTGGCCGCTGAGATCCGCGCCGGCCGCCTGTCCCCGGTCGACCTCGTCGACGCTCACATCGCCCGCATCGAGCAGGTCGATCCGCTGCTCAACGCCATGGTCGCCCGGCGCTTCGACCAGGCGCGCGCCGAAGCCCTCCAGGCACGGGAACGGCTGGCCGGCACGCCCGACGACCTGCCGCCCTTCCACGGCGTGCCCTGCACCATCAAGGAGTTCTTCCAGGTCGCCGGCATGCCCCGCACCGCGGGGCTGGTCGCCCGCAAGGGCCGCATCGAGCAGCGCGACGCCACCGCCGTCGCCCGCCTGCGCGCCGCCGGCTTCATCGTCATGGGCGTCACAAACGTGCCCGAGGGCGGCCTGTGGATGGAGACGACCAACCTCGTCTACGGCCGGACCAACAACCCTTGGGACCTGACGCGCACCCCCGGCGGCTCATCGGGCGGAGAAGCCGCCCTGGTCGCGTCCGGCGCCAGCCCGGTCGGGCTCGGCAGCGACATCGGCGGCTCCATCCGGATCCCCGCCGCCATGTGCGGCACCATCGGCCACAAGCCCAGCGGCGGCCTCATCCCCAACTCCGGGCAGTTCCCCGACTTCATCGACGACACCCTGCAGTACCTGGGCACCGGACCGCTCTGCCGCAGCGCCCGCGACCTGCCCGCGCTGCTGTCCGTGCTCGCCGGCCCCGACGGGATCGACCCCCACTGCCGGGCCATGGACCTGCGCGACCCGACCACCGTCGACCTGCGCGGCCTGACCGTCTACACCCTCGACGACATCGGCCTGCCCGTCGACGGCAACATGCGGCTCGGCCTGCAACGCGCCGCCGCGGCCCTCGCCGACCGCGGCGCCACGGTGCAGCAGGCCCGCCTCGACCGCATGCGCAAGGCCATCGAGATCTGGAGCAGCATGCTGGCGGAGGCATCCAGCCACCCCTACAGCGAGATCCTCGGCGAGGGGCAGCGCCTCAACGTCGGCGTCGAGCTGCTCCGCCACGCCGTGGGGCGCCCGCGGTACTCGTGGGACGCGCTGCTCGTCACCCTCGGCGAGGTGCTCACCGGCTTCGTGCCCGCGCTGTCGCGTCGCTTCCTGGAAGAGGGGCAGGCCCTGCGCCAGCAGCTCGACGAGCTGCTCACGGGCGACGCCGTCCTGCTGCACCCGCCCTACACGCGCCCGGCCCCCAAGCACCGCGGCGCGTGGACGACGCCGTTTCACGCCGGCTGCACGGCCATCTTCAACGTCATGCAGAACGCCGTCACCGTCGTCCCCACCGGCTTCGACGCCCGCGGCCTGCCGGTCAGCGTGCAGATCGTCGGGCGCCAGGGTGCCGACGGCCTGACCATCGCGGCGGCCCAGGCCGTCGAAGACGCGCTCGGGGGCTGGCAGAAGGCGGAACCACGGCCCCTGCGCCACAGCGAGACCTGGGGTCCCACCCAGACCCGCCGCATCCTGGAAGGACGCGAGCTGCAGTAGGTCGCGCACGGCCCGACCACTCACCCCCGCGGCGTCCCGGAGCCGCGAGGGTGAGAGAGGGGCCGAGGTCGTGCCCGCGGGAGACCAACCCCCGCCCAGGCACCATCACCCATAGGGCAGCGCGGCACCCTCCAGACGGGCACGACCCGGGACGTGTGTCCGCCGGTTGCTGAAGGGGTGGTACATGAAGCGGGCCAGGAGCGGCAGACTCGCTGGACACGAGCCTCGGCTGGAATGAGCTTTGCAAGATCCAAGCCACGGACACACAGCCGTCACATCACACCGTCCTCGGATCCCGAGGATGCACTGCCACTGCGCGCTCTCGCGCGGGCGGCGCCCCGATGGACCCGCACGCTCGGCCAGGGCAGGCGCCCCTACGGGGCACCTGCGGCGTGACGCGCAGCGTCAGGTGACGCAGAATGTCAGTCCGTCCCGCGGGGGTGGCCGCGGGCGTCTTCGCGGCCTCGTCGGAGCGGCTCGGAGAGGAGACCTGGCGCCGGGACGACGCCGCTGCCCTCACCTCACTTCCCCTCCAACGCCCCCTCCACCAGCGGCTCCAGCGCGTCCGCCAGCAGCGCGTGGCCGGCGCTGGACGGGTGGATGCGGTCCACGAACAGCGCGTCTGCGCCCTGGTAGCGATCCGGTGCGGCCTGCCAGGCGTCCAGGAACAGGGTGGGACCGTCCACGATGGGCACGCCGGCGGCATCGGCCTCCAGCACCATGGCCTCGCGGAAGTGGGTGCGGGTCTGGCCGGTCCAGTGCTCGGCGGCGACGGCCTGCTGCAGATCCGCCTCCATGCGGGCTCGGTCGTCGGGCCCGCGCAGCAGGTGCAGGCGCGCGTCCTCGGGGTGCTCGAGGTCGCTGGGGAGCGGAGGCACGACGAAGATCACGGCGAAGTCGTGGCGCCGGGAGAGCGACAGTAGCCCGCGGAGGTTTTCGCGGAAGTCCTCGACCCGCACCCGCAGCAACATCCCGTCGGCCGCCCGACGGAGGGGCAGGACGTAGGAGTGCCACCAGCTCAGCCAGCGCAGGGCGGTGGAGTGCTGCAGCACGGACAGATCGACGCCGCGGTACCACTTGTGGAACCACACCGAGTCCGGACTGCCCCGGTACTCCATCAGGTCGGAGTTCATCAGGTAGGCGATGACGACGTCGGGCTGCAGGTCGAGGTTGTCCTCCAGCAGCGCCATGGCCTGGAAGCTGCTGTAGCCGGCCACGCCGGCGTTCATCACCTCGACGGCGCGGGGCTCGGCGTCGGGATCGTGGCCGCGGGCGCGGTTGAGCCGGCGCTCCAGGCGCTGCGAGAAGCTCTCATCCCACGGCGTGCCGCTGCCGAAGACCGACGAGTCCCCCATGCTGTAGACCCGGAGCTGGCCCGGCGGCTTGTCCGGTCCGACAGGCGTGTCCCGCATCCCGCGATCGTTGATCGTCATCTCCACACTGGGCGGGATGGGCAGGCCGTGCACGCGCGCCCAGGCTTCGTAGTCGGGATCGTGCACCAGAGCGCCGGGGGTGTACCGCCAGCCGACGGCCGGGTCCAGCTCGATAAAGGGCGGCGGCGTGCCGAAGATGTGCTCGGCCACATGCGAGGGCGGCGGCCCGACGAGGCGCGCCACGATCTCGGCGCCGCAGAGCAGGACAACCACGGGGACCAGCGAGTACAGCAGCTTGCGGCCCCAGCCCGCGGTGCGGCGGCCCACTCAGCGCCCGCCCAGCTCGGCCCAGAGCGCGTCGAAGGCCTGCTGGTAGCGGCGGATCAGCGCCGGTTCCTCGGACAGCAGGAAGTTCTCGCGGTTGTTGCGGTCGGCCCCCCGCGTCCAGTTGTAGGAGCCGGTGATCACCAGCCGCTCGTCGAGCACCGCGAACTTGTGGTGGAAGTGGTAGGGCGAGGCGTCGGTGTGCACCGTGACCCCGGCCCGCATCAAGCGCGCGATGTCGCTGCCCCGGTCGTGACTCTTGTCGTCGTCGGTCAGCACCCGCAGCCGCACGCCTCGGTCGTGGGCGTCGACCAGGGCACGGGAAAGCCGGTCGTCGGTGATGGTGAACACGGCGACGTCGAGCTGCCGGCGACAGGCGTCGATGGCGGCGGCGATGGTCTCGACCATCGGATCGGCCGGGCCGAAGAAGGCCCGGCTGCTGTGGAAGCGGCGGTCGCTTCGCGGGGCAAGCAGGGCGAGCGCATCGCCCAACCAGTGAACGAGGGCGCGATCGCGGTGATCGGACAACCGGTCGGCCACAGCCTGGACCACCCGGCGCTGAAGCGAGAGGCGCTGGTCGTCGGACAGCTCGACCTCTTCGAGGATGGCCCGCAGGGCCCGGCGCTCGCTGCGCGAGAGGTGGTGGTCCTCCGCACTCTCCATCAGGGCGTCGAACAGGCGGTCATGGGACATGGCGGCTCCGGGGAGGCGGCGGCATCATAGCCACAGGGCGGCACGGCCCCCCGTGCTGGGTCCGCAGCCGCTACCCTGCAGGGGTGCTGACGGTCCTACTCATCGCCCCGGCTGTCGGCGGCCCCTTCCGCTTCCCGGCCGCCGACAGCGACTACGGCTACTTCTACCCGACGGCCTACTACGACGAGGGCGGCGTCACCGACTGGGCATGCGGCGGAGAGACCTACAGCGGCCACCGCGGCAGCGACTTCGGCGTCGGGAGCTGGGAGGGCATGGACGCCGGCCGTGACATCGTCGCCGCGGCCGATGGGGTGGTGCTCTACACCAACGACGGCGAGTACGACGAGTGCTCCACCGGGGACTGCGCCGGCGGTGGGGGCTACGGCAACTACGTCTGGCTGCAGCACGGCGACGGCAGCCAGACCATCTACGGCCACATGAAGCAGTGGTCGGTGGCCGTCGCGCCTGGTGACAGCGTCACCTGCGGCCAGCACCTCGGCCAGGTGGGCTCCTCGGGCTACTCGACGGGGCCGCACCTGCACTTCGAGGTCCGCGACGCCAGCGGCAACCAGGTCGACCCCTTCTCGGGGAGCTGCAGCAGCAGCGGCAGCTCCCGGTGGGTCGACCAGGGCGACTACCTCGGCCTGCCCTCTCCCGTCTGCGCCGACACACCCGAGTGCGAGCCCGTAGAACTGCTCACCTGCGGCGACGCCCGCAGCACCCGCAACGACGCCGCCGGCAGCACCAGCACCCACGCCGCCTATGGCTGCGTGGAGTGGGTCTACACGGGCCCCGAGCTGGCCTGGCAGTTCCACACCAGCCTCGACGAGACGGTGCAGGTGAGCCTCAGCGGCCTGTCCGCCGACCTCGACCTCTTCGTGCTGGACGACAGCGACTGCGACGCCAGCGGCTGCCTGGGCGCCAGCGACAACTCCGACGCCAGCGACGAGCAGGTGAGCTTCTCGGCGACGGCTGGCCATGTCTACACCATCGTCGTCGACGGCTGGGAGGGCGCGACCAGCGATCTCAGCCTGTCGATCTCCTGCGGCGGCGTGTGGGACGAGGGCGACGGCGGCGCGACGGACGGCGGGGCCACCGATGGGGGCACGACCGGCGACGGCGACGGCGCCGCGACGGACGGCGGCACCACCGACGGCGGCACCACCGACGGCGGCGCCACCGACACGGGCACCAGCGGCGACGGCGGCGACTGGAGCTGCTGTGACGACGACGACCCGCCCCCTGGGGACCCGCCCGGCGATGCCTGGCCCCTCGACGCGCTCCCCGGGGGCTGCGCGAGCGCGCCGCCGACATCACTCGGCGGCCTGCTGCTCGGCCTGGCCGCGCTGGTGGGCCGGTCGAGGCGTCGGCCGGGCTGACGAAGAGACAACGACTGGATAGCCGGCGCAGACCCCCTGGTCCCGCCATGCCCGACACGCAGAGCGACATCCCCCGCCACCTCGCGGACAACCTCCGCCAGCTCCGCGAAGCCCGCGGCCTCACCCAGGCCCGCGCCGCCGCCCTGGCAGAGGTCCCGCGCCCGACCTGGGCGACGCTCGAAGCCGGCGGCAGCAACCCCACGCTGGCGGTCCTCGTCCGCGTGGCCAGCGCGCTGCAGGTGACCATCGAAGAGCTGATCGCCCCGCCCCGCTCCACCGGCCGCCTCTACAAGGCCACCGAACTGAAGACCCGCCGCCGGGGCCGGGTCACCATCCGCAACCTGCTGCCCGACCCCACGCCCGGCCTCGACCTGGAGCGCCTGGAGCTGGAGCCCGGCGCTGCCATGACCGGCGTGCCCCACACCCCCGGCACCCGCGAGTACCTCGCCTGCGAGACCGGCCAGCTCACGCTGACCGTCGCCGGCCGCACCTGGACGCTGGCCGAGGGCGACGTCGTCGCCTTCCGCGGCGACCAGCGCCACGGCTACCGCAACGAGGGCACCGGCCGCTGCGTCGGCTACAGCGTCATCGTCCTGGCCCCCATCGATCTCCGGTGACCACGCTCAACCGGGGGCGCGCACACTGCGCCCCACAGCCGCGCCTCCAAGCGGTAGGCTGCCGCTCCCCTCACCCCGCCTCGTTCCTGGATCCGTGATGTCCGCCGACAGCTCCGCGCCCGCTGAGCGCACCGTCCCCCACACCGCCTTCGAAGACAAGATCGGCCACCCGCCAGGCCTGTTCTTCCTGTTCTTCACCGAGATGTGGGAGCGCTTCTCCTACTACGGCATGCGCGGCCTGCTCGTGCTGTACATGGTCAACTACCTCTTCGTCGAGACGCGGCAGGCCCGCCAGGGCAGCGAGGAGATGATCACCGGCGACCCCAGCCAGGTCATCGGTCTGCAC
Source organism: uncultured Enterobacterales bacterium (assembly GCA_964599085.1). Lineage (GTDB taxonomy): Bacteria > Myxococcota_A > UBA796 > UBA796 > UBA2385 > J125. The sequence goes on along the minus strand of CAZRFD010000041.1, from coordinate 18,352 downwards.
ACGATCCGGTCGGTGCTCGAGTCCATCTTCGGCCACCTCGAGATCCAGCCCCTGGCCAGCCAGCTCTACGGGCTGTACACCGGCCTGGTCTACCTGACGCCGGTGCTCGGCGGCTACGTCGCCGACCGCTACCTCGGCCAGCGCAAGACCGTGTTCGTGGGCGGCATCCTCATGGCCATCGGCCACTTCCTGATGGCCAGCGAGGCGATGTTCTTCCTCGCCCTGCTGTTCCTCATCTTCGGCAACGGCTTCTTCAAGCCCAACATCTCGACGCAGGTCGGCGGCCTCTACCCCGAGGGTGACCACCGCAGGGACCGTGCCTTCTCGATCTTCTACGTCGGGATCAACCTCGGCGCCTTCCTGTCGAACCTGGTCTGCGGCACGCTGGCCGCCGTCTACGGCTGGCACTGGGGCTTCGGCGCCGCCGGCGTCGGCATGATGGCTGGCCTCGTCATCTACACCATCGGCCAGAAGCACCTCGCCGCCGACAACGTCATGCAGAAGAAGGCAGCGCACGAAAGCGTCGCCGACGACAAGCTCACCAAGGACGAGTGGCGCCGGGTCATCGCCCTGTCGGCGCTCTGCGGGCTCAACGTCGTCTTCTGGGCCGTCTACGAGCAGCAGGGCAACACCATGCAGCTCTGGGCCGACGAACAGACCATCTGGCCGACCATCCTCGGCTTCACCATCCCCAGCACCTGGTACCAGAGCTTCAACCCCTTCGTCATCATGCTCGGCACGCCGCTGCTGCTGGGCTTCTGGAAGTGGCAGGAGCGCCGCGGCAAGGAGCCCTCCAGCGTCGCCAAGATGGCCATCGGCAGCATCGTGCTCGGCCTGAGCTTCCTCATCATGGTGTGGGGCGCACACGTCGTCGGCGACGGCATGGGCAGCATGTTCTGGCCCCTCGCCGCCACCTTGATGCTCACCGTCGGCGAGCTCTACCTGTCGCCGGTCGGCCTGTCGCTGGTCACCAAGGTCGCCCCCATCCGCATCGTCTCGCTGATGATGGGGGTCTGGTTCCTGTCCAGCTTCCTCGGCAACTACCTCTCCGGCCTCATCGGCAGCCTCTACGGCGTGCTGCCCCGCGACGGCTTCTTCATGATGCTGACCGTGCTGGGTGTCGGCACCGGCCTGGCCATGTGGGCCTTCAACCGACCGCTGAAGAAGGCGCTGGGGCACGAGGTGTAGAGGCGCGAGCCGAGCGGCCCGTGGCGCCCCCCGGGCCCGTCAGCTCCGTCCCTTCAGCCGCCGCGAGATCAGCTTGGCGAGGTGCTGGCGCAGCGCCTGCGCCTCGCGCCCGTCGGGGATGTGGTCGAGGTAGGCGGTCAGTTCTGTGATGGCCGCGTCCAGGCGGCCGAGCTGACCAAGCAGCAGGGCCCGGTCCCGCCGCTCACCGAGCAACGTCGGGTCGAGCAGCAGCAGCCGCTCGCAGGCGCGCAGCACACCGGCCACGTCCCGTCGCTGGAGGTAGCTCTGCTTGAGGTTGCGGTTGAGCCGCAGCAGGAGCTGGCGATCCGTCACGGCGTCCAGCGCCGCGTCCCCACCCTCGGGCAGGCGGACGGTCAGCAGCTCTTCCCGCAGGATCCGACCCCCGGCGAAGGCGTCGACGTAGAAGGCCGGGTCCGCTCCCCGCGGCCGCACCAGGAAGTGCCCGGGGAAGCCGATGCCGTCGAGCGGCACCCCCACCCGCCGACCGACCTCCATCGCCACCAGCGACAGCAGGATGGGCAGCCCGCGCCGCCGCTGGATCACCCGGTCCAGCAGGCTGTTGTCCGGGGCATGGTAGTCGTCTTCGTCGCCGCGGAAGCCGAGCGTCTCGAACAGGTGGTGGTTGAGCCGCGCGACCTTGACCACGATGTCGTCGTCCGGCGGGATGAACAGGCCCGTCGCCAGGCCATCCAGCGCGCCCACCACCTCGGCGGCGTCCACGCCCGGCTGCTCCTCGGCGGCGACCAGCGCCGCGGCCTGCGCCAGATCCAGGTCATCGCCGTCGACCCGCACGAGCGCCGCAAAGGCGGCCCGGGCCGCCGCTCGGAGCTGTTCGTCCACGCTCCCCCCCTACTGCGGCGCCCAGGCCCAGTTGGCGTTCGTCGCCTGTGGGGCCTGCGTGGGCGAGAAGGACAGGTCGATGACGTAGTCCTCCTTCACCCGCAGCGAGCCCTGGTAGATCACGGCCTGGCGCTGCAGATCGGCGAACTGGAGCTGGCGGCTGCCTACCTCGAGCTTGAAGGTCTTGTCGGTCTCGCCCTCTGCGAAGTCGTCCAGCCACATGCCGTCGACGTAGACCCGCATGGGCCGCCCGCCCTCGTTGTGGAAGCGGACCTCTTCGAGCACCGGCGGCGGCACGTTGGGGTTGCCCTGGCGGGCGTCCGGCGAGTACCGCGGCCCGATCCCTCCGGCGGCCGCCGTGTCCAGCATGTAGACCGCGCCCGCCGCCGCGCCGTACACGAGGTTGGTCGTCGGGTTGGACACGCCGAGCGTCGTCGTGGCGACGTCGCCGACCACGTCGGTGACCTCGGTCGGGATGCGCCCGCCGACGGCGTGGTGGTCGTCGACCGCCCGCTGGCCGTGGGCGCTGGCGAGCTGGTTGCCCTCGTCCTGGTCGTTGGCGGCGTCGAGCGCCGCCGTGTCTTCCGGCGCCGGCTCGTCGCCCTCTGCCTTCAGCGGCGCGTCCCCCTCGACCGTCACCGCCGTGGCTTCGTAGGCGCCGACGTAGGTCATGGCCGTGCCGTCCCAGGTGGCCGTCGCGCTGGTGCCGTCGGGCACCATGATCGCCGCCGAGTACAGCACCACGCCCGCCGTGTCGCGGACCTGGACCTGGTGCCGCCCCGGGTCGACCGCCAGCGTCGTCTTGCCGAGGCTGGCCGCCGAGGTCACCGGGACCTGGTCGAGCACGACGTTGTACGGCCCCTGCACCACGACGACCAGCCGCGAGGCCGCGTCGGCGGGGCGCGCCAGGACAGCAGCGAGCAGCAGGGCGCGGACCATGGACCCCTCAGAGCAAGGAGAAGTAGAGCAGGACGGCTTCGTCGATGGCTTCCCGATCGACGAGCGGCTCCTGCTGGCGGAAGCGTCGCAGGTTGGCCACCTGCAGCATCAGGTCGCGCGGGTGGCAGTAGCGCATCGGCCGCCCCCGCGCGCGGAAGTGGGTCGTGATCAGGTAGTCGGCGATGCCCTCTTCCATGGTCAGGCCCAGTGCCCGGCACTGGGAGTCCAGCAGCGCCCGGAAGGTCAGCTCGTCGGGGTCGGTGATCTCCAGCTTGTAGGGGATCCGGCGGAGGAAGGCTTCGTCGACGAGGTCCTTGGGTTCCATGTTGGTCGAGAAGACCAGCAGGCACTCAAACGGGAAGGCTTCCTTGCGGCCGCCCGGCAGGGCGATGAAGTCGACCTGCTTCTCCAGCGGGACGATCCAGCGGTTCAGCAGCTCGTCGGGCTGCATGCGCTGCCGCCCGAAGTCGTCGATGACCAGGGTTCCGCAGTTGGCCTTGACCTGGATGGGGGCTTCGCAGATCCCCTCGATGTCGTCGAAGGCCACGTCGAGGGCTTCCATGGTCAGCTCGCCACCGACGATGACCGTCGGCCGCCGGCAGCGGATCCAGCGCCGGTCCAGGCGCTCGCCGTGCTTGCCGGGGTGGACGTCGGACTCGTCCACGGGCACGTGCACGGCCGGGTCGAAGACCTGGATGATGTGACCGCCGGCGTAGATCGCGTACGGCATGTACACGGTGCTGCCGTAGGCCCGGGTGATCCGCTCGGCCAGCGAGGTCTTGCCGTTGCCCGGCGGCCCGTACATGAACAGCCCCTTGCCGTGGGTCACGGCGGGGCCGATGCGGTTGAGCACCTGCTCGGACACGTTGAGGTCGGCGAAGGCCCCGCGGAGCTGGGGCATCTTGGGCTTCTCGGTGGAGATCGCCTGCAGCTTGACGCTCTCGACGTACTGGTCCAGCGGCACCGGCGCCGGACCGGCGTAGCGGCTGTCCTTGAGCAGGCCGCGGGCCATGTCGCGGCCCTCCTCGGTCAGCTCGTAATAGAAGTCGCCCATGGCCGCCGCGCTGCGGTGCACGGCGAGGCGGCGCATCTTGAAGTCTTCGAGGATGCGCGTGACGATGCGCGGCCGCAGCCCCATGTCGTGCGCCAGCGCCCGGCCGCTCGCACCCGGTGCGTTGTACAGGTGCTTGGCGGTCAGTGACTCGACCAGGCCGTCGGGCAGCCCAGCTTCGTGGAGGTCCTTGGGTTCCAGCGGACGGAAGCGGCGCGTCGGACGCGACTCTTCGACCACGCGGCGCGGCGGCTGCCGCCGGGACACACCGCGACGTGGTTCGGGCGGAGGTTCGGGCAGGGCCGAGTCCGGCGCGCCGGGCGGTGGCGGGTCCGCTTCCTTCGACCGCGGGATCAGCTTGCGGACCGCCGCGAGGCGGTCGTCCTGGCCCGGCCAGCGCGCCACCGGCGGGGCCGCATCCTCGGCAGGGGACGCGGCCGCTCCCGCCCCGAGGAACACCCCTGCGAGATCGGGGGGCGCGGTTTCGTCGTCGCCCGCGAGCGCGGCCGCCGGGTCCAGCGCTTCCTCGCCGTCGAAGGACGCGCCGTTGTCAGCCACGCCCTCGTCCTCTTCGTCGCCGTGCTGATCGTGGGGCGGCTTCGTCGGCGAGCGAAACGGAAAGGCGCTGTCCAGGCTGCTCCACGAGAAGCCTCGCGGTCGCTGCTTGGCCTGCTTGTCCGACATCGCCGCCTCCTGCCGCGGGCCCAGGACCCGGGATCTCGACAATAGCGTCCCTCGGGCCGTCCCGTCCCCCACCGTGACAGGAGGACACAGAGACCGCGTCGCCGCGCGGGTCCCGGCGGCACACGCCCCCTCGACCGTGGCGGTCAGATCCGGTGGCCGACCGTCGCCAGGCCGCCGTAGCGGTTCGTCTCCAGGCCGAAGACCCAGCCCGAGGGGCGAATGATGTCGAGGTCGATGCGCAGGATGGGCAGCCCGTAGTCCCACTGCATGACGAGCTGTGGAGCGACACCCAGGTCGAGGCCGCCGCCCGCAGAGGTGCGCCGTGCCCAACGAAGCCCGGGGGCCCAGCTTGCGACGAGGACCGCAGGACCGAGCTGAGCGGCGGAGTACCAGCGGCAGCCGTCACCCATCCCGCAGTCCTGGTCACGGGCGCCCGTGGCCATCAGCTCGCCGGCCACGGACAGCCCGAGGCGGTCGTTGGGGGACAGGCGGACCGCGGCCGTCAGCTCCAGCTCGGCGTAGCCGGCCAGCGGGGTGGTGCCAGAGTACAGCGGCAAGCGAGAGAACAGGCTGCCGTCGACGCGGGCCTGCACGGTGCGCGTGGCGCTAGCCGTCGTGTCCAGCGCGACCCCCAGGGCCGGCGTGTCGGCGAACCAGCCGGCGGCGGCACCCAGGACGGCGTCGGGAGCTGCCGCCGCGGGACGGGCGGTCACCAGGGCGAGGGCGAGGATCGGCAGGGTGCGCATGGCGGCTCCGGGGTGGGATCGTGGCATGGAGACGCAAGCGTCGTGCCACTATGCAGACGCCGTCGCCACGGGGCGTGTGTGCGGTGCGCGTGCCCACGGCCGGCCAGAACACGACATCGGCGTCGTGGTCGCCCGATCAAGGCGCTGCCGCCGCCTCCGGCAGCGGTCCGGGAGCCGGCTGCTCTTCCACCCACCGCTCCCAGTCCGCCTGCAGCGCGTCCATGTCGACACCGAGCACCGGCTGCACCAGCGGACGCAGATCCCCGCTACCCTGTCTGCGGATCGCCTGGAGCAGCGCTGGCCAGTGTTCGGCGTAGCGGTCGTGCCCGCGCAGCATCTCCATGGCCGTCACCGCCTGCCAGTAGCTGCCCGACGGCACGCGCCGGCCATCGAGCACCCGCGCCAGCGGCTTGCGCCGCCAGCCCCGCATGTCCTCGGTCAGCCCCTCCTGCGGGTAGAAGTGGAGCTGCACCCGCACAGCCACCGCCTCGTCCAGCCAGCCGATCTCGTCGGGCATCCAGCAGCGGCGATCGAGGAGGGCGTGGGCCAGCTCGTGGGCGATCACCGGGCGGGCCTCGCGCTGCTGAGGGTCCCAGCCGACCGTCGAGAGCCCCTGCAGGGTGAGACCGCCCCCGTTGGCGCCCTGCAGGTCGCCGCCCATGGCCGTGGTCACGTGCGCCAGCGCGTCGAACCAGCCCTCGCGGTCCGCGGTGAGGATGAAGATCGCCGGTCCGCAGGCCGGGGGCAGCCCCGGGAGGATGCGGTCGAGGACCGCCGAGACGTCGTCGCCGAGCCGCTGGATCGCGTCGACATCGGCGTCGTCGACGTCCGTGACGACGCCCACGGTCTCACCAGCCACCCGGCGCACGTCACGCGGCCCGAAGGCCGCCACCGCCACCTGGTCGACCGAGGTCCACGCCGCACCGGGCCCCTCGCCCTCGATCAAGCGTGGCGCCCCCACCGCCAGCAAGGCCCCGTTCCGTGCGAAGAGCTCGATGCCGGAGATGTGCGACCAGTCCGACACGGGGCCCGCATCGCCACTGCGGGTCAGCCCCAGCGGGATCTCCACCCGCCCCGGAGCGGTCCAGGCCACCTCGAAGGGGCGCCAGTGCATCGCGCCCGTCGTGCTCAGGATCCGCAGCTCCAGCTCGGCCGGGGGGCTACCCGCCGGGGCGAGCGAGCGCACCGGCAGCACCAGCATCTGCACGTCGAGGAGGTCGGTCGGGGGAGCCGGCGACAGCACCGCGCGCTGGCCGGGCGCCAGGCGCAGCTCGGTGCTGCCGTCGTCGAGCACGACGAGGTCGTCGGCGCTCAGCCAGACGGCCGAGGGCGCCATCGCAGGCTCCGCGGCGGGCGCCGCTCGCTTCCCGCGCGCCAGCGCAGGGCGCGCCTGCAGCAGCAGCGCCAGGATGAGCACGACGGCCAGCAGCCCCAGGACCGGTGGGAGCTTGGAAACAGGCACGGGCAACACCTCCGGCGACGGGCCGAGCATACCCGCGGGGGGGCCCGCGACCCGGCGTGGCCGCAGCGCTGGCCGCGTCCTCAGCCCTGCGCCCCCCGGCAGCTCAGCGCGAGCACCACGGCCCGTCCGTCCGCGGCCGGCGGCGACAGCTCGAAGCGCCACCGCCACCGCCACGGCGGCGGCAGGCTGTCCAGCGACAGCGCCGGCGGCGCCTTCAGCAGCACCGCCGAGGCCCGGGCCACCAGGTCCAAGGGCAGGGGCAGCAGCGCCTCGAAGCGCACCGGCTGCCGCCCGCTGCCGGCCCCGCCCCAGGGCGGATCGAGCAGCAGGCCGGCGTCGGGGAAGCGGTCGAGGAGGCCGGGCAGCAGCTCGACGGCGTCTCCCTCGAGGATCTCCAGCCGAGCGCCCAGGGCCGCGGCGTTGCGACGTGCGAGGGCGGCCCGGCCGGGGTCGCGCTCGATGGCCACGACGCGGTGGCCCGCCAGCGCCGCGGCGATGGCGTTGCCCCCGCAGCCACAGAAGGCGTCGAGCAGCACGGGGCGACCGAGCCACGCCGCCTGGCGCGTGGCGAGGGCGCGATCGCTCAGCGACAGCCGCCCCTCGGCGTCGAGGTGGGGCAGCCAGGCGCGCGCGCCACGCGGCGAGCGGTCCCGCAGCGCGCGCGGCACCGGCGGCAGGACGCCCCCCGCCGGCAGGTCGGCTTCGACACGCAGGGTGGACCCGCCCAGGCAGACGCCATCCAGCGCCGCGGCGAGCGCCGCGGCCCGTCCCGGCCCCAGCGGCAGCGACAGCGACTCCCCCACGAGGGCGGCCTGCTGCTGCCCGGTGAGCCCCGGCGGCCAGCCCTCGACCCGCACCGCCACGGCCGCCGCCACCACCGGGGGCGCCAGCCCGCCGAAAGTCGCGTCCACGAGCAGGGCCAGGCGATGCCGGTCCGCCTCGGGCAGGTCACCGTGCACGAGGTCCCGCAGGGCGGTCTTCAGCACCGACAGCGTGGCCGCATCGACCTCCACGTCACGGTCCAGAAAGCGCTCCAGCGACGCCCGGTCCCCGACCTGCAGCGCCGCTCCCGTCGCCCTCCGCGCCGCCCGCGCCGCCTGCAGCCAGGCACGCCAGGCCTTCTTCATGGACACGGGCGGCGAGGCCGCGGCGAGGCGCTGGCGGAGGGTGGGCACGGGCGGGCGCTATCGTGTCATCCACGAAGAGGCGCCGGCAATGCTGCGCGCGGTCCCGCCGTAGCCCCGGGTGGAACCCGGCCCCACCGGCAGCGTCCAAGCCCTGGCAGGAGCGACCATGCCGACCACCACCCAGACCGCCGACGCCACCAACGCCCGCGTCACCCGCGCCGACGTCGCCGCACGCCTCCGCCTCTGCCGCCCCGACGACCTCGCCGCCGTGCTGCAGGCCGCCGACCTCGCCCCGGCCGACCCCCACGACCCCGCCGCCCTCGCCGAGCAGATCGTCGCCGCCCTGTGGTCCCGCACCCACACCCCCCTCGGCAACGCCGTCATGCCGGCCAGCCTCGACCGGCTGGTCGACCGCGTCGCCCGCAAGACCGACACCACCCTGCCCCAGGGCGACGCCTGGGCGCGCCTCGACGCCCTCACCCGCGCCCTGCTCCCCGGCGGGCGGGTCACCCGCCTCGACGCCGTGCGCCCCGAGACCCTCGACCGCCTGCGCAAGACCCTGTGGCCGGCCTGGACCGGCGTCGCCGGGGGCGCAGGCGCCGCCGGCAGCCGCCTCGCCGCGCTGGAGCTGCTGCGCCGCACCACCGGCCCCATCTGGGACCTGCTGCCCCGCGTCCCCACGGTCGGCCCCGTCTTCGCCGGCATCCGCAAGGGCGCCACGACCATCGCCCGCGTCAGCGCGCCAGTCGGCATCGCCCTGGCCCTGCTCAGCCTCAACCAGACCTTCGGCCCGGAAGACGACAAGGCCCTGCCTCTGCTGCTCGGCGTCGGCCTGCTCCTGCGCGACGCGCCCCAGGTCGTGGAGGCCGTCGTCGTCACGACCCCCGCCGCTGCTCCTGCCTGACGCGCGTCCGCCCCCCGGGCGCCGCCGCACCCCAGAGACCCGGGGCGGGATAGCCGGCGGCATGCTCGCCCCCGGCTCCGCGCTGCTGTCAGCCGCCTTCGCCGGCCTCGTCGCAATCGGCGCCACCGTCGCCATCGAGCGCTGGGGCGGCCGCCTCGGCGGCGTCCTCGGCTCGCTGCCAACGACCATCGTCCCCGCCTCACTCGGCATCGCCGCCACCGCACCCGGGGCCGACCAGCTCCGCGACGCCATGCTCTCCGTCCCGGCCGGCATGCTGCTCAACGCCGTGTTCCTGTGGTTGTGGCGCGTGCTCCCCCCGCGCCTGCCGGCGCAGGCCCTCGGTCGCCGCCTCGCCACCATGGTCGCCCTGTCCCTGTCGGCGTGGCTGATCGGCGCCGTCGCCGTCGTCGCCGGTGGCGCCTGGTGGCGGGCCCGCGGCCTCCCCGTCGCCCTCCTCGGCGTCGGCACCACCGCCCTCATCGTCGCCGTGGGCGTCGCCGCCTGCCTCCGCCCCCTGCCCGCTCCCCGCGGCCACCGCCCCGTCGGTCCCCTCACCCTGCTGGCCCGCGGGCTGCTCGCCGCCGCCGCCATCGGCGTCTCCGTCCTCGTCGCCGCCACCGGCCAGCCACTGCTCGCCGGCATCGCCAGCGTCTTCCCCGCCATCTTCACCACCACCATGGTCAGCCTGTGGCTGTCCCAGGGCGAAGCCGTCCCCCTCGGCGCGGTCGGGCCGCTGATCCTCGGATCCTCCGCTGTGGCCGGCTACGCCCTCCTCGCCGCCTGGCTGCTGCCCGCCCTGGGCACGGCCGCCGGGGCCGTCGCCGCCTGGCTCGGCGCCGCCCTCCTCTGCAGCCTGCCCGCCGCCCTGTGGCTGTCGCGCCGCCCTCGGACCGCGACGACCTGATCCGACCACCGGCCGCGGCAGCGCCTACCATCCCCGCATGCTCCTGACCCTGCTGCTCTGCTGCACCGCGACCTCGCTGGACCAGGGCCCTCCGCCCGGTGACGCGACCGACAGCGGCGGCACCACCGGCGGCGGATCCGACGGCGGCGCCAGCGCAGACGGCGGAGGCAGAGGCGGCGGCGACACCGGCTACGGCGACGGCGGCGTCGAGCCCGCCCTGAGCCTGGATCAGGCCGTCTACGCGGTCGGCGAGCGCATCCTGGCCACCGTCCAGGGCTCCGGCGAGGTGCTGCTGCTGCCGGCCGACGCCGACAGCGAAGCCGACGCGCTCTACCGCCACAACAGCGGCACTGGCGCGGCCCCCGTCCGCTTTCACCCTGTCAGCCTCGCCCCCGGCAGCTACGAAGCCTGGCTGCTCGATGCCGGCGAGGTGACCGTGTCGGCGGCCTTCGACGTCGTCGCCGGCAGCACCGACCCGGTCCCGCCGCCGGTCGAGGGCGCGCTGACGGTGCTCAGCTTCAACACCTGGGAGAGCGCCAGCAAGGGAGAGGGGGGCACCGCCGAGGTCGCCACCATCATCGTGGAAGCCGGCGCCGAGGTCGTCGCCCTGCAGGACTGCTCCCGAACAGCGTTCGGCGAGGTCGCCGCCGCGCTGGCGTCGACCTGGCCCGAGGTCCACGGCGCCGAGGACGTCCGCATCCTGTCGCGCTACCCCATCGACGCGCTGCTCGTCGCCGACGTCTACGCCTACGGCGCCCGCCTCATCCTGCCGGACGGCAGCCCCCTGCGGGTCTTCAACACGCACCTCACCGAGATCCCCTCGGGGCTTGCGCTCGCCGCCGAGGGCGCCACCCCCGCCGAGATCCGGACGCTGGAAGCCGAGACCCGGTACGCCGAGCTGTCCGAGGCCCTCGACGTCCTCGTCGACGCCTCGGGCAGGGACGAAGCCACCCTGCTCATGGGCACGCTGTCGGCCCCCTCGCACCTCGACTGGATCGCTGGCAACGAAGACCAGGACTTCGACCTCGTGCTCGACTGGCCCGTCTCCACCCTGCTGGCCGACGACGGCTTCGTCGACCTGTTCCGCGCCGCCTGGCCCGATCCCGTCGCCGTGCGCGGCTTCACCGTCTCCCCGGGGGCGCCCTGGGGCAGCTTCTCGCCCGACACCCTGCACGAGCGCCTCGACCAGCTCTACGCCCGCCCCGCCCCCGGTGAGGCCGTCCGGGTCGAGGCGGCCTGGACCATGGACCGCCAGCCCTGGCCAAGCGACCACCGGGCGGTGGTCGCCCGCCTGGCCTTTGAACACCGCTAGGGCGCGGGCAAGCCACCGCGCCGCCGAACGATGTTCGCCCGACGGTAGCGACGCCTACGTCAACCGAACAGCGCTAGGGTTGCACCACCGGGGTGGTAGCCTCGGCGGCCCCAGCGGCTTCCTCGACCGTCTCGGCGGCATCCGGCGTGACCATGATGTTGCCCGCCGCCTTGAGCAGCTCGGGGGAGACCTCCAGCAGGCGCCCCTCAGAGGGCGCAAGCATCAGGGTCTTGCGGGTGTCGCCGATGATCCGGCCCTCGAAGCCATCCGTGGCGGCCGAGATGCCGGTGTCCAGCATCAGCCGGCCGGTGGTGGCGTCGAGGACCATCGTGTGGTCGAGGTAGACCTGCGCTTCGTCTTCGGGCAGCGGCTGCATGACCGTGTAGGTGCCGCGACGGAGCTTGGGGGAATCGTCGACCACCATCACCTGGACCTGGCCGGCCGCGCCGACCTGCACGAGGAGGTTCAGCTCTTCGCCGGGCTGCCAGATGGGGCCGGGATTCTCCGGCTGAACGCCGAGGACCATCACGCCCTTGCTGTTGGGGCACGTCTCGCCGCTCGCCGTGGTCTCCCCTGCTTCGCAGTCGCGGATCTCGTTGTTCGGCTTGCAGTCGCACTCACCGAACTGGTTTGAGACAGCCACACCGTCGGTCGAGACGTTGACATTCAGACCGCCGGCGAAGGCGGGACTCAGCAGGGTCAGCAGGAACAGCACCAAGCCCTCCAAGGCTTGTGGGTTCGGGTGCCTCAGCCCCCGAGCAGGGCGCGAAGCAGGCGGAAGCTCGTATCGTGGCGGGGGCCTCCCTGCTTGTGCTGCGACCGGAAGTCAAGTCTGCACAGCGCGTGGTGCCAGGACCAGGCCCCCCCACGACCGGCGCGGAGATCGCCCCCGGGCGGGACGGGCAGCACCCGGCCGGTGCTCGACACTGGTGGCCCGACCGGCGACCACGCACCCGCGCAGAGTTCGCAGACCCCACCGCTGAGGTCCCGCACGCCATAGGGGCTGCGATCGGTCGGAACTACGCCGACAGGCTGGGGCCGGGCGACATCCGGCTGGCTGTCCCGGGCGTTGGCGTAGGTGGGCTCCGGATGGTCGCCCCAGGGGTAGATCCGACCGTCCACACCGCGGGCGGCCTTCTCCCACTGCAATTCCCCGGGCAGGCGCCAGTGCTGCCCGGTGCGCGCCGCATGCCACGCGGCGAAGGCCTCGGCGCCAGCCACGGTGACCATGAACACCGGCCAGTCGGGCTGCCAGAGGTCGCCGTCGGCGTCGGGGACCAGGCAGTAGCCGCCGTCGGGCCGCCGGCCGTAGATCGCCGCACCGGGGGCATCGACGCTGCCCTTGTAGCGGGGGACGCAGGCGTCGGCGTCGGCCTGCCGGCCCGTGGCGACGAGGTCGTCGAGGAAGGCGATGTACTCGGCGTTGGTGACCGGGAAGCGGCGGATGACGAAGGCGTCCAGCCAAAGGCGCCGCCACGGCAGGGACGCGTCCTTGCTGGCGGTGCGTTCGCCCGACCAGAACCAGCCGGCCGGCACGTAGACATCGTCGGGTCCCAGGCTGCCGGCTTCGGGCAGCAGGACGGCGACGGGGCCGTGGCCGCCGGGCGGCACCCCGTCCCAGTGTTCACGGCGGCGGATGTGGACCGGGTACTGCACCGGTTCATGGCCCTCCGCCTCGATCTCGCAGAGGTAGCTGCCCGGGTCCAGTGGAAGCTCGAACAGCGGTGTCGGCCCGTGCTCGGCGACACGGCGCGGCACAAGGCGGCGGTCCTGCTCTTCGTAGCGGTAGATGCTGACGCGGGCGCCGGGGGGCTCGGTCAGCAGGGTGAGCGCACCCTCGCCGCGCAGGTAGGCGGCGTGGCGCCGGGCACCGAAGCGGCGGAGCTGGGCTTCGGCTTCGGCCGCACGCTCCGCCTGCCCCTTCGCTTCCGCCTCGGCGTGGCGGGCCCGGTACAGGTCGGCCAGCCGGTCGCGCGCTTCGTCGAGGTCCGGCGACTCCTCCAGCGCCTGGCGCAGGAGCTGCAGCAGCTCCACCTCGCCCTCGGCAGCGGCGCGGGACAGCGCCCGGGCGTCGTCTTCCAGCGTCCAGGCGGCCCGCTTGGAATCAACCGGGGCGTACGGCGGGAGATGTTCCAGCATCTCCCGCGCCGCGGCGTCCTGACCGCGGGCCTGCTCGCGCTGCTGGTGGATTCGCGGTCGCAAGGCGTCGGCGCGGGCGACCAGGGCCAGGGCGCGATCCCGCCGGCGGGCCCCGTCCAGCCAGGCCCCCAGCGCCGCAGCCATGGCGGCCCCGTCGGCGTAGCGCTGGACGGGATCCTCTCTCGTGGCCCGCAGCATGATCTCGACCAGCTCGTCGGGGATCCGGCCGGGCCCCTCCGGCGCCCGCGGCGGAACCAGCGCGTCCTTCTGCAGCAGCCGGAAGCCCGCCGCCCAGTCCGGCGGCCGCCCCTCCAGCACCTGGAAGAGCGTGACGCCGAGCGCGTAGACATCGGACGCCGGTCCCACCGCCTGCTCACCGCGGGCCTGTTCAGGCGCCATGTACAGCGGCGTCCCGACCGCCGTGCCCGCCCGCGTCAGCGACGGGGCGTTGGTCAGCAGGAGCTCCATGCCGCCGACATCGTCGGTCTGCTCCAGGATGCGCGCCACGCCCCAGTCCAGCACCCGCACCTCACCGAACTCCCCCACCATGATGTTCGCCGGCTTGATGTCCCGGTGCACCACGCCCCTGGTGTGGGCGTAGGCGATGGCCTGGGTCGCCCGGTGCAGCGCGTCCACCACTCGCCGGAGGGTCCAGCCCGTGGTGGTCTCCACCCAGCGCCCGGCCTCCTGGCTGGCGGCGTGCAGATCGAGGATCACCTGGCGCAGGGTCCGGCCGCGGACCTCTTCCATGGTGTACCAGAGCCGGCCGTCGGGCAGCTCTCCGAGAGCGTGGATCGGCACGATGCCCGGGTGCTGCAGGCGAGCCGTGGCGCGAGCTTCCGCCAGGAAGCGCAGCCGCGCCGCTTCGTTGGTGGAGCGGCGGGTGTGCAGGATCTTCAGCGCCATCGGCCGCCTCAGGTCCGCGTCCATCACCCGCAGCACGTCGCCCATGCCCCCCGACCCCAGGCGGGCGAGCACCCGGTAGGGGCCGATCAGGGCGCCCTCCTGCGGCACCATCGGCTGCGGCCGGAGCCCGGTCACCGCCGGCGGCGGCGGCACCGCCCCCGCCCCGAGGTCGTCGGTCGCCGTGGCTTCCGGGTCCACGGCGCTGGCCGAGCCCGGCGCGTCGTCCACCGACACCAGCGGGTCGAGGCTGCCCGTCTCGTGGACCAGCGTCCGGAGGCGCTGCTCCTGGTCGGGCTGGAGCCCCAGGCGCACGACGAGGCCGCGCAGCCGGGCTTCCAGCCCCTCGGGCAGGCTCACGTCGCGCCTCGGTGCGCCCGCACCGTCACAAGATCACCAGCTCGGCCACGCCGCCGCGCTTGCTGGCGTCACTGTTGACGCTGCGTGCCACCCGCACCACCTGGTGACGAAAGGGCCGTGGGTAGAGCTTCCGCACCTCGGGCGTGTCGTGGTTGGACAGCACGACGCGGACGCCGGTCTGCTTCAGCTCCAGGGCCCGGGCGGCGAGGCGTTCCTGGTCCTTGCGATGAAAGCCCAGCTCGGTGTAGTGGGCGAACCAGGCCGTCTCTGACAGCGGGACGTAGGGCGGGTCGAGGTAGACGGTGTCGCCTTCCCGAACATCCACCAGCGCGTGCATGAAGTCCTGGTGCTCGATCGACACCCCTTGCAGCACGGCGCTGGTCGCGCGCAGGTTGTCGACGTCACAGATGTTTGGGTTCTTGTAGCGCCCGATAGGCACGTTGAAGCCGCCCTTTCGATTGACCCGGTACAGCCCGTTGAAGCCCGTCTTGTTCAGGTAGATGAACCAGCCGGCGACGTCGCGATCGTCAGTCAGCGCGTCGACGTCCCAGCTCCGGACGTCGTAGTAGTGGTCCTTGCCGTGACGCTCGGCGTGGTGGTTGAGCCGGTCGAGCACACCCTGGACATCGTCGCGCACCGCCCGCCACGTGCGCACGAGGCGCAGGTTGCCGTCGGAGAGCCGCGCGCCGCCGGTGGGAAGCAGCCCCTGTCGCGCCAGCGCGAAGAAGACCGCGCCGCCGCCGACGAAGGGTTCGTGGAAGCGCCCCTCGCCGCCCTGCAGCAGCGGCACGAGCCGGTCCAGCAGCTTGCCCTTGCCCCCGACCCACTTCACGAAGGGGCGGGGGACCGGGTAGTGCCGTCGACGGCTGCGCCGCTTGGGCTCGAGGGTGGCAGGCGGCCCACCGCTGGCCCGTGTCGCCGGTGCCCGCTTGTCGCCGCTCCGCGCGGCCCGGTCCAGGTGCTTGCTCTTTCCCATGACGCGATGGCTAACGCCCGGCGGCGTCAGTTGTCTTCCAGCCAGGCTTCGGCCGCCTGGAAGTTGTCGTCGATACCCTTGCGGGTGGTCGACGCGATCATGTCGTCGCTGACGTCGAGCCCGCCGAGCTCGGTCTCTCCCCACAGGGTCAGCATGCGCAGGGTGCCGCCGCCACTGCTGTCCGCGGTCCACTCGCCCTCGTCCATGTTCGTCTCGGTCCCGTCGCGGACGAAGCCGCGCCCGTCCCGGGGCAGCCACACCTCGAGCGTGAAGCTCTGCTGGATGATGTTGGCGCCCGTCTCTCCGGCGTAGGGCTGCGTCGTCCACGACCGGCCCACGATGGCCCACCGCGGGTCGCCGTCGTTGACCGGTTCTTCGCCCTCCGGCACCGTCGAGGGATCCGGCAGGGCGAGGTCCACCCACCGGAAGTCCTTCAGGAACTCATAGGGGATCGTCAGCAGGATGTTGTCCTTGACGAGGTCGTTGTGGGTCCGCATGAGCTGGCAGCCGAGCCCCTCCCAGCAGTCCTCCCCCTCCAGCCAGTCGCGCGCGAAGTAGTCGGGCGAATACGGTTCCACCGGGGTCTGGTCCACCAGCATCTGGATGCGGGCGTGGTCGGACGGCGAAAACGCGCTGACGCCCGCCACCGCCACCGGGATGCAGTCGGCCGGGTCGCGGTCCGGGTGTTCGACGTCGCCGATGTCGTCTTCGGTCAGGTCCGAGGGCGACAGCGCCCGGTCCTGCGGGCTGTTCGCTTCGACGTCCATGCCCAGGTAGATCTGCTCTTCGAGCGCCCGGACGGCGAAGGCCAGGTCGGCTTCGGAGCCCTCGAAGCTGCGGAAGGCGTAGACCAGCGCGTCGCTGAATTCGGGGTCCGCGGCGGGCGGCGCCTTCTTGCAGGCGGCGAGCAGGGGGAGGGCGAGGGGCAGCAGGCGCAAGGGGGACACGAGGGCGGGCTCCGAGGGACCGACGAGCTCAGCGGGTCAGGAAGCCCCGGATGAGGTCGGTCGTGGTGAGGATGCCCACGAGTGTACCGTCATGCTCCACGACCGGGACGGCGTGGAACTGGCCCCGGGCCAGCAGCTCGGCGGCGCGGCCGATGTCGTCGGTGACGCCGACGGTCTGCAGGTCGGTGCTCATGACGTCGGCGACGGTGAAGCGGGCGTCGAGGTAGGCGTCCACCGTCTCCTCGTCGTCGACGTAGGCCCGCAGGGTCAAGGGCGACAGGTCGGTGGCGGTGATCATGCCGACCAGCTTGCCCTTCTTGAGCACCGGCACGTGCTGGAAGGGGTTGTGGTCGAGCAGACGACGGACCGCGCTGATCGGCGTGCTCAGCTCGACCGTGTGCACATCGCGCGTCATCAGGTGGCTGACCGGTTCGTCCTGGAACACCGCGACCTCCGGGGTGATGCTGCATGACAGCTATTCGCGGACCGCGGCAACGGCACGGGCGGGGCGGCGGGGTGTCGCCATGGAGATGACCGCGCCACCGTCTGCGGGCCGGCGTCCCCGCGGCAGGCCGTCAGCCGGCGGCGGGGCGGTGCTCGCGGAACCAGGCGATGGTGCGCCGCAGCCCCTCCTCCCCGTCGACGGGCGGGGCGTAGCCGAAGTCCGCGCGTGCCGCGGACAGGTCGTAGTAGTGGCTGGTCGAGAGCTGGGCGGCCGCGAAGCGGGTCATGGGAGGCTCACCGTCCAGCGAGAACGTCCGCCAGACCCACTCGAGCACACCGCTGACCGTGCGGGCGACGCCCGGAGAGACGCTGCGCTGGATGGGGGAGAGGCCGATCCCGACGAAGAAGCGATCGAGCCACGACCACAGCTCGACCGGGGGGCCGTCGGTGATGAAGTAGGCCTTGCCAGCGTTGGGCCCGGCCTTCACCAGCGCGTCGGCGGCCTGCAGGTGGGCGGCGGCGGCGTTGTCGATGTAGGTGAGCGCCACCTTGTTGCGGCCGTCGCCGATGCGCATCAGCCGGCCCTGCTGCAGCCGGTCGATGAGGCGGGGCAGCATGTGGGGTTCCCGCGGCCCGTAGATGAGGTGCGGCCGCAGGATCGTCGTCGTCAGGTGGGGGCCGTTGGCGTCCTTGATGACCTGTTCGGCCCGGGCCTTGCTCTCGGGGTAGGCCGTGTCGAAGCGGTCGGGGTAGGGCGCGTCGGCTTCGGTGATGCCCTCGGCGTCGCCGCCATCGAAGGTCGCCGACGGCGAGCTGGTGTAGACGAGTCGGTCGACCCCCTGCGCCCAGCAGGCCTCGACGAGGTTGCGCGTGCCGTCGACGTTGATCTCCATGAACTCGTCGCGCGGTCCCCAGACCCCCGTCTTGCTGGCGACGTGGAAGACCACGTCGATCCCCTCCAGCACGCCGCTCAGGGTCTCCAGCCGTCGCAGGTCCGCCTGCACGCCGCGGGCGCCCAGCGCTTCGACGTCGGGGTAGCAGCTGCGGGCGAGGATCGTGACCTCGTCTCCGCGGGCGAGGAGCTGCTCGGTGACGGCGCGGCCGAGAAAGCCGCCGCCGCCGGTGACCAGGGCGTGCATGGGACCTCCGCTGTTGCGGCACGGGCAGGAGCGCTATCCCAAGCACCCCGGGCGCGCGGGCTCCGACAGGAAGCTCGGCCGGCGGTGCGCTGGCGGGCGGCGTCCTGTTGGGCCGTGGCGCACCACGCCCTCCGCGACACACCGTTCGCACGAGCCGCCGAGACACGCGGCGGTCGGTCCAGTCGCGAGACCGGCAGCGGCTCACGCGGCGGCGAGGGGGCGGCGGCGAGGGGGCGGCGGCGAGGGGGTGGCGGCGAGGGGGCGGC
>CAZRFD010000040.1:0-50855 GCA_964599085.1 uncultured Enterobacterales bacterium | reverse complement strand
CGGTCGACAGCAGGTCGGCGGCGAGGGCGTCGCTGTGCGCCGGGTCGGCGGGCTCCAGCAGCAGGTGCGGGGGGCGGATCAGGGCGCCCAGGCGCCGCACCAGGTCCGGGTCGCGCTTGTTGCGCCCGCTGTGCGGGTTGCTGATGACGACGACGCGGCCCACGGGGCTACAGCGCCGACTCGTACTCGGCGCCGCGGCCGAAGATGCCGAAGGCACCGCCGGTGTGCCAGAAGAGCACCCGCTGTCCCAGCCGCCCGGTGGGGGCCAGCGCCTGGATCGCCTGCCACGCCTTGCCCGTGTAGACCGGGTCGAGGAACAGGCCCGTCGCCCGCGAGAAGGCCACCTGGCTGCGCAGCTCGTCGGGGGTGGTCAGGGCGTAGCCCTGCCCCTGGAAGCCCTCCAGCACGTCCCAGCCGCTGCCTGGCAGGGCGATGTTGTAGCGCTGCTCTGCTTCGGCGCCGATCTGCTGGACGCGGCGGCGGAAGGTGGGGCGGTCGTCGCAGACGGCCACGCCGAGGACCTCGGCGTCCAGCCCGGCCAGGGCCAGGCCGGCCAACGTCCCGCCGGATCCGACGGCGCAGACGATGCTGTCGAAGCGCAGGTCCAGCTTCTTGGCCTGCCGGACCAGCTCGCGGCCAGCGCGCACGAAGCCAAGCGCCCCCGTGGCGTTGCTGCCGCCCTCGGGGATGACGTAGGGGCGGCGGCCGCTGGCCCGCAGGCCGTCGGCGATGGCGGCCATCTGGGCGTCGCGCCGGGCGTAGCCTCGGTCGTCGGTCCAGGAGATGCGGGCGCCGAGGATGCGGTCCAGCAGCAGGTTGCCGTCTGGGGCGCCCTCGGGCTTGCCGCGGAGCAGCAGCACCGGGTCCATGCCCAGCCGCCGGGCCGCGACCGCCGTGGCCCGGCAGTGGTTGGACTGGATGCCGCCGCAGGTGATGACCGTGTCGGCGCCGCGGTGGACGGCTTCGGCCATGAGGTAGTCGAGCTTGCGCACCTTGTTGCCGGACAGGCCGAGGCCGGTGGTGTCGTCGCGCTTGACCCACAGCTCGACGCCGAGTGTGTCGTCGAGCGCGTCGAGGCGCTGCAGGGCGGTGGGGATCACCGACAGCTTGAGCGGTTTCAACATCGCGACCTCGGGGCGGTCGAGCAGCCTATGCCGATGGAGGAGGGGGCGAGGATAGCGGAGGGCCAGCATCCCACGAGGCCGCCATGCCAGCCCGCCCCTTCGTCCTCGTCACCACCGGCCGCCGTGCTGCCGCTCCCCACACCCCGGTGCCGGGTCGCGTCCGTCCGCCGCGCCCCGAGGTCCACCTCGCCGAGCCGCTCATCGACGCCATCGTCGCGGCTGGCGGCCAGCCACTGCTGCTGCCGCCGGTCCTGCCCGACGTCGCCACCCTCGCCGGCCTGCTGGAGCGGGTCGACGCCGTCGTGATCTCGGGCGGCGCCTTCGACATCCACCCTCGCCACTACGGCCAGGACGCCCACGGGCGCCTCGACGCCCCCGACGACGACCGCACCGGCCTGGAGCTGGCGCTCGTCCGCGCCGCGCTGGACCTCGACCTGCCCCTGCTCGGCCTCTGCGGCGGCATGCAGGCCATGGCGGTCGCCACCGGCGGCAGCCTGATCCAGGACATCGCCACCGAGCTGCCCGCCAGCCTGCCCCACGAGCAGGCCGCCGACCCGGCCCTCCCCTCGCACCCGGTCGACCTCTCCCCGGGTCGCCTCCGCGAGCTGCTGGGCCCGACCGTCCCCGTCAACTCCACCCACCACCAGGCCGTCGCCGACCCCGGGGTCTTCACCATCACCGGCCGCGCCCCCGACGGCGTCGTCGAGGCCATCGAGCTGCCCGGCCACCGCTTCGCCGTCGGCGTGCAGTGGCACCCGGAGCTGCTGGGCCAGGGGGCGTTGTTTGCGGGGGTGGTGCGCCGCTGAACCCCCTATCGCGCCTTCCGCGCGTCCTCTGGCGTCCAGGTGCCGGCGGCGCCGTGTTCCGGCACCAGCACCATCTGCTGGGTGGTGCGCATGCGGAACCAGCCGAGCTTGTAGTTGAGCGGCAGCTCGACCGTCCGGTAGCCGGCGAGGCTCAGGGTGACGCGCTGGGGCGAGAAGGGCAGCTTCCAGACGTCGAGTTCGATGGGCGTGGCGCCCAGCTCTTCGCCCCTGCGTTCCACCCGGGCGCCGACGGGGTCGCTGGTGAGCATCACGTGGCGGACGCAGCCGGGGGTGCCCGCGAAGAGCGCGCTGGCGGTGGTGAGCAGCAGGATCGGGCGGAGGACGGGACGAGGCACGCCGAGCATTGTAAGGGGTCCGGTGCGCGAGGTCCGCTGTCGGCTGCGCGCGACCGAGGAGGCCGCCATGTCCCTGCCGTCCATCCTGCTGCTCTCGGTGGCGCTCTCGGTGCCGCCGTCGGGCGCGCTGACGGGCTGCGCCCACGACAAGCAGGCGCTGCGGACCGAGTCCCAGGAGAAGGCCGCGCTGTCTTCGGCCAGCGAAGACTTCTGGCGCTACCTGCGCTGGCAGGACGTCGACTCGGCGGCCACCCTCATCGAAGACGAAGATGTCCGCCACGACTGGAAGCTGCGCATGGCCGACGAAGCGCAGAGCCTTCGCATCTCGGACGTGTCGCTGGTCGACCTCAGCCTCGGCGAGCGCAGCGAGGACTCCCAGGCCGAGCACCTCCAGGAAGCCCGCGTGAGCGTGCGGGTGGAGTCCTACACGATGCCCGCCCAGACGGTGCAGGTGCAGACGCTGACCCAGACCTGGTACCGCTCCCACGATGGCTGGTTCCTGCAGTGGGACGGCGGCGATCCGCTGGCCGCGCGCTGATCCGATGGCCGAGACCGACACGCCAGCCTCGCCCGTCGAGGTCCCCGACCTCGACAAGCTGCTGCACCGCCGCTTCGGCTTCCCTGCCTTCCGTGACGGCCAGGAACCCATCGTCCGCCACATCGCCGAGGGCCACGACGCCCTGGTGGTGATGCCCACGGGGGCCGGCAAGTCGCTGTGCTACCAGCTCCCGGCGCTCGCCCGCGGGGGGACGACGCTGGTCGTGTCGCCGCTGCTCGCCCTGATGAAGGACCAGGTCGATGGGCTGTGCGCCAAGGGCGTGCGGGCCTCCTTCATCAACTCGACGCTGTCCATGGAGGAGCGCCAGCAGCGCATGGCGGCCCTGCAGCGTGGGGACTTCGAGCTGCTCTATGTCGCACCGGAGCGCTTCTCGCCGCGCTTCCTCGCCGACCTGCGGGATGTCGACATCCGCCTGCTGGCCATCGACGAAGCCCACTGCCTGTCGCAGTGGGGCCACGACTTCCGGCCCGACTACCTGCGCCTGGGCGAGGTGCGCCGCGCGCTGGGTGGGCTGCCCACCGTGGCGCTCACGGCGACGGCGACGCCGCCGGTGCAGGACGACATCGTCAAGGTGCTCGGCATCGGCGACGCCCGCCGCTTCGTGCGCGGCTTCGACCGTCCCAACCTCGACCTCCAGGTGCGACCCTGCGATCGGCTGGCCGACAAGCTGGAGCTGCTGCCGGGCCTGCTGGCGCGCACCCCGGCGCTGGTCTACTGCGCGACGCGCAAGAACGTCGAGCGGGTCACGGTGGCCCTCCAGCAGCGGGGCATGCAGGCGGCGATGTACCACGCCGGCATGGACCACCCCGACCGCATCGCGGTCCAGGACGACTTCATGGCGGGCCGGGCTCCCATCGTCGTGGCTACGAACGCCTTCGGCATGGGGGTCGACAAGGACGACGTCCGCACCATCGTGCACTACGACCTGCCCGGCACGGTCGAAGCCTACTACCAGGAGATCGGGCGAGCGGGGCGCGACGGCAAGCCGGCGACGGCCGTGCTGCTGTACCGCGAAGCCGACCGCCGCACGCAGGAGTTCTTCATCCGCATGTCCCACCCGCCGGCGCCGGTGGTGCATGCCGTCTACGACCGCCTGCTGGCCGAGCGGACCAACCCGGTGTGGATCACGCTGGACGAGCTGGCCGAGGCGCTGCCCGAAGACGAGAGCCCGCGGACGGCGGCGAGCTGCCTGTACCTGCTGCAGCGGGAGGGCTGGATCCGCCGCATCGCCCCGCGGGACCGCAGCGGCCACGTGACCCTGCGGACCGACGCACCGGCGGCGCAGCCCGCGGGCCTGCGCGGGCGGGTGCTCGATCTGTTGACGGAAGAGCTGTCCCGCGATGGTGACGCCCAGGCCGCCGTGAACCCCGGCTGGCTGGCGAACCGCCTCGGCGTCGAGCGGGACCAGCTCACGGCGGCCATCCGGGGGCTGGAAGACCGCGGGTACCTCGCGTATCGGCCCCCGGATCGCGCGGGCGGCGTCCGGCTGCTCCGCCCCCATGAGCCGCTGGACCTCGATGAAGCCGCCCTGCACGCCCGCCGCCGCCGGGAGTTCGACAAGCTCGAGGCCATGCTCGGCTACGGGCGCGCCGGATGCCGCCGCCGCTACCTGATCCGCCACTTCGGCGAGACCCCGCCCTGGCCGCGCTGCGGCACCTGTGACGGCTGCCGCCAGGGGCTCCCCCTCGTCAGCGAACCCGAAGCGCTCACCGCCGACCAGGAGCTGGTGGTCCGCAAGCTGCTCGCCTGCATGGCCCGCATGGGCCGGCCGTTCTCGGCCGGCATGGTCACCAAGGTGGCCACCGGCGCCCAGGACAAGGGCGTGCGGGCCCACGGCTTCGACAAGCTCTCGACCTTCGGCATCCTGCGTGGCTGGACCCAGCGCCAGACGGAAGCGCTGCTCGACGCGCTCACCCGGGCCGGCGCGCTGGACCCGGTCTACGTCCAGCGGGACGTCGGCGGCCAGAAGCGGACCTACACCGAGCTGACCCTCACCCCGCTGGGCGTGGCGGTGATGAAGCAGGAAGCGCCCGAGTTCACGATGGTCTTTCCGGTGCGCACGCGGGCTGTGCTGCGCCGGCGGCGGGCCGCGGCGGCGGAACCAACACTCGGCCCGGTCGACCCCGACCTGCTGGCCGCCCTGCGCGAGCTGCGCAGCCGCCTCGCCGCCGATCACGACGTCCCCGCCTACGTGGTCGCTCCCAACCGGACCTTGCGGCAGATCGCCGCCGAGCGGCCCACGACGCGCCAGGCCATGCTCGCCATCCACGGCATGGGCAAGGAGCGCTACCGTCGCTACGGCCAGGCCCTCCTCGACGCCGTGAGGGGCTGGACCGGCTGCTGATGCCGCTGTCCGTCGGGCACCCGCTGGGGTAGGCTCCGGCGCTCGTGACCGCAGCCCCTCCCGACGCAGCGCCTCCCGACAGCGCCACCGGCACCGACCCCCCCCAGGGACTTGGCCTGGGCACCTTCCTCGGCGTGTTCACGCCGACGATGCTCACGATCCTCGGCGTGATCATGTACCTGCGGGTCGGCTGGGTGGTCGGCAACGCCGGGCTGGTCGGCACGCTGATCATCGTGGCGCTGGCCAACGCGATCACCCTGGTGACCAGCCTGTCGCTGTCGGCGCTCTCGACCAACATGCGGGTCGGCGTCGGCGGGGCCTACTACATCATCTCGCGCAGCATGGGCCTGGAGATCGGCGGGGCGCTCGGGATCCCGCTCTACCTCTCCCAGACCCTGTCGCTGACCCTGTACGCCTACGGGCTGGCCGAGAGCTTCCGCGTGGTCTGGCCCGACGCCCCCGTCGAGCTGCTCGCGGGCATCGTCGTCATCGCGGTCGTCCTCATCGCCGCAGGAAGCACGGTGCTGGCGCTGCGCATGCAGCTCCCCATCATGGTCCTCATCGCCCTGTCGCTGGCCAGCCTGTTCGGGGGCGTGCACTGGGGTTCGCTGAAGGTCGACCTGTCCGGGCCGTGGATCGAGGGCAACTTCTGGCAGGTCTTCGCCGTCTTCTTCCCGGCGGTGACCGGGATCCTCGCCGGCGTCGGCCTCTCGGGCGACCTCAAGGACCCGGCCCGCAGCATCCCCCGCGGCGTGCTGGCCGCGGTCGTCGTGGGGCTGGTCGTCTACCTCGCCGTTCCCACCGCCCTGGCCTACGCCGTCGACGCCGAGACGCTGCGCACCGATCCGCTCATCTGGACCAAGGTCGCCTTCGCCGGCTTCCTGGTCATGCCCGGCCTGTGGGGGGCCATCCTGTCCAGCGCCATCGGCAGCATCCTGACGGCACCTCGGACCCTGCAGGCCCTCGCCCAGGACGGCCTGCTGCCGCGGGTGCTCGGCCGTACCGACGACAAGACCGGAGAGCCGCTGCTGGCGCTGCGCATCTCGGGGCTGGTGGCCCTCGGTGCGGTCGCCCTGGGCGACCTCAACGTCGTCGCGTCCGTCGTCTCGATGTTCTTCCTGACGACCTACGGCATGCTCAACCTCGCCTGCGGCCTGGAAGACCTCGTCAAGGACGTCTCCTACCGCCCGCGGATCCGCACGCCGTGGTGGCTGTCGCTGCTCGGGGCGCTCGGCTGCTTCGTGGCCATGTTCGCCATCAACCCGACGGCCTTCGTGGCTGCGGTCAGCATCGAGCTGGTCATCGGCTGGTACCTGAGCCGGCGGGCCATGAAGGCCGCCTGGGGCGACATCCGCACCGGCGTCTGGTTCGCCCTGGCGCGGTTTTCGATGTTGCGGCTGCGCACCGCCCGCATGGAGCCCCGCAACTGGCGGCCGCACGTGCTGGTGTTCACCGCCGACCTGCGGCGCAGCCTGGGCATGGTGCGCATGGCCAGCCGGCTGACCCTCGACCACGGCCTCGTCACGGTCAACACGATGCTGGTCGGCGACCTCGACGACCACGACGAAGCGGAGGCCCTGCTGCGGCGCAACCAGGAGGTCCTCGCGGCCCAGGGGCTGCTGGCCTTCTGCGAGGTCACCAGCGTCCCGGACGTCGACAGCGGCCTGGTCACCATCACCCAGGCCCACGGCTTCGGGCCGCTGGCGAGCAACGTCGTGATGCTCGGCTGGCCCGGCGAGCGTGCCGGGCTCGTCCAGCTCCTGGCCAGCCTGCGCAAGCTCTACCGGCTGGAGAAGTCGGCGATGATCCTGCGGCCGGGCGACACCGGGCCGATGCCCGATGACGGCGACATCGTCGTGTGGTGGAAGGGGAGGGAGAGCAACGGCGACCTGATGCTGCTGCTGGCCCGCCAGCTCACCATGTCCGAGGGCTGGGCGCATCGGCGGATCCGGCTGAAGTCCATCGTCGGATCCGAAGCGGAAGCCAAGGAGCTGCGCCGCACGGAACAGGCGATGCTGGACGAGTCGCGCATCAACGCCAAGGTCGACATCATCGTGCGCGGGGTGGACGACGACCTGGACAGCCTGCTGCGGACCCACTCCGAGGGGGCCGCGCTCGTCTTCATGGGGATGGCCGTGCCGGAAGCCGGCGCCGAGGGCCGCTACGCCGACGAGCTGGCCGCCCACCTCCAGGGCATGCCCAACGCCATCCTCGTGCGCAACGCCGGGCCCTTCCGGGGGCGGCTGGTCTGATCCGCCGGCCTTGGGGTCCGGGCTACAGCCAACTGTCCCAGAAGTCGCACTGCTCAGTGCGGATGCCTTCGACCATCTGCAGATCCTGGTCGATCTGCAGGGCGTCGTCCCGGTCGGTTTCGTATTCGTCCCAGGTGGCGTCCAGCGACAGGGTGGTCCCGTTAGGGTCGCCGTCCCAGGCGAGGTTGCCCCAGCCAGCGCCCATGGCGGCTTCGACGATGCGATCCTCGTCGTCCGGGCGGTAGCCGGTCGTGTCCTTCATCGCGTCGAGCTGCTGGAACACGTAGAACAGCTCGAGGCCGTGGAAGGCGCCGTAGATGTTGCCGCCGGCGCCGTTGTAGCCGTTGGTGAAGTAGTAGCGCCAGACGGGGGCGTCGTTGGCTGCGGCCGTCCAACGGGCGATCCGCCGGGCCGGGCAGGTGAAGGCGGCGTCGGTCGTGATGTCCACCCAGGAGCGCCAGGCCGAGCCCGTCTCTGCGGGGTCGTAGAGGTCGTAGGCGGCATCGGCTGCCGTTCCCAGGTAGGTGTCGAGGAGGGCGCGGAGCTGGGCGTCGGTCAGGGGCGGCGTCCACTGGCTGGTCTCGTCGCTGTTGTTGCCGACGATGAACGGGACGTCGTTGATGTCGCCGGCTGCCAGGAGTGCTTCGGGGTCGTCGGGGATGACGGTGCCGTCGACGGCCGGGCCATATCCGGAGTCGCCCGGGAGACCGCCGGAGGGTGCCGGGTAGGCGGTCAGCGCGGCGATGTCCTGCCAGGGAAGGTCGCGCAGGCAGCGCACGACGTCCTTCGCGTCGCCACAGCCCAGGCTGTCGACCGCCGCGACACCCTCGGCCTCGCGGTCGGCCAGCGGTTCGGCCTGGCAGCCTCCGCTCTCCATGATGGCGCCGGCCATCCGCCCCTCGGCGAGCGGCGAGACGAGCAGCATGCAGGTGTCCACGGCGCCGGCGGACTCACCGAAGACGACGACGCGCGCCGGGTCGCCGCCGAATTCGGCGATGTTGGCCTGCACCCAGTCCAGCGCCGCGATCATGTCGCGCAGGGCGAGGTTGCCCGAGCCGGTGCCGTAGGCTTCGGTCAGCGCCGAGTGGGCGAGGAAACCCAGCGAGCCCAGCCGGTAGTTGGTGGTCACGACGACGGCGCCGGTGGCCTCCGCCAGGGCCGCGCCGTCGTAGAGATCCACGCCGTCGACGTCGAGCGAGGTGGAGCCGGTGGCGTTGGCGCCGCCGTGGATGAAGAGCAGCACGGGCCGGTCGCCAGCGTCACCCTCCAAGGGGACCGAGGCTGGTGTCCAGACTTGAGCTGGAGGCAGTCGGGATCTCCGGTGAGGTCGCCGTCTGGGGTGGGCTGCGGGCAGTCCGGGCCCCAGGCGTCGGCGTTGATCACCTCGCCCTCGCGGCACGCATAGGCGTCCGGGAAGCCCAGCATCCGGTCGTCGATGGGGGCTTCGGCGTAGGGCACGCCCAGAAAGCCGGTGATGCCGTCGAGCTCGACGCCGCGCAGGACCGCGCGGTCGGTGCGGACCATCCCGGGGTCGAGGGGTGTGTCCGGGTTGCAGTCCGGGTCTGTGCTGCCGCCGTCGCCGCTGCCCCCGTCGCTGCTGCCGCCATCCGCCGAGCCGCCGTCGCTGCTGCCGCCATCCGCCGAGCCGCCGTCGCTGCTCCCGCCGTCGCTGCTGCCGCCGTCGCCGGGCGCGGCCGTGTCATCGCCACCGCCAGGGGTGCCGCAGGCGACGAGCGTGATCGCGGCGAGGAGGAGGGCTGGTTGCAGTCGGAAGCGGGTCATGTCCATCTCACAGGAGGGAAGGGGGGCTCTGGCAGATCGAGGTCCGTCCTCGCCAGCGCCGTCAGCGCCGCCGCCAGTCCACGAAGCCTCGCCCCTTGCTGTCGGGCTGGCAGCGCGGGCAGAAGAAGGCGTCGTGGCCGCGGACGCCGACGGTCCGGATCTTCTCTCCGCAGGCGGGGCAGGGCTGCCCCTTGCGGTTGCGGACCTTGACGAAGTCGCGGAGCTTGTCGGGAAGGGGAGGGTCGCGGCGGGCGATCTCGTCCCGCGCTTCGGTCAGCACCTGGCGCATGGCGGCGTGCAGGCGGCGGAGCTGCTCGTCGCTCAGCTCGCGGGCGCGGAGCTTGGGGTGGATGCCGGCGGCGAAGAGCGCTTCGTCTGCGTAGCAGTTGCCGAAGCTGTCGAGCGCCGCCTTGTCCATCAGGAAGAGCTTGACCTGGTCGCGCCGCTTGCGGGCGAGGGCGGCGAAGGCGTCAAACGAGAACGCGTCGTCGTCGAGGACGTCGAGGCCGACGGGCTGCAGCCCCGGGACCCGGCCCTCGTCACCGGCGGCGATGACGTAGACCTTGCCCATCTTCTCGCGGTCGCGGTAGCGGAGCTGGCGGCCGTCGTCGAGGGTCCACGCCACGCCGCAGTCCTTCGTCATGCGCGCCGAGGCCGGCACGAGCTGGAAGCGGCCGGCGAGCATGGGGTGGATGACCAGCTCCAGCGGATCGCCGCCCGCTGGTGGGGCCAGGGGCAGCCGGACGAAGTGGAGCTGGCGGCGCGCACCCGTGAAGCGGTGGCCGGGCAGCAGGTCGACGGGGCGGCCGGCGACGGCCACGCGGAGCACGACGGGGATGCCGACGTGCACGGCGGTGATGGTACGGCCCGTCAGCTCGCGGTCCAGGATGGGGACCTGGTGTTCGAGGTCGGGGCGCTCAGGCACGGCGCTTCCGGATCCCGATGAAGTCGGCCGTCTCGAAGCGGGCCATCGCGTCCCGGAGGTCGTCGGGCATGGCTTCCAGCGTGAAGTGCTCGGCGGTGCCGGGGGCCATGGCGATGACCACGATGACGACGCGGCCGACAGCGCGGGTGTCGCCGTCGGGGCCGCGGACGCGCAGCCCCAGCTCGACCGAGGCCCGGCCGAGCTTGGTCACGGCGAGCTCGATGACCAGCTCCTCGCCCATCAGGCAGGGGCGGCGGTAGTCGGCTTCGGCGTGCACCGAGGGGAAGCCGATCCGCTGGAGCACCTCGTGGTAGGGGAAGCCGAGGCCCTCGCCGAACCAGGCCTCCATCGCGCGGTGGAACCAGTCGAAGTAGCGGGGGTAGTAGACGACGCCGGCGGGATCGCACTCGCCGAAGCGGACGGTCAGCTTGTGCTCGAAGTGGGGCATGCCGCACCGTAGCCTGTCGTGCCGCCGTCTTCCCCGCTCCGAGAGCCCTGCCGTGTCGCCCGCCCCTCTCCCCGACTGGCTGTCCACGCGCCTCCCCGCGCGCCTGCACGCCCCGGTCCGGCGGGCGCTGCCGATGCTCGCCCCGGGCGCCTTCGTCGGTGGCTTCCTGCTGGACGCGGCCACGCTGCAGCGCGTCGATGATCTCGGCGACAACCTGCAGCTCTCGGGCTTCCTGGCGCTGGCGGGCGCGCTGCTGGTCCTGGAGCGGCGCGCCTGGCAGGGGCGCGCCACGCTCTCCCTCGTCGCCCGCCACCAGGGCCTCGCCCGCTTCCTGCTGCAAGGGCTGTTCGGGGGCATGTTCAGCGCCTGCTTCATCTTCTACAGCCGATCGGCCAGCTTCGGGCATGGTCTGCTGGCCACCGCCCTGCTGGCACTGCTGATGGTCGGCAACGAGCTGTGGTTCGAGCGGCTGCGCCCTGATCTGCCGCACTTCCTGCTGTGGTTCATCTCCGCGCTGGCCTACCTGCTGTTCGCGGTGCCGACCTGGACGGGCCACCTCGGGCCGGGCGCGCGGGTGCTGGCTGCGGTCCTGGCCTTGGTGCTCACCCTGCTGCTGGTGGCCGCCACCCACGCGGGGGCGCGGACCGACCCGCAGGCCCCCGGCGCGCCGGCGCTGGACGCGCCGGACATGGTGCCCGCGCTGCGGCGAACGGCGATCGCCGGGGGAACCGCGCTGCTGCTGCTCTGGCTGCTCGTCCTGGTCGGGGCGGTGCCGCCGGTGCCGCTGTCCCTGGCCGAGGCGGGGATCTTCCACGGCGTGGAGCGGTCCGGCGACGGCTATGTCGGCAGCTTCGAGCGACCGCCCTGGTGGGCGCCCTGGCGCCGCGACGACCGGGTGTTCCGGCTGCGCGATGGCGACGCTGCGAGCTGCTTCACCGCTGTGTTCGCGCCGGTGGATACCTCGCTCGGCCTGGTCCACGTCTGGGAGCACGAGACCGACGACGGCTGGGTCGAGACCGATCGCCTGCCATGGCGCATGCGGGGCGGGCGCGGCGGTGGCTGGCGGAGCTGGACGACCAAGCGGCACCTCGTGCCCGGTCGCTGGCGGGTGCGGGTGCTGACGGAGCACGACCAGGAGCTGGGGCGGGTCTCCTTCGAAGCGGTCGAGGCGACGGATGCGCCGCCGGCAGCGCTGCGCACCCGGTCGCTGTGACGGTGCGCGGGAGCGCTGCGGAGGATCGTTGAGATCGCCGAGCGCCGCACCCGGGCTACCATCGTGGCATGGTCTCCATCGTCGCCCTGCTGCTCATCCTGAGCGCGATGTACTTCGTGGTGCTCTTCGGCACGGTCGCCTACCAGCTCACCGGGCTGGACTGGGAGACCGCGCAGTTCCAGGCGCTGTCGGCGTTCACCGGGGCGGGCTTCACGACGCGGGCGTCCGAGCTGGTGGTCAACCACCGGCTGCGGCGGCGGATCACGACGGGGCTCATCCTCTTCGGCTACGCGACGACCGCCAGCGTCATCGCCACCCTGGTGTCGTCGGTGGCGATGCACACGCCGCTGGAGACTGCGCTCAATTTCGTCGTGCTCGTGGCCTGCTTCGCCGCGCTCATGGTCCTGGTGCGGCGGCGTGGGCTGCACCTCGTCCTGGCGACGCCGATCCGGCGCTGGCTCACGCAGCGACTCAGCGCCGACACGGTGCCGCACGAAGAGCTGCTCCAGTACAAGCCGGGCTACGCCATCTCGCGCATCGAGATCCCGACCGGAAGCCGCCTGGCGGGCCAGCGCCTGCGGGACGCCAACCTGCGGGCCTTCAAGCTCCAGATCCTCGCCATCGAAGACCGCGACGGCATGGTCAACGCGATCCCCGACGCCGAACACGTCCTGGTCGAGGGTGAGCACGTGTTGCTCTACGGGGTCACCCGCAACGTGCAGGACGCCTTCGCGCCGATAGAGGTCTCCGCCTGACCCGTCACGCGGATCCCTCTGAGGGGGACCTCCGCGACTCCGGGGGCGGAATCTGCGCCGCTGCGTGGATCCTGTGCAGCATCTCGACGCCTGCGGGCCCGCCGCGCTAGAGGCAGCCGCCAATCTCTACTCGGCGGTTCCCGTGTCGCAGTCGACTTCGTCTCCCAACATGCTGGTCCAGGGCCTCAAGGGCGGCCTGGCCTGGGGCGTGGCCATCACGCTGGTGCACCTGGTCCAGGGCATCGTGCTCATCATGGTCCTGAACACCCCAGCCATGACCGGCTTCGCGGCGAAGACCGTGCCCATGGAGCTGGTGCTCGCGCTGGTGTTGGGGCTCGTCACGGCACCCGTCACGCGCCTGTCGAAGAGCCCCTGGGTCCAGCCGCTGCTGCTCGCTGCCATCTGGATCGGCCTGGAGCGCTTCGTCGCGGTCGACCCCAGCAAGCTGCCCATGTGGATCGGCCCGACCATCGGTGCCGTCGTCGTCTTCGCCATCGGCCGGGCGCTGTGGGCGCGCAGGCCGGCGGTCGTCGTTGGCCTGTCGACAGCCATCCCGCTCGTCGCGCTGGCGGTGCCGGCGGCCCGCGACGCCATGCAGCCCGAGATCGCCATGCGTGAGGGCGCCAAGACTGCCCCCGCGGGTGCCCCCGACGTGCTCTTCATCGTCATGGACACCACCCGGGCCCAGTCGATCTCCGCCTACGGCTACGAACGGCCGACCAGCCCCAACTTCGATCGCATCGCGTCCGAGGGCCTGTTCTTCGCCGACGCCAACTCTGCGGCGACCTGGTCGCTGCCGGCGCACGCCTCGCTGTTCACGGGCACCTTCCCCTCGTGGAACAACGCCAACAGCGAGACCCGCTTCCTCGACGACCAGCTCCCCACCCTGGCCGAGACCCTCGCCGACGCCGGCTGGCAGACGCACGCGTTCTCGGCCAACCCCTACATCAGCGACAGCTTCGGCCTGACCCGCGGCTTCCAGACCAACGACAAGGCCTGGATGACGGGCACCTCGGCCCGCAACTTCAGCTTCATCTACCGCCTGGTCGACGCCACGCCGTTCGGCGGCGCCGACGACAAGGGCGGCGCCACCGTCGTGGGCAACATCCGCGCCTGGATGAAGGACCGCCCCGCCGATGGTCCGCCGCAGTTCGTCTTCGTCAACTTCCTGGAAGCGCACTTCCCCTTCCAGCAGCTCCCCAAGGAGT
The DNA here is from genome assembly GCA_964599085.1 of uncultured Enterobacterales bacterium. Classification (GTDB taxonomy): domain Bacteria; phylum Myxococcota_A; class UBA796; order UBA796; family UBA2385; genus J125. The sequence continues at coordinate 37,083 of CAZRFD010000040.1, read as the reverse complement.
ACCTGACGAAGTTCCAGGACCGGCCGATGTCCGAGCTGCGCGAGGTCAACCAGATCGCGTTTGGCGTGCAGTTCGGTCGCCAGCTCACCGACGAAGAGTTCGAGCAGATCCACCAGCCCCTCGTCGACATGTACGACGCCGGCGTGGCCTACACCGACCACCTCGTCGGAGAGGTCATCGACATCTGGCGGGACGCGGGGCTGCTCGACAACACGGTGGTCGTCATCGTCGGTGACCACGGCGAGTCGGTGGGCGAGCACGGGGCCTTCGGCCACGTGACCCCGGTGACCGAAGAGATCCTCCGCGTCCCCTACACCATCCGCTACCCGGCGAAGATCCCCGCGGGCAGCCGCATCGACGACGCCGTGTCGACGGTTGGCACCTACGCGACCATCCTCGACCTGCTCGACGTCAAGGCGCCGGGGGTCAACCAGGTCGGCAGCCTGCTGCCGGGCCTGCAGGGCGAGACGGTGGGCAAGCCCGTCCTGTCGGAGCGCTACGAAGAAGAGATGCTCGCCAGCCGCTTCGCCGAGGGTACGGCCAACGGCCACGGCCCCGAAGTCAACCCCCACGGCCGCTTCCGGACGCTGCGCAGCGGCAACTTCAAGCTGGTGCAGCACCTGACCGACGGCACCGTGGTCTTCAACCTGGCCAACGATCCCGGCGAGACCACCGACATCAGCGCCAACGACAAGTACGCCGCCCAGGGCCTGCTCGCCGAGCTGGCCGACTGGCAGAGCAAGCTCGGCTTGCCCGACCTCGACGCCCCTCTCGACGCAGAAAAGAAGCTGCCCGAAGACCTCAGCGCCGAAGAGATCGAGGCGCTGCGGGCGCTGGGGTACATGGAGTAGGCGCGGCCGCGGCGGGGCCACACCAGGGCGCTCGCGGGCCTCCATCGTGTGATGGCAAGGCGTTCACAGTTTGTGCACCAGACTCTGTGAACGCCAATGTGGGGACACCACCCAGGCCTGTCGGTATGACGGTCGTACAGGCCACCGACATGATCAGCGCTTGCCCGGCGCCCCAGGCGGGAGCGCGCAGCCGTGGTGTGCCTGCAACCCCCGACCAGGAGCCCACCCCGTGCACGCCGCCGCCCGCCCGATGCTCTCCACGCGCGACTTCACCCACGACGCCGTGTCCGGCTGGCTGGACGCGACCACCCGCCGCCTTCTCGGCCCCCAGGCCGGCGTGGCCTTCCAGGACATGATCGCCGACCTGTGGTCGCTGCGCCGCGCGGTGTCCCAGGAGGCGTGGAGGTCCCTGATCGCCCGCATGCGCGACCACGAGCTGGCGGGGGTCGTCTGGCAGGACCCCTTCCTGGACCACGCCTTTCGTCGCCCTCGCGGCTATCCGGGCGATGCCGCCCTGCTCGACTGGATCTACGAGGGCACGGCACACCCCGACGCCCCCGACCCGCACAGCGTGGGCGGGCGGATCTTCAGGATGTCGGTGCACGAGTCGGCGCCGGGTGGGGTGCGCTGGCGCCGCGACCACATCGCGGCCCGCCTGGCCGCCCTGGGCCGGGGAGCCCGGGTCATGTCCCTGGCCGCCGGCCACCTCCGGGAGGCCCGACTGGTGGCCGCCTCCGGCAGCGCCCTGCCCCGCATCGACGCCCTCGACCAGGACCTGCGCTCCCTGGCCGAGATCGATGGCAGCCTCTCCGAACAGCCCGTGCAGACCTGGCATGCCGGCGTGCGCGAGGTGCTCAACGGCACCTGGGAGCCCCAGCGCACAGGCTACGACCTGGTCTACGCCGCGGGCCTCTACGACTACCTGAACGACGACATCGCCGCTGCCCTCAACGCCCGCCTCGTCGAGCGGACCGCCGTCGGCGGTACCACGCTGGTGGCGAACTTCCTGCCCGACGTTCGTGGTGTGGGCATCATGGAGGCCTTCATGGACTGGCACCTCATCTACCGCACCGGTGCGCAGCTCGAGGCCACCTTCCGGTCCCTGGGTGACGCGGTCTCCCTGGAGACCTACGTCGGACCCTGCCAGAACGTGGTGTACACGGCGGCCACACGGCTGCGGCCTTGACGCTCCCGGGCATCGACCCCTTCCCCGCCCCTCCTCCCCCAGAGACGCTGCTACCATGGGTCGACGCGGTGCCTTCACCCGTCCCCGCTGTCCGCGCTTCGACCGGTACCGAACCCTGCGCATGCTGTCCACGCCACTCATCTCCCTGATGATCCTGGCGTCATCCCTGGGCGGCTGCCGCGGCCCCGGCGAATGCGAGCCGGACGGCTCCGCCGAGGTGGGGGGCGGTGACGGCGGCGCCGTCGGCAACGGCGATGGTGGAGGAGAGGACGACGGTGGGGCTGCGGGCGACGGTGGGGCTACGGGCGACGGTGGGGCTGTGGGCGACGGGGGAGGGGGCCGAGACTCCGGTACGGCCGACGACGGCGAGACCGTGGTGACCTACCCCGGACCGGAGGGCGTCGAGGAGAGCAGCCACTACGCGGTGACTGTCCAGCAGGGCGGCGCGGCTCACAGCAGCTTTGTCTACGAGGTCAACCGCCAGCAGGAGTCGAACGCGAGCCTGACCACGTCGTGGACGACGTTTTCCTTCTCCGGCACGGTCACCGTCGCCGTCACCAGGCTGGACGGCGCGGCTATCGCGCGGTGCGAGGTCCTCCCCAGCAGCTACGACATCGTGACCGAGGTGTCGGACAACACCTGCAGCTTCGAGCTGGATCGGCCCCGCAAGGTCTCGGTCGAGCTGGACCGGGACACGACGCACCCCATGCTGGTGTTCGCCGACGCCCTCGAGACCGACGTCCCGGACCCCGACGACCCGGACGTCCTGTACTTCGGTCCTGGCACCCACGACATCGGGGACACCGTCCTCACGTCGGGTCAGACGGTCTACATCGCGGGCGGCGCGGTCGTGTACGGTCGCCTGCAGGTCGGTTCGCCCGACGCGATGGCCGACGAGCGGGGCATCACCGTCCGTGGGCGGGGCATCCTGTCGGGCGAGGGCTACCCGCACGGCTCGACCAACTACGATCACCTCATCAACTTCTGGGGCGCTCGCGAGACCCTGATCGACGGGATCACGCTCGTCCAGTCCCCCCTCTACAACATCCTCATCTACGGGGCGGACAGCGTCGTTCGCGACACGAAGTTGATCAGCTGGTGGTACTCGACCGACGGCATCTACGTGGGCAACGGCGGCGGGCTGGTGGAGGACTGCTTCGTCAAGGTCAACGACGACGCCTTCAAGCTGTACGACTCGGACACCACGGTGCGGGACACCGTGATCTGGCAGCTCGACAACGGGGCCCCCTTCCAGATGAGCTGGAACATGCCGACGGACAACCAGGGCTTCGTCGTGCAGAACATCGACATCATCCGCATGGAGCACCGCACCGACCAGATCAACCTGGCGGCCGTCGACGCCGTGCACGGCGGCAGCGGGCACATGAGCGGCTACCTGTTCGAGGACATCCGCATCGAGAACGCCGACTGGCGCGCGTTCTACCTCACACTCCAGAGAAACGACTTCTCGCCTCCGGACAACGAGATGGGTCAGATCTCGGACGTGACCTTCCGCAACATCAACGTGTCCGGTGCCCTGTCGCAACCCAACGAGATCTTCGGCTGGGATGCCTACCACAGGGTGTCCGACGTGACCTTCCAGAACCTGAAGATCAACGGAAACCTCATCACCTCCGCGGCAGAGGGGAACTTCCAGATCGATGCGGCGACGACGGACAACATCCGCTTCGAGATCGGGACTTTCATCACGGACAGCTTCTACACCGACGCCTTCCTGAAGGGGGAGGACTGCGAGGCCCGGCTGAGCGATGTGTGGGCGGACGCAGACTCGGTCGAGGTGTACGGCGAGCAGATGCACCTGGTCAACACGCTGCCCGATCCGGACGCCGAGTGCTTCACCACGTCGGGGTGGCAGCCGGTGGAGCCCGTCACGCCGCCCTTCACGATCGAGTACACCGTCGACGTCGCCGACTCCGTGTTCGGCTACGGCGGCTACGCACGGGCGAGCCTGATCTGGGACGAGACCAACCTCTACGGGCTGGCCACCGACGTGAGCCTGGTCAAGGAGCTGGTCGACTGGCACGGCAAGGTGGACGGCTTCGAGGACCTGATCCTGGAGGACCAGTACGTGCTCTATGCCCCGGGGCTGGGCTTGCGGATGGCGACGATGCCCTCGGACGGCGTCGAGACCATCACGATCCGGCAGGTCATCGGCGAGAACGATCAGCAGACCTGGTGGGCCGCCGACGATGGGCCCTTCGAGCTGGTGCACACCTACGACAACATCATCGGCTCCTCGCTGGCCATCACCCCGATCCTGGTCGCCTCAGACTGTAACGTGTGGAACCACAACGGCTTCGACCTCGCCATCGACAGCGTCGCCGTCTTCAGCGAGGACGCAGCGCCCTGCGACTGAGCTCCTGGTCACCGTGACGAAGTGGTGGCGGCCTGGTGTGCCGCGGGGATGCGCCACAGCGCGCATGAAGGGCCCGCGGCCCTCGAGGGTCGTCAGGGTGGGGTGGATTCGAGGATGGGGAGGAGGTGCACGAGCGCGTCACGGAGCCCCGCCCATCGCGCTGGGCCGAGCTGTACCGCCAGGTCGGCCTCGACCTCTCCCAGGAGACGCAGGCCCGCGAGGATGCCGTGCTCGCCGTCCTCGGTGGCGCGGAAGCGGATGAGCTTGGCGCGTCCGTCTGCGGGATCCGGGACCCGCTCGACCACGCCCATCGTGGTCAGCTCGTCGACGAGCTGACCGACCGCCTGCTTGGAGATCCCCACGCGCCGGGCGAGCACCGTGAGGCGGGTACCCTCGAGGTCGATGTACGGGAACAGGTTGGTGTGGGCCGCTCGGATGTCGTGCCCTGTCGCCTCCCGCAGCCGCGCGAGACCGCGGTCGTTGACCAGCCGGGCGCAGCGGAAGAGGAGCTGCGCCGTGCTTGCGTGCTTGGCGGCCTCGATCTCGGCCACGTGGATGTCGCTGCTGCGGGCCATGGGGGCTCCGAAAAGTCGTCAGGTGTACTTGACGATATGCTCCTGCCGCGTCAAGATTGAATCGTCAACCGGACTTTACCAAAGGAGGTCCCATGCTGCGTCCCCTGGCTCCCGACATCTGGGAGGTCACCGACGACCTCTTCCTGCCCGGCGGCCTGCACTTTCCCGTGCGCATGACGGTGGTGCGGTTGGCGGACGGTGGCCTCTGGCTGCACTCGCCGCTGGCCATCGACGACAGCCTGGCCACGGACCTCGCGGCGGTCGGGCCGGTCCGCTTCGTCGTGGCCCCCAGCAAGCTCCACCACCTCTTCCTGGCCGCGGCGGCTGCGCGCTATCCGGACGCCCAGGTCTGGGCGGCTCCCGGCCTGCGGGAGAAGCTCCCGGAGCTGCCGATCACCCACGTGCTCGGCGAGGATCGCGCCGCGTGGAGCGAGGATCTGACCCTCTTCCCGCTACAGGGCGTGCCGTGGATGAACGAGTGCATGTTCCTGCATCGGGCGTCGGGCACGGCGCTGGCCACCGACCTCTTCTTCCACATGGTCTCCCCCGCCAACTGGGGCAGCCGCCTCTTCTTCTGGCTGATCGGGGTGCTCGGTCAGGCGAAGCAGAGCCCGATCGTCCGCCTGCAGACCCGCGACCGCGCGGCGGCGGGAGCGTCGCTCGCGGCCCTGCTCGCTCAGCGTCCCACGCGCTTCGTCGTGGCCCATGGTCCCCCCATCACCGAGGACGTGGACGCCGGCGTGCGCGACGCCTGCTCCTGGATGCTCGGCGGCGTGACCCCGCGGATCACGGCGGCTGCGGGATGATCCGCGGGGCTGCCAGGATCTGGACGACTGACGCTGATCGAGGCGGGCTGGGCGGGGGCTTGTGTCTGGCCGACCCGGTACCGAAAGAGCGCCGGGAGGCGACTCAGAGCTCGGTAGGGCGCAGGTGTCTGGGTCCAGCCGGCGCTCAGCCCCCCGGTGCTTGCGGTGGGTCGCACTGGCCCGCGTCGAAGCTCCAGTCTTCGCCGCAGCCCCAGCAGCTCAGCAGGCCGCCGGTGCCGAGGGCGCAGCCGTGGCCTGTCCCTGCGGCGACCTGGTCCCAGCCGGTCGATGTCGGCGCCTCGCACTGGCCAAGGTCCGGATCCTGGCCGTCCCGGTCGCCGCAGCCCCAGCACCGGACGCCTCCGTCGCTGTCGACCCCGCAGGTGTGGACCATGCCGGCGCCCAGGTTCACGAAGCGGCCCTCGGGCACGGTGGACTCGTGGAAGCTGTCTCTTCCCCAGCAGGTGGCGGTGCCGTCGGACTGCAGCCCGCAGCTATGGCGAGACCCCAGCGCGAGCCGATCGAAGCGCACGCCTGCCGGTGGGTCGCACTGGCCGTAGTCTTCGTGGCTGCTGCACCCCCAGCAGGTCGCGACGCCGTCGGCGTCCAAGACGCAGGTGTGCTCGCCTCCGGTGGCGATGGCCGTGAAGCTGCCGGCCGGGGGGATGCACTGCCCCCAGTCCGGGCCTCCGCCGCAGCCCCAGCACTGGACCGCCCCGTGGGCGTCGATCGCGCAGCCATGGTAGCTGCCGGCGGCCAGGTCGATGAAGCCCGTCCCGCCGGGGGGATCGCACTGTCCAACGTCGTTGCCGGTGCAGCCCCAACACACGATGGCGCCGTCCATGGTCAGACCGCAGGTCTGCCAGAGCCCGGGGGCCACCTTCTGGAGCTGCAAGCCCTTCGGGGGAGTGGACTGGCCCTGGCTGTCGTAGCCCCAGCAGGTCACGCCGTGGGCCGAGTCGATGGCGCAATTGTGGGTGTCGCCCGACGCAAGCGCGACGAAGACCGTGTCCGGGTCGGTGCTGGTGCCGCTGCCCGAGTCAGTGGCGGTGTCGTCGCTGGTGTCGTCGCTGGTGTCGTCGCTTGTGTCGGCGGTCTCCGGCGAGGAGCTCGATCCAGCGCCACCGTCGCGGACGGTGCAGGACAGCAGGAGGGCCAGCAGGACGTCGTGCACGTGCAGAAACCTACCCGATGCGGACCGCCGGGTTTTGAGCCGCCGTAGCGCAAGCGCTGATCCGCGCGATCCCGCGGTGCCCGCCTACCAGTACCCCTGCCGCTGCAGCGCCTTGCGGGCCGCAGGGGCGATCTCCTCGGTCGGCGCCGTCACGGCGGCGCCCTTCGTGCGCAGCTCGGCCTGGGTGGCGATCTCCTGGATGGCCTGGCTGTCTCGATCCGGCGCAGGTTCGAAGCTCCAGGCTCCCGTGCGTCGCCATGCCTGCCAGGCCTCCGCCCCGCGGACTCGCTCGATGCGCAGCTCGCCCTGGTTGGCGACGTCGTAGATGCGCTGGTCGGGGCCGATCATCTCGGAGATGGCGGGACGCGGGTCGAGGTGGTGACCCTGTAGGAGCGGGACCAGGCTGCGGCCGTCGACGTCGGCGGGGATCACCGCGCCGGCGAGCGTCAGCACGGTGGGGAGGATGTCGACGAGGCTCACGTCGGCGTCGATCCGGCGGCCCGCCTGGGCGGCGCCGGGCAGGCGGACCACCAGCGGGACGTGGACCAGCCCCTCGTCGAGGTTGTGCTGGTGGCCGAGGTGGCCGGCTTCTCCGAGGGCCTCGCCGTGGTCGGAGGTGACGATGACGACGGTGTGCTCGAAGGAGTCGAGCTTGCGCAGCGCGGCCAGGGACATGCCCAGGTCGGTGTCGGCCTGGCGCACCCCCTCGTCGTAGGCGCGCCGGAGGCTCTCCCCGACTGCAGGGTCACTCTGGATCGTCGCCAGCAGGCGTTGGTCTTCGGCGCGAACACGCGACTTCCCGCTCCCGGTCGCGCCCTGGACGGCGACTCGGTCGGCCTGCAGCCAGCGCTGCACGGCAGGGTCGAGCGGCGGCTCCACGCCGTCGCGCAGGTAGGGCTTGTGGGCGGACCGGATGTGGACGAGCGCGAAGTGGGGTTCTTCTACGGACTCCAGCCACTGCACGAGGTCGGCGGCGATCTCCTGGCCGAGCGGGTTCGCGCTCTGGAACTGGTCGAAGCCATCGGCCAGGCCGTCGATCCTGCCGAAGGCCGGGTCGGAACCCGATCCGATGATGGCGCCGGTCGCGTAGCCGTAGACCCCCAGCACCTGGGGAAGGGTGGGGACATCGCGGCCGATGCGGTTGCCGATGGCCATGATGTGGTGGTGGCCGGGGAGCAGGCCCGTCAGCAGGCTGGCGTGCGCCGACGGGGTGAAGGAGCCGTTGGTGTAGGCCCGCTCGAAGACGACGCCCTCTTGTGCGAGCGCGTCGAGGTTCGGGGTGAGCCCGTCGTCGTTGCCGTAGGCGCCGACGCCATCCGCACGGAAGGAGCACAGCGTGAAGATGACGATGTTCGGCTGGTCGAGGGTCGACAGCCCGAGCGAGCGGTCGGGTGGCGACCGGCGCAGCGAGGTGGCGACCACCAGCCCGCCCAGCAGCGCCGCCGCGAGCAGCCATGTCCACGCTCTTGTGCGCACAGGAACCTCGGTCGAGGCGGCCTTCGGGGGCGGGGCGAAGGCTACCAGGGGGTGGGTGGGGGCTCAATGGGGGGACGGGACGTCGGGCCGCACATCCGGCCGTCGGGGTAGAGGGTGCCGTGCACCTCGTCGTCGTCAGCGATGCCCACCTGCTGGGCCCAGGAGATCCCGAGCAGGTGGCCCTGTGCGCCTTCCTCGACGCGCTGCGCTGCGATCGTCTCGTCCTGCTCGGCGACCTGCTGCACGCCGGGTGGACCTGGGACGGGCCGCACCCCGACCACAGGCCCTTCTTCTCGGCGCTTGCGGGGGTCCGTGGCCGCGGGATCGAGGTGTGCTGGGTGCCGGGCAACCACGACTTCGGCGTCGCCATGCCCGCGGGTGTGCAGCGGCTGGACGCCCACGTCGTCGACTGTGACGGCCGCCGCCTGCTGCTCGCGCACGGCGACGAACCGGATCGCTCGGCGGGCTACCGGGCGCTGACCGGCGCGCTGCGCAGCCGGGCCTTCTCGCGGCTGGTGTCGGGCCTCGGGCCCGACCACGGCATGGCCCTGCTCCGGCGCATCGCGGGCCCTCGCCACCCACCCGACGCGGCGGCGTCTCCGGCGCTCGTGGCCGCGCAGCGGGACTGGGCGGCACAGCGCCTGCAAGACCCACAGCTCGACGGCGTGGTCATGGGCCACAGCCATGTCCTCGGGCAGGTCGCGCTGCCGGGCGGCACCCTCTGGCACACCGGCGCCTGGCTCGGCCTGCGGAGCTGGCTGGAGGTCGTCGACGGAGACGTGCGGCTGCACGGGCCGACCCGTTGAGGGGAGGGCGGCGCGGGCCTCTTCGTGCGGTTGGTCGCACGGTAGGGCCGTGAGCCGGAGGTCAGCGTCCCCAGGCCGCGGGCCCGCAGAGGACCAGCGTGTAGCCATCCGGGTCGCGGACCCACAGCTCTTCCTGGTGGGCCAGCTCGTTGAAGAAGGGGCCCTGGACGATGTCGGCGCCGAGCTGCCGCGCGCGCTCGGTCGCGGCGGGCAGGTCGTCCCCCACGCGGAGGTAGAAGATCACGCCCTTCCCGAGCGGTCCCTCGGCGTCGTGGTGGGGGTGATGGTCGGCGCTGCGCGCGGCGTGGAGCATCAGCATCAGGTCGTCGCCGTGCATCAGCATCTCGAAGTCGGGGCCTCCGTGTCCGCTGCGGGCGCCGAGGAGCTGCTGGTACCAGCGGGAGGAGGCTTCGACGTCGGCGACGTTGACCATGGCATCGGCACGCATGGGGGGAGGATACCCCAGGTACGTCCCAGCGCAGCGGGGTGGGGATGGCGCGACGGTGAGGCGTTACGGGGCGCTCCCGCCCCGGAGGGAATCCATGCGCGCTCTCGTCGTCGTCCTCGCCCTCGCCGCCTGTGGCGGCAGCTCCCCCAGCACGCCGGACGCGCCTGCGGCGCCGCCCGCTCCACCCGCCGCGCCCGCCGCGGCACCGGCAGCCGCGGCGCCGACCGCAGCAGCCCCGACCGACGTGGGCGGGATGGCCCACGGCAAGTCCGTCGTCATCGGCCAGTGCACCGGCTGCCACGGCCTCGACGTCTACACGCGTCCCGACCACAAGATGCAGGACGCCCAGATGCTCGACGCCCAGGTGGACACCTGCGGTGGCGCCGCCGGCATCGACGATGCCAGCAAGCAGGACGTCAAGGACTACCTCGCCAAGGAGGTCTACCGCTTCGAAGGCTGATCCGCGGGTCCAGGGGGACCTTCGACAGTGGTCTGCGCCTCCTCAGCGGACCCGTCGCCGGCCGCATCCAGCGCCGCTTCGGCTTCCGCAGCCTCCTCCTCCATGAAGCTCACCTCCACCACCCGGAGGTGCTCCTTGTGCTGCAGCTCCCACAGCAGCGACAGGAAGGCCACGAAGATCCCGACCGCGATCATCAGGATGAGGGGCTTGCTCCACAGGTCGCTGCGCCCGGTGACCGGCCGGCCCACCTGGGCGAAGGGCGGGACCGAGGCGCGAGGCATCGGGCGCTGGCGGCGGGAACGCACGCCCTGCTTGTAGCGGGCGGTGGGTTAGGTGGCGAGGATGGTGTCGGTGCTGGAAGCGTCAGCGAGCTTGAGTCCGTTCGTCGGCGCCATGCGAGACGATGTCCGTGCGGCGCTGCGTCAGGTCCTCGGGTTCGCAGACGACGAGATCCTTCGCCTGGAGTGCGCGGGCGAAGCGCTGGTCGTCGAGCTTGGAGATGGGCGCGTGGAACTCAGGGGCGTCTCTCCTTCCGCACGCCGAGCGGGGGATCCGCTCTCTGCGAGCCTCGGCGGCCTGTCTGTCGGGGCGAGGCGTCTGATCGCCGCTTCCCTGCGGGCCGTCCCGAGCAGCGCGCTCCGTCGGCTTGCCGATGCTCTGGATCGCTGGTGGCCATATGCGGCGCTGGACGACAGTGAGTTTCGCCAGCTCGCCAGCTCACCCGAGGGTCTCTACGGCATGGTGCGGCTGGGCTATCGCTGCAACCAGGACTGCTGGTTCTGCTGGCAGGACCGCGGCGGGCCCTCTCCGCCGATTGCGCTGGTCGAGCGGTGGCTTGACGAGCTGGCGGGCCTTGGGGTGGGCGAGGTGCACATCACCGGGGGAGAGCCCACGACCTGGCGTGAACTGCCAGCGCTGGTCGCCCGCGCGGCGGAGACCCACTGCATGCGTGTCGTCCTGCAGACCAACGCAGTGCGCCTCAGTCGGCTGGCGTACGCGGCCCGGCTCGCGGACGCGGGAGTTGTGGCGCTCCATGTCAGCTTGCACGCGGGCGCAGCCGAGGCGTCCGACCGCATGACTCGGGCGCCGGGGACATGGGCCAGGACCGTGGTAGGTGTGCTCAACGCGCTCTCGCTGGGCTTGCGTGTCTCGCTCAACTGCGTGGTGGAGTCCGCCAACGTCGAGCTGCTTCCGGAGCATGCACGCTTCGTCCGCGACCGGATTGCAGGTGCCGCGGGCCCCGGGCAGATCGCCCGGGTGACCTACTCGCACCCCACCGGCTACCACCAGGATGGTCTCTGGGCCGCCTCACAGATACCCTTCGATAGGGTGCGCGGTCCTCTCAGTCGCGCGGTGGCCGTCCTGCGGGCGGCGGGCGTTCCCGTGGAGGTCGGCGGGTCCTGCGGGTTCCCCCTGTGCGTCCTTGACCCCGAGATCGTCGACGCGCGCTACCTGCTCGTCGGCCGGGGTTCCTATCAGGAAGGAGAGCTTTGCCACCGGCGCTTCGCCAGTGTCTGCGCCGAGTGTGTCGAGCAGCCGAGCTGCTTCGGGCTGCGCCAGGAGTACCTCGACAGCTTCGGTGATCGCGGGCTCGTGCCACGCGTCGCGACCGGGCTGGCCGGGCCGACCGACTGACGGCTACGGAGCCAGGCCGAGGAATACCGCTGCCATACCAGCACGGGCGTTGGTGCCGCTGCCCCCGATCAGGATGTCCGGCGTCCCGTCGCCATCAAAGTCGCCACCGGGCGCAACCGCCGAGCCCATGCCTGCACCGGCGGTGAAGGTCAGCGTGGCTGTGGGGGAAGCGGGTTCCGAGACCGGGCCGGACCAGATCGCAACAGCGCCGGCTCCGTCCGCATCGCCGATGGACCCTGCGGTCAGGTCAGGCAGGCCGTCTCCGTTGACATCGCCGATACCGAGGGACGAGCCGAGGAGGGCGTTGGCCTGTGCGCCCTCGGCGAGCCGGATGTGGTCGTCCACGGAAGACGCTGCGTTCAGCGGTCCGAGCGCAAGGTAGACGACGCCCGCGTTGGGCAACTCCGTGTCGGATGGGATGGCGCTCAGGACGAGGTCGCTGTAGCCGTCGGCGTTCAGGTCGGCATCCGCGACGACGCGCATGCCGAGGAGCGTCTCGGTCTCGTTGTCACTGATGCTGGCCACGGAGTCCGACAGCCCGACCCGGCCGGACAGCTTGGCTTCGAAGATGAAGGTCGTCGCTGTCACGTCCGGATGTTCCCAGGCCGGGCCCGAAACGATGAGATCGGCGATCCCGTCTCCGGTGAGATCGCCGCTCGCTGTTGCCAGCCCAATCCCCTGGCCCTCGACATCCCCTTCGATCACCAGCGGCGCCTCGGCCATCCGAAGCCTTCCCGCCTGGGGGCCTTTGACGAGGACGGCTGCGCCGCCGTCGGGTGCCGCCTCCTGCCAGCGGGGCGCTCCGGCGAGCAGGTCTACGATGCCGTCCGGTTCCCGGTCGACATCGACGAGGGGGCTGACCGAGAAGCCGAGCTGGGCGCCGGCCGAGTCTGCGAAGACGGTGAAGATGGGGGCTACGCCATCGCCGCTGCAGGAACCATCGTAGATCATGACGGAGCCACCGTCGGTGTCGTTGTTCGCGCCCGCGGCGAAGTCATCCTGCCCGTCTCCGCTGAAGTCTCCTCCCGTGGCGAGGGACCAGCCCAGGGATGCGTACTCGACGGGGCCTTCGGCGGTGCATCGCGTTCCGGTCGTTGCATCCACGACCATCACGACTCCCTCGTCGACCGAGACGGGGTTCGCCCCGTAGGTACCGATGACCGCAGCGGTCTCCGCTTCGCCAGTGGACAGCCAGGCCACCGCCACCCCCAGCTCATCCCCCGGGGTCTCGCCGTAGATCACCGCAGCGGCGTCGTCGACGCTCAGCTCGCCGTCGAGGCGGCAGTCGTCGGGGTCGTCGTCGCAGTCGTCGTCGAGGCCGTTGCCGCAGACCTCGTTGGCGTCGGGGTTGACGCTGTCGGCGAGGTCTTCGCAGTCGCCGCCGCGGCTGGCGTAGCCCTTCGGCGGCAGGCACTGCTCGACGGTGCGGGTGTCGTCGCCCCAGCCGTCGCCATCGGCGTCGAAGTACCAGGTGAGGGGATCGCTTGTGGGCTCCTCGTCGGTCTGCCCGTCACAGTCGTCGTCGACATCGTTGCAGGCCTCGGCGGCGTCGGGGTTGACCGTGGCGTCCCCGTCGTCGCAGTCACCCGCTCGGTCGACGTAGCCCTGGGGTGGGTCACAGGCAGCGAGGGAGGGGCTGTCGGCGCCGTAGCCGTCGAGGTCTCCGTCGGGGTACCACAGCGGCTCGGCGGGGTCGTCGTCGATGCTGCCGTTGCAGTCGTTGTCCTTGCCGTCGCAGCGTTCCGGGAGGCCTGGGGCGACGCTGGGGTCACCGTCGTCACAGTCTCCCTGCTCGGGGGTGACTCCGTCCTGGTCGTTGTCCGACAGCGCGGCGCGGCGCTCCTGGTACAGATCGTCGTTGATGAGGCAGGCAGCGAGCAGCACCCAACAAAGGCCCATGAACACCTCCGAGCGGCGATGCTACCTCGACCCCTGCTGCGCTGAGGTACGGTGCGCAGCGACAGTGACAGGTCCTCACCGGGAGACGCGATGCACCTCTTCTTCATGCTCGGCCTGCTGGCCTGTGGCGACAAGGCAGGCAGCGACACGGCAGGTGGTAGCGGCGACACGGGGTCTGGGGGGGAGGGATCCGGAGTCGCGGAGCTGGCCACGTTGAGCAGCGGCGCATGCCCGGACATGTCGGCGTCGGGCACCACCAGCTTCCTGTCGTCGGACACCGAACGCACCGTGACGGTGCTGGTGCCGGACCCGCTGCCGTCGGGTCCCATGCCCGTGGTCTTCTTCTTCCACGGGCTGATGGACCCCGGCAGCACGCCGAACCCGACCGACTACATGGCCAGCGCCCTGGGACTGCAGAGCCTGGCCGACCAGGAAGGCGTGCTCATCATCCTCCCCGAATCGGGGCTCCAGTCGCTGGCGGGCTACGACTTCTTCCTGTGGGACGTCCAGGGCGACGGGGCCGGCGATCTCGCGCTCTTCGACGACCTCCGTACCTGCGCCGCCCAGCAGCACGACGTCGACCTCGACCGGCTCATCGCCTGGGGCTTCTCGGGCGGGGCGCTGTGGACGACCGTGGTGCTGTCGCAGCGGGCTGACACCTTGGCCGCAGCCATCGAGATGTCCGGTGGCTCTGACATCGACGCCTACATCTACGACGACCTGATCGCTCGGTACCAGACCCCGTCCTGGACGCTGCCCGTGCTGCTGCAGTCCGGCGGCAGCAATGACGTCTGGCCCGATCCCAGCTTCGTGATCATCGACTTCACCGAGGCCACGAACACGCTGGAGCAGCAGCTCGCGGACGATGCCTCGCTGGTGGTCCGCTGCGAGCACTCTGCGGGGCACACCGTGACCAACAAGGGGCTGGACCTCGCGATCTCGTGGTCGCTCAACCACAGCTTCGGCGAGCCCTCGCCGTGGGCCGACCTGGGGCTTGGCAGCGACGACGACTGGTGCGTCCTGCACGATCCGGGCGAGTAGGCCAGGGGGACACCGGTCGAACCAGCCGGAAGTGCGGGCCGAGTACCCAGGCACTGCCGTCGAGAAGCGCCCGGCCAAGGTGTCGAGTGCGCAACCAGGTGCTGTTGGTCTGCACTTTTTCCTTCCCAACAAGTTCTTGACAGGGCATGATGGGCCCGCACCGAAGGACCTTCATGGCCAGCCTGCTTCGCCTTCCCCGCCTCGCAGTGGGTGCGCTGACGCTCAGCGCGGCTGCGCCCGTGGTGGTGATGGAGTGGCGTGATCTCGTGCAGGAGCGCGACGCGCTGCGCGGCGAGCTGGCCGACCTGCGTGCAGAGCGGGCCCGGTGGGATGCGGCGCCGATGGCGCGGACGCCAGCGGCCGGCGACTCGGCCGAGCTGTCCTACGCAGGCGAACCGCTGGCCGATGTCGGCTCGGCGGCGGCCACGGCCGCGGAAGAGCGGACGGTCTTGCAGGCCGAAGCTGCGGCGCTCCGGCGACAGCTGGAAGCGGCACGCGGGGCCGGGATCGACTGGGAACGGTCCGAGGGCGGCCTGGACATGAGCCTGGCCGGCGACGATGGCTCTGCCGGCTCCGCCGCCGAAGCCGAGCTGGTCACACTGCAGGAAGAGGGCACGCTCCTCCGCAGGCGGCTCCAAGCCTCCGATCGCGACATGGAAGAAGTGCAGCTCGAACGCGACGAAGCGCTCGATCAGCTCCGCCGGGAGATGTTCACGAACCTCCAGTACTCGGCCATCATCGGCGAGTGCGGCCGACGTACCAGCCAGCGTGGCTTCGACGAGTGTGCCGACGGGGTCCGGGAAGCGCTCCGGCCGCACTGGCGTCGCTTCGAGTCCTGTGTGCGCAACTACAACGCGATCCCGGCCTACGTCGAGCCCTCCCAGGCCAAGAAGGTCAGCAACGTGATCCGCCTCGATCGCGGCGCGGTCCTGATGTGCGACCCCGGCCTGCCCGAGGGCGGCGCGCGCTGAAGCCCGGGGGTCCCCCGCGACGCTGGCGATCGTCCAAGCCAGAACGCAGCAACCCCCGCGAGCCGCCAGGGCGCGCGGGGGTCGGATGGCGTGACGCTACTCGGCGGCGGGCTCTTCGCCGCCTTCTGCTTCGTCTTCGACCTTGACGGTCTTGGAGACGGAGCCGGTCACGGTGGCGGTGCAGGTCTGCGCCGAACAGGTCGGGTCGCCCACCTTGATGTTGGTGACCTTGCTGTACCCCATGGACTTGCCCTTCGCGACGATCTGCCGGCGGCCGAGGGCTTCGATCTGCCCCTTGCGGGCGGCTTCGACGCTGACGGAGTCCGTGATGGTCTCGGTCACGACCTTGGTCTCGGGCTCGGCGGGCTTCTCGGGCTCGGCGGGCTGTGCAGGTTCGGCCGGCTTCACCGGCTCTGCCGGCTTCTGGGGTTCGACGGTGACCACGGGAGCGTCGGTGGTCGTGGCGTCGTCACCGCCACCGCAGGCGAGGGTGAAGGCGAGCATGACACCGAGGGTCGGGAGGAGCTTGCGCATGGGATCTCCACTCAGCAGGGGTTCCAGAGGCCGAATGGCGGTGGGGGTACCGACGAGGTGGGACCAACCGAGACTCGGCGCCAGCAGCGTACTGGCCGCGGCACTTCGCGGCAAGGCGAAGGCCGGCGGGAGCGCGCTGCCTGGACCATGGTGCGGAGGGGTTGGCCGCGGCCCCGTGGTGTTCGGAGGGGCCCGGACCGCAGACTCAGCGCGAGGCGACGGCGATGACCTTGGCTGTGCAGGCTGTCGCCGCCGGGGCGTCGTCGTCGCAGCCCACCTCGATCTGCAGGTCGTCGAGGCGGTTGAAGCCCAGCGCCCGTGCACGCTCGACGAGGGCGTCGCGGGCGATGCGTCGCAGGTCTGACTCCGCGCTGCGCGGGGCGGTCACGGAGCCCCCCATGCGGTGGATGGCCTGGCTCGCCGCGAGGTCTGCGTCGTCGAGCCAGGAGACCGCGACCTCGCCGGCGTCGACGCCGGCTTCCGCGTCGCTGGTGGACGCGCTGGAAGCGGTGCTGTCCGGACCACTGGTGGTGTCGCCGCTGCACGCGGTGAGTGCCACCAGGGTGACCGCCAACAGACCGAGCCGAGCCATCGGGAGCCTCCGGTTGCGGCGCGACCGTAGCACGGGACCCCGTGCGTGCGAGGGGGCATGACCGCGATGGCGCGTTACCACGCTCGGCCACATCAAGGAGAACGTGTGACCAACGATCACCTGCTCGACCCGACCGAAGAGACCGAGGTCGAGCCCATGCCGTCGACCGACCTGGCCGACGAAGCGCTCCAGGCGACCGCCGGAGCGGACACCGACGACGACACCGCCGACGACGACACCGCCGACGACGACACCGCCGACGACGACAACGCTGACGAGGACTCCGACGACGAGGACTCCGACGACGAGGACTCCGACGACGGGGACTCCGACGACGAGGACTCCGACGACGAGGGCTCCGACGACGAGGACTCCGACGACGAGGACTCCGACGACGAGGACTCCGACGACGCCTCGGATGACGCCGCCGCGGACGACGCGGTCGGCGAAGTGGCCGATGACTCGGCCTACAGCTCCGACCGTTCCTTCGCGGAATTCCCCCTCTCCCCCGAGCTGCTCAAGGGCATCGAGGAGAAGGGCTACGCGATGCCCACCAAGGTGCAGGCGCTGACGCTGGAACCGGCCATCGCCGGGCGCGACCTCGTCGTGCGGTCCAAGACCGGCACCGGCAAGACCGCGGCCTTCATGCTCCCCATCCTGGAGCGCGTGCAGGCCGGCGAGCGGATCACGCGCGCGCTCATCCTCGCTCCGACCCGGGAGCTGGCGCGCCAGATCGCCCAGGAAGCCACCGAGCTCGGCCGCTACAAGGACCTGCAGATCACCGTCATCTACGGCGGCGTGGGCTTCGGTCCGCAGCAGGATGCGCTGGCCGAGGGCACCGAGATCGTGGTCGGGACGCCGGGACGGCTCCTCGACCACATGCGCCGGGGCAACCTCGACCTCTCGACGGCGCAGCTCGTCTGCCTGGATGAAGCCGACGAGATGCTGTCGATGGGCTTCCTCGAAGACGTCACCAAGATCCTCGACGCCTGCGGTCCCGAACGCCAGGTGCTGCTGTTCAGCGCCACGGTCGACGACCGCGTGCGCGCGTTGATCACGCGGTACACCCGCGACGCCCTGGACTTCCGGATCAGCACGGACGAGGACAAGGTCGAGGGCATCACGCACGTGATGTACGAGACCACGCCCGACTACCACAAGGCTCGGGCGCTCCTCGCCATCCTCGACCAGGAAGAGCCCACCAGCGCCATCATCTTCTGCAACACCCGCGAAGACACGGCCACGGTGGCGACCTTCCTCTCCCGCAAGGGGCTCGACGTCGAGCTGATCAGCGGTGAGCTGCCCCAGGGCAAGCGCGAGAAGGTGATGAACCGGGTCAAGAAGGGCCAGACCCAGTACCTGGTGGCCACCGACGTCGCGGCACGCGGCATCGACATCAGCGACCTGTCACACGTCATCAACTACTCGCTGCCCGAAGATCCCAAGGTCTACCTGCACCGGACCGGCCGCACGGGCCGGATCGGCAAGAAGGGCACCGCGATCTCGCTGGCCGGCGGCCAGGACCTGCACACCCGCAACTTCCTGACCTCCCAGCACGGCATCGACTTCGAGATGCGCCGCCTGCCGACACCGCAGGAAGCGGCCGAAGCCCGGGTGGCACGGACGGCCCAGCGCCTGCGTTCGGCCATGGGGACCATGGCCTTCGAGGGCTACCTGCCGGACGTCCGGGCGCTGCTGGACCGCGACGATGGCCAGCTCCTGCTGGCGGCGGCGCTGCGCGGCTTCTTCCTGTGGGACCGCATGCGCCGGGCCGAGCAGGACGAGAGCGCGGGCAGCATCGAAGCCCTGCAGGAGTCGCGCGAGGAGCGCGGCGGCGGTCGCGGCCGCGGTGGCGGTCGTCGGGATGGCGGTCGTCGCTCCGGTGGTGGCCGCGGTGGTGACCGTGGTCGCCGGGACGACGACGGCGGCCAGAAGCGCCGTCGGCGTCGGCGTCGGCGTACCGGCGGCGGCAACGGCGGCGGCAACAAGGGCTGATCGCTCGCAGCAGGCTCCGTCCCGACCAGCTACGCTCTGGTCGGGTCGGACGAGTCTCCTGCCGCGGTGGTGTGCCACCGCGTGGAGGGAAGCATGCTGCTGTTGTTCGGGCTGTCCACCGCCGCCTGGCCATGCGCCGCCATCTTCGTGGAAGACGGTGGGGCGGCCTCCACCGACGCCCAGGAGCTGATCCTGGAGCAAGGCGACGGCTACGTCGACGCCTCCTACCGGGTGGAAGCGGTGTCCAACGTCGACCGCGTGGGCTGGATCATCCCGGTCTTCGGCGACTTCATCGAGCTGGCCGATGCCGACCGCGCCCGCTTCGACGAGCTGCGCGACCTCACCGCCCCCCAGGTATGGATCGCCTCCGACGCCGTCGACGACGACGTCGGCATGGGCTGCGCCTGCATGGGCGCGGCCAAGTCCGGTGGTCGCGACAACGCCACCGACACCGCCTCCCTGGGGGGCGGCTCGACGGTGCAGGTCGTCGCCGAGGGCTTCACCGGCACCTACGAGTACACCGTGATCTCGGGCACTGACGAACAGGACGTGCTCGACTGGCTGGACGCCGCGGGCTTCTCTGTGGGTCCCTCGGGCCCGGCCATCGCGTCCTACGTGGCCGAGGGCGGCGTGTCCTTCGCTGCGCTGACGGTGGCCGACGTGGTGTCGGACGAGACCCGCGCCGAGCTGCCCGGTGTGCGGCTGCGCTACGCCGGTGACAGCCTCCGCTTCCCATCGCAGATGGCGCTCTACGGCATGCCCGAAGAAGTCTCGACACGGGTCTTCGTCCTCGGCGACCAGCGCGCCACGGTCGGCGGTGGGTGGACCTCGACGGTGTTCGACTACCGCGACGTCGACGGGGATCCTGACCGCGTCGACGAGATCTACGCGGGCCTGCTTCGCGAGCTGGTGGGCGATGGCCGCGCCTTCGTCGAGATCTGGTCCAACGACCACGACGGCGCCTGGCTCACGCGCTTCGACACCATCGCCCAGCGCGACGCCCACACGATGGACGTGACCTTCACACTCGACGGCGGGACCGGCCGCACCCAGGCCGAGCTGGAGATCTGGACCAGCTCCAGCGGGGCGGCCCTGTGGCTCATCCCCGGGCTGTTCGGCCTGACCGTCGCCGGTGTTCGACGCCGGCGGTAGCGGCTACTGCGCGTTGACCGACCAGTCGTAGCGGTTCCAGTCGGCGCTGTAGCCGCCGGCGCGGAGCCAGGCGGCCGTGTCGGGGTCGGCGTGGGCGGCGACCCAGTTGGCGGCTTCCGCCTTCTTGCCAGAGAGGCCCGCCGGTTCGGGGTCGCCGTCGACGGCGAAGTCGTCGGCGTACCAGTCGAAGATCTTGCTGAACCGCACCGAATTGGCGTCGCGGTCGATGACGACGGCGTTGCCGGCGGCCCAGGACTCGGCGGCGGCGTCGAGCTGGCTGTCGAGGCTCGCGCCCTGAAAGGCGGTCCGCTGCAGGGGCGGGCAGCCGCGGCTTGCGCAGTTGACGGCGGCGTGGATCCGCCCGTCGGTCAGCGGGCGGAGCTTGCCGTGCTCGATGTCGTTGAGGCTGAGCTGTTCGCCGGCGACCGTGAACTTGCGCGTGTCCCAGACCTTGCCACCGTCGAGGTCACGGATGCTGCCGACAGGCCACTCGTCGGCGATCATGTCGATGGTCAGTGCGTTGTAGGCGTTGACCCACAGGGCGATGCGCTCGTCCTGCGACGCGGGCAGGGCCGCGGCGGCGACGTCGGCGAGGTAGCCGTCCAGCGCGCCGCTCTCCTTGATGCCGGCGTAGTCGACCCGGCCGCGGGCATCGACGTAGGTGGACAGCACCTGCTGGAACGCGCTGTGGTCCACGGCATGGGCGGGGGCGGCGAGCGCGGCGGCGAGCAGCAGGGACAGCATGGCTTCTCCTCGGGGTAGGCTGGTCGTCGATGCCGGCCACCGTCGGGTGTTGCGGCCGCGACCCGTACGGGCGCCTGCGGGACACCGGCACGATACCCTCGACCCCTCGTTCGCTTCCCCTCGGAGATGCCGTGGATCTGCTCATCTGGACCGGCCCCCTGGTGGTGCTGGTCGCGATCGGCGCGGTCTTCGCTACGTTGCGCTTCGAGGCGCGCTGATGGGCCCACTGGCCGTCCACGCCTGGCAGGTGCAGTGCGGCGAGGTCACGCCCGGCCTCGTGCTCGACCTCCGCCAGCCCGACCGCTTCGCCCGTGGCCACCTGCCCGGTGCGCGCAACCTCCCCTACGAGCGGCTCCAGGCCGAGGTCGAGGGGCTGCTCGACGCAGCGGCGCTCGACGTCGACCAGGTCGTGCTGCTCGTCGACCCGGGCGGCGCGCGGGCGGCCGAGATGGCGACCTGGCTGCGGCAGCGCGGGCACCGGGCCTGTTTCCTGGCCGGTGGGCTGGCGGCATGGACCGGAGACCTGGAGCGGGGCGAGGGATGAGCGCGCAGCACCCCGAACCGCTCGGCTTCTGCGACCTCTTCGACGAAGCCCAGGCCCGCGAGGGGCTGCCTGCGCTCTTCGTCGTCAACGCCCGCGGGGAGCTGCGGCTGGCGTCGGACAAGACCCGCGACGCCTGGCAGCGCCTGCCCCGAGACGCCCAGGACCGGGCGATCTTCCCGCCGCGACAGCCCTGCCACTGCCTGCTCCGCGACCGGGCCACGGGGTGGGTGCAGTACGTGCTGGCGACGGCCTGGGAGCTGGTCGCCGACCACCCCCGCGCCGACGTGCGGCGCTTCGACAGCCAGGAAGCGGCGCAGGCGGCGCTCGCGGCGCTGGGGCCGGTCCCGGTGGATCACGAGGCCTGGGACGGCTGACCGCCCACGGCATCAGGACCAGCGGCCCGGGCCGTGCAGCAGCGGGCCGGTGCCGTGGCCGAGGTGGTGCCCCCGCGAGCTGCCGAGGAGGTAGGCGACGTAGGCGATGGCCCCGTCGACGGCGGCTTCGAGGGCTTCGCCGCGGGCGAGGCGTGCGGCGATGGCCGACGACAGCGTGCAGCCCGTGCCGTGGCTGTTGCGGGTCGCGATCCGGGGGTGACGCCAGGTGCGGGTTCGGCCGTCCGGCAGGAAGAGGCGGTCCTCCAGCGTGTCGCCCTCGCCGTGGCCGCCGGTCCACAGCAGGGCGGTGCCGGTCCGGGCCGTCCAGGCCGCCGGTGCCTCGCCAGCGAGGAGCAGCGTGGCTTCGGGTCCGTTGGGGGTGACGAGGCGGACGTGGGGCAGCAGCGCGTCGCGGAGGAGCGCCGTGCCAGTGTCCGACAGCAAGGCCGCCCCGCTGCTGGAGACGAGCACCGGGTCGAGGACCACGGGGGCGTCGGTGGTGGCGAGCAGCTCGGCGAGGACGGTGACGTTGTCGGCGCTGCCGAGCATGCCGAGCTTGATGGCGTCGGGGGGGATGTCGTCGAGGAGGGGGCCGACCTGCTGGCGGAGGAGGTCGGGGTTGACGACCGACACACCGCGCACGCCGCGGGTGTCCTGGGCCGTCAGCGCGGTGATGGCGGCCATGCCGTAGACGCCGTGGTCGGCGAAGGTCTTGAGGTCGGCCTGGATCCCGGCGCCGCCGCTGGGATCCGAGCCGGCGATGGAGAGGACGGTGAACACGGCGGCTCCGGGTCGTGGGGGATCCTCCTATGCGGCGGCCGCGTCGGTCGTGGGGACCGGCCGCCGCCCGGATAGCCTTGCGGGGTGCCTGCCCTCGTCTACGCCACCGGCTGCGCCCTCGGCCTGCTCGCCCTGGGCGACCTGCGGACCCACGCCTGGCAGGCGATGGGCGTGCTGCTGCTGTGGGGGTTCATCGGGGCGGCGTTGCATCGCCTCGACCTCGCCCGCGCCCGCCGTGGGCAGGGGCGCTTCGACGTCCGGGCGCTCTCGGCGCTGTCGGTGTTCCTCGCGGCGCTGGCGGTCCGCGCCCCCCTCCTCGCCCACGGGCCGGGCCTGTCCGACGACCTCTTCCGCTACATGTGGGAGGGCTGGTTCACGCTGCACGGCGGCAACCCCTACGCGGTGGCGCCGGCTGCGGTGACGGGGCTGGATCACCCCGTGCGCGCCCTGGTGAACCACCCCGAGGTCAGCACCATCTACCCGCCGGTCGTGATGTGGGGCTTCGCGCTGCTCGCGCGCGTGGGAATGACCACGGACAGCTTCCGGCCGGCGGTCTTCCAGGGGGCGATGGCCCTGGCGGACGCCGGCATCGCCGCGGGGCTCGCGGCGGTGTTGCGGGGGAGAGGGCGCAGCACGGCGGGGGCCTGGCTGTACGCTGTGCTGCCCCTGGGAGCGGTCGAGAGCGCGTCCAGCGGCCACATGGAGCCGCTGGGCGTGCTCTGCGTCGTGCTCGCGGTGCGGGCCTGGGATCGGCGGGACAGCGGCGTGGGCTGGGCGGGCCTCGGCGCCCTCGTCAAGATCCTGCCGGCGGTGCTGCTCCCCCGCCTGTGGCGGCGTCAGCCGTGGTTGCTGGCGCTCGTGCTCGCCCTGGGAGTCGCGGCGACCTGGCCCTTCCGGGACGCCGGGCTCGGGCTGCTCGCGGGGCTCGGCACCTACGCCGAGCACTGGTCCTTCAACGCCAGCGGCTTCGCCCTGCTGTCGGCGGTGCTGGAGCCGGCGGGGCTGTCGCCCGTCGCCATCCGGCGCCTCGCCGTCGTGCTGGCGGGCCTGGTCTGCGCCGCCGCCCTGTGGCGCTTCCGGGACCCGGCGCGCGTCGCCCTGTGGGCCGGCGCCGCCTTCGTCCTGCTGTCGCCGACCGTCCACCCCTGGTACCTGCTGTGGGTGTGGGTCCCCGCCCTCATCTGCGGTGTGCGTTCCTGGACGCTGCTCGCCCTGCTGGCACCCCTGTCCTACGCGGCGCTGGCCAGCTACAATCCGGTGACCAGCACCTGGGAGGAGCCCTGGTGGCCACCGGTGATCCAGTACGGCAGCCTGCTGCTGGCCTCGAGCCTGGAGTGGTTCTGGCACGCGACCCGGCCGGGGCCCTGGCTGCCCTCGCCCGCGCCGGCCACGACCCGCTCGGCAGCGACCCGCTCGCGGGCAGAGGACTCGGCAGCGGACGGCTGACGGTCTGCATCCCGGACCTCACCCGGCCGCTCGACCCCACCCCGGCGCTGCAGGCGCTGGCCGACCTCGCCGGCCCGCCGCAGGTGGTCGTCGGCCTCGGCCTGCACCGGCCGATGACCGCGGCCGAGCTGGCGCCGCTGTCCGCCTGGGCGCCCGTCCAGAGCGACCCGGATGATGTCGTCGACATCGGCGCGGTCGAGGTGGCGCTGGCCGGCGGGACCCGGGCGATCCCCGGAACGCTGACCCGGGTCGTGGCGGAGGCGGAGCGCGTGGTCTCCGTCGGCATCTGCGAGCTGCACCAGTACGCCGGCACCAGCGGCGGCCACAAGGGGGTCGCGGTCGGCTGCGGCGGTCGCGCGACCATCTCCGCCCTGCACCACCGCGACGTGGTCACGGACCCGGGGGTGCGCCTGGGTGTGGTGGCCGGCAACCCCTTCCGGGCGGCCATCGACCGGCTGGGAGAGCGCGCCGGCGTGCGCCTCGCGCTGGGCTACCTGCCGACCCGGGACGCCTGGCTCGCCGGAGACCCCGCGGCGCTGGTGCGGGCCTCCGCCCGCCTCCTCGACCCCTGGCAGATCGTGGACGGTGCCTGGTCCCGCGTCGTCCTGCGCGTCCCCCCGGCGAAGGCGGCGTCGCTGTACCAGGCCAGCCGGGCGGCAACCTACCTCGCCCTGAGCCCTCGCCCCCCGCTGCTGCCCGGTGCTGAGCTGATCCTCGACGCCGCCTGCCCCGAGGGCCTCGGCAGCGAAGCCGGCTTCGTGGCGGCGCTGCGCTCCTGCCCGCCGCCCTGGACGGCCCTGCTCACCGGGTCGCCACCGACGGGTGCCGGGGCCCAGCGGGCGGTCATGCTCGCCCTCCTCGCCCAGCGCTACCACCTGCGTGTGACCGGCTGCATGCGACCCGACGACCTGCGCGCGGTGGGGATCGACGCGACAGCGGATCCGCCACCGCCGGGGCTACCCGAGGTGGCGCGACCGTTTTCGCGGCTGCCGCAGGCTGCGGCCTGACGAGGCACTGGGGGCGGCTGACATCGCCGGGAATTCACTTGCCGTCGCGACGCCATCGTGTCACGATGAATTCACCTGCGGAGGTCGCAATGAAGTTCGACGCTGGTCTGCTGGTCTGCTGGTCTGCTGGTGTGGGTACCGTTGCGTGTCGCTCGTGCCCAGGACTCGGGCCTGTCGGCGAGTGACGCAATGGAGATCGAGGACCACGGGGATGGCACCTGGTCCTACTTGCGCGCCGATGGTGTAGCGGTCGGCGACCGTGCCACCCGGGGACCTGTCGTCTGGGAGTACCAGGGCCAGGTGGACTTCTCGTCGACGCCAGAGCCTGTGGGGGAACGCTGGGTGGAGGAGGAAGCCGGATGGGAAGACTGGTCGGCGGAGGGGCATCTGCTGGGCACCTCCCGCGTCGATGCTGCCGGCGGCGAGTGGCTGGCTGTCGAAGTCGACGCCGATGCGCTCGCCGCGAGGGTCGACGACAACCGGGCTGCGTTGGCTGTGGCGGCTGGTGTCGATGTCACCGACGAGATCTTCGACGTGCCGGACCTGGAGTGGGTCGAGGGGGGCACCTGGTGGTGGGAACCCGAGAGCTGGACAACGGTGGACTGTTCGTCGCCAAGCATCACCTACCACCTGCACGACGGTGACGATGACCGCCAGCGAAGCACTTCGCTGACAGATCGGCAGAAGACCGCTGCGCTGGTGGTGGCGCGCTTGGGTACCAGCGGACACAACTATTGTGGTGGCGCCTTCCTTCAGACGGGCTCGGTACTCACGGCCGCTCACTGCCTCATGGACGACAGCGGTCTGCCTGTTCCCAAAGGAAAGATCACCGTGTGCTCTCAGGGCAACGCATACTCGGGCGCGGACTGCGCCGGGGCGCTCGATGTGACCTATGACCCCGACTATGTCAGCGGCACCTGGACTCCGGCCCATGACCTGGCGGTCATCGCCCTCCCCACCATCGATGGACATGGGTACATGTGGGTCGCTGGCTACTCGGACAGCTACGTCAAGAGTATTGATCAGCACAACATCGCATTTCCTTTCGATTCCCCGCCGGCGTCGACCTGCACGTCGAACACTCGGACCGGTGTGGCTGATCGCTCTTTGACAGGATTCTATCTGTCCCACCAGATGGAAGCCATCCACACGCACATCCTGACGGGCGCATGGCACACGGACTTTGATGGCGGACATGGGCACTCCGGTTCTCCCTTCTACTTCTGCGGCGACGACTGGTGCGACACGGGAGATCACGCCTACGTCACGGGCGTGTGGTCGGGCTGGAGCTGGTTGTACTCGACACACTGGGGCGCGAAAACGAACACGCACGCAACCTGGATCCTCGGAGTCATGTGATGCCTTCCATCTCGCTGCTCCTCCCAGCCTGGCTCGCGGTGGCCGGCTGCTCTACGAACCCCGTCTACATCGACTGCGCTGGAGAAGACCTGGAGGTCCTGGCTCCGGATGATGTTGATGCCATGGGATTCTCGGCTGAAGATGTGCTGGAACGCGTCGGTCACCGCGACTGGACGGTGGACTGGGATCCGGACCGATCGGGGTCCTTCGACACGATCCAGATCGACATCAGCCTGGTCGGCGACGTGGTGCATCGGCGGCATTCTGAGTACACGTGCTGGATGGACGAAGACTACCTCTACCTGCCGGTGAGCTGGTCCGCGGTCTCTGACGATGCTTCGTTCCTGGTCGAGGGCCAAGGATCGGTCTGGGTCTCATCCAACGACGACGAGGGGACGTGGTTCGGCCTGGAATACGACTCAGTCGTCCTCCTGCCGGACGACATGGCGGGCCGGGTGGCGGCCTACCTCACAGAGCACGGAGGAGGAGAGGCTGAGGTGTGGGCGGGCGTCTCCGGCTTCATCAGCGACACCGGTCACAGTCCCCTGGATTTGGTCGGACTGGGCGTCGAGGCCTACGTGGACAACGAGAACTGGACCGGTATCACCGGCATCGCGACCGGCTCCATCGCCACCGTGCCCTGACTGGACCCCCCGCGCCCCTCCCGATCACCCCGGGACTTCGGAGTCATGTGATGCCTTCCATCTCGCTGCTCCTCCCAGCCTGGCTCGCGCTGGCCGGCTGCTCGACGGAACCGGTGACCATCGACTGCAGCGGAGAGGACATCGAAGTGTTGGCGCCGGACGACGATGTGTTGGGATTCTCAGCCGTAGATGTGCTGGAACGCGTGGGTCACCGAGATTGGTCGGTGGCCTGGGAGCCCGACTTCGCGGGGTCCTTTGACACGATTCAGCTCGACCTCGCCCTGACCGGTGACGTGGTCCATCGGACCCGCGCGGATCCTGACCTCTGCGTCTGGCCCGACGAAGAGTTTCTCTACCTTCCAGTGAGCTGGTCCGCTGTCTCGGACGATGCGTCGTTCTCGGTCGCCGGTGAAGGGACGGTCTTGGTCTCGTCCAACGATGACGAGGGTACCTGGGTCTACCTCGACTACAGTGCGGTGGAGGAACTGCCGGACGACATGGCGGACCGGGTGGCGGCCTACGTCACAGAGCACGGAGGAGGAGAGGCTTACGTGAGGGCGGGCATCACCGGCTTCATCAGCGATGCAGGCCGCAGCCCCTTGGACCTGGTCGAACTGGGCGTCGATGCCTACCTGGACAACGAGAACTGGACCGGTACCACCCTGATCGCCGCGGGCTCCATCGCCGCGGTGCCCTGACCGGACCCCCCGCGCCCCTCCCGCTCACCCCCGCGCCCACGCCGCCCGCAGGCTGGACCAGCCGACGAAGGCGAAGCCCCAGCCGAACAGCAGCATGAAGGGGAGGCTGGCCCAGTAGCCCTGGGCCAGCGCCCAGCCGATGGCGGCGGCGTAGTAGGCGGCGAAGCCCAGCTCGAAGAGCGGGGTCCAGCCGACGGCGAGGCGGTAGCGACGCAGGGTCTGTTCGCCGGCCTTGGGGGTGCGGGCGAAGGTGACGTCGCGGCCGAACAGACCCTCGACGACGGCGCGCGTCTGGTTGACGGCCATGCCGATGCCGAGCGCCATGGTCAGGGGGATGCGCCACAGGCGGGAGCGCCAGGCGCCGGGCCAGGCGTCGCGTTCGGCCAGCATGTAGAAGACGGCGATGGAGACGCTGGCCAGGACGAAGGCGGGCAGGTCGAGGAAGAGGGCTTCGGCGAGGTCGCCGTGACCCCGGGCCGCCACCGCCAGCGGCAGCAGCAGCGCCATGACGATGACGAGGGGGTAGGCGAGGTTGCTGGAGAGGTGGACGAGGGCTTCGGCCTTGACCCGCGTCGGCTGGTCGCTCAGGAGGATGGGGCGGGCGAGCTTGCGGGCGGTCTGCATGGTGCCCTTGGCCCAGCGGTGCTGCTGGATCTTGTAGGCGCGCATGTCGGCGGGTAGCTCGGCCGGGACGACCTGGTCGCGCAGGAAGACGAAGCGCCAGCCGCGGAGCTGGGCGCGGTAGGACAGATCGAGGTCTTCGGTCAGCGTATCGTGCTGCCAGCCGCCAGCGTCGGCGATGCAGGCGCGGCGCCAGATGCCGGCGGTGCCGTTGAAGTTGAAGAAGCGGCCGCTGCGGTGGCGGGCGGTGTGCTCGACGACGAAGTGGCCATCGAGCAGGGTGGCGGCCAGCCGGGTCAGCAGGTTGGCGCCCTCGTTGAGGTGGCCCCAGCGGGCCTGGACCATGCCGATGCGCTGCGGTCCCTGGTCGCCGAAGCCGTCGAAGTAGGGGACGGCCCGTGCCAGGAAGTCCGGTGGCGGCAGGAAGTCGGCGTCGAAGACGGCGAGCAGCTCTCCCTTTGCGACGGCCGCCCCGGCTTCCAGGGCGCCGGCCTTGAAGCCGGTGCGGTCGGTGCGGTGCAGGACCTTGACGTCGACACCGCGGGCTCGCCAGCGGGCGGCGGCCGCTCGGGCCACGTCGGTCGTGTCGTCGGTGCTGTCGTCAAGGACCTGGATCTCCAGCCGGTCGGCGGGCCAGTGCAGCGCGCAGGCCGCGTCGATGAGCCGCTCGACCACGTTGCGTTCGTTGAACACCGGGAGCTGGACCGTGACGATGGGGTGCGCCCCCGCCGCCAGCGGCCGGGGGTGGGCGAGGCGGAAGCGCTGGTACACCGCCGAGATGTAGAAGCGGTGCAGGCCATAGGCGCTCAGCAGAGCGATGACCGCCAGGTAGGCGCCGATGATGGCCTGCTCTTCGGGACGCATCGTTCCGTGATCTCCTCGGCGCGCGGTCTAACGGCGCCCGGGCACCGATGCCGGCAGGCTCTGCGGGCTTCGCGGGCTTGCGACGGGTGGCCCCATGGGGCATCCCAGGGGGAGCGCCCCGTGCCATGCTGATGGTGAGGGGCGGCGGCGAACGTCCCGCTCCCCGGGTCCCACGTGCAGCAACAGCTCCCCTCCGCAGCGGTCTCCTCGGCCCCTGTCCCGCCCGGCGCGGTGCCAGCCGTAGCCGAACTGGATGCGGTGGCGCGGGCGGTGCTGCGCATGGTGCTGTACTTCGACATCTTCCACCACCCGCTGACCCGGCCGGAACTGCACGGCCTGGTGGCCGGGACCGACCCACGGGCCGCCGCACGGGTCGACGCCGCGATCGACGGGCTCGCGCTGACCGGCCGCCTGCAGACGCGCGAGCAGTGGTGCTTCCGGCCGGGCCGCGGCGACGGCATTGCCCGCCGGCGGAAGCGGGCCCGCAACGCCGAGCGTCTGTGGCCGCTGGCGGGGCTGGCCTCGTCCTTCCTGGCGCGGCTGCCCTTCGTGCGCGGCGTGCTGATCACGGGCGGCCTGTCCAAGGGCAGCACGGCCCGCGGCGACGACGTCGACTTCCTGCTGCTGGTCCAGCCGGGGCGCGTCTGGACGCTCAAGTCGCTGCTCCAGGGCGCGCGCAAGACCTGGCCGCGGGCCGTGCGCGAGCTGTTCTGCACGAACTACCTGCTGGCCGTCGACCGGCCCGAGGTCGACGACAAGAACGTGTTCACCGCGGTGGAGCTGGCGACCGCGGTGCCGATGTACGGGCGCGACGAGTGCAGCCGGCTGCTGGCCGAGAACGCGTGGGCGACGCGCTTCGTGCCCGGCCTGTCCTGGGCCCGGGCCCGCGCGGCGGCCGCGCTGCCCTCCCCGCGCAGCCGCCCGGCCCGCGCCGTGGAGGCCACGCTGTCCGGTCCCGTCGGTCGTGGCCTGGAGCGGGCGGCGGTGACCACCTGGGACCGCTACTGGAACCGCAAGTACGCCTGGCTCGACGACGACGTGCGCTCCCAGCGCTTCAAGCGCCGCGAAGACGTCGCGACCAACCACCTCCACGACTTCCAGGGCTACGTCCTGCGCGAGCTGCGCTGGCGCCTGCAGGCCGCGGGCGTGGACGAAGCCGTGGCGCTGCCGTCGTCGGGGGCTCCCGTGGCCGCGTCCACCGTGACGGAGGTCTGAGGTGCGCGTCGCGATGATCGGCTTGCGGGCGCCCTGGGGCGCCGATGGCGGCGTGGAGCGGGCGGTCGGCGAGCTGGCCCCGCGCCTGGCCCAGCGCGGCTGCCACGTCCGGGTGCTGTGCCGGGGGCGCTACAACCCCCACGGCAGCGGGCTGCGGCGCGGCGTCGAGCTGGTCGACGTCGGCACGGTCTACACCAAGCACCTCGAAGCCTTCGTGCACACCGGCGTCGCCATGCCCCGCTGCGTCGAAGACGCCGACGTGGTCCACGTCCACGCCACCGGCCCCGCCCTGTGGTCCTGGTGGCCACGGCTGGCGGGCAGGGCCACCGTGGTGACGGTGCACGGCCTCGACTGGCAGCGCGACAAGTGGGGCCCCGTCGCCCGGGTCGCGCTCAAGGCCGGCGCCTGGTCGGCGGCCCGCTTCCCCCACCAGGTGATCACCGTCGGCCGACACCTCGCCGACCACTACCGCCAGCACTACAAGGTCGACGCCACCTGGATCCCCAACGGGGTCTCTCCCATCGCCCACCAGCCGCTGTCGGCGGCGGCGGTCGACGGCCTGCGCCCGGGCGGCTTCCTGCTGCTGCTCGGCCGCCTCGTCCCGGAGAAGGGGGTCGAGGGGCTGCTGCGGGCCTACGGCGCTGCGGGCATCGACCTGCCCCTGCTGGTGGTTGGCGGCAGCTCCTACAGCGACGGCTACGTGCGCCACCTGGAGTCGCTGGCGCCCGCAGGCGTGCGCTTCACCGGCCCGCTGCACGGCGCCCGCC
Organism: uncultured Enterobacterales bacterium; assembly: GCA_964599085.1. GTDB lineage: Bacteria > Myxococcota_A > UBA796 > UBA796 > UBA2385 > J125. Next base: position 6,042 of record CAZRFD010000040.1, on the reverse strand, counting down.
GCGACGCGCTGCTGCACCACGCTCGCGCCCTCGTCCTGCCCAGCCGCCTCGAGGGCTTCCCGCTGGCACCCATGGAGTCGCTGTCGGCCGGCCGGCCCGTGCTGCTCAGCGACATCCCGCCCCACCGCGAGCTGCTCGACGGCCTCGGTGCCGGCTGGCTCGTCCCCCGTGGCCACGACGCCTGGGTCCGGGCCCTGCGCCGGGTGGCCGCCGCCTCGGACGACGAGCTGCGCCACCGCGGGAACACCGGCCAGGCCTTCGTCCACCGCCACTACGCCTGGGAGACCGTGGCCACGGGCACCCTCGACGTCTACCAGCGCGCGCTGGCGGCCGCGCGCGCCCCGGTCTCGACCGGGTGGCGCCACCAGCCTGAAGTCTGATGTGCACGGCAGCGGGCGCGGTCCGCGGTCGCCGGAATTGTGTGGCGGCAGCGCCCTGCGCCGCGGGTATACTCGAGTCCCCTGCCGGGTTCGTGATTCGGACTGAGTCGCTGGCCCCTGTGTTCCGATCCTTCGGGATCCGATGATGGTCGTGGACGGCATGCCTCTCTGGCGAGGATCCGACAAGCGGCCATCGCGGGGCCCACCTCTTTTCAGGAGGGGGTCCAGGATCAACGTCCACACGGCCATGGCGGGTCCCCTCCCCAGCTCTCGCCCTCGTGCAGTCGCTGGGGAGGGGCTGTCCTAGCGGCTGTCCTCGGCCGGGTCCGGGTGATGTTCGATGCGGCGCTGATCCTGCTCTTCTGTGGCCTCGTGGCGGGTACCTTCGCCACCGAGCTGACCACGGGGCTCGCGGTGGCGCTGGCGCTGCTGGTGGGGGATCGGGCGCGCATGAAGGCGCCGGCGGCCGCGCTCTGCGTGCTGGGGGCTGCCCTCCTGCTCGCCGCACCCCAGAACGTCGCCGCGGGGGGCGAGCTGGCGGCGCTGCGCGAGGTGCCGGGACGCCTGTGGCCGCTCGCGCCCCTGCTGGTGGTGCCGGCGCTCGCCGCGGCGCCGGCCGCGCGGGTCGAGCGGATCGGGCTCTCGGCGGCCGCCCTGGTCGGGCTCGTGGCCGTGGGGCAGCGGGTGATCACCGGTGCGGACACCGTCGCCGGGCCCTTCTCCCACCACCTGACGCTGGGCTACGCGCTGGTCGTGCCGCTGGTCGTCGCGTTGTCGCGGCGGCGGTGGGCGCTGGCGATCGGCTGCGGCGCGGGCGTCGTGGCCGCCGGCGGCGCCGGGCCCGTCCTGGCCGCGGCCGTCGGTGCCCTGGGGGCGCTGCTCGTGGCGCCGTCGTGGGCGCTGGTCGCCGGCGTCGGCGCCACCCTCGGCGGGATCGCGGCGCTGGCGGGAGACGCCGAGCTGCACCAGCGCGTCGTGCTGTGGGACAGCGGGGCCTGGCTGGCGCTCGACCGGCCGGCCGGTGCTGGCCTGGCCAGCTTCCGCCCCTCGCTCGCTCTGGCCCAGGACGCGCTGGAGCCCGGCTTCCACTTTCCGCTGCACGCCCACGACAGCAGCCTGCAGCTCGCGGTCCTCGCCGGCCTCGGCAGCTGGATCGCCCTGGCCTGGCTGTGGCTGTGGCTGTGGCGGCGCTCCGGTCGCGCGGGCCGGGCCGCGCTCGCTGCCCTTGCCGTCGGCAGCCTGACCCAGGACGTGCTCGGCGACCTCGAGGTCGCGCGCTCGCTCTCGGCCTGGCTCGCCTGGAGCGCGCTGGTCAGCGAAGCGTCAGCTCTGCCAGGGCCCGCCGAACCGGACGCGGACCGGCGTGTCCCACTGCCTGTCGCCCCCGCTGCCGTGGAGTCATCGTGACCCTCCTCCCCCCCCTCCTCCTGGTCCCCTTGCTGGCGCAGCCCGCGCGCGCCTCCGCCGACGACCTCGCGGCCTCCTGGGCCTCGCTGTCCGACGACGCGCTGCTCCAGCAGGCCATCGACCGGCGCTCGCTGGGCGACCTCGACGGGGCCCGTGCCCGCCTGGAGCTGCTCGACGAGCGGCAGACGGCGCCGGCGCTGTCGCTCTACCACCTCGCCATCTGCGACGAGCTGGACGAGGACTACGCCGCGGCCCAGGCCGGCTACGAGACCATCACCGTGGCCTGGCCCGAGCTGCCCCTGGCCCGTGACGCGCGCTACCGCCGGGCCATCGTGCTCGAGGACATGGGCGAGCACGCCGCCGCCAGCAAGGAGATCAAGCTGCTGCAGCGGTCGGGGAGCTGGGAGGATCGGGACGAGATGTCCATGGCGCTGGTGCGGGGAGCGGCCGAGCTGCGCGGCGGACACACGCGCCGCGGGATCCGCCGGGTGCAGCGCGCGCTGGACGCGCTGCAGGGCACCGACGAGCTGAGCTGGGCGCGGGCGCGGGCGCGGATGGCGCTGGCGGAGGCCCAGCTCGACGCCGCCGCTGCCGTCGAGATCCGCAACGACCGCAAGGCCGCCCGGCGCCTCGGCAAGCGCGCAGAGCTGCTGACGGCCGCACAGGACCAGGTCATCGCCATCGCGACCCTCGGCGAGCCCGAGTACGCCCTGGACGGGCTGCTCGCCCTGGGGGACGCCTTCCTGGCCCTGCACGACGACGTGCTGGCCGCCCCGCCGCCCCGCTCGCTGAGCCCCGAGCAGGTCGACATCTTCAACGAGGAGCTGCGCCAGGAGGTCGACGTCCTCGAGGTCAAGGCCTTCCGCTTCTACGACGAGGGGGTGTCGCTGGCCACGCGGCTGCACTGGCAGGGCCGGGTGGCGCAGGATCTCCTGGCGCGTCGCGACGCGCTGAAGCCCCAGGGGTGAGCCCCGCGATCAAGCGAGCGTCGCCGCGGGATCAGCCCCCGCGCTGGGCCCGCAGCAGCTCCACCTCGACCTGGCGGAGCATGCTGTGGGCGCCCTCGCCGGGGCCGAAGCGGCAGCCGATGTCCTGCTGGCCGCTGTCCGGCTTCGCGGTGACGATGATGGCTTCCATGCCGTCGCCGCTGGTGATCTGATCGACGCTGTCGGCGTCGGTCCACAACAGGCTGCGGTCGTCGCCCTCCTGGACGCGCACGATGCGGTCGGCGAGGACGGCGCAGGCCGGTGTGCCGACGAGGCTGTCGCTCTCGTCGTGCCAGGCGGCCGGCACTTCGTCCGGCCCGATGAGGCCGGCGTCGCGCATGGGCTGCAGGCGGAAGGCCTGCACCTCGGTGCCGGAGATCCACCCCTTGGGGTTCACCGCCATGCCCTTGGCGAGCAGCGCCCAGGTGGCGAAGCCGATGCCGGCCAGGCCCAGCCCGCCGAGCAGGATCAGCAGCATGGCGTACAGGCCCAGCCCGCAGCCGGGCAGCTCGTCGCGGCGCGCGGCGGGGCTGTTGGGGTCGACGATCTGGAGGGGCGGGCGAGACGACATGCGCCCCCCTATCGCCTGCCGCACCGGATAGAGCGAGCCCTCGCGGGGTGTCGCAGGCCGCCGGGTGGCGGTGGTTCGGCGCGTCTGCATGGAGCGAGCCGTGGATCCAGTCTCCCTCTTCATCGCCGGCCTCGAGCTGCAGCGCTTCGCGCCGGCGGATGACGCCGCGGCCTCGCTGGGAGACTCGCTGGAGGTCGTCGAAGCCGGCGGCCTGTCGCTGGCGCCCTACCAGGGGCCGGCACTGCAGCCCTTCGTCGGCTGGCGCAGCCGGCACCTCTCGCTGACGCTGGCGCCGGGCCTCGCCGCGCACGCCAACACGGCGACCAGCGCCGACGGACGGCAGGCCCGCGTCACGACCCTGCAGTGGCGGGCCGAGGGGCGCGCCTGGTTCCTCGGCGGGCCCTTCTTGGCGGGCCTCGACCTCGGCGTGAGCGGCGGCAGCGGGCACAGCGGCGGCGCCAAGGTCGCCGAAGCGCCGCTGGCCCTGTCGGTGGGCCCCACCGCCGGCGTGCAGGTCGGCCTCGGCGACGCCTTCGATCTGAGCCTGCGGGCCCGCTACCCGGTGCAGGTCGCCGCGGACTCGCTGGACCACGGCCTGTCGGGCGCCGTTGCCCTGCAGTGGCATCGCTGAGCCGACCATGCCCCGCCTCGCCCTGTTCGACCTCGACCGGACCCTCATCGCCGTCAACTCGGCGACGGGCTGGATCAAGCGGGAGGTCCGCCTCGGCTTCCTGACGCGCCGGCAGGCCATGCATGGTGTCTACCAGATCGCCAAGTATCAGCTTGGCTTCTCGCGCATGGAACAGACGATCGAGGACGCCGTGCGGGCGCTGACCGGCGACGAGGAAGCCGCCGTCGCCCAGCGCACCCTGGACTTCTGGCGAGAAGAGGTGGCGAGCACCATCCGACCGGGCGCGCGAGCCGCCCTGCAGGCCCACCTCGACGCCGGGGACCACGTCGCCCTGCTGACCAGCAGCAGCGACTACATGTGCCGGGCCGTCGCCGAAGAGCTCCCCTTCGAGCAGTGGGGCTGCAACCGCTTCGAGGTGCTCGACGGGCGGTTCACGGGCGAGGTCTACAAGCCGCTCTGCTACGCCGAGGGCAAGGTCGCCCACGCCGAAGCCCTCGCCTCCGAACACGGGCTGTCGCTCCAGGACTGCGTCTTCTACACCGACAGCTACAGCGATCTCGCGGGGCTGCAGGCCGTCGGAGAGCCGGTCGTCGTCCACCCCGACCCGCGCCTGGCTCGGCACGCGCGCCGCCAGGGCTGGCGGGTCGTCGACTGGGGACCGTAGCCGCTGCTGGACCCCTGTCATACGAGGTCGGCTACCCCGGAGGCAGCATGAGCAGCGACCGCCCCAAGCGTGGCCAGGCCACCGACGACCCCACACTCCAACGTGACCTGCACGACGGCCTGTCGGACGGACTGCTCCCGCTGCAGACCCTGGACGTTGCTGGCGCCGCCGACGTCGACGAGCTGCTGGCCGGCATGTCACTGACGGCCTTCGGCGGCCGCCGCATGGGCGAAGCCGCCGATGTGCTCTACGAGATGATCACCGACCCGGACTGCTCGGTGGTGCTGACCCTGTCGGGAGCGATGACCGTCGCCAAGATGGGGCTGCTCATCACCGAGATGATCGAGCGTGGCTGGGTGCAGGCGGTGGTCAGCACGGGCGCGCTGATGACGCATGGCCTGGTCGAGCTGGCCGGCATGGGCCACTTCAAGGCCGCGCCGGGGGTGCCCGACGCCGAGCTGTTCAAGAAGGGCTACCTCCGCGTCTACGACACCTACGAGCTCGAAGCCAACCTCAACGATCTCGAGCGCATCCTCCACCTCGACATCTTCCCCAAGCTGGTGCCCGGGGAGCGCTTCGGCTCCCGCCACCTGTGCGGGATGATCGGCGAGTCCCTGGCGAAGCCCGGCGTGCGCGGCATCATGGCTGGCGCCTTCCGGGCCGGCGTGCCCATCTACATCCCGGCCTTCACCGACAGCGAGCTGGGCCTGGACCTGGCGATCTTCTTCCTCGCCCGGCAGCTCGAAGCGACGAACCGGCACACCGCCAAGACCACCCTCGCCGAGCTGACCAGCGACTTCGACCCCTTCCTCGACCTCGGGCACTTCGCCCGCGTGGTGACCGACTCGCCGCACATGGGGATCTTCACCATCGGTGGTGGTGTCCCGCGCAATTGGGCCCAGCAGGCGCCGCCCTTCATCGACATCATGAACACCTCGCTGGGCAAGCAGGCGCCCTTCAACCGCTACCGCTACGGCGTGCGGATCTGCCCCGAGCCGGTCCACTGGGGTGGGCTGTCGGGCTGCACCTACACCGAGGGGGTGTCCTGGGGGAAGTTCATCCCCGAGAGCGAGGGCGGGCGCTTCGCCGAAGTGCACACCGACGCCACCATCGCCTGGCCGTTGGTCGTCAAGGCCGTCATGCAGCGCCTGGAGAAGACCGGCGCCGACGTGCGCTCGCCGGCCCTCGACCTGCCCGGCTGCCAGCCGTCGTCCTGACCGCCGACCGCGCGATCAGACGGGCCGGACCGTCGCGGAGACGGCCCGGTCGCCGGCCCGCACGTCGACGCAGACCCCTTCGTCCCAGCAACCCTCGCGCAGGGTCGCCAGCGCCCAGACCTGCCCGCCGACCCGTGCTGCCGAGGTCAGCCGGCCGACTTCTTCTCCGTCGCGGAGCACGGTCGC
>CAZRFD010000039.1:0-51057 GCA_964599085.1 uncultured Enterobacterales bacterium | reverse complement strand
GCCGAAGCCGCTGCTGCCGAAGCCGCTGCTGCCGAAGCCGCTGCTGCCGAAGCCGCTGCCGCCGAAGCCGCTGCCGCAGATGCCGCTGCAGAAGCCGCCGCCGCCGCCGCTCGGATCGACGCGGAGAAGGCCCGCGCCGCTGCAGCGAAGCCCAACCCGACCTTGATCGCCGACTTCGGCGAGGCGCTCGACGAAGCGCGCGCCGCGCAGGCAGAGGTCGAACACGAGGAAGCCGACGCCGAGACCGAGATCGCGGACCGCGACGACGCCGGTGACAGCGCCATCGACGGGCTCACGGAGGAAGACGACGACGAGTACGACGACGAAGACGAGCTGGCGGCCACCGCCGACGACTTCGTCGATGCAGGGCCCGACGCCAGCATGGTGATGCGCCGCGAAGCGAAGGCACCGCCGCCCAAGCTCCTGCCCAACGCCGATGAAGTCGCCCAGGCCCGGGCCGAGCGTGAAGCCCGGCGCGCCGCCGCCAGCGAAGCTTCCGCCGACAGCGCGGCGCCCGCGGTGCGGCGGACCGCGCCCTCGGTGCCGTCGTCGCACGCCGCCGACCGCTGGGCGGAAGCAGCACAGGCGCTGGCGCACGAAGCCGACGCCAGGGTCGACGACCCGCCCGTTGCGGGTGCGCTGTGGGCCGCTGCTGGCCGCGTCCACTTCGAGCGACTGGGGAACTGGGACCGCGCCGAGGAACTGTTCGGACGCGCGTTCGACACAGGCTACCTCGAGAGCGAGTACCTCAAGGCCTTCGCCGATGTGGTGGCCAACCGCGGAGACTTCCAGCGCCTGCGAGACCTGCTGGTCGCTCGCGCCGAAGCATCGTCGGGTGCCCTGTCGGCAGAAGCGCTGCAGGACGCTGCGCTCGTCGAACGCAACAGCCTGCGCCGGCCGGAGGAAGCGGCCGCGCTGCTGACACGTGCCATCGAAGCCGACGACAAGGACTGGTTCGCGCTGCGGCTGCTCCGCGAGCTGCACTACCGGACCTCGTCGTGGGATGCCCTCCTCGACGTCCTCGACCGGATGGCCTCCCTGGTGTCCGGACCGCGCGCCGCGCGCCTGCAGGTGGAGCGTGGCCGCATCCAGGAGGAACGCCTCGGCGACCCCGACGGCGCGCTGGAGAGCTTCGAGCTGGCCCTCGCCGACGACCCCGGGCACACACCGGCATTCCTCGCCGTGGAGCGGATCGCGCGCGCCCGTGGCGACCGCGAGCGGCTCGCTGCGCTCTACGCCGCCGAAGCCGGCCGCTTCGAGGGCGCCGACCGCGCCTTCTGGCTCGCGCGAAGCCTGCACGCGGGTCGCGGCAGTGCGGAAGGGTCGGCGGCCGACGCGCTGCGGGCCGCGATGGACAGCTCGGGCGTCCGGTCGCCCGAGCTGCGCCACGAAGAGCAGGTCCTGCTCGCGGCCGAGGGCCGCTGGGCCGAGGTTGCGACGGCGCTGGAGCAGGAAGCGGACGCAACCGTGGGCACGGAGCGTGCCTGGGTGCTCTACCGGCTCGCCCGAGTGCAGGAACAGCAGCTCGGCGACGTCGACGCCGCCATCGACAGCTACCGCGGCGCGGCGGCAGCCGATCCCTCGGCCGGGCCGGCTGTGGAAGCGGCCGCCGGGCTGCTGGCCGGCGCGGGACGCTTCGCGGACCTGGTCGCCCTGCTGGAGTCATCGCTGTCGACCCTCGACGACCCCAACCTCGTGGTCACGACGCTCTACCGCATGGGTGAGATCTGCGAGGGGCCGCTGGCGAACCAGGAGGGGGCGCGCAAGTGGTTCGAGCGCATCCTCGACACCGCTCCGGGCTACCTGCCGGCCCTCGAGGGCCTGGAGCGCGTCTACACGCGCCTGGAAGCCTGGGACCGTCTGGCCGCGGTCTACGAGCAGCGCGCGATCCTCGCCGAGGATCCGGGGGCCGTCGCCCTGCAGCTACACCGGGCCGGTGCCGTCTGCGAGTTCCGCCTCGCGGACCATGCACGCGCGCGCGACTTCTACCAGCGGGCGCTCGACAATGTGCCCGACTTCCCCGCAAGCCTGGACGCCTACGTCCGCATCCTCGAAGCAGAGGGGGACTGGGCCGGTCTCGCCCGCGCCCTGCGCCTGGCGTCGGAAGCGACGCGCGACAGCAACCAGGTCGTCAGCCTGACCTACCGATCGGCCCGAATCCTCGCGGACCGGGTGGACGACGACGCGCAGGCCATGGACCTCCTCCGTCGCTGTCTGCAGCTCTCCCCCGGGTTCTTGCCGGCCATCGCGCTGCTGCGTGAGCTGGCGCAGCGCAGCGGGGCCTGGCAGGACGTCTACGACCTGCATCGCCTCGAAGCCGATGGGGCCGAAGACCTCGAGCGTCGGCACTGGCGCATGCTGGTCGCCGCCGACGTGGCGAGCGCGGCCGGGGTGGTCGATCCCGCGGCGGTCGCCTCCGAGGTCCTCGACGAGGACTCCGCCCAGGTTGCCGCGCTTCGCCTGCTCGAAGAGCGGGCGCTTCGCGACGGCGACCCCCACGAGCTGCTCGCGGTCTTCCAGCGGCGCGCCTTCAGCGCCGAGGACCCCGCGGAGCGGACACGTCTCTCCGTCCACATCGCCGAGCTGGCAGCGGAAGCCGGGGACAGTGTCACCGCCATGAACGCCGTGTCCGAGGTCATCTCGGCCGACGATGGGGACCGGCCCCTGGCGTCGCTGGCCCGGCTCGCCGAGAGCTCGAACTACTGGGAAGAGGCCCAGCGTGCGCTGGTCACGGTCGGCGACGATCGCAGCCGCGCCGAGCTGGCCCGCATCCAGGAAGCCTGGCTCGACGACGCCAGCGCTTCGCGGCGCACCTGGCAGGAGATCCTCGAAGCACACCCCGACGACGTTGAAGCCGCGGCGGGGCTCGAGCGCACCAAGGCGCGCCTCGGTGAGCGCGAGGGTCTGGCCCAGGCCCACGCCGTGCTGGCGCAGCACCTCCCCGACCCGGCCATCGCCGCCGTCCACGCGCTGCTGGCCGGACACCTGTTCGAAGCCAACGGAGAGCTCGACGAAGCCGTGGCCTACTACGAGCGCGCCTTCGACGCGCGCCCGGTCCCGGGCAAGGCCTTCGACGCCCTGCGCCGGGTCTACACCCAGCGCCGCCAGGCCGACGCGCTCGTCCAGCTCTTCGACCGCCTGGAGACGAGCTCGGCCTTCGAGCTGGCGACGGCGCTCGAGGAAGCCGGCGCAGAAGCCGCCGCGGTCGAGCGCTTCCGGGCCGTCGCGGACGGTGCCGGCGACGACGCCGTGAACGCCCTGCCCGCCCTGGTCCGCCTCGAACAGGATCTCGTACAGCTCGGCGCATGGAAGGAGCTCTTCGAGACCCTGGGCCGCCGGCTGGCAATGTCGGCTTCGGACGAGGAACGCCACGCCATCGACGCCCGTCGACGGTGGGTGTTGGCCGAACACCTCGCGGACACCGACGAAGCCTGGGACTTCTACCGGCAGCTCCACGAAGAGGATCCGGGGGATGCCGACGTCCTCGAAGCCCTCGCCCGCATCGCCGCGGCCCGTGGCGAGACCGGGTTGGCGATCCAGTACCTCGGCGGGCTCGCCGAGCAGGCGACAGATCCCGAAGCGGCCGCGCGCTACCAGCGCCGGATCGCTGAAGCACAGCTCGTGGCGGGCGACAAGGACGCCGCTCGGGACGCCTTGATGCGGGCGCTCGACCACGCCCCGGCCGACCTCGACGCGCTGGCGCTGCTCAAGCAGCTCGCCGAAGACGCCGAGGACTGGCGGGGGCTCGTCGGGGCGCTCGCCCGCGAAGCCACGGTGCTCGAGGGCGAAGCCCAGGTGGCCTGCTACCGCCGCATCGCCAGCACCTGGGAAGAACGCATCGGCGACGAAGCCGTCGCTGCCGACGCCTGGCGCAAGGTGCTCGAGGTCGAAGCCGACGACGTGGACGCACTCCAGCACCTGGTTGCGCTCGCACGCCGCCAGGAGTCCTGGGGTGCGCTGGTGGAACACGGCACAGCACTGGTGCCGCACCTCGGCGATGCCGAGCGTGGCGCACTCCTCGGCGAGCTCGGGCGGGTGCAGCTCGAGCAGTTCCATGACGAAGACGAAGCGATCCGGCTGCTCGACGCCGCGACGCGCGGCGAGACACCCGATCTCGCGGCCGCCCAGGCCCTCGAGAAGCTCTACGCGGCCCGGGGCCAGTGGGATCGGGTCTCCGACGCCGTGATCCGCCAGGCGCACGCCGCGGCCGACGACGACCGGGTGGGGCTGCTGCTCCGTGCCGCCGAGATCCGCTGGGAGACGCTGCACGATCGCGCCGGGGCCGCCGACGTCTACGTCGAGATCCTGGGCCTGCAGCCCGACCACGTGGCAGCCCTGCGCTTCGTCGGTGACCACAACTTCGAGCTCGGCCAGCTCGCCGAAGCCGTGCAGGCGTATGAGCGGCTCGACGGGTGGGAGGACGACCTCGACCTCGACGACTTCGACGATCGCATGGAGGCCGCGCTGCACTACTTCCGCTTCGGCGAAGCGCTGCGGCGCCTCGACGACAAGGAGGGGGCGCTCGCCCGCTACCGGCAGGGGCTGGCCTTCAACACCACGCACCTGCCCTCGCTGGAAGCCATCGGGCCGATCCTCATCGAGGCGAGCGACTGGGACGAGGCGGCCAAGGTCTACCGCCAGATTCTGCAGCTCATCGGCGGACAGGGCGACAGCGAGCGGCTGTGCCGGACCTACACGAACCTGGGCATCATCGAGCAGCACCAGGGCAAGCTGGACAAGGCCAAGAAGCGGTTCACGAAGGCGCTCGACCTGAAGCCCAACGACGTGGCGGCGCTCCGGGGCATGGCCACCGTGCTGTTCGCGCGGAACGACTGGAACAACCTGCTCAACGTCTACAACAACGTGATCTACCACGCCGTGGAGCCCGAAGACGTCGTCGACGCCTACCTGACCAAGGGCTTCATCCTCGACGCCAAGATGGGCCTGCCCGACAAGGCCGCCCAGCACTACGAGAAGTCGCTGGCCTTCAACCCGGCGCAGCCGGTCGGCCTGCTGCGGCTGGCCGAGCTGGCGCTGCGGCGGCAGGACTGGCCGGAAGCGGCCAGCCTCGCGGACCGGGGTCTCGGCCTCGACCTGTCCCGCAAGGACCTGCTGGCCGGGCTGTACCTCGTCAAGGCGGTGGCCCATGGGGCATGCGGTGACGACGCGGCGGCTCGCGACGCAGTCTCCGCGGCAGTGGCGGCGGACGTCACGCTGGACGCCGTGCTTGCCAAGGCCGACGGCTCGGCAGCAGCCCTGCACGAGATCCTCAAGGAGCGCCTGCAGAGCGCGCCCTGATCCCCCACGACCGGCACGCCCCGCGGGGTCGGGGTGTGGGCCGCCGGGCCAAGTGGATGCTCGCCCAGCGGGTGAGGGGCGCGACGCACGGCCTGACGGAGGGTAGGGGGGGCGCACCGTGATCCACCTCGACCACAACGCCAGCGCCCCGATGCTGCCCGCCGTCCTCGACGCGGTCGGCCAGGCCATGCGCGATCTGCACGGCAACCCGCACAGCCCCCATGCGCTGGGGCGCCGGGCCCGCGCAGCACTCGACGACGCCCGGGGCCGGGTGGGAGCGCTGTGTGGCCGACCGGCCCGCGACGTGTTGTTCACCTCCGGCGCCAGCGAAGCCAACGCCTGGGTGCTCGGCGCGCTGCGGCGCGGGGGGGCGGTCCTGACCAGCGCTGTCGAGCACCCCTCGGTCCGGTGTCACGCCTCCGAGGAGCTGCCGGTCGACGGCGACGGTGTGGTGGACCTCGACCACCTCCAGGCGCGGCTCGCCGCGGGACCGACGGTGTCCGTCGTCAGCGTCATGGCCGCCAACAACGAGACCGGTGTCCTGCAGCCGATCGCGGAGGTGTGGCGGCTCTGCCGCAATGCCGGTGTGCCCTTGCACGTCGACGCCGCCCAGCTCCCTGGTCGCCTCCCCGTCGACATCGACGCCGACTTCATCACCCTGTCCGCCCACAAGATGGGTGGGCCGAAGGGGATCGGGGCGCTGATCGCGTCCCGGCCGCCCGAAGCCCTCATCTGCGGCGGTCCCCAGGAGCGCGGGGTGCGGGCCGGAACCGTGGCTGTGCCGCTCGCGGTCGGCATGGGGGAGGCCGCCCACAGCGCCGGGACGCTCGGACCGGCGCTGCGCGACCGCATGGAGGGGGGCTGCGTGCAGCTGGGGGGCCGGGTGCTGTCGGCGGGGGCGGCGCGACTCCCCAACACGACCAGCCTGCTGTTTGACCAGCCGGGAGACCTGCTGGTCATGGCGCTCGACCTCGAGGGCGTGGCTGCCAGCACGGGCTCGGCATGCGCCTCGGGCGCCCCGCAGGACAGCCACGTCGTCGCAGCCATGGGGCTGTCTGGCGTGCCGCTGCGCCTGTCTCTGGGCCCTGACACCACCGCGGCAGACGTGGACGCGGCGCTGGCCGCGCTGCGGCGGGTGCTGAACCGCATGCGCGGACTGCCGCCTGACCCGCGGGCGGAGGTCCCGGCGTGAAGATCTGCGTGGCGATGAGCGGCGGGGTCGACTCCTCGGTGGCCGCGGCCCTGCTCCTGGAGCAGGGACACGAGGTGATCGGCGTGCACATGAAGCTGCACGACGTCGAGGGTGACGCCGGCGGCAAGCACTGCTGCGGCCTGGACGATGCCGCCGACGCCCGTCGGGTCTGCGACCGGCTGCAGATCCCCTTCTTCGTCATGGATCTGCGAGAGGCCTTCCAGCGCGCCGTGATCGACGACCTCGCGGACACCTACCTGGCGGGCGCCACGCCCAATCCCTGCGTGCAGTGCAACGGCGTGCTCAAGTTCCAGGTCCTGCTGCGCCGCGCCCTGGCGCTCGGCTGCACGCACCTCGCCACCGGCCACTACGCGCGCATCGGCCCGGACGGCGGCCTCCGCGTGGCCCGGGACCCGGACAAGGACCAGTCCTACTTCCTGTTCCCGGTGCGGCGCGAGGCCCTGCAGCGCACGGTCTTTCCCCTTGGCGAGCTGACCAAGCCGCAGGTGCGGGCCCACGCCCGCCGCCTGGGACTGGTCACCGCCGACAAGCCCGAGAGCCAGGAGATCTGCTTCGTCCCCGACGACGACCACGCGCGCTTCGTGCGGGAGCACAGACCCGACGCCGAGGGAGCCGGCGACATCGTCGACGAGCAGGGCAGGGTGCTCGGCCAGCACGACGGCTACTGGCGGTTCACCATCGGCCAGCGCCGGGGCCTGGGTGTCGCCATGGGCACGCCCGTCTATGTCCTCGCCATCGATGCCGACAGCCGGCGGGTGGTGGTGGGCCCGGGCGAGCGCCTCCTCCACCACGACATCGAAGCCCGAGGCTTCTCCTGGTTCTCACGGCCGTCGCGGGGCCGCGTCCCCATGGCTCGGGTGCGCCACCGGGGCGCGCTCGTCCCCTGCGAGGTCGATGAGCTGTCCACACCCGGCCGGGTGCGCCTGCGCCTCCAGGCACCCGCCCGTGCGGCGACCCCGGGGCAGGCCGTCGTCCTCTACGATGGTGACGATGTCCTCGGCGGCGGCTGGATCCGCCGGGTGCTCCGGTGACGACGGACAAGCCGATGACGACCGACCTCTACCTCCAGGCAGTCACCCACAGCAGCCACGCCCACGAGCACGGCGGCACGCACAACGAGCGCCTGGAGTTCCTCGGGGACGCCGTGCTGGAGCTGTGCATCACGCGCCTGCTCTTCGACGCGCTGCCCGACGCCCGAGAGGGCGAGCTGTCCCGCACCCGGCAGCGCCTGGTCAACCGCGAGACCCTCGCCGACCTCGCCCGCATGCTCGAGCTGGATCGCCACATGCGCCTGGGCGCCGGCGAGGAGACCTCCGCACTCCGCCAGGAGGTCAAGCCGCTCTCCGACCTGTGGGAGGCGATGCTGGGTGCGCTGTACCTGGACCTCGGGCTGGACGCCGCGATGGAGGTCGTCGCGGCCACGGTGCTCCCCCGGCTGGGCGAGGGACGCGACCGGCGTGATCCCAAGTCCCGGCTGCAGGAGTGGTGCCAGCAGCAGCGCGGGGGCGAGGTACCCACCTACGAGCTGACCGGGCGCAGCGGCCCGGACAACCAGCCGGTCTGGCGGGTCGTGGTCAAGATCGGCGGCGAAGCCCTCGGCGAGGGCGCCGGCCGCAAGAAAAAGGACGCCGAGCGGCAGGCGGCCCGCGCCGCCCTGGGTGCGCTGGGCCTGGAGCCTGCCGCGCCATGACCGCTCCCCGCCGAAAGCGTCGCCTCGTCGTGCCCGTCGATCTCGGCGGCGATCCGCACGCCTGTCGGGTCCGTCCGCCGCTGCGTCCACCGCCCGCCGCCGACACGGTCCGCGCGCTCGTGGACCACTACCGACGCGAGCGCCGCCCAGCACCCGACACGCCCATCGAGGTCGCCTTCTTCCACGGCGGCCGGCCCGGCGCTGCACTGCTGGGCGCCGCGGCCCCGCACCCGCTGCGGCTGTCCTGCTCTCCGAGGAGCCTGCTCCGCACCGACGTCGAGGCCCTGATGGCGGCCGGCCTGGAGACCATCGAGCTGGAGCTGCTCTCGCTCGACGACAGGGTGCTGCGCGCCTGCGCCCGCGGCTACAGTCGCGCCGATGCCCTCGCGATCCTACGCGGGGTGAAGGAGCTCGGGCTGCGCGTCGGCGTCGTGCTCAGCCCCGGCCTGCCGGGCAGCAGCCACGGCTCTGCGCTGCGCGCGGCAGAGACGGTGGCCGGCGTGGACGATCCGGGGCTGACCGCGGACTTCGTGCGGCTTCAGCCGGCGCTTGCGCTTGCCGACACGGGTCTGGCGGAGGCCGCCGCCGATGGGCGCTGGGCGCCGATGGATCTCGCCCAGGCCATCACGACCGTCGCCGCCCAGTGCGAGGTCTTCGACGCCGCCGGTGTCGAGATCGCCCGCGTCGGCCTGCAGCCCGGCGCCGACCTCCCGGTGCATGCCGTCGCCGGTCCCGTCCACCCAAACCTCCGGGCGCTCGTCCAGAGCCGTCGGTTCCGGGCGCGCATGGCGCAGGCGCTGCGCGGGGTTCCTCGGGGCAGCCGGGTGGCGCTGCGGGTCCACCCGAAGGATCTTTCGTGGGCGAAGGGCACCGCGAACACCAACATTCGCGCCTTGCGGGCGCGACTCGGCCTGCCGGTGCTGGAGCTGCGCCCCGACGATCGCGTGCGCCGCGGAACCGTCGTACGCGGCTGATGTCCATTGAGCGCCGCGGAGCCTCGAGCGCCGCGGCGGCAGCCGCCACTGCGCCGAAACGCGCATGTGGACGGTTTTTGCTGGACCATTGCCGGCTGCCGCCATAGCAACGCCCGCTGTTCAGCTCGGGATGCCGCCGACAATTCTGTCGGCGAGCCCCCCCACTCCTCCAGTGAAGGAAGCCATCGTGAAGTCCTCCCTGCTCATCGCCGCCCTCGCCCTGTCGCTCACCGCCTGCAGCGACTCCGATGACGCCAAGGCCCCCGAAGGCGGCGACGCCTCGGCCAAGGTCGAGGAAGCGCCCAAGGCTCCCGCGAAGATGGAATTCGACGCCTTCGCCGCCGCGCTGCCCAAGGGCATGTGCAAGGTCACCACCGGCTGCAAGAACGAGCCCTACGTCGCCGTCGTCGACATGATGATGATGATGATGGTCGGCTTCGGAACCATGGACGACGCCGACGCCCAGGCCAAGATCGCCCCCATCGGCAAGGCGATGGAGACCGAGAAGCGCAGCCTGTTCAACATGTCGGAGTGCGAGACCATCGCCGGCTACGCCTTCAACCTCGCCGGCCTCGACGCCGAGGGCATCAAGGCCTCGGTGGCCGCGGGCAAGGTCGACTTCAACGCCGAGCAGGCCGCCGCCTGCGCCAAGGTCTTCGACAGCCAGCCCGAGATGTGCAAGACCGAGGTCAAGATCGAGGGCGAGTTCAACATGGGCGAAGCCGAGAAGATCGGCAACGAGATGGACGGCAAGCTCGACGACTTCCTGAAGCCCTGCGAGGGCGTGTTCGTCGGCAAGGTCGCCGTCGGTGCCGAGTGCAGCGCCGGCTACGAGTGCGCCGGCGACAACACCGACTGCCAGGAAGGCAAGTGCGTCGAGAAGGCTGCGGCCCCCGCCGCTGCCCAGTGACGCAGGAGAGCTGACAAGCTCCGAACAAACCAACGGACCTCCTCCCGGCGCGTGGTGTCAGACTCGCCGAGAGGAGGTTCCGTGCGTCTGAATCCCCCCGCAGGGCAGCAGTGGCCGCAGCGTCTCGCCGACGCAGCCGCCGTCGCAGCAGTCCTGGGGCTGGGCCTCGTGGTGGGGGTGCTGGCCGGACAGGTGCTGCACGGACCCTTCCCCGACGAGGTCCAGGCCAGCTTCACCCCCGACCGGATCGCGCGGTCGGGCCCGCCGGGACCGGCAGAGCTGGTCGGCAGGCTGCCCCCGCCCGAGGTCCGCGAGGTGGTCGACGAGGTAGAGGAACTCCCACCACCAGCGACGTCGGCAGCGACGTCGGAAGCGATCACGGTCTCGCGGAGACGGCCCGGGCGAGCGGATCGGATCTCGGGGGAGCTGACCGCCGAGCTCGTCGGCAGTCGAGGAGGCCAAGGCGCCCTCGCCTGGGTGCCGGCGGCGGGGATCCGGGCGCGGGTGGACATCCAGAGCGTGGTCTTCGTGCCAGAGCCGGCACCGGCGGTGGAACGGGGTGCCGCTGCGGCCGTCGCGACCCGATCGCGCGTGGTCCAGCGCGGACCGATCACGCTGGTGGCCACGGCCCAGGCACCCGAGTCGAGGTTCTCGGCGGACGCCGACGCCGATGGCTGGCGCCGTCTGCGGGCCTCCCTGGCCGACGGTCGGCTGCCCCCGCGCGGCAGTGTCCCCATCGAGGACCTGGTGAACGCCCAGGCATCCGACGCGCCGCTGCCCGCCCCCGGCGAGCTGGTCGGCTTCGACGTGGAGGTGGCACCGCATCCCTGGCAGGCGGGCCTGCACCTGATGCGGGTGGCCCTGCGCGCGCCCTCGGCGCAGCCGGCGGCCGGTGCCGACCTGCCACCGCGCGAGCTCACGGTGCTGGTCGACACCTCGGGCTCCATGGCGCTGGATGGGCGGCTCGACGCAGTCGTCGCGGGCCTGCAGGCCATGGCCGAGGGCCTGCGACCCGGCGATCGACTCACCCTCATCCCCTTCTCGAACGAGGCCCGCGTGGCCGTAGACGGCGCAGGCCCCGACCAGCTCGGCGCGTTGTTCACCGCGCTGTCCGAGCTGCACGCGGATGGAGCATCCGCGGGCCTTCCCGCCCTCTCGCTGGGGCTCCAACGAGCGGTGGACGCCGCGCTACCGGGCGTCGAGGATCGGGTCGTCCTCATCACCGATGGCGAGGCGAACGTCGGCATGTCCGGGGTCGCCGCGGCCCGCGCCGAGCTGGCCGCCGCCCGGAACGCCGGGGTGCGGCTCGACGTCGTCGCCGTCGGGCCCACAGAGACGAAGACCACCCCCCTCGCGGGGTTCGTGGCGGTGGCCGACGGGCGCCTGTGGGAGCTGTCCTCGGTCGACGACACCCGCGATCTGCTCGGTCGTCAGCTCCTCGGTCAGCCCGAGCCGGTCCCGGAGCGGCTCGACGCACGCGTGCGCTTCGACCCGGAGCTGGTGACCGGCTGGCGGCTGCTCGGCCATGAACGGGCGGTCGGTGTCGACGCGCTCCCGCCGCTGCAGCTTCGCCCCAGCCAGGTGGTCACGGCCCTGTACGAGGTGGCGCTGGCCCCGGCCGTCGTCGGCGCGGCGCTGGACCGCAGCCTCGCTGAGATCCGGGTTGCAGCCTTCGGCGATGGCGACCGGGTCTCTGTGCGCCGCGTGTCGCGGCGCCTGGTCGCTGGCAGCTTCGATGGGGCCAGCGCCGACCTTCGGATGGCGCTCGCCGCGGCATCGCTGGGCACCCTGCTCGATCGGCGCGAGCTGCAGATCGACCCCTGGCTGCAGACGGTGGAGTTGTTCAACCCGGCGCCGGGGCGCCCCGAGCAGCTCCGGCCTCAGGACGTGCGACTCCGCAAGGTCATCCGGCAGGTCTACCGGCTGCTGAGCCGCGATGGCCCGCCGCTCTCCGTGGAGCCAGGCCCGGACGTCGGGGCGCCGCGGGAAGCCGCCAGCAAGCGCGACCAGGCCCTCCTCGCCGAGCGCCTGCTCCAGGTCCAGGACAGCCTCTCCCCCTGTGCGGAGCGGCGTGGCGTCACCGGACACGTCGATCTGCAGCTCACCCTCGACGCCGGTCGCGTCGCGGGGGCCGAGGTCGTGCACGACGGCCACGACCACCGTGTCGAGCGCTGCATGCAGACCGTCGCCCGGCGGTGGTCCTTCCCGTCGACCTGGACCGCGGAGATCGCGGTGCCGCTGGCGCTGGTTGCCCGGGACGCCGACGAGGTCGGTGGTTAGCCAGGGGGCATGTCATCCTCCGACCCCGACCGCCAGCCGCTGGCCCCGGCGACTCCCGACACCCCGACGCCTGCGCGAGACGACGCTGAGCCGGCGGATCACCGCGCCGGCTTCGTCGGCCTCGTCGGACGGCCCAACGCCGGCAAGAGCACCCTGCTCAACCAGGTCCTCGGCCAGAAGCTGTCCATCGTCTCCGACAAGCCGCAGACCACCCGCAACCGCATCGTGGGCATCCACACCCGCCCGGGCCTGCAGGCCGTGCTGGTGGACACGCCGGGGATCCACGCTGCGCGCAGCCGGCTGAACAAGGCCATGGTCCAGGTCGCGACCGCAGCGCTGCAGGACGTCGACGCCGTGTGCTGGGTCATCGACCTCGTGCCTGCGACCCGCGCGGCCAAGGCTGGCAAGCCGGCCCTCTCCCCAGGGGAGCGGGACATCGCCATCATGATCGATCAGGCCCAGGTCGACCACGTCACGGTCGCGCTGAACAAGGCAGACCTCGTCGGCAAGCCCTGGATCCTGCCGGTGATCTCCGCCGTCCAGGAGCGCCTCCCCGATGCCGTGATCGTCCCGATCTCGGCGCTGAAGGGCGGGGGCGTCGACCAGCTCGTCGACGCCTGGCGGGACCAGCTCCCGGAGGGGCCGCCCATGTACCCGGCGGACCAGTTCACGGAAGCTCCCGAGCGCTTCATCGTGGCCGAGCTGATCCGCGAGAAGATCTTCCACCTCACCCAGCAGGAGATCCCCTACGCCACGGCGGTGGAGATCGAGCTGTTCGACGAGGAGGAGGACGCCGAGCAGGAGCGCAGCCGCGTCCACATCATGGCGCGCATCTACGTCGAGCGGGACAGCCAGAAGGGCATCGTCATCGGAAAGGGAGGGGCGATGCTCAAGCGCATCGGCACCCTGGCCCGCAAGGAGATCCAGCGCCTGCTCGGTGCACGGGTCTTCCTCGAGCTCCACGTGTCGGTGCGTAAGCGCTGGACCAGCTCGGGGCGGGCGCTCAAGGACCTCGGCTACGAGTAGGACACGCGTGTGAAGCCAGTCATCGCCATCGTCGGCCGGCCCAATGTCGGCAAGTCGACGCTCTTCAACCGCCTGCTGGGCCAGCGCCGGGCCCTGGTCGACGACCGCCCCGGCGTCACCCGGGATCGCCACTACGGCGAGAGCCGCACCGACAGCGGCCGCGACGTCGTGCTCATCGACACCGGCGGCTTCGAGCCGGAACCCGACGACGATCTCTTCCAGACCGTGCGCAGCCAGGCCGAAGCGGCCATCGACGAAGCCGACCTCGTCGTCTTCGTCGTCGACCAGCAGGCCGGGCTGACCCCTGCCGATCGCCTCGCGGCCGACATCCTGCGCAAGCGGGCCGGCGAGAAGGCGGACCGCGTGCTGCTGGTGGTCAACAAGTGCGACAGCCCCCAGCACGACGCCGAAGCCGTCGACTTCTGGTCGCTCGGCATGGACAGCATGCTGCCCATCTCGGCCGAGCACGGCCGCGGCGTGTGGGAGCTGTGGCATGCCATCGACGAGCGCCTGCCCCCCCCCGTCGAGGGGGAGGGCGACGCCGCGGACAATGACGACGACGGCGAGATCCGGATCGCGGTGATCGGCCGTCCCAACATCGGCAAGTCGACCCTGGTCAACCGTCTGTTGGGCGAGGATCGCCACGTGGTGCACAACTCGCCGGGCACCACGATGGACGCCGTGGACAGCGTGCTGGTACACGAGGGCCGGCGCTATCGCCTGGTCGACACCGCCGGCGTGCGGCGCAAGGCCCGGATCGACGATCGGCTGGAGACCTTCGCCAGCCTGCGTGCCATCCGGACGATCGAGCGCTGCCACGTCTGCCTGCTGATGATCGACGGCGAACAGGGGGCCGCCAACCAGGACGCCCGCCTGGCGGCGCTGGTCGCGGACCGCGGTCGGGCCTGCATCGTCCTCGTCAACCGCTGGGATCTCGTCCGCGCCCACCCCGATCGCAACGTGCGCGTCGTCGACGAAGAGCTGGACATGGGCCTGCCGCACCTGTCCTGGGCGCCACGGCTGTACATCTCGGCACTGACCGGCAAGGGCTGCCATCGGATCTTCCCCCTGGTGGACCAGGTCTACGCTCAGTTCGACAAGCGGATCCCGACGGCGAAGGTCAACCGCTTCCTCGAAGACGCCGTGGCCGCCTACAGCCCGCCCCAGCTCTACCACCACCCGGTGCGACTCAACTACATGACCCAGACCCGCGTGCGCCCGCCCTCCTTCGTGGTGTGGGCGAACACACCGGACGGCGTGAAGGCGCCGTACAAGCGCTACCTGGAGAACCGACTGCGCGACGCCTTCGGCTTCCAGGGCACGCCCATCCGCCTGCAGGTGCGCCGCAAGCGGCGGCTCGGAGAGGACAAGAAGGGGTGAGCGCGGGGGCGGCCAACGAGCGGCCCCGCGGCGGGGTGCGGGTCCTCGAGGACCGTGTCATCAACCAGATCGCCGCTGGCGAGGTCGTGGAGCGCCCGGCCAGCGTCGTCAAGGAGCTGGTCGAGAACGCGCTCGACGCCGGTGCGCGGCACCTGCGTGTGACCCTGCGAGGCGGCGGTAGGGACCTCGTCCAGGTCGAGGACGACGGCGAGGGGATGAGCCGCCAGGACGCGATGCTCTGCGTGGAGCGCCACGCCACCAGCAAGATCCGCGATGCCGACGATCTCGCGGCGGTCCGGACGCTGGGCTTCCGGGGCGAGGCCCTGCCGAGCATCGCGGCGGTCAGCCGCTTCGAGCTGCTGACCCGTGTCCCCACCGAAGACGTGGGGACGCGCGTGGTCATCGACGCCGGGCGCATGGTCGACGTCCGCGACGCCGGCTGCCCGCCCGGCACCCGGATCACCGTGCGAAACCTGTTCGCGAACCTCCCGGCCCGGCGCAAGTTCCTGCGGACCGTGCCGACCGAGCTGTCGCACTGCCAGGACGCGGTGTTCCGCGAGACCCTGATGCGCCAGGGCCTGGGCGTGGAGCTGTTCCACGAGGGGCGGGCGCTGGTTCGCCTGCCGGCGGGGGGCGGCCCTGTGGAGCGGGCGCGGGCCCTGCTGGGGCGGACCGCCGAGCGGCTCGTAGAGGTGGGCTGGAGCGGCGACGTGGCCGGTGGCTTCTCGGTGCAGGGGCTGGCGTCACCGCCGGGTGTCCACCATCCCTCGGCTCGGGGCAGCCTGTGGCTGTACGTCAACGGGCGGGCGGTCCGCGATCCGCTCATGCGCCGCGCCGTGCTCGACGCCTTTCGCGGGCTGGTGCCCAAGGGGCGCTACCCGACGGTGATCCTCGACCTGCGCATGCCGCCTGAAGAGGTCGACGTCAACGTCCATCCCGCCAAGACCGAGGTGCGCTTCCGGGACGGACGAGACGTGGCGCGCGCGCTGAGCGAGGGGCTTCGGGGAGCACTCGCCGAGCGGGGGATCCAGTCGCCTGCCGTGCTGCGGCCTGCGCGGGGGGCACGCCCACCGCGCCGGGATGTCTCGGTCGATCAGGTCGTGCTGCCCGGTGTCGACACCCGGCCGGTGCCGCACGGGATCGAGGGGGAAAGCGACAGCGCCGCAGGCGGAGCCGCGACCCCGGACGCCGGCGCGCTCCGGGCGCGGGTCGACCGCGGAGCGCACCTGCACCTTGCTGCCGAGCGGGGAGGGGAGTGGCGGCCCGCGGCCCCCTCTCCCGACCTGCCGCCAGCGCCGCCTCCGCCCACCGACGCGCACGGCGACGCCGTCGATCGGCCTCCGCTCCCCCCTGCCCCGGTCGGCTCCCGGCGGCCGGCGGCGCCGCGCCTCGTCGGCCAGCTCGCAGAGCGCTGGCTGCTCTGCGAAGTCGACGGGGGCTTGCTCCTCATCGACCAGCACCGGGCGCACGCCCGCCTGCTCTGTCATCGCCTCGCCGCCAGCCCCGACCCGGTGCCGCTGCTGGCTCCGGTCATGGTCGAGGCGGATCCCGCTGACGTGCGTGCCATCGAGGGGGCGGCGACCACCCTGGCGTCCTTCGGTGTGGAGCTGGAGGGCTTCGGCGGCGACACACTGCGCCTGCGCGCCCTGCCCGCCGTCTGTGCCAGCGCCGATCCCGAGGCACTGGTGCGGGCGCTCGCCGCCGCGATCCGCGGTGGAGCGGACGCCGACCGGCTGCGGGAGCTGCTGGCGCGCCACGGGGCCATCCCCGCCGGGCGCAGCCTGTCCCCCTACGAGCAGCGCAGCCTGCTCGGCGACATCGATCCCTTCGCCAGCGGCGTGTCCACCCTCATCGACGCCGACGAGCTGCGCCGCCGCACCGGGGGCGACCCGTGAAGCTGTTGATCATCGGCGGGCCGACGGCGGCCGGCAAGACCGCTGCCGCCATCGAGGTCGCCCGCCGCTGGCCGGTGCGCCTCGTCAGCGCCGACGCCATGCAGGTCTACCGCGGCATGGACATCGGCACCGCCAAGCCCGACGCCGACACCCTCACCGCGTTTCCGCACGCCTGCATCGACGTGCGCGACCCGGACGAGGACTTCAGCGTCGCCGACTTCACCGCCGCCGTGCACGAGGCCCGTCGACAGCACGAGCGCGTCGTCGTGGTCGGCGGCACCAGCTTCTGGCTGGCGGCGCTGGTGCGGCCGCTCGCGGCCCTGCCCGCGTCAGACCCGACCGTCCGGGCCGACCTGGAGGCGCTGCCCGAACCGCACGCCCGGCTCCAGCAGGTCGACCCCGCCAGCGCCGCCCGCCTGCACCCCAACGATCGCGTGCGGATCATCCGGGCCCTCGAGGTCCACGCGCTGAGCGGGCGTCCCATGTCGGCGCTCTGGGCGGAGGGCCCCCGCGAGCCCGCCGTCGACGCCGAGGTCGCGTGGGTGGACCGCGACGACCTGCGGCCGCGAATCGGCCAGCGACTCGGGCTGATGATGGAGGCCGGCTACCTCGACGAGGTGGCGACGCTGCTCGACCGCGGCTTCGGCCCGCAGCACAAGCCCATGCGCAGCCTGGGCTACGCCCACCTCGCGGCCCACCTCCGCGGGGAGCTGGATCTGCACGAGGCGCTGCGTCGCACGGAGCGCGACACCTGGCGCCTGGCGCGCAAGCAGCGGACATGGGGCCGCGGCATGGGCTGGCAGGCCACCGACCGGGACGGGGTGCTGGCCGCGGCCGAGCGCGCCTTCGCCTGACGGGGCGCCGCGACGCGCGCAGCAAGCGAGGACCGACGGCACCTGGCAACAGGGCAGCCGCCGACAGCTCCTCACCCGGCGCGCCCCCGGAGCCTGCCTTGACCTCCACCTCTCGAAATGCCATGATGTCTGGGGTTGACTCGTCAACCCGGACCACCTCTCGGCGGTCACACGCTCGTTCTCTCAGAACAGCCTCACCGGGCAATCGAATGCGGTTCGGTTTCGACACGTCCGTGGTGTCGGAACCAGTGGAGGTAGACATGCCCCGGTCCACGGCTCCGACCCTCTCGCGGTCTTCACGGCCCGCTCGCGCCATGCTCGTGGGGGCATGCGCCGTCCTGCTGCCCACCCTGCTCAACATCGGCTGCACCGCGGTGCGCTACTCCGAGAGCTTCTCGCCGGAAGGCGTGCCGACCCGGGTCATCGTCCACAGCGACGCCGGGCTGGTCGAGGTCGTCGCCGGCGACGAGCTGCGCGTCGAGCGGGACATCCGCGCCCCCGAAGCCGCCCTGCGCCTGTCACACACCATGGTCGACGGCGTGCTGATGCTCGAAGCCCACTGCACCACGGTGCTGCCCTGCGCCGTCGACACCCGCGTCACCCTGCCGGCGGCCGTGCCGGTGGAGATCGATCTCGGTGTGGGCGAGGTGTGGGCCACCGGGATCACCGACCTGTCGCTGGAGCTGGACGAGGGCGACGCCGATGTCGAGCTCACGGGCCACCTGCAGGCCAGCGTCGGCAGCGGCGACGTGCACGCCCGCATGGCGTCGGGCCAGCAGGGACGGATCGGCGTGGGGCGCGGTGAGATCGCGGTCGAGGTGCCCGACGCCGACTGGGAGATCGACGGGCGCGCACGCGACCTGGTGCTCCGCGACATCGACAACGTCGACGGCGCCGCCGGCCAGCTCGAGCTCGTCGCACCGGCCGGGACCATCACCGTCGAGCGGACCGGCGGCTTCGCCACGCGCTGATCCGGCGCCTGGCGCCGACAGGGACGTGTCGACGCTTGGAGGCGATGGCAGGTGTCGGGCAGGTGACGGCGCTGGAGCACCGGCGTCGACTGCATTAGCGTGCCGCCATGGACTTCGTACTCGAGTTCGAGCGGCCCCTGATCGAGCTGGAACGCCGCATCGATGGTCTCCGGGAGATCGAGCGTGACAGCGGCGCCGACCTCTCCATCGCCATCGAGCAGCTCCAGCTCCAGGCCGACCGCCTCCTGCGCCAGATCTTCGCGGACCTGAGCCCCTGGCAGCGGACGCTGCTCTCCCGCCACCCCGGTCGGCCCTACACCCTCGACTACGTCGACGGGCTGTGCACCGACTGGACCGAGCTCCACGGCGATCGCGCCGGTCATGCCGACCACGCCATCGTCACCGGCCTCGCGCGCCTTGATGGGCGCCCGGTGGCCATCATCGGGCACCAGAAGGGCCGCAACACGCGCGAGAACATCCATCGCAATTTCGGGATGCCGCGCCCGGAGGGCTACCGCAAGGCGCTGCGGATCATGAAGCTGGCTGACCGCTTCGGCCTGCCGGTGCTCGCCTTCATCGACACGCCAGGGGCCTTCCCGGGCATCGACGCCGAGATGCGCGGCCAGGCGGAAGCCATCGCCCGCAACATCCTGGAGATGGCGACACTGACCGTGCCGGTGATCTGCAGCGTCATCGGCGAGGGCGGGTCCGGCGGGGCGCTGGCCATCGGGGTCGGCAACCGCGTGCTCATGATGGAGAACGCCATCTACTCGGTGATCTCGCCAGAGGGCTGCGCCGCCATCCTGTGGCGGGACCGGGCCGAAGGGGCCCGCGCCGCCGCCGCGCTCCGCATCACGGCAGCCGACTGCTTCCAGCACCAGGTCGTCGACGAGGTGGTGGCCGAACCCCCCGGGGGCGCCCACCGCGACAAGGCCGCCGCCGTCGCAGCTCTCGGCGACGCCATCCGCCGCCACCTCGCCGAGCTGTCGGCGCTGGATCCGGACGCCGTGCGCCGGGACCGCTACGACCGCTTCCGACGCCTGGGCGCCTTCGAAGAGGGCGCGACCGAGGCCACAGCGGTCGGGGCCGCAGCGGTCGAGGGGGCGACTACGGGCGACGCGCCTCCCAACAACGTCGTGAAGCTGCAGGGGCGCCGGGCCGCAGGCGGCGACGCCGAGTGAGCACCGACAGCGCACGGCGGATCGCCCCCGCCGAGGGGCCGCTGCGCGGGCGGGTGGACGTGCCGGGTGACAAGTCGGTCTCCCACCGCGCGTTGATCTTCGCCGGGCTGGCGTCCGGTCGAGCCCGGGTCCACGGACTGCTCGACAGCGCCGACGTCGGGTCCAGCCGCCGCTGCATGGAGGCGCTGGGCGTCGACATGTTCGACGAGGGCGACGCCGTGGTCGTGCACGGCGCCGAGGGGCGCCTGCGCGAGCCCGACGACGTGCTCGACTGCGGCAACTCCGGGACCACCATGCGGCTGCTGTGCGGCTTGCTCGCCGGCCAGCCGCTACACGCGGTGCTGACCGGGGACGCCTCGCTGCGACGACGTCCAATGCGGCGGGTGACCGGACCGCTGTCCGACCAGGGGGCGCACTTCGACGGCCGCCGGGGCGCCAGCCTCGCACCCCTGAGCGTCCGCGGCACCCGCTCCCTCTCCGGCGGCGAGGTGCGGACGGCCGTCGCGTCCGCCCAGGTCAAGACGGCTCTGCTGCTGGCGGGGCTGCAGGGCCGGCACCCGCTGCACATCGTCGAGCCGGGCCCCTCCCGCGACCACAGCGAGCGCATGCTGGCCGCACTGGGCGCAGACCTGCTGCGGCTGCCGCAGGACGACGGCAGCGTGCGGGTCGAGCTGGTCCCTGGCGCGCCCCTGAAGCTCGCGGACCTCGACGTGCCCCGCGACGTGTCCAGCGCGGCCTTCTGGGTGGTGGCCGGCGCCATCGTGCCCGGCAGCGAGCTGACGCTGCCCATGGTTGGCCTCAACCCGACACGCACGGGCCTCGTGGACGTGCTGACCGCGATGGGAGCCGACATCGAGGTCCTCGATCCGGCGGTGAGCTGCGGCGAGCCCGTCGGCAGCCTGCGCGTTCGCGGCGGCGGGCTGACCGCCATCGACCTCGACGGTCCCGACATCGTGCGCCTCATCGACGAGGTCCCTGTGCTCGCCGTCGCAGCCGCCATGGCCAGCGGGATCACCACGATCCGTGGCGCCTCCGAGCTGCGACACAAGGAGAGCGACCGCATCGCCAGCACCGCGGCCATGCTGCAGGGGATGGGCGCCACCGTCGACGAGCTGCCCGACGGGCTGCGGATCCATGGGCGCAGCGGGGAGCCCCTGCGTGGCGGACGGGTAGACTCCCACGGCGACCACCGCATCGCCATGGCCGCAGCGGTCGCCGCGCAGGCGAGCCGGCAGGGCTGCACACTGCTGGACGCCGCCGCGGTCGCCATCTCCTATCCAGACTTCTTCGCCACGCTGGAGCGGCTGCGTGCCTGAGCTCACCTCGACAGCGTCATCGGCGCCGACGCCCCTGCGGCCGATCCGCATCGCCATCGACGGACCCGCCGCCAGCGGCAAGGGCACCGTGGCCCGGGCCGTCGCGGCGGCGCTGGGCTACCGCTACCTCGACACCGGCGCGATGTACCGGGCGGTCGCCGTCGTCGCCCGGGAGCGCGGCCTCTCTCTCCGCGACGAGGCCGCTGTCGCGGCAATTGCCCGCGAGATCTCCATCGACTTCCGGTGGACGGGCGAGCAGGCGCGGATCCTGGTCGACGGCCGGGACCGCAGTGACGACATCCGCACGCAACAGGCGGGGGAGGGGGCGAGCGCGGTCGCGGTCCACCCGGCCGTGCGCAGCGCCATGGTCGCCCAGCAGCAGGCCCTCGCCGCAGCCGGTGGCGTCGTGGTGGACGGTCGCGACATCGGGACCGTCGTCCTGCCCGACGCGGAACTGAAGATCTACCTGGACGCCTCGCTCCAGGAACGGGCCCGGCGACGGTGGGCCGAGCTCGTAGCCAAGGGCGTCGACGTCGCGCTCGACGACGTCGCCGACGAGGTGCGACGCCGCGATCTCCAGGACAGCAGCCGGGCCTCGGGCCCCCTGCGCCAGGCCGACGATGCTGTCGCCGTCGACACGACCCGCCTCACACCCGATGCCGTCCTCGTCGAGATCCTGACGCTGGCGGCGGAGCGCGGGGCGCGGCGACCAACCTCGCTTGACGGAGACGCCGCCGACGCATAGGTGCGTCTACTTCCGGACCGGGGCCGCAGTGCGTGCTCGATCCGACGTCGGCTGGCCGTGACAGGGACGCGGCCGGGATCCCGACACCCAGACAGGGGCGCCGACGAGAATCCGCTCGAGGGCCCGCCCCACAAACCATCCCTCCTACCCAGCAAGAGCCCGCGCAGGCCGCGGGCTCCGAGGCCACTCCACCACATGTCCGACAAGCAGAACCTCGACATCTCCCTTGAAGACCTCGCCCGTGAAGACTTCACGGCCCTGTTCGACAGCTACCTCGACAAGAGCACCGTGCGCGAGCAGTCGGTCGTCACCGGCAAGGTCAGCGGCATCGACGGCGACTGGGTCACCGTCGACGTCGGCTACAAGGCCGAAGGCGTCATCGCCAAGAACGAGTTCATCGACCCCGATGGCAACCTGACCATCGCCGTGGGCGACGACATCGACGTCTTCCTCGACAGCATGGACGAGTCCGAAGGCCAGCTCCACCTGAGCAAGCGCAAGGCCGACCAGATGAAGGCGTGGGAGGAGATCTCCCTGGCCTTCGAAGCTGGCGAGACCGTCAAGGGTGTCATCACCGCCCGCGTCAAGGGCGGCCTCAGCGTGGACATCGGCGTCAAGGCCTTCCTCCCCGGCTCCCAGGTGGACCTTCGTCCGGTCAAGAACCTGGAGAAGCTGCTGGGCGAAGAGATGGAATTCCGGATCATCAAGTTCAACAAGCGCCGGGGCAACATCGTCCTGTCGCGCCGGGTGCTGCTCGAGGAAGAGCGCCAGGAGAAGCGGAAGGAGACGCTGAAGGACCTCCACGTCGGCGCGATCATGCAGGGCGTCGTCAAGAACATCACCGACTACGGTGCGTTCATCGACCTCGGCGGCATCGACGGCCTGCTGCACATCACCGACATGACCTGGGGCCGTATCAACCACCCCACGGAGATGGTCGAGGTGGGCCAGACCATGGAGGTCAAGGTCCTCAAGTTCGACCCGGACACCCAGCGTGTCAGCCTCGGCTACAAGCAGATCCGCCCCGACCCCTGGGACGAAGTCGACATCAAGTACCCCGTCGGCGCCATCGTCCGCGGGCGCGTGGTGTCGATGCCGGACTACGGCGTCTTCGTGGAGCTGGAAGACGGCATCGAGGGGCTGGTCCACATCTCCGAGATGACCTGGAACAAGCGGGTCAAGCACCCCAGCAAGCTCGTCAAGATGGGCGACGTCGTCGAAGCCAAGGTGCTCGGCGTCGACGTCGAGAACAAGCGCATCAGCCTGGGCATGAAGCAGCTCGAGTCCAACCCCTGGGACATCGTCGAGCAGAACTACCCCATCGGCTCGATCGTCCGCAGCAACGTGCGGAACATCACCGACTTCGGCGTCTTCGTGGGCATCGAAGAGGGCATCGACGGCCTCATCCACATCAGCGATCTGTCCTGGTCGCAGCGGATCCGTCACCCCTCCGAGATGTTCCAGAAGGGCGACGAGGTGGAAGCCCGCGTCAAGAACATCGACCGTGACAACGAGCGCTTCAGCCTGAGCCTCAAGTCGATGAGCGACGACCCCTGGCTGTCCGTGCAGAGCCGCTACTTCCTCGGTCAGGTGGTCAAGGGCAAGGTCGTCAGCCGCACCGACTTCGGCGTCTTCGTCGAGATCGAGCAGGGTGTCGAGGGTCTCGTCCACATGTCCGAGCTGGCCGATGCCGACGAAGACTGGATGGAGAAGTACCCCGACGGCCGCGAGATGATGGTGGAGATCCGCCGCATCGACCAGCACGATCGCAAGATCAGCCTGTCGGAGAAGGGCGCCACCGACCGCTCCGAGGACGAAGGCTCCATCGAAGACTACATGGCCCGCCAGGGCGAGAGCAGCGCCCGCCTGGGCGATGTCCTCGGCGACCTGAGCAAGAAGCTGGGCGGCGAGTAGGCCGCGCGGGGGCGGCATGGCCGCTTCCCTCGAGATGACCCGGGTCGACCTTGCAGCCACCTTTGCCCTCGCGGCGAGGGGGCCTGCGGGGTTACCCGGGTCTCGTCGTCTTCCATGGAGGTCAAGGTGACCGCGTCCCGCTGGTTCATGCTCGTGGTGGTGTTGCTCGTGGTCGGCCTGCTCGCCCTGTTCACCGTGCAGAACCTGGGCCGCACGACGGATCTGAACCTCGACCTGTGGGTCTGGGCGGCGCACCTGCGCCAGCCGGTGCCGGTGCCCTACCTGCTGCTGGGTGCGCTGGGCGTCGGCCTGGTGCTCGGCGGCGTGTGGGGGCTCGCCGGGCGGGTGACCGCCGCCTCGCGCATCGCCACCCTGGAACAGGACCTCGCACGCAGCAACCTTCAGCACGGCAGCGCCGGCAGCGATGATCCCTGGGGCTGAGCTGTTCGCGTGGGGGCTCCTGGCGGCTTGCGGCGGCGCGCCGCCCGCGGATGCGCCGGCCGCTGCCCCGCAGTCGACGCGACAGGAGACCCGCCTGCCCGCCGATGCCGGCACGGGCTCGACGCCCCGGCTGGTACTGGACGGGCAGGTCGGCGGAGTGGTCGCGCCGGTCCGACAGCACGAGCTGGCAGCCTGGTCGCCAGAGATCGCCGCCCTGGCGCCCATGGCGCGGGCCGAGCTGACCGGCTCGATGAACCTGGTCCTCGCCCCCTGCGCGCCCTGCATGGAGGGGGACGTGCACCTCGCCCGCTGCGTGCTGGATGCGCCGGCCGGCTGCGAAAACCTCCCCGAGTTGGTCGACCGCATGCGCCGGGTGGCGGCCGCCGGTGGCGGCCAGGGGGCGCTGCGGGCGGTCGCCACCTACGGCGATGCCTGGACGCCAGCCGGGCCCGGAACCGGTGCTGGCTGGCCGGATCCGGACAGCCCGGTCCACGTCGAGCTGTGGGTGGACCCCGGCCAGGGGCTGTGGCGGCAGGCCGCGCAGACGGCGCGGGACCTGGCCACCGGCTCGGCTGAGCGCGACCACATGGGCCCGCTGTCGATCTCGGTGCGGCTGCTGCCGACCTGGACCGTACGCGAGCAGCCCGTCCGCGAGGGCGCACTACCACTGCACCGGGCGGTGGCCGCCGCCGACCGCGTGGGCCAGGGGGTGCCGCTGCTCCTGGCGCTCGCAGCGCAAGCTGGCGACGCGCCCGACCTCGACGCCGCCATCGCCAGCATCCCCGACCTGTCGGGGACCGGCTGGACCGACGCGCTGGCCGCCGCCGACGCCGACCTCGCAGCGGACGCCGCCGACGCCCGGGCCATCGGCCTTCGCGCCGCTCCGTCGTGGCGCATCGACGGCTACCGGCTCCGCGGGGCGCAGAGCCTCCCCAGCCTGATGAACATCGCGGAGAACCAGTGGCTCGACCACCTCGACACACTGCCGGC
Source organism: uncultured Enterobacterales bacterium (assembly GCA_964599085.1). GTDB lineage: Bacteria > Myxococcota_A > UBA796 > UBA796 > UBA2385 > J125. The sequence continues at coordinate 25,979 of CAZRFD010000039.1, read as the reverse complement.
CGCCCTGCTGGCGATCGACGCGCCAACGCCCGGACCCCAGCCGTGAGCAGACCGCGCCGTCCCCGTGGTTCACGCAACCCGCGTTTGAACCCGGGCCGCCTCGCGGCCGGCCGGGCCCTGCTCGCCGTAGAACGCGGCGCGCACGCCGAGGACATGCTGGCCCGGCTCGCCCCCGATGACGACGCCGACCGGCGGCTGGCCTGGCACCTGGTCCTCGGCGTGCTGCGCCGACAGGGGGCCCTCGACCACGTCCTCGCTGCGGTCGGCGGCCGGTCGCTGCGCAAGGTGGATCCGCCGGCGCGCGTCGCCCTGCGGATCGGCCTGTTCGAGCTGGCCAGCAGCCGCACGGCGACCCACGCCGCCGTCGACCAGGCCGTCGAGCTGTGCCGTCGCCTGGGCGGCCGGCGCGCCACCGGCTTCGTCAACGCCGTCCTGCGGCGCGCGGGACAGCAGCCGCTCCCCGATGACCCGTGGCTGGAGCTTCCGGACTGGCTCGCCACGGCGTGGCGACCGACGATGAAGGCCTGGGTCCAGCGCCTGTCCAGCCCGCCGCCGCTGTGTGGGGTGTGGCGCGATCCCGCGGCACCCGTCACTGTGCTGGAGTCCCGGCCGGTCACCGCCGGCGGTGTCTCCGTCCCCGGCGCCTTCTCGCTGACCGACAGCAGCGGCGCCGTCGACGCGCTGCCGGGCTTCGCCGAGGGCGCGTGGTGGGTGATGGACCCCGCCGCCGCCGCCGTCGCCGACCTGTGCAGGGCAGGGCAGGGGGACCGGGTGCTCGACGCCTGCGCCGCTCCCGGTGGCAAGAGCCTGCGGCTGGCCTCGCTGGGTGCTGAGGTGGTGGCAACCGACCTCTCCCCCGACCGCCTCGCAAGAGTCGACGAAGCCGCTGCTCGCACCGGGCTGGCCGTGCAGACCCGGGTCCACGACTGGCTGGAGGGCCCCGCCGACGAGCTCGGCCGGTTCGACGTCGTGCTGGTGGATGCGCCATGCACAGGCCTCGGCACCATCCGCCGGCACCCCGAGATCCGCTGGCGGCGGCAGCCCACCGACCCGGCGGCCATGGCGCTGCGGCAGCGGCGCATCCTGGCCAACGCCGCAACGCACGTCGCGGACGGCGGGCGGCTGGTCTACGCCGTCTGCTCGCCGATGCCGGAGGAGGGCGAAGCCGTCGTGGCGACCCTGACCGGCTGGACCGTGGTGCAAGCCTTCGCCACCGTCCCCCCGGCAGGCGACGAAGACGCCTTCCAGGGCTTCGTCCTGCAGCGGGCGACGGCCCCCAGTTCCCGATAGGGACGGCCCATGCGCACGCTGCCGCTCCTGACGCTCTCACTGTCCGTGACGACGGGCTGCTCCAGCAAGCCCGACACCGTCGCCTCTCCCTGGTTCTTCGAGCACCGTGGGACCTGGGCCGACGTCGCCGCCGGCGGGGACTTCGCCTGTGCCATCGACGATGGCGACCGGGGGATCTCCTGCTGGGGGCCGGCGGACAGCCCCGCCGTCACGGACGCCCCGACCGACACGGGCTGGGCCGACATCGTCGCCGGCACCGGCTTCGCCTGTGCCCGCAAGTACGACGGGCTGCCGGTCTGCTGGGGCGACGACAGCGACGGCCAGGCCACCCCCGACCAGGCGATGGCCGTGGCCCTCAGCGCCGGTGACCGCCACGCCTGCAGCGTGCTCGCCGATGGCATCGCCAACTGCTGGGGCGACGGCAGCACCGGCGCGACCCTGGTGCCCAACGACCGCTTCACCATGGTGGCTGCGGGCGCGGGCTTCTCCTGCGGCCTGGGCAGCGGCGAGGGGCTGCGCTGCTGGGGCGACGAGTCCGGCGACACCGGAGGGCCGCCTGCCGGGGGCCCCGCCGTCGCCCCCGCCCTGGCCGCCGACGCCGTCTTCGCCGGCTTCGGCTTCGCCTGCGCCCTGCACAACGACGCCGCGACCTGCTGGGGGGACACCAGCCCCTGGTCGGACCCCTTCGCCGCCGGCGACTGGGCCATGCTCGACCTCGGCGCCGGCGAGATCTGCGGGCTGCACACCGACGGTTCGGCGGAGTGCGCCGGTCTGACGGCGGCGGGTGGCTCCCTGGAGGGAGGATTCATCGACGTCGCTGCCGGCGGCGGTGGGGGCTGCGCGCTGGCCGACGACGGCAAGCTTTCCTGCTGGTTCCTCGACGGGGCCTGGCTGCCGGCGGCCACCCCACCGACGGACTGACCCGATGCCCGCGCACGCCTCCACTGCGGACAGCACCGCGGCCGCCCCGCCGCCAGCGTGGGCCGGCAACCCGGCCGCCGACACCCCCATGATGCAGCAGTACCTGGCGCTGAAGGCCCAGGTCCCCGACGCGCTGCTGCTGTACCGCATGGGCGACTTCTACGAGTGCTTCTTCGACGACGCCGTGGCGATCGCCGAAGCCCTCGAGCTGACGCTGACCAGCCGCAACAAGAACGACCCGGTGCCCATCCCCATGGCCGGCGTGCCGCACCACGCGCTGGAGGTCTACCTGCAGCGCCTGGTCGACACCGGCGTGAAGGTCGCCATCGCCGAGCAGATGGAGGATCCGGTGGAGGCCCGCAAGCGCGGCGTCAAGCTGGTCGCCCGGGATCTCGTGCGCGTGGTGACACCGGGCGTGCCGTGGTCGCCGGACAGCCTGGAGGCGCGCGAGCGCTGCTGGCTCGTCGGGCTGTCCCGGGCCGGCGGGCGAGGGGAGGGGAGCCGCTACGGCGTCGCCCTCCTCGATGTCTCCACCGGGGACCTCCGGGTCACCGAGCCCGCCGATCTCGACGGCGTGCGTCGGGTGCTGGTCCAGCACGCCCCCCGCGAGCTGGTGCTGCACCCGGACCTCGACCTGGATCCGGCGTTCCTCCCGGAGCTGTCGGGCGTGTCCATCACAGAACGGGACGCGGCCAGCTTCGACGCCGACACCGGGCGCCTGCGCCTGCACGAGCTGTTGCGCGTCAGCGACCTCCTCGGCTTCGGCGCCGGAGGGCTGTCGCCGGCGCTGGGCGCTGCCGGCGCGCTGATCGCCTATGTGCGCGACACCGCGCGGGTCGACCTCGCCCACGTCACCCGCCTCGTCGTCTTCGGCACCGAGGGTCGGATGGTGCTGGACCCGGCGACCCAGCGCAACCTCGAGCTGTTCCGGCCGATGGTGGGAACCGGCCGCAAGGGCACCCTGCTCAACCTGCTGGACGAGACCGCCACCGCCATGGGGGGACGACTGCTGCGCGAGTGGCTCGGTGCGCCGCTCTTGGACCCGGCGGACATCCATCGCCGCCTCGACGCCGTCGAGCGCCTTCAGGACGGCGCGCTGCGCCGCGGCCTCCGCCAGCGCCTGCGGCTGGTCGCCGACCTGGAGCGCCTCGGCTCCAAGGTCGCCCAGGGCACGGCCAACGCCCGCGACCTCGTCGCGCTGCGGGGCTCGCTGGACACCCTGCCCGGGCTCGCCGAGACCCTCGCCGACCTGCCAGAGCTGGCACAGGGTCGGCCTGCCGATCTCGTCGCCGACGTCGCCCAGGACATCGCCCACTGGCTGGTCGACGAACCGCCCGCGCCGCTGACGGAGGGCGGGCTGCTGCGCCGCGGCGTCCACCCCGAGCTCGACGAGGTCGTCACCCTCGCCCGCGAGGGCAAGGGCGCCATCTCGCGCATGGAGGCCCGGCTCCGCGAAGAGACCGGGATCACCAGCCTCAAGGTCAAGCACAACAAGGTGTTCGGCTACTTCATCGAGGTCACCCAGGCCAACCTCTACAAGGTGCCCGGCACCTGGCACCGCAAGCAGACCCTGGCCAACGCCGAGCGCTACATCACGCCCGAGCTCAAGGAGTTCGAGGACAAGGTGCTGGGCGCCGATGAACGCCGCAAGCAGCTCGAGTACGAGCTGTTCTGCCAGCTCCGGGCGCGGGTGGCGGTCCACGTCGGCCGTCTCCAGATCGCGGCCGGGGCCGTCGCCTGGCTCGATGTCGTGGCAGCGCTGGCCGAGGTCGCCGCCCTGCAGCGCTACTGCCGGCCGGTCGTCGACGACAGCGACGTGCTCGACATCGCCGACGGCCGCCACCCCGTGGTCGAGGTCATGGCCACGGACGAAGCCTTCGTCCCCAACGACCTGCTGCTCGACGACGACCGCCGCCTCGCCATCCTCACGGGCCCCAACATGGCCGGCAAGAGCACGGTCATGCGCCAGGCCGCCCTCGTCGTGCTCCTGGCGCAGATCGGCAGCTTCGTCCCCGCCAGCCGGGCCCGCGTCGGCGTCTGCGACCGGGTATTCGTCCGGGTGGGCGCCAGCGACGATCTCGCCCATGGACGCTCGACCTTCATGGTCGAGATGAGCGAGACCGCCCTCATCCTCAACCAGGCGACCCGCCACTCGCTGGTGCTGCTCGACGAGATCGGCCGCGGCACCAGCACCTACGACGGGCTCTCCATCGCCTGGGCCGTCGCCGAAGCCATGCACGATCGCATCGGCTGCCGCACGATCTTCGCGACGCACTACCACGAGCTGGTCGCCCTCTCCGAAGACCGCGACAAGGTCGTCAACCTCCACGTCGAGATCAGCGAGTGGGGGGATCGCATCATCTTCCTGCGACGCCTCGCCGAGGGCGGGGCCAGCAAGAGCTACGGCATCCAGTGCGCCCGCCTCGCAGGCATGCCGCTTGGCGTCATCGACCGCGCCCGCGAGCTGCTCACCGAGCTGGAGCGGCGCCCTCGCCACGGCCCCCCCAACCGCCAGCTCGACCTGTTCCAGGCGCCGGCTCCCCCGGCGCCGGCCACGCCTTCCCCGCTGCAGCGGGTGCTCGACGACGTCGACCCCGACACCCTCACACCGCGGGCGGCCCTGGACCTGGTCTACCGCCTGAAGGCGCTGGCCGTCGAGGGACCGTGACCGCGTTGCTGCTGGCCCTGCTGGTCTGGGTGCTGCCCGCGCACGCCGGGAAGCTCACGGCCGTCCGGACATTCACGGCCCCCGGGCACGCGCGGATCCTCCTGGTCCTCGACGAGGGTGCGCTCAGCGACCCGCTGACGACCCGGGCCACCCCGCCCATGGGGGCCATCGCCGCCCGCGGCATCGCCTGGGTGGGTGCTGCGACCCCGGCCGACGATCTGCCGGTCGAGGTGCCCGTGGGCACCGACGGTATCCGGCGGGTGCTGGTCGCCCAGGTCGGCGATGGCGTCCAGGTCACCGCCGAGCTGGACGAGGCCCGCCAGGTCCGGGCCGAGCGCATCGCGGCGCGGGCCGTCGTCGTCGATCTAATGGTCGAGGGTGCCGCCGAAGGTGGCGAAGCGGGTGAGGGGAGTCTCCCCTCGGCCGACCAGCTCCTCGCCGTCGTCGAGGGCACGGTCCCCACGCTGGAGCTGTCTGCACCGGCTCACGACCGCCCCGTCATCGTGCTCGACGCCGGCCACGGCGGCTGGGATCACGGCGCGGTGGGTGTGACCGGCACGCGCGAGGCCGACATCACCCTGCAGCTCGTCCGCCGGACCCGCTCAGCCCTGGTCCAGCGCCTGGACGCCGACGTCCGACTGACCCGGGACAGCGACGACTTTCTGTACCTGACCCAGCGGGCACGCATCGCCAACAACGCCGATGCCGACGTGTTCATCTCCATCCACGCCAACGCAGCCTACAAGCCCGGCGCCTGGGGGATCGAGACCTACAGCATGGACACCGCGTCGGACAAGGGGGCGGCACGGGTGGCCGCCCGCGAGAACGCCATCGCCTGGGAAGAGGGCGGCGGCGAGGGGGCCGACATGCTGGCCGCCCAGCTCATCACCGCGGGGACCATGAAGCTGAGCAAGGAACTGGCCGCTGAAGTGCAGGCCGGCGTCTGCCGCCACCTCGGGGTGGTGTATGGCGCCGACAACGTGCACGATCTGGGGACCAAGACCGCGCTCTTCACCGTGCTCACCCGGACCCGCATGCCCGCCATCCTGTTCGAGTCCAGCTTCGTGTCGAACCCGACGGACGAGCGACGGCTGCGCGCCCCCCACTGGCAGCAGGCCGTCGCCGACGCCGTCGCCGACGCCGTCGTGCGCTGGCTGGCCCGCCAGGGCCGCGACGAGCCGGCGGTGGGTGGCCGCCCGGAAGCGGGCGGCGTCGCGACGACGGCGACGGGCACCGGGGCGCGACCGTGAGCGGCGACACTCGCTGGCGGGACACCGCCCTGGACCATGCCATCGAGGGCTTCCTCAGCGTGTGCCGGGTGGAGCGCGGCCTCGCCGACAACACGCTGGAGTCCTACCACCGCGACCTCTCCGACCTGCGGCGCTTCCTCGTCGGCCGAGGCCGGCAGCGCCCCCAGGACGTCGACTCCGGCGATCTCGCCGACTGGATGCTGAGCCTCGCCGATCGCGGCCTCGCCGCCAGCACCCGGGCGCGCCACCGCGTCAGCATGCGCCAGCTCTTCCGGTACCTGCTGGAAGAGGGGATCATCGACCAGGACCCGGCCCCGCTGGTCGACGCCCCGCCGCGCCGCCGTCCGCTGCCCTCGGTGCTGACCGAAGCCCAGGTCGACGCGATCCTGGCGGCGCCTGACCGATCGACGCCGCTGGGGCTGCGGGACGCCGCCATGATCGAGCTGCTCTACGCCACCGGCCTGCGCGTCACTGAGCTGGTCACGCTGCGGCGGCGCGCGCTGCACGACGGCTGGCTGGTCGTCCGAGGAAAGGGCGGCAAGGAACGCCTCGTGCCCTACGGCGACCGCGCGGCCCAGGCGCTGCGGGCCTGGCTGGACAGCCGCGAGGACGACGACAACCCGTGGGTCTTCGTGACCGGGCGGCGGCGGCCCATGACGCGGCAGAACTTCTGGGCGCGACTGCGCCGCTACGCGGTCCAGGCCGACGTCCGGGCGCGCGTCACGCCGCACGTCCTGCGCCACGCCTTCGCGACCCACCTGCTGACCCACGGCGCCGACCTCCGCGCGGTCCAGGCCATGCTCGGCCACGCCGACATCTCGACGACCGAGATCTACACGCACATCGCCAACGAACGGCTGCGGCAGATCCACGCCGCCCACCACCCCCGCGGATCCTGACATGACTTACCATAATATACCTTATCGGAAGTTCTGCATGGATCGTGGAGGGCCCCGGCCCTGCCGTCGCCGGGCGCTGCTGGTGCCGCTCGCCTGCTCGCTGACCCCCATTCTCGCGCTCCAGATCGCCTGCGAGCCGTCCCACCGGGCATTTGTCGCACCAGATCAGGGCCTGGTCGTGTCGCCCGAGGTGCTCACGCTGGGGCCGGCCACCATGGACGGCGTCGCGGCGGGCGTGGTCACGGTCACCAACGAAGGACTCGACGCCGTCGCACTCGTGGCGACGGTCGAGGGCACGGGCTTCAGCCTCGACACCCCGTCGCTGTCCGAGCTGCCGCCGGCCGCGTCGGCCGAGCTCTACTTGCGCTTCGCTCCGACCAGCGCAGCGCCGGCGGACGGCAGCCTGTGGGTCGAGGGCGCACCCGAGGTGCCGCTGACCGGCCTCGCAGACCCTGACGGCGACGACGACGGCGACGTCCACCCCGCGGCCGGCGGCGACGACTGTGACGACACCGACCCCGACATCGGGCCCAGCGCACCCGAGATCTGGTACGACGGCGTCGACCAGGACTGCGACGGCAACGACGACGACGCGGACTACGACGGCGTGCCGGTCGACGACGACTGCGACGACCACGACGGCGCCCGCTACCCGGGCAACACCGAGGTCTGGTACGACGGCGTCGACCAGGACTGCGATGGCCGGGACGACGACGCCGACGGAGATGGGTCGCTGCTGGCCGACGACTGCGACGACCAGGACCCCGAGGTCTACCCGGGCCACGGTGACGGGCCCAACGGCATCGACGACGACTGCGACGGGGTCACGGACGAAGACGGGGCCGGCAGCGGCACCGCCCTGCTTGTGGAGCTGTTTCCGGAAAACCCTTCAAAACCAAGCGGTTCGGACGAATACCTGGAGCTTTGGATCAAGGATGGCCGCAGCCTGGACGGCTGGGAGCTGCACAGCAGCGACGGCGTCAGCACGATCCGGCAGGTCGCCGAGTCCGGGTCGGAGATCCTCCTGCTCTGCTCGGAGGGCCTCCTCGACGACCAGCCGGACTGCGGTGCCACCGTCGATCCCTGGCCGCGGCTGGACCGGCAGTCCGACAGCATCGAGCTGGTGGTCGGCGGCGTGACGGTCGACGCGCTGGCCTGGACAGGCACGTGGAACCTGGACAGCCAGCACCTGCAGCTCGACTGGGGGCGGATCACGGCCGGCGGGGTCACCGACACCACCAACGACCCCCGCGGCGTGTGGTGTGCGGGGCCCTCGACGCCCGCGGCAGAGAACGACACCTGTCCCTGAACCGGGCGAGGGGACGACTCCCCTCACCCGCCCAGGGACAGGCCGACGACATCTTCGACGAAGCGGCGCATCAACGCGTTGGCGGCGCTGCTGTCGCGGTGGGCCTCCAGCTTGCGGCGCGCCTCCTCCTCGCCGAACAGCCGGCCGTACTCTGTGTAGTAGCTGAGGAAGCGCTGGCGGTTGGCGTCGGCGTCGAGTTCGGGGTGGAACTGGGTGGCATAGACCGGGGCGCCGGGGATGGTGACGGCCTGGTAGGGACAGGCGGTGCTGCGGGCCAGGTTGACCAGCGGAGCGGGCAGCGAGGCGGCGCGGTCCTTGTGGCCGAGCTGGGCGACGAAGTGCTGGGGCATGCCAGAAAACAGGCGGTCCCCCGCGCCCTCGGCGGTGAGCTCCAGGTCGTAGCTGCCAACCTCGGCGTTGTCGTGGTCTGCGAGGATCTCGCCCCCGAGCCCCAGCACCAGCGCCTGGAAGCCGAAGCAGGATGCGAACATGGGCCGCCCGTCGCACGCCAGCGCGGCGACGGCGGCGACGAAGCGGCGGATGGCGGGGTGGTCGTCGAGGACGGAGTACTCGCCCGCCCCACCGACCAGCACGACGTCAGCGCCGCGGCTGGCAATCAGCGGGTCTTCGCTCAGCACGTCGACCGGGCGGATCCACGACAGCGGCACGCCGAGCTGCTTGCAGAAGGCCGAGAGCTCGTCGTCGCGTGCGCGGTCGCCCGGGTTGCGGGCCTGCAGGAGGGCGAAGCGGATGGTCATCGTGGGGATCCCATCGGTCTCAGAACCATGCGGGCACGCGTACCACGACCGGGCCGAGGACGCGTGCCTGGCAGGCGAGGCGCTGGCCCGCGTCGGCCCGCGCCGCGCCCAGCACCATGGCTTCGTTGCCGACCGGGTGGCTCAGGGCGTCGGCACCCTCAACGACCTCGACGCGACAGGTGCCGCAGGAACACATCCCTCCGCAGTAGTGGCTGAGATCGACGCGGAGCTGAAGCGCCGCGGCGAGCAGCGTCTGGCCGCCGTCGACCTGTCCGCGGCGCTCGTCGCCGTCCGGAAGGACAAAGGCGACCGCCACGGGTTCCGTGGGAATCGGCCGGTCGGGGGGCGCCTTCGACGCGAGCCGGCGCCCGACCCGACCACCCGCAGCGACGAGGCCACGCAGGCCACGCCGGAGCCGGGAGCCTGCTGCGCTGCGTTTCGCCACGGTCATCCTCCGCGCGGGCAGCCTAACCCCGAGGTCCGACAACGCCGGCTGCACCGTCGGGTTAGCTGGTATCCCCATGGACGCCTCTCTCCCCCTCGCCACTGATGAAGCGCTCATCACTGCGATCCAGGCGGGCGACGACGCCGCCTTCGCCGTCCTCGTCCACCGCTACAGCGGCCGGCTCTACGCCATCGGCATCAGCATGCTGCGCAACGAGCAGGACGCCCGTGACGTCGTCCAGGAGACCTTCCTCAACGTCCACCGCAAGCTCGACAGCTTCCGGGGGGAGTCCTCCTTCAAGACCTGGATCTGCCGCATCGCGACGAACAACGCGCTGATGAAGCTGCGGCGGCGCCGGCGCAAGCCCGAGACCTCGCTCCAGATCAAGGACCCCAGCAAGCCCGACGACGAAGCGCGCGACCGCGACGTGGTCGACCTTCGCCCGCTGGCGGACAAGGTCCACGAAGACCGTGAGCTGGGCAGCCAGATCCGGGCGGCCGTCGACGCCCTGCCCGAGAAGTACCAGGAAGTGCTGATCCTCGCCGACTTCCAGCACATGTCCATGAAGGACATCGCCGACACCCTCGACCTGACGGTGCCCAACGTCAAGACGCGCCTGCACCGCGCCCGCCTGCAGGTCCGCGCGGCCCTCCGTGACTACCTTGCCGGTGAGCACTGACATCGCGTCGGTGCGCATCGCGCCGGAACCCTCGGGCTGCAACCCGTGTCGATCTCCGGCATCTCGCTCCCGCGCCCTCGTGGTGCCTCCCCTCCCCAGCTCGGCCTGTCCGCCGATGACCCCGCCCTCGAAGCCCTCGGACCCTGCGATGATCGACTGCAACGACATGGCGCTGCGGCTCTTCGACTACGCGATGGACGACCTCTCGGACGACGCCCGGGCGGAAGTCGACGAACACCTCGCCGCATGCCCTCCCTGCGCCCAGCTCGTCGCGGAATACCAGGCCGTCAGCCACATGGTCCACGACGCCCTGGAAGTCGACCTGAGCGACGCTGACCAGGCCGCCCTCGACGCGGCGGTCCTCGACGCGGTCAAGCAGACGGGCTGAGCATGCGGACAACTGGCGGTGCGACGTTGCGCCGCCCGCCGTGGGATGGCACCTTGAGGGAGCAACCCCGGCTCACGCCTTGACCCGAACCCGCAGACAGCGCCGCCCCGACCGGGCCCTGCCCAGGTGGCTGGCCATGCTCGGCCTGTCGCTGCTGCTGCACGTGCTGCTGTTGTTGCTGGTGCGCCCCTACTGGGACCAGCTCTTCCAGGTCGAGCCGCGCCCCGGCGCGGTCACGCCGGTGACGTTGATCCTCGACGTCCCCGAGCAGCCCGTGGTCGAGCCCCCGGAACCCGACCTGCCCGACCACGGCCAGATCGTCGAGGTCCCCGAACCCAAGGTCAAGGAGCGGCCCGAAGACGCCGACTACCTCGCCGAGTACGACCGGACCGTGCCCGAAGAGACGCGGACCGAGCAGTACAAGGTGAACCCCGACGTGATCTCGGACGCCTACAGCGAAGAGAGCAAGCTGGAGTACGAAGACCTCATCGATCTCGACGTCACCGACCCCAGCACCGGCGCCCAGGTGGGCAACGACAGCTTCGACCCCGATCGGGACGGGGCGCTGGCCAGCCTCCCCTCCCCCTTCGCGCTCACCAACAAGGACGGCCTTCAGAAGCCCGTGCCTGCCTCGCACCGCACGCAGTCCCTGGCAGGCGCCCCCCAGAACGACCTGCTCGACGAAGAGATCGGCGACCGCGTGGCCCTCAACAGCATCGAGATCAAGTACGCCGGCTACATCAACCGCATCAAGCGGCTCGTCAACTTCTACTGGACCCAGAACCTCGACAACCTCCCGCGCTCGGTCCGCCTGGCCAAGCCCCACTACAACACTGTCGTCGACGTGGTGCTGGACGGCAACGGCGCGCTCGAGTCCATCGTCGTCACCCACGACAGCGGGTCGGGCCCCATCGACAACGCCGTCGTCGACGCCTTCCGCATCGCCGGCCCCTTCCCCAACCCGCCCGAACAGCTCATCGCGCGCGACGGCCGGGTCTACCTGCCGGCCTTTGGCTTCGACGTCGAGGTCGGCCAGGCCCGCGCACCCTACATGGGCGTCGACCCCCGGCAGGGCGTGCGCTACCCGGGGATCCTCAAGGCCACGCGCTGACGCCCCAGCCGGCTCAGGCGTCGTCGCCGCCGGCCTGGCCCAGCATGGCGGCCGTCAGCTCGGCCAGGTCGGGCGGGTCGCCGACTTCGGCGTCGTCGACCTCGGCCTCGGCGTCGTCGCGGGCGTCCAAGCCGCCGGCCCAGTAGCGGGCGTGCTCGTTGCTGGGATCGAGCCGGGCGGCTTCGGCGAAGGCTTCGCGCGACAGGGTCATCAGGCGCTCCCACTCTGCCGGATCGCCGAACACCACCTCGTCGCGATCGGCCTGCTGGCGCAGGGCTTCGGCCCGGATGTTCCAGGCCATGGACAGCACGGTGTCCTCGGGCAGATCCTCCGTCCACTGCCCGCCGCTCTCCAGGATCTTGACGGCTTCTTCGGCCTGATCGGCGGCTTCGTCGAGCTGGCCGGTCTGCAGGTGCAGGCGGGCGAGCTCGATTCGCGGCTCGGCGAGGCGGGGCTCGACCTTGAGGACCGCGCGGAGCTCTTCGGCGGCTTCATCGAGGCGCCCGGCCCGCACGGCGTCGAGCGCCTGCATGAAGCGAGCGCCGAGGCCCTCGAGGTGTGGTTCTGCGACAGAGTCTGCGTCGGGGGCCTGGTCAGCTTCGGTTGCCATCGCCGTCTCCCTCGGTGGGCTGGAAGGTCGCCACCATCACGGTGTGACCGTCTAGCCGCTGCATGTGCAGCTCTCCACCGAAGGCGTGCATCAGGTGCTGGGCAACGGACAGGCCCAGTCCGGTGCCCTTGCCGGGGGGCTTTGTCGTGTAGAAGGGCTCGAAGACGCGGGACGGCACGTCATCGGTCCACGGGGGGCCGTCGTCGAGCACCTCGACCCGGCGCCCGTGCAGCCGCACGAGCACCCGGTTGGTCGCAGCGTCCAGAGCGTTCTGGATGAGGTTGCCGAAGATCTGCTGGACCGCGACCGTGTCGCCGAGCACCCGCAGGTCGGCAGCGTACAGCTCGAGGTCGAGCACGAGCCCCGCCCCCTCGGCGCGGGCCACGAACATCTGGACCGCCGCAGTGACCGGGGGCGCCAACAGGATCGGCACGAGCTGTCCGTCGAAGCGCCGGCCCGCCCCCCCATAGCGCTGCAGCAAGGCATCGAGCTGCGCGAGCTGGTCGTACACGACGGCGAGCTGTTCGCGGACGCGGTCGAGGTCGACGGCGTCACCCTGCAGCTCGATGGCCAGGAGCTGGGCGAGGCTCTTGGCGGCGAAGAGCGGCTGTCGCAGCTCGTGCACGAGCTCTGCGGCGTGCAGGCCCAGCTCGGCGAGGCGCCCGGTCTCGACGATCTGTGTCTGGCTGAGTGGCTTGGCTGTGTCGCTGCTCATGGCATGTCGTTCATGGGGAGGTGCCCCGGTTGGCCAGGCCGACCTGGAGGGTGCAGGGCGCGCCCAGGTTCCAGTGTTCATCGGCAGCGGCGAGGGTCAAGCTGTAGGTGCCGTTGTCCAGGACGCGGCCGTCGTCGCCGCGGCCGTCCCAGGCGATCACGGCGCTGGAGGAGCTGCTCTCGGGCACCCACAGAGTGCGCACCTGGTCCCCCCCTGCGACAGAGACGACGAGCCGCCACCAGGCCGGCACGTCGTCGGCGCTCACCGAGACGTCGACCTGGTCGGCTTCGCTGCCCGTGCCGTCGTCGCCATCGGGGCGGAACAGGGTGGGGTCGGCGCTGCAGGAAGACAGGTCCGGGGCAGTGTCGGCGACGGCGCCGACATCCAGCACGAAGGCCGAGCGGGCGCCGGTCCAGGTGCCGTCGAGCAGGTTGCCCTCGACGTCACGGACCCCTGCGCTGCGCTCCGAAAGGAGGGTGAGCCCCAGGACATCGGTCGTCGGATCGATGATCTCGGGCAGCATCAGGGTGAGGCTGGTCGCGTCCGTCGAGAGCAGCAGGTCGCCCTCGGACAGCGTCAGGGGCGTGCCCAGCGCGCCGAGGAGCTCGACCGCCGCCGGCTGGATGGACGAGGCATAGAGCGGCTCGGAGAAGGTGACGGTGACCGAGTCGAAGCTGCTGCTGAGGCTGCCGCGGGGGTCCACGTCGACGACGGTCGGTAGGGTCAGGTCGCCGTCGATCTCGGCGGTGGCGCTGCCGTAGGCCTGCCCCGTGCGGTGCCCGACGTGCAGCGTGGCGACGCCGCTGTGGGGCCAGTCCGCCGCCGACCAGGTCACCGAAGCGGTCCCGAGCCCGGACAGCCCGGCCTCGATGCCCTCACCGGTGGCGACGACGCTGCTCCCGTCCACCTCGATCTCCCCGAGATCCGGGCGGAGGAGCAGGGCATCGGCGCTGGCCGGGTCACCGGTGCAGTCGCTGGCCTGGAGCGTGACGGTCGTGCTCTCCGGCAGCGAGGTGGCCGCGTAGCTCGTGCCCAGCAGCGCGTCGTCGACGAAGATCTCGACCGGGCCTGCGGGCGAGCCGTCGTCGGGGGCGACGTAGAGCGTCGCGCTGGTGGTGCTGCCACAGGCGTCGCGGTCGGCGACCGTCATCGCCAGGGTCCACCCGCCCGCTTCATCCCACGACCGGTACCGGGTGGCCGTGCCCAGCCGCGTCCAGGTCCCGTCGGTGTCTTCGAAGTGCCAGGCGACGATGGGGACCGCGCCCTCCACGCTCCCCGAGCCACTCACAGCCGTGCCCGCCGTGCGCCCGGTGCTGTCGAGCAGGCACAGGACCGCGACGTCATCCCCGCCGATCGTGAGCGCCGCCACCGGTGGATCCGGGCAGTCGGGATCGAGGGCGTCGACCTCGGCGCTGTCGGTCAGGGTCCCGTCGTCCACGGAGAGCACATCGGCCAGGCCGATGCTGTGGAAGATGAAGCCGGCATCGGCGACCCCACCCGAGAAGCTGTCCACGACGACGTCGTCGCCCAACCCACCAGCCGACGAGAGGGTGACCGGACCGCTGTAGTCGACCGAGCGGTTGTTGTAGGGGTCGAGGGCTTCCACCTGCACCGGGAGATCTTCGTCCAGCCAGGCCCAGGTACGAGCCAGGGTGAGGGCGAGCTGGGTGGCGGCGGCCGGCAGCACGTCGAACTCGGTCGAGCTGCCGAGGTCATGGTCCGACTGGCTGGCGACGAGCCGGTCCGCGGTGCGGGCCACGGTGACCGTCACGTCGAGCTGGGCTGCTCCGGACGCATCGAGGGTGGCGCTGGACGGAACCACGGGGCCGGCGAGGTCGTCGAGCAGCACGACCGGATCGCCCTGGACGACGTAGGGGTTGCCGAAGGCGTCGGTGCCTGTCAGCTCCACCGTCAGTGACTGGCCCGCGGTCACCTCGTCGACGCCCGCCAGGTCGAAGCTGACAGCAGCCAGGTCGCCGTTGACGACCTGGAAGCCGTTGGTCGTGGCGTGCAAGCCCCGCGATGACAGGTCGACATCGAGCTGCCGCAGGGGGACCGCCAGCGTCGTGCTGCACGCGTAGACCAGCGTGCCGCGCGGGTCTTCTGCGTAGGACCAGGCGCAGCTCGTCGCACCATCCGCGTCGCTGATGGCCGCCGCGTCGGCGCCCTCGGGATCGAGCACGACGCCGTTGCCGAGCGAGTCCACCGCGCGCAGGCGCAGCTCGAAGGACTCGCCGGCCACGACGGGGTCCGTGGCGACACTGGCCTCGAGGCTGACCGCTTCGCCGGCGAGGACCGTGAACGGTTCGCTGGCGCCGCTGAGGCTCTCGGGACCGGTCGTCGTCCCCAGCAGCACCACCTGGTCGCCCGCGGTGTCTATCCGCACCGTGCAGAAGGTCTGGCCGTCCACGATGTCCTCGCAGGACTGGTCGGCGGGGGCGAATGGGGCGCTGCCGTCGACCGTCACCTGTAGTTCGAGGCTGCCCGTCTGGTCCAGCACACGATTCCCGAACTCGTCGACGACGCGCACGTCAGCGTAGACCGAGTCGACTCCGGCCACGACTTCTGGGGGCCAGACCTCGATCACCAGACCCACCGGGTCGGCCGGGTCGACGTCGAGAGCGTCGGAGCTGCCCTCGACCTCGACGCCGTTGACGAAGCCGAACACGTCGACGCCGTTGCTGGTGCAGCTGTCGCCGGTGGCCCGGGTCAGCGTGACGGAGTGTCCACTGAGCGCACCGACGAAGCTCACCGTCTCACGCAGCGAGCCGCCCGCGCAGCGCTCGATGATGGCGAGCTCAGCCTGGGCGTCGTCGACCGCGGCGCCGACATCGTCGACGACCTGCAGATCGATGTCGAAGGCCTGGCCTGCGGTCGCCGTGAACAAGGCGCTCGGCAGGGAGACCTCCACGCTGGTGGGTTCGCCGGCGACGAAGCTCAGGAACTGGTC
Source organism: uncultured Enterobacterales bacterium (assembly GCA_964599085.1). GTDB lineage: Bacteria > Myxococcota_A > UBA796 > UBA796 > UBA2385 > J125. Next base: position 9,986 of record CAZRFD010000039.1, on the reverse strand, counting down.
GGCCCCGGCCACGGTCTGGCGGTCGCTGACCACGTCGAAGCGGACCAGCAGGCTGTCGTTGAGTCGCGTGCTGGTCACCCCGACGACGCCGGCGCCGTCCGCACCGAGGCGCCCCCGGATGCCCGTGCCGTCGGCGAGCGCTTCCTGGCCGTCCAGCGTGTCGTCCTGGAAGATCACGCTGTCGGCGAGGCTGTCGTCGACGGTGGCCTGGATGACGAGCTCTTCGGGCACCCGGTTGCCGTCGGGGTCGACAAGCTCGACGTTGATGGCGGCATAGTCGTAGACCTGCCACTCGATCTGGTCCCCCTCGGTAGAGACCACGAGCTGGTCGGCGCGGCTGTCGCGCACCTCGAAGCCCTCGGCCAGCGTCGTCGACGCACCCGTGGGGCCGATGAGGGTGACGTCGTAGGTCCCCACCGGGGCGCCGGCCGGCACCGTCGCGCCGAGGTGCTGGTAGTCGACGATGGCGACGTCTTCGAGCTCGGTGACTGGATCGGTCTGCAGGTGCACCGTGAAGCCGTCGTCGATGGTCGAGCGCTCGGAGCGATCGACCTGCACCGAGGGGTAGAAGCCCGCACCGACCAGCTCGACATAGGTGTCGTCGCCGTTGAAGCCCCAGCCGGGCGCCACGGCGCTCACGACCGGGTCGGGCAGCGCGGGCGTGCAGCCAGCGATGGTCAGCGCACAGCCCGCCGCCAGCGCGGCCGCAGCGCGACGGCGCTGGAGAGGGGCTCGGCTCGTGGAGTAGTCGATCATCGGCCTCGATACAGTCTACATCGCCGGGCAGTGGCCGGATTGGCGGTCGCACCCGCCACCCGGCTCAGGTCAGTACACGAACTTCCAGCCGAGCGAGGCACGCGCCCCGCCGATGGGTCCCGCCCAGCCGACATCGGCTTCCGGCAGGGACAGGGACAGCCACGACACCTGGAGCTGCAGCTCCCCGGTCCCCAGGCGCCAGCCGCCCCCGGCGAGCAGCTCGCCGCCGGGGGGGGCGAAGCCGACGCCGCGTATGCCGACGTCGTCGCCGTAGACGGCCAGCACCTGGTAGGGCGCGAGCACCAGGCCTCCACCGGCCCACCCGGCGAGCCGCTGACGCTCTGCGCGGACCAGCAAGGACGTGCCGACGGGAAGCACGCCGAGGCGCAGGTCGACGGCACTGCCCGTGCCGTCGTCCGCGACCGTGGCCTGTCCGAGGAAGCCACCGACGGCGACGCGCCCGAAGAGCGGCACCGGCACCCGCGGCAGGCGTGTGACGAGCTCGGCTTCCGCCCACGGGCTGTTGATGCTCCGGGCCCCGTACATCCAGCCGGCCGACGCCCCGACCGACAGCCGCAGCGGTCTCGGGAGCACGCGCAGGCGGGTGGCAGCCGCGAAGTCGCCCTGCCCCGTGACGCGCAGATCGACCTGCCCGTAGCGCAGCCGTGGCGGTGGCAGGTAGATGGCTTCGTAGGTGCCGTCCGCCACCTCGGTGATCTCCAGGACGCGCCCCTCGCTGGCGTCGACCTGCAGCAACGCGCCAGAGACCGGGTGGCCGGAGCGGTCGCGCAGGTCGACCACGACGCGGGCGAGATCGTCCCCGCCAGCGTGGACCTCGTCGGGACGCGCCTCGACGATGACGCGCTGGACGACGCCGCTGCGGATCGACACCTCGACGCTGCTGTGCAGGCCGGACACCGGGAGCGCGTCTGCCGCGGCATCCGTGGCGAACAGCACGGCACCGCGCTCGATGCTGCCGGAGCGGGCCCGCACCACCCACGGCCCGCTGCCATCACCCGAGCGCAGGGCCACCACGGCCTGGCCGGCTCCGTCGGTCGTCGCGGTCTCGGCGATCGTCCCGAGCTCGACCGCTACCTCGCTGTCCGAGACGGGGCGACCCTGGCGATCTCGGGCGGCGAGGACCAGGCCGAGCACGCCGTCCGCAGACACGTCGGCGAGCGCCAGGTCGAGCTGCCAGGGCTGGCCCTTCCCTGCTGGCGGGCGCCAGCTCGCGGTGATCTCGTCGCTGCCGGCGTCGACCGCGGCGCGACCGTCGTAGGTCGACACGGTCATGCCCGGCGGGCCTTCCTCGGCCGTCAGCGAGCCGAGCGTGGCCTGGAGCTGGACGCCGTCCACCTCGAGGCGGTCCCCTGTGGGCCCCTCGAGCCAGGCCTGGACCTGGGCGACCGCCTGGTCCGAGCGCAGCTCCGGGGGCCAGACCCGCAGGCGCACCACGGCGGGCACGGTGGCGTCGACGGGGACGCGCAGGTCGCCGACCACCGCGTCGCCGAGCGAGCACTCCAGCTTCAGGTCGAACATGCGGCTGGCGGAGGGAGGCAGGCTGGCGACCCAGCTCCCGGGCCCGAGCGAGGCCAACCCCAGGGCGTCCTGGACGCCCGTGCGGCACCCGGGAGCCGGGCCCGTCCAGGGCCGCCCGTTCGCCTCGAATGCGCCCACGTAGAGATCCGGCATCGGCGTGCCAGGCACCACCTGACCGTCGGTCAACAAGACGAGGGAGGGGTCCTGGTGCCCCCCGAGCTCGAGCTTGTCGCGGCGCTCGTTCCCGAGCGCGTCCGTGGCGACGACGGTGAGCGCGTGCTCGCCGGGGTACAGGCGTGCTTCGACGAGGGCGAGGCCATCGGCGTCGGCGACGAAGGGTCCGTAGCTTCGGTCGCCAACCTCGGCGTGCACCGCGGTGCCGGGGTCGGTGTGGATCGGGACCCGGGGGTGCCCCACCAGCCGGACCGAGACCCAGGCCGGCGGGCGGTGGGGCTGCCGCCCATCGCGCAGGGCGATGGGCACCGCTCGCGGGAGCGGCTCCGATGGCGGCTCCCAGAGCACCTCCAGCCCGGCGTCGGTCGCGCGCACCTGCTGCACCAGCCCCACGGGTGCGATGACCTGCAGCGCGTCCGGCGGTGGCAGGTCCGAGCCGCCGACCTCGATGGCGATGGGTGCGGACTGGCCGGCGATGCCCTCGATCACGTCAGGGACGATGAGGCCGCTGGTCGGTGGCGCGACCACCGGCAGGCGCAGGTCGATGCGCTGGCGGCCGACCAGCGCCCGCATGCGCGCCACGTCGCCTGCCACGACCTGCTCGGGGAGCCGCCACCGTGCCAGCCACCGCCCGGGGGCGAGGGGGAGCGGCGGCTCGAGCAGCGCCCCATCGACGGCGTCCAGCCGTGGCGCGCGCCCGGTGTAGGGCGTACCGTCCGCATCCGCCAGCGACAGCTCCACCGTCACGTCGCTCCCCGGCAGGGCCCCGCCATCGACGGCGACCAGCCAGGCGCGGACACCCTCGGTGGCGTGCGCGATGCCCGAGAGGCACAGCAGCGCCGCCAGGATCAAGGACCCCACTGGACCTCGCCCGCGCCGATCGGGGGTGCTGTCGAGTCCCGGGTGATGGTCACCTCGTCCTCGCGCCGGTTGCCGAGGGCATCCCGCGCTTCCACCACGACGCGGTTCTCGCCCTCTTCCAGGGGGACGCTGGCGCGGAAGCGCCCGTCCGGCCCGGCCCGCACGCTGGTCCACGACCCCTCGTGCCCCACCCGGACCTCGGCGTAGGCGCCCGTTCGTCCCTCGACCAGCATGTCGGCCTGTCGGGTCATGGCCTGCCCTGGCTTGCCGACCTCGAGCAGCAGCTTCTTGGGCACCGCCTCGAGCACGGGCGGCTTGCCGGGCACCGAGCTGAGGCGCGTGCCCTGCGAGACATCGTGGGGACCATCCTCGGTGCCCTCGACGCGCACCTCGCCGCGCTCGGGCTCGACGGCCAGCCCCCCCGAACCGTCGACCGCCGCAGTGAAGTCCGCGTCATCGGCGTAGATCGCGCGTCCCCGGCTGGTCACCCCGACGGGGACGCCGCCGGCCCGCACGCGCGCCTTGACGCGTCCCTGCTCCAGCTCGACGCGCACGCCGTTGACGTCGACGTCGAGCACGCGGACCGCCGACGCCGCCTCCAGCTCGAGCTGGGTCCCCTCCCCCACCCCCAGCACGGCGCGCGACCCCTCGCCGACCTGGACGCTGTCGTCCCGCTGCAGCTCGTCCCCCACGGCCAGGGCCGCGCGGTTGCCGTCGCGCCCGGTGCGCGTGACGTCGCCCTCCGCCTCGACCACCGCCATGACCGCGCCCTCGGTGCGGGTGAACAGCAGCTTGTAGCCGACGAAGCCGCACACCAGCACCATCATCGCGGCCAGCAGGAGCTGCAGGCTCTGCTTCAAGGCTCAGGCCCTCGGCAGGGACACGGTCCACGTACCCTGCTGGCGATCGCCGCTGTCACTCGCAGCGGGTTCCATGAGCTCGCCACCGTGGGCTGCCAGCGTCTTGCGGGCGCCCCAGAAGGCCATGCCGGACGCCATCCAGTCGTCCTGGCCCACGCGCAGCGGGCCACCGGACAGCGTCAGGTCGACCTGCACGCGACGCGCCATCACCCGCCCCTCCACGTGGAGCGTCGAGCGCGGCGGGGCCGCCGACCGGAGGGTCGCCAGGAGCTGGGCGAAGGCCTGGCCGAGGGCACTGCGCTCTCCCCTCACCTGGAGTCCAGCTGCGAGCTCGCTGGACAGCGACACGCCGCGGCTTGCGAAGGACGCCCGGACCAGCCCGAGCACCTCGTCGACGACGCTGCCGAGATCTACCACGGGCCTCGACGAGGGGTCCACCTCCACCTCTTCGGTGTCGCTGGCCGAGAAGTCCTGGAGCTGGCGCACGATGTGGGTGCAGCGTCGCGCCTGCTCCTCGATGCTCTTGAGCATGTCGGCGTCGCCGCCCTCGCCGCTGCGCATCGTGAGCACCTGGGCGAGGCCCAGGATGCCGGCCAGCGGGTTGTTCAGCTCGTGGGCCAGCCCGGCCCCCATCTCGCCCACTGCCGCCAAGCGCGCGCTGCGTACGAGCTGGCTCTGGGCTTCCCGGAGCTGGCGGGTCCGCTGCTCGACCCGATCCTGCAGCTCCCGGTTGAATGCCTCGATCTCGGCGTTCTTGGCCGCGATCACGTCGCGATCGTGTTCGAGCTTGCGCGACATGAAGTTGAAGACGTGGGTGAGCTCGGTCAGCTCGCCACCGCCCTCGGGCCCCTCGACCCGTCGCCCGAAGTCGCCGTCCGCCACCGACAGCGCCGCGTCCCGCAGGCCCAGCACGGGCACGGTGATCTCGCGCCCGATGAGCAGGCCGAGGACGACGCTGAGCAGCGCAGCGACACCGGCGACGTAGGCGGTCTGCTCGGCGATGGCCTGGACGGGGCCCAGCACCGAGTCCATCGGTTCGGTGACGACGACCCGCCAGCCGGTGCCGGGGACCACGGCGGAGGCCGCGAGCACGTCGACGTCGTCTGCGGTGGCGTAGGTGATCTCGTCGGCGAGGACGCCGAGCGGCAGCGCTTCGAGCGCTTCGACGACGAGGTAGCGCGCGTCTCCGCTGATCCGGCTGCCCTCTTCGTCGACGAGGACCAGGCGCTCGGAGGCGTCGGCCGTGACCTCGAAGCGCTCCTGGAGCGGCGCGAGGTCCAGCTCGACCCCCAGGGCGGCCCCACCGGCGAGGCGAGCGACGACGACGGCCACAGGCCCGTCCCGCCCCGGTGGCGTATACGGCGTGCCGAAGGACACCCGGCCAGGCGGGGTCGCCAGGCGGTCGCTGTCGAGGTGGTGGCGGAAGGCGTCGAAGCGCGCGGCCGAGATGTCGTCCCGGTCGTGGACCGGCAGGTCCGCGCTGCTGCCCTCGCGGAACACGCTGGGCGAGAGGTCCACCCCCTCGTCGTCGACGAGGCTGACGATGTGGGCGCCGGGCGTCTGGGAGTAGACGAGCTTGAGCAGGCCGGCCCGCTCGTCGTCGGACAGCTCGCCGAGCGGGAAGGTGACGGCCTGGCGGGCCAGCAGGCGGAGCTGCAGGTCGACCCAGCTGTCCGTGAACTCGGCCAGCGCCAGCGCCGTGCGGGTCTGCACCTCGTTGACCTTCGAGCGCACGAGGCGGGAGGAGACGTGGTTGGCGACAAAGCCGACGAGCGCCACCGGGCCGAGGGCGGCCACCGCGATGAGCAGGACGAAGCGCGTCCGCAGGCGCACGGGGGATCCGGGTGCGGGTCAGGGCTGCAGTGGCAGCTTGATGCGGATCGAGGTCCCCTCCCCCACCACGCTGTCGACCGTCACCGTCCCCCGGTACTTGGTGATGATCCGCCAGACGACGTTGAGCCCGAGCCCGGTCCCCGCGCCAGGGGGCTTGGTGGTGTAGAAGGGGTCGAAGACGATGCCCAGCTTGTCACGCGGGATACCGACGCCGTTGTCGTGGACGTCGATCCAGACGTGGCCGGAGGTGGTGCCGCTCTGGATGCGGACCGTACCGCCGGTGGCGCCGTGGCGTTCGCGACAGGCTTCGGCGGCGTTCTTGACGAGGTTGACGAAGACCTGCTGGACTTCGTTGACGCGCGCGTGGACCTGCACGCCCTGCGGCAGCTCGACGTCGATGTCGACGCCGGACAGGTCTGCCGAGCGCTGCACCAGCTTGATGGCATCATCGATCACCTGGCCGAGGTCGACCGTGGTGCGGTACTCGTGGGCAGCCGTGCGCGAGTAGCTGGAGAGCTCCTTGACGATGTCGCGGATCCCCCCGCAGTAGTCGACGATGTCCGTGGCGTACTCGACGATCAGCTCGCGGTCCTGCTCGTCGCGGATCGCTTCCGCCAGCCCCATGATCCCGAACAGCGGGCTGCTGACTTCATGGGCGACTCCGGCGGCCAGCGTGCCGATGCCGGCGAGCTTCTCGGACTGGATCAGCTCGGCCTGCAGCTCACGGGTCTCGGCGAGCGCGGCTTCCAGCTCGGCGTTCTTCTGGCGCAGGTGCGCGAGCAGGCGCGTGTTCTCGCGGGCGATCCGCTGGCGATCCAGGGCGCGTTCGACCTTGCGGCGGATCTCGAAGACGTTGTTGAGCGGCTTCAGCACGTAGTCGTAGGCGCCCAGCTCCATGGCGCTGATCGCCGTCTCGAGCGAGCCGTAGCCGGTCACGACGATGACTTCCGTCGAGGGGTCCTGTTCCTTGGCGAGGCGCAGGAGATCGAGTCCGCCGAGGTCGGGGAGGTTCTTGTCGGTGATGAGGATGTCGCAGCCCTGCTCCTCGATCACGCGGCGTGCGTCGTTGCCCGTGGCCACCGTGGTGATGCGGTAGGGCTCGTCTTCGAAGACGGCCCGGAGGATCTGCAGGATGACGCGTTCGTCGTCGACGATGAGCAGGTGCGCCGGGCGCGCTGGCTCGACAGCTGTGTCGGCGGAGGGTTCCATGGGTCGGCAAGCCTCTCGGCGGTGGCCGTCGGGTTCAGAGCTGCGAACGCGCGCAGGCCCTGGCAACGCTCGTCCGCGCCAAGTTAGCACGACGGTGCCATCGCGGCGGGATTCGTCAAGGTCCGCCACCCGTCGTTGACACGCTCGCCTGCATCGGTACACTCGGCCTCGGCTGCATGCCATCCGGCCGTGTTTCCGCAGTCCCGGAGTCCACGATGTCCCGCCATGTTCACGTCCTTGTCGCCACCAGCGCGGTCCTCCTGCTGGCACCGCTGTCCGCCTGCGGGGGCGGCAAGCAGGGGCCGGACACCGACGTCCGGCGCGCCAGCGTGCTCAGCGAAGAGACCGGCGACGACGGGCTGCTGGTCCAGGCCATCGACGTCAACGGCGACGACAAGGCGGATGTCTTCAACTACATGCGAGAACGCCAGGACACCGCGCCGCTCATGGTCCGCAAGGAGACCGACCTGAACTGGGACGGCCGCATCGACGTCCGGGCCTGGTTCGACGACAGCGGTGTGCTGGAGAAGGAAGAGATGGACGGGGACTTCGACGGGCGCGTCGACTGGACCGACCACTACCAGGGCGGCAAGCGCGTCCTGTCGGAAGTCGACACCGACTTCGACGGGGTCTACGACCTGTTCAAGTACTACGAGGGCGCCCAGGTCCGCCGCAAGGAACGCGACAGCGACAAGGACGGGAAGGTCGATCTCTGGGAGTACCTCGACGACCAGGGCAATGTCGTGAAGACTGGACGTGACCTGGACGGCGACGGCGTCATGGACGTGCGCTCGGACTGACCGCGCTGCCTGGCACCAGGGCCACGGCGATCGCGCTCCCTCAGGTGTAGGCCTCCAGCCCACGTTCCTTCAGGGCGGCCAGGACCCGGCGAAGCTCCTGGGCGCGTGCCTTGTCCATGACGAGCACGGCGTCGTCGGTGTCGACGACGACGAGATCGCGGACGCCGACCAGGGCCACGAGCTTGCCCGGTGCGTGCAGCACGTTGCCGCTGCTGTCGACGGCCACGGTGGTGTCGGCTCTCCCCACGCCGCCGTCGAGCGCCGGCATCAGCTCGGCGGCGGCCGGCCAGGCGCCGACATCCGACCAGCCCGGCGCGCAGGGCACGGTGAGGATGGCGTCGGCCCGCTCCATGATCCCGTAGTCGATACTGGTGGCGTCCAGGTCGGTCCACAGCTCAGCGAGGCGGGCGGGCTCGGCGGCGATGGCGTCGAGGGCCGCGCTGCTGCGCGGCAGGTGCTGGGCGAAGGCCCGGCGCATGGTGCCGACGGTGAAGACGAACATGCCGGCGTTCCACAGGTGCCGCCCGCCGTCGAGGTACGCGGCAGCGGTGGTGGCGTCGGGCTTCTCCCGGAAGCGGTCCACACGGCGCAGGTCGTTGCCGGCGAAGCTTCCAGCGCTGTCGCCCAGCTCCAGGTAGCCGAAGCCGGTCTCCGGCCGCGTCGGGCGGATCCCGAGGGTGACGATGGTACCGGTGTCGGCGGCAGCGACCGCGGCGGAGGTCAGCGCCGCGCGCAGCAGATCGGGGCGGGTCACGACGTGATCGGCCGGCATCACAGCCACGACGGCGTCGCGCCCGGCGCGGCGCTCGACCTCGACGCTGGCCCAGCCGATGCACGGGGCGGTGTTTCGCCCCGAGGGCTCGACCAGGATGTTGTCGTCGGGCAGCTCGGGCAGCTCGGCGCGGATGGCATCGACCATGTCCGGTCCGGTGACGACCAGCGTGCGCTCGGCTGGCGCCAGAGGTCGCAGCCGGTCCACCGTCTGGCGGATGAGGCTGTCGTCCCCGGCGAGTGCCAGCACCTGCTTGGGGCGGTGCCGACGGGACAGCGGCCAGAAGCGGGTGCCACGGCCCCCGGCGATGATGACGACGAAGAGCGTGTCGGTGGCGTCAGCGGTCACGTGGGATCTCCGGCATCGAGGGGCGGAGGAGAGGCGGTGTCGGAGCTGCGCTGCGCCGGCCCGCCGGCGGGCCGGTCGGATTCGAACAGCTCGGGGCGGAGTTGCTGCAGGGCGTGGTAGCTCACCACGGCGGCGGCGTTGGCGAGGTTGAGGCTGCGGGTGGGGCCGTCCATGGGGATGGCGTAGGCACCCAGCCGTTGCCGCAGCGAGAGCGGCAGGCCGACCGACTCACGCCCGAGCAGCAGCACACAGCCGGGCTCGAAGGGGGCGGCGGTGTAGGGCGCTGAACCGTGGGAGCTGAGCGCGATGATCCGTCGGTCGGCGGCCCACGAGAAGAAGGCGGCCGCGTCGGCGTGCTCGACGACGTCCACCTGGCGCCAGTAGTCGAGCCCCGCCCGGCGCACGGCCTTGTCGCTGGTCGAGAAGCCCAGGGGGTGCACCAGGTGCAGGCGGGCGCCGATGCCCAGGCAGAGGCGCCCGATGTTGCCCGTGTTCGGGCCGATCTCCGGCTCGAGCAGGGCGATGTGCAGGACGGGGGCGGCGGGCACGCTGATCAGGCGTCCGCTTCACCGTCGGGCATGGAGCCCACGATGACCCGCGCCGGCTTGAGCAGGGTGCTGCCGATGCGGTAGCCGGTGTCGAAGACCTCGACGACGACACCGTCGAGCGCCGGGTCCGTCACCGGCATCATCGTCAGCGCTTCGTGCTGGGTGGGGTCGAAGCGGGCGCCCTTGCCGGACACCTCTTCCACGCCGAGCTTCTTGAAGGCCTCCATGAACTGCTGCAGCACGAGGTCGAGGCCACTCGCGGCGTCTTCGCCGGAGGCCCCGTCGC
>CAZRFD010000038.1:0-51110 GCA_964599085.1 uncultured Enterobacterales bacterium | reverse complement strand
GTAGGCGCGCGAGAAGCGCATGCCCGCGGCGGCCTTTGCGTCGAGCCAGTCCGTGCGCCCCTCGGCGTAGCCGTAGCTGCCGAGCCGGTCGGCCCGGGTCGTATCCAGCGTCACCAGCACGATGTCGGGGCGGGTCGGCGGGGGCGGCGGGGCAGGGGAGGGCGCCGGGCTCGGGTCAGAGGAGCAGGCGGTCAGCAGCAGGGCGATCAGCGAGGCCGTCACGGCTGCTCCGGGTGCAGGAGGAGGAGGTCGGGGGGCAGGAGGTGGTGCAGCGGCGCGCGCCCCGGTGGCAGCACGCGGTCATAGCGGGCCGCCAGGGCGGCGGCTTCGTCGGCGTCTCCGGCGCGGACCGCGAGGTACCAGGCGGTCGCCAGCACCTGTGGATCGAGTGGGTGGGCGACCAGCAGCGGGGCCAGGGCCGCCCGCGCAGCAGCCAGATCACCGAGGTCGGCGTCCAGCCGCAGGCGGAGGGCGAGCCTGGCAGCGCCCGGGTTGTGCTCACCGGCCTGCCCCTCGAGGATCTTCCGGCCCAGCTCGGGCTGGCCGAGGCGACGGTTCGCTTCGGCCAGCCAGCTCCCGACCAGGGGGAGCTGCATGCGGTTCACCCGCGACGGGCCACGGAGCCAAGCGGTGGCTTCGGCGGTGTCGCCGACGTCCAGCGCCTCCCACGCTCGCAGCAGGTCCGCCCGCCAGGCGCGGGGCTGTTCGGCGTTCAGCGCGTCGAGCGCGGCGTTCATTGCCGGGAAGTCCCCGACCAGCCAGGCGTGCTCGGCTTGCAGCAGCCAGGTCGCCGGGGACGCGGGGCTGGCGGCTTCTGCGTCGTTGGCGAGGTGCTCGACCAGCGCTGCGTCGCCGGCCAGCATGGCCACCCAGGCCCGCTCGACCGCGATGTCGCTGCCGGAATCGGCGTAGTGTCCGGCGTCTTCGAGCACGGCCAGCGCTTCGTCGTAGCGAAGCTCGTCGGCCAGGCAGCGGCCGAGGTCCAGGGCGGCGCGCAGGTCGAAGTCGTCGCTGTCCTGCAGCTCCAGGAGGACGGGCGTGGCCTCGGCGCACCAGCCGATCTGCGCCTGGGCGCGGGCTCGGCCCAGGCGCAGGCCGGCGTCGTCGGGGTTGCGCTCCAGCGCTCGGCCGTAGAGCTTGATCGCCAGCCGGTGGCGCCCCTGCGCGAGCATCCCGTCGGCCGCTGGGGCGGTCGACGCCGTCGCGGGCGCGGACAGGGCGAGGAGGAGGCCGGCGGCGAGCAGCAAGGCGGAGTCCAGGACAGGCGGTCAGCCCCCCTGCCTATGCCGGGCACCCGCAGCCGGGCAACGCAGCCGGGCAACGCAGCCGGGTGGCTCTCTGCCGGTTAGCCGGCAGACATGCATGGTCTCCACCCACCCCGCAGTCCCCGTCGGTTCCTCGGCCTCGCCGTCCCGTTGGCGGCCCTGGCGCTGGCGCTCACCCCGCGGTCGGCGCGGTCGGCGCCGGTGGGTGACCCGGTCCCCGACCCCGACATCGGCCGCCTCCGCCTGGCCGCGGTGGTGGACATGGACGCCGTGGCCGCACGCGACACCGACTGCTCGGCGGACAGCGGCTGCGACGCCATCGACCAGCTCCTGTTCACCGGCGCCGAGCTGCAGCTCGCCCTCTCCCAGGGGCTCGGCCTCGTCGGCTCCATCGGCCGCGCCCAGGGCACGGTGGACGAAGCCGACTTCAACGCCGCTGGCGTCGGCTGGGCGCTCGGGGCAAAGGGCGCGCTCCCGCTGACCCCGGTCTGGTCGGCCTATGCCCAGGCGCGCTTCGATCACGCCCTGCCGGCGGACTCCGGTCCGACGGGAGAGAAGGGCCAGCGCCTCGCGCTGACCGGCACGCTCGGCCTGTCCTGGGGCGCCATCGACAGCGGCTTCGCCGGCCACCTCGGTGTCCAGAGCGCCGTGCTGTGGTCGGACAGCCTCCACACCATGGGCGACGACGGCCTCCAGATCGACCTGCGCAGCCGCTACCCGGCCAGCGGTGTGGTCGGTCTCTCCTTCGCCAGCGAACCCCTCGGCACGACCTGGAACCACAGCCCCCGCCTCGTCGCGCTGCTCGAGGGGCGGGCAGGACAGTCGACCGGCGCTGGCCTCAGCCTGGGCGTTGCCTTCTGAGCTGCAGAAACGCCGCGCGGGCCTTGCTCCTCGGCGTCGGCCGACCGCGGGCGATCAGGGCTGGTAGCGAAGCGCCGTGCCAAAGCCGCCGACCGCCCACACGTCCGAGACGCTGGTTCCGTGCACCGCGTACAGGTTGGTGTTGACGCCGGTCTCCAGGGACCGCCAGGTGCCGTTGTCGCGGACCAGCGCCGTGCCGGCGTTCCCGACGACGTAGATGGCGTTGGAGTTGGCGGCCCACACGCCCCACAGCCCCTGCTCGGTGGTGGTCGACACGTTGTCCCACTCCGTCCCGTTCCAGTGCAGGATCACGCCGCCCTCGCCGACGGCGTAGATGTCGTTGGCGCCGGTGCCGCTGACCCCGTAGAAGGTGCGGCCCTCGGGGTCCTCCTCGATGGTCCACTCGCCGTTGACGAGGCGGGCGAGCGCGCCCTCCTCACCCACGGCCGCACCTGCGCTGCCGTCGTACCAGACGTCGTTGAAGCGCGGGTCCGTGGGCAGGTCCTGGTAGGCCCACTCCCCCGACGCGTTGGCGTAGAGCCCGCCCCAGCCGACCGCGAGCAGGTCGGTGCTCGCCGCGCCGTCCACCGCTTCGAAGTTGGCCGTGCCGACGTCGTCGACGACCCAGCCCGCGCCGGACCAGGTGGCGATGTTGCCGGCGTCGCCCACGGCGACGACGGTCGCGCCGGTGCCGGAGCCCGACCCCCAGATCCCGTTGAGGTCTTCTTCGGAGACGTCGATGCTCAGCTCGTTCCAGGCGCCGGCCTGGTAGAGCATCGTCTTGCCCGCGCTGAGCGTGACCCAGACTTCATCCGTGCTGGCGGCGTAGACGCCGGTCACCCCGCTGGACGTGGAGAAGGACAGGTCCTGCCACACGACCTGGGCCTGGGTGTCACCGGTGTCGCCGGTGTCGCCGGTGGTGCCGCCATCACCGCTGGTGCCGCCGGTGTCGCCGGCGTCCTTGACGCCGCAGGCCAGGCCACCGCCGACCAGCGGCAGGACGAGGAGGGTCGGGGCGAGGAGGCGGCGGAGGGTCATGGCACGGCCGGGGTGGTGGGTCAGCGTCTGGACAGCGACGAGCGGGTCCGCGTCGGGCTGTGTGGGGCGGATCGAAGCCGGCCACGGCCCGGGTGTCAAGCGCTGGCGTGCAACCATGGGCTGGCGGTGACATCCGTGCAGCTTCCACCTCGCCCCCGAGTCGCGGTGCGCATCTCCCTGGCCCACGTCCAATTCCACGAGGGCAACAACATGTTCCCGCCGCTGGGCCTGCTGTACGTGGCCGCAGCGCTGCGTGCCGAGGGCCACCGGGTACAGGTGCTCGACGGGGACCCGCTGCTCGAGACGGACATGGCGGCGCGCGTGGCGTCCTTCGCGCCGGAGCTGATCGGCCTGTCCTGCCTGACCATGACGGTGCAGCGGGCGTCGGCGCTGGCGGAAGAGCTGCGGTCCCTGTTGCCGGAGGTGCCGCAGATGGTGGGCGGCGCCCACGCGACGGCGGCGCCGCAGGATGCGCTGCGCCGGCTCGGTGCCGACGTGGTGGTGGTGGGCGAGGGGGAGGCCACGGCCGTGGCGGTGGCGCGATGCCTGGCGGAGGGCGGAGATCCCACCGGACTGCCGGGCACCGTGACCGCGCGAGGGGCGGGGCCGCCACGCCCGCTGCTCGACACCCTGGACGACCTGCCGTTGCCAGCGCGGGACCTCTGCGACTTCGAGCGCTACCTGAGCCCCCCGGGCCTCATCCGAGGGCTGGGCGGCGATCGCCACGCCAGCATCCTCGCGGGCCGGGGCTGCCGCTACCGCTGCACCTTCTGCGCCAGCCACCTGCAGCTCGGGCGGCGGCTGCGGATGCGCAGCGTCGACTCCGTGCTGGCCGAGATCGACCACCTCGTGCAGCGCTACTCGGTGCGCGGGCTGTACTTCGTCGACGACATCTTCACCGGCGACCGTCCCTGGGTGCGGAGCTTCTGCGAAGCGCTCGCCGATCGCGGCCATGGCCTGGAGTGGGGTTGCCAGAGCCGGATCGAGTCTGTCGACCGCCTGACCCTCGCCCGGATGCGGGCCGCTGGCTGCGTGCAGGTCGACTTCGGCGTCGAGAGCGGCAGCAAGGCCGTGCTGCGCGGCATGAAGAAGGGGACGAGCAACAGCCGCGTGGTCAAGGCCTTCGACCTCGTGCACGCCATGGGCATGCGCACCGGGGCGAGCTTCATCCTCGGCAGCCCCGGGGAGTCCGACGCCGACATCCGCCAGACGCTGACCCTGGCGCGGCGCATCCGGTCGGACTGGACGGTCTTCTTCTTCTCGACGCCGTACCCCGGCACCGAGCTGTGGCACCAGCTCCGGCAGCAGGGACGGCTGGACGACCTGCCCGACTACGGCGATGCCTGGAACAACCGGCAGGCGCGCACGCCCTTCCCTGTCGGCGATCTGTCGCCACAGCGGCTGGCGTGGTGGCGGGGCGTGGCCCAGAACCAGCACTTCCGCCGCAACTACCTGCGGCGCCGCAACCTGACCTACGCGCTGCGCCTGGCGGGTGTCGCGGTCCAGCGTCCCGCGCTCATCGGCCAGGCCGTCCAGCTCGCCGTGCGCGGTGGACGCCTCGACGACGCGGTCGAGGCCTGGTTCGCCGCCGATCGGGCCCGCGTCACGCTCCGCCGGCGGGGGCCCACTCCGGGCGTTCTGCCGCCCTCCTTCGTCTGAGGGCACGCCGGGGCCGCGGCGGCGCACGCCCGTTAGCTCTGCGGCATGTCGCTCCTCCTGCTCACCACGGCGCTGGCCTGCTCCTGCTCGCGGCCGGCACCGAGCCGCCAGGACGCGGTCGAAGACGGTGGCGCGGCCACGGCGGCGACCGCGGCTGGCGCACCCGCGGACATTGGTCCGGAGGCCGGCCCCACCGAGCTGCGCGGCGTCTGGCTGACGCGCTTCGAGTGGTCCGACGGGTCCGCCACCGACCTTCAGCAGACGCTGGCGGAGATCGCCGATGCTGGCTTCAACACCGTCTTCTTCCAGGTGCGCGGCAACTTCGACGCCTACTACGACAGCCGCCTGGAGCCCTGGGCGGCGGCGCTGTCGGGCAGCCTCGGCACCGATCCCGGCTGGGATCCGCTGCAGGTGGCGGTCGACGAGGCGCACCGCCACGGCCTGCAGCTCCACGCCTACATCAACGTCGCGCCGCTGTGGCGCGGGCCGGCCCCGGTGCCAGGCGAATTCCATTACCCTTTTAAAAAGGGTAATGGAATTCGCCTGGCACCATGGCGGGTCGCCGACGAGGACGGCGTCCCCATGCCGTTCAACGACGGCTACGTCTTCGCTTCGCTCGGCAACCCCGACGTCCGGGCGTGGACCGCGGCCGTCGCGGCGGACATCGCCGGTCGCTACGACGTCGACGGGATCCACCTCGACTACATCCGCTACCCGGGGCCGGGGTACTCCCACGACCCGGTGAGCGAGGCGCGCTTCGTCCAGGACACGGCCGCGGGCGGGGCGCTGGCCGGCCTGTCGTGGTCGGACTGGCAGCGCGCCATGGTGCAAGACACCGTGCGCCAGGTGCGCGACGCCGTCGACGTGCCGGTCACCGCCGCGGTGTGGGGGATCCACAGCGACGTCTGGGGGTGGGGCGGCGTGAGCGAGGGCTACGCCGACTACTACCAGGACAGCCGCGCCTTCCTGTCCAAGGGCCTGACCGACGCCAACATCCCCATGGCCTACTGGCCGGTGGCCGCGGTCGAGGGGGACCGGCTCGACTTCCGGGCGATCGCGCGCGACCACGTCGCCCATGCGGCCGGCCGCCACGTCTACATGGGGATCGGCAGCTATGACATCGGCTATGACCAGACCCTGCGCTGCATCGAGGCAGCGCGGGAGGAGGGCGCCCAGGGCGTCGTGCTCTTCTCGTGGTCCTCTGTGGCCGACCACGCCGCAGACCTGCGCGGCGGCCCCTTCGCCACACCGGCCCGTCCTCCGCCCATGACCTGGCGATAGACGCCAGCACCTCTTCCGCTCTCACTTCGACACTGCCGACCAACACCACCAAGGAGCCCAGGATGCCCCGAACCGAAGTCGATATCGGCCTGCTGCGCGTGCGCAGGGTCACCTCGACCGAGCTGGATACCTGCTTCCAGATCCGCCGCGTGGTGTTCATCGACGAGCAGTCGGTCCCCAAGGACCTCGAGATGGACGGGTTGGATCCGGACGCCACCCAGTTCCTGGCGGAGTGGCGGGTCGACACCAGCGGCTACGTCGACGACGGCTGGGCGCCGGTCGGCACCGCGCGCATGCGCGTCGTCGAGGACCGCGGCCAGCCCACCGCCAAGGCCGAGCGGGTCGCGGTGCTTGCGGAGTACCGCGGCCGCGGCGTCGGGGAGGCGCTGATGGCGGCGCTGGAGACCGACGCGCGCCGCAAGGGGCTGCTGCGCGTGAAGCTCGCCAGCCAGCAGGACGCCATCGGCTTCTACGAACAGCTCGGCTACGGCTTGTTCGGCGAGCCCTTCATGGACGCCGGCATCCCGCATCGCTGGATGGACAAGCACCTGGACGCCGACGCCACGGCCTGCGCGACCTGAGGCCGGTCAGCCAGCGGCGCGCGCCGCTTCCTGGTTGGCCTCCCACCGGGCGAGGGCGGCGAGCGCGTCGTCGACGCTGCGGCTGCGCAGGATCTGCATGCGCGCGTCGGGCTCTTCGGACAGCAGGTACTTGCCGAGCTGCTTGAAGCGGCCGAGGCTGATGCGGTCCGGGTCGTGACGCTTGCGGCGGACCCCCCGCGGCTCGGCGAAGTGCGCCCGGCACAGGGCGAGGTAGCGGCGCAGCAGGGCGGCGCGCTCCTGCCGGGGAGAGGGGAGGGGCTTCCCGCCCTGCAGCCAGGTCGACACCGAGCGGAACACCCACGGGTCCGCCAGCGCCCCCCGGCCGATCATCACGCCGTCACAGCCCGTGTCGCGGAACATGGCCGCCGCCGACGCCACGTCGACGACGTCGCCGTTGGCGATCACCGGCACGTCCACCCGATCCACCGCTGCGGCGATGCGGTCCACGGCGCGTGCCCCGCCGTAGCGGTCGGCCCGGGTGCGCCAGTGGATGGTGATCGCGTCGGCGCCCTCTTCCTGGCAGATGAAGGCCAGGTCTGGCGCGTTGCGGCTGTCGCCGTCGAAGCCCGAGCGCATCTTGACGGTCAGGGGCACCTCGACCACCGCGCGGCAGGCGGCGACGATCTCGGCCACCAGGGCCGGTTCCTTCATCAGCGCGCTGCCGCCGCTGTGGGCGCAGACCTTCTTGCTGGGGCAGCCCATGTTGATGTCGACGATGTCGGCACCCAGATCCTGGACCGCCCGCGCGGCGTCCGCCATCACCGCCGGGTCACGGCCGTAGATCTGGATGCTGATGGGGTGTTCGTCGGGGTCCAGCTCGGCCATCTGGACCCAGCGTTCCTCGCCGCGGGAGAGCCCGTGGCTGGGGATGAACTCCGTGCAGGTCAGGCCGGTGCCGCCGATGCCGCGGATGAGCCGCCGGAAGGGCAGGTCGGTGACGCCCTCCATCGGGGCGAGGACCACCGCGGGAGCGATGCGCAGCTCGCGGATCGACAGGGAGGTCGGCAGCCCGCGTGGGCCGATGGTGGTGGTCGGGTGCACGGCGCGGTCCTGCCGCGCCCCTAGCCGCCCGGCCGCGGGGCGTCACGCGATCAGGTGTCAGGTGAATTCCAATACCCCTTTTCGCGCGGCCGCCATCACCCGTCGCCCATGGCTCCGGTGTCTGGGGCGATGTCCGACCCGGGCGGGTTAGCCCCCCACCCCCGCCAGACCCCGAGACGAGCATGGCCGAGAAGCGGTCCACCCCACCCGGCGCCCCAGCACCCGCCAAGGCGCGCAGCGTCCACCCCGACGGCCGGCCTGACGGCTTCGCGCCGCCGGATGTCTACGCCGCGCAGGTGCTGGACGGCGGCTACACGCGGCTGCGGATCTCGTGCAGCTTCGAGGGCCTGCCGGCCCTGCACCGGGACCTCGTCTCCCTGCTCACCCCGCCGCTGAAGCTGCTCTACGTCCAACTCACCGACCGCCGCACCGGCCAGCTCCCCAAGCCGCGCCACATGGTCGGCGTGGACCTGTCCCCACAGCAGGTGGGCGAGGCGCTCAATACCTGCGGCGACCTCGTCTACCGCGACGGGCGGCACCAGCTCTGGGTCAAGGGCAGCGCGCCTGGCGAACAGGTCGTCCTCGAAGAGCTGGGAATCATCTACGCCTACCCCGACGATCCGCTGACCCGGCAGCGCTGCGAAGCGCACGGGCTACGGCACGACCAGGGTGCACAGACCATGGCCGAGCGCGACTACGTGATGGTCGGCTTCGACCCCGCCGCTGACGCCCAGGAGACGAAGCTGATCTGGAGCCTGGCCCTGCGGGAGTGGGAGGGCTGATCGGGGCGAGCGCGAAGTAGACTGAAAGCCCTGGTCGAGGGTGGGCGTTGCCCTGCCAGACCCGGAGACCCCGTGTTGCCAGGCTTCGCTCCCCTCCTGTTCACCACCGCTGCGCACGCAGCCCCGCTGCACGTCCAGGGACTGGTCGTGGGCGTCGATCGCTTCGCGAGCTGGCGCGTGCCGGAGCTGGCCTACGCCGTCAGCGACGCCGAGCACTTCCGTGCCGCCCTCATCGACAACGGCGGCGGGGCCTTCTCGCCGGACGACATCGTGCTGCTCGTCGACGAAGCAGCGACGGTCGACACCGTCGGCTCGCGGGTGCAGGCGCTGCTGGCCGACGCTGGCGACGACGACGTCGTCGTCCTGTTCTTCTCCAGCCACGGCTACGTCGTCGACGGCCGCGGCTACCTGTACATGCACGACACGACCACCGACACGCTTGCCGAAAGCGGTTTGAGCGTCGCCGACCTCGACGCCTGGATCGCGGCCTCGCACGCTCGCCACGTGCTGCTGTTCACCGACGCCTGCCACGCGGCCGCCGTAGGCACGCTGCGTGATGGCGGCGGGCTGCCCCAGGACAACGGCTTCAACGCCGTGCTTGACTCGCTGGAGCGCAGCGAGGGCAGCTTCTTCAACCTCGCCAGCAGCCTGGTCCAGCAGAAGAGCTACGAGAGCTGGGACTACTGCGGCGGCGGCGGCGCCTTCACCTGCGCCCTGACCGAGGCGCTGGGCGGTGCCGGGGACCTCGACGGCGACGGTCAGGTCGATCTCGCCGAGCTTTCGACCTGGGTGCAGGGCCGGGTCATGGCGCTGACCGACAACCTCCAGACGCCGGAAGCCAAGGGCGACTACGATCCCGAGCTGGTGCTCGCGGCGCCGGGGTCCGCCGCGCTCGACGGGCAGGCGATCCTGGGCAAGCTGGGCAGCACCGGGTCAGCGCCGGACGCGCCGCTGGACGGAGATGACTTCGCCGCCGTGGCGGACATCGATCAGCTCGCCGAGCTGATCGCGGCCTCGGGCAACTCCGGCTCCGCTCCCGGCCTGACGGATGCCGACGACAGCGCGGGGGGCGGGCTCGTCGGCGTGCTCGACACCTCCGCCGACGACGCCCTGACCGGAGGCGCTGCGGTCGGTGGGTTCCTCCTCTCAAACAGCGGCGATCCGGACGCCGACGACGGCTACGCCTACGGCGACCCGTACGTCGACACCTACTTGGACGACAGTGATGACTGGCGCCCTCCCTTCCGCGTCTACGGCGGCGTCGCGCTGGCCGGCGGCGTCGGCTTCGGCGCGGTCTCGCCGACCCGGCGCGTGCCGGCCGGGAGCGACAGCCTCGACCCCGGCACCGCCCCGGTCGGGCTGCTGCGCCTGTCGCTGTGGTCGGACTGGTGGTGGCTCAACCCCGGCCTGACCCTGGGCCTGCAAGGTGGGCGCTGGCAGGTCGAGCAGGCCGGCGAAGCGGGCTCGAGGGTGACCCAGGGGCCCGTGACACGGCTGGGCGTCGAGCTGACCGACACCGTCATCGCCTTCCCCTACCGGGTGGTGCGGCCCTACGCCGTCGGCGGGATCGGCGCCTGGGGTGGACGCTGGGTGAGCGACGACGCGGGGCTGCGCTACCGCAACGACCCGCTGGCGGGTCCCCTGGACCTGGGCGGCGGCGTCGGGATCCAGGCGTCGCCCTGGTGGCTCGGTGGGCTGACGGCCGAGCTGGAGGGCCGGGCAATGGCGCCGCTGTGGGGCGACGCCGCGGGTGCGGTCTCCGGCCGGGTGACGCTGGGTCTGCAGACGCTGCTATAGGGCCGCGAGCAGGTGCTCCAGGCAGGCCGCGGCTGCCGGGGAGACGGCGGTGAAGCCCAGGCGGACTTCGCCATCCGGGCCGGCGTCGCCCGCCAGGACCTTTGCGTAGAGCTCGCAGCTGGGGTCGGCGTGCATCCCTTCGCAGCGCGGATCGGTCAGCTCGATGCGGAGGTCGGAGAGCGGCTGCGGTGGCGGGTCCGCGACCAGCAACGCCCGCCGAGGAGACAGCGCCGCGAGCTGGCCTGGCTGCGCGTCGCCCACCGCGACCTTGGCGTCCAGGCGCTTGAAGCGCACCGCGACCGCCTCGGGCAGCGGCGTGACGGCGTCGGCCGGCGGCGTCCACCGCGTCGCGTGGGCCCCGTCGATTCCGACCACCTCGACCACGGTCGTGGGGCCGGCGACCCCCTTGAGCATCAGCTCGAAGCGGCTCTGCGTCTGTACCTCTGCATCCAACCCGTCCAGCGTCTGCGCCGTCACCAGGATCTGCCCACCGACCGTCGAGCCCTCGACCCGCGCGGCGAGGTTCACGTCGCTGCCGATGGCCGAGTAGTGACTGCGCTGCTTGGAGCCGATGTTGCCGACGATGGCCTGGCCGCGGTGGACGCCGATGCCCATCTCCAGGCCGGGGACGGGGAAGCCCGGGCGCTGGCGCAGCGCGTCGAGGGCCCGCTGCATGTCCAGGGCGCAGGCGATGGCACGTTCGGTGTCGTCCGGCCGCGCGATCGGCGCCCCGAACAGCACGAAGATCCCGTCGCCCACGATGCCGTTGATCGTGCCCTGCTGCCGCAAGATCACCTGGAACATCGCGTCGAGGTAGTCGTTGAGGATCGAGACGACGTCTTCTGGCGGCATGCGCTCGGCCAGGGCCGTGAAGCCCCGAAGGTCGGAGCTGAGCACCGTCACCGCGCGGCGCGACCCGCCGAGGTCGAGCCCCTCCGGTTGGTCGAGCAGCTCGTCGACGACGTCGTCGGAGACGTAGCGGCCGAAGGTCTCCCGGATGAAGGCGTTGTGTTCGGCCAGGCGAGCGGCCCGTTCCCGCGCCTGGCGGGCGTCGATCAGGCTGTCGACGTGCTGCCGCGTCTTGACGATGGTCGCGTCGAGGTCGGCGAAGTCCAGCGGCTTGGTCAGGAAGTCGTAGGCCCCGCGGTTCATCGCGGTGCGGATGTTGCCCATGTCGCCGTAGGCCGAGATGATGACCAGCTCGACCACACGGTCGAGCTCGCGCACCCGCTGCAGGAGCTGCAGGCCGTCCATCTCGGGCATGTTGATGTCGCTGAGCACGATGCGCACGTCGGGCCGCGCGTCCAGCAGCGACATGGCTTCGACACCGTTGCGGGCGAAGAAGAGCTCCAGCTCGCCGCGCCGGACCTTGCGCCGGAAGCGCTGCTTGAACAGCAGCTCGACGTCGGGTTCGTCGTCGACCACCAGCAACTTCAGGGGACCATCGCCCACGGTCTGCTTCCCGGTGTGTGTGTGCGGCGGCTCTGGTTCGGAACCGGATGGAGGGAGCGGTCAGTAGACATCGGAGTCGGCCAGCGACAGCAGCCACGGCGCGGCGCCCTCAGAGCGAAGCCGTGAGGGCGCGCGGGTGACCATCGCCGTGTGCCGCTCACCGCCGACGAAGCCGAGCTGCCGGAGGTGAGCTGCGTGACTATAGCGCTCGGGGCTCCACACCTCCAGCGCCTGCGGCTGGGTGTGCGGCATCGCCGCGAGGACCCCG
This sequence comes from uncultured Enterobacterales bacterium, assembly GCA_964599085.1. GTDB lineage: Bacteria > Myxococcota_A > UBA796 > UBA796 > UBA2385 > J125. The sequence continues at coordinate 39,064 of CAZRFD010000038.1, read as the reverse complement.
CGCACAAGGGCCAGTGTCACCTCGAAGCGGTCGACGGCACTGCACTCCACCAGGTCGATCGTCCCGCCCGCGGCATAGTGCTTGGCGACGACCAGCCCGATCAAGGCGCCAGCCTGCCTGGCGCGGACCACGACGTAGTCGTTGGGGGCGCGAGGACCGAAGCGCCACTGAAGCCACGGAAGGGTGCGGGCGCCGGCGATGACCCCGCCCCGTCGCTGCGCGTCCAGGAGCGCGCTGTCAGCGGCGGTGAACTGGGGCGGGTGTTCCACGGTGACGTCGACGCCCGCGGTGTCCACGGCGTCGAAGGCCGACAGCGCCGCCACCGGACAGCGCTGGACCTCGATGTCGTCGTGGCGCTGGAACAGTGCATCTCTCAGGAACGCGGGCTGAGACTGCGGATTGGGGAAGGCGATGCGGAAGCCCGGTGGCGCGGGCAGCCGGCACTGCGCCCGCAGCATCGCCGAGAAGATGCCGCGGCCGCGCGCTTCCTCCGCCACGCACACGTCCTGGATGCGCACCGCCTCGATGCGCTCTCCGCCCCGCCACCACGGCTGGGGCACCGCGCCCACGAAGCCCAGGACCCCCCCGTCGTGCTCCCAGACGATTGACAGATCCGGCCGGGCGTCCGGGACCTCGAGGTACTGCCACCGCCACCGGTCGACGGTCATCGTCGCGGCGAAGCAGCGGTTGTAGAGGGCGACCACCGCCGCTGCGTCGGCTGGGGTGCAAGACCGCAGCCGGCCCTCCCGGTGGTCACCGAGGGCCCGGGTCACGCGCGCTCGTCGCCAGCGTCGGACGCCGAACCCGCTTGTCGCAGCCACTGTCGCCAGCGACCGCCCCGCGTCAGCTCGCCGGCGGCGATGGGTTGCATGCTGTCGGCGGTCAGCTCGACGACGTGGATGTCCCAGAAGCGCACCAACGAGCTCTCCTCGGCGTCCCCGAAGGTGGCAAGGGCCAGCAGCTTGCCTTTTGAGGTGTCGAAGCCTGGCGTGACCTGGGCCGCCGCCGTGCCGTTGACGAAGTAGAAGTCGGTGTCGTCGAAGCGTCCGGCGACGACGGTGTAGGGCCGCTGAGCGGCCTGGTCGAACTCCCGCGAGACGGCGGTGCACTCGCTGCGCATGCCGCCGCTGCCCCGCAGGTACTCGATACCGCAGAAGCCGCCGTACCAGCCGCCCATGCTGCCGACCGTGGCCTGGAAGTCGTCGGCCATGGCGTCACCGCTGCCGTTCCAGAAGACGTTGATCTCCCCGATACGCTCCGCCGAGTTGATGGGCTTGTCGTGGGTCGGCATGGCCGCTCCGCGGAAGACGACGGCGAAGTTCGACGGCAGCGCGCCCCGCCGCCAGATCACCGCCGGCCCCTTGGGATCCGCCGCTCCCCACAGCGCACCATCCCGGACCTTCCAGGTCCCGCCGAGCTGCGCGTCGGGGGTCCAGCCCGCTGGCATCCCCCCCGACAGGTCGACGGACTCGATGAGCCGACCACGGTCCGGCCGGAGCTGGCGGCCGACGTAGCCCTGTTCAGCGAGAGCAGGCCCGGGCCAGAGCAGGAGGGGGCGGTCGAAGGCGAGCATGGGGACGATCCAGGTGCGGGGGCTTGGGATCAGGTGCCGGCGATGGGCAGGGTGACGACGAAGGCAGCGCCCTGGTCGACGTCGGTGTCCAGGGCCAGCTCTCCACCGTGGCCGCGGACCACGATGTCGTAGCAGAGGGACAGGCCGAGCCCCGTACCTGCGGTGCCGGCCTTGGTCGTGAAGAAGGGCTCGAAGATCTTGTCGCGGAGGTCGGCGGCCACGCCCGTGCCGTTGTCGCTGAACCGGATCTCGACCCGGTCACCGAGCCGGCGCGTGCCGATGGTCACGAGACCGTCGAAGTCGCCACCCTCGTCGGCTGCCCGCGTCGCCACCGCGTCGTGGGCGTTGTTGAGCAGGTTGACCACGACGCGCCCCAGGTCCTGGGCGCTGGCGCGGATCGTGGGCAGTCCCTCGTCGAGGTCGAGGCGCACGCCGACGTGCACGTCCTTGTGGGCGTTGCGTAGCCCGAATTCGGCGAGGTCCACGTACTTCTTGACCAAGCCGTTGACGTCGACCGCGTCCTGCTCTCCGCCGCCTTCCCGGGCGTGCAGCAGCATGCTGCTGACGATGCCGGAGGCCCGGGTACCGTGGGTCTGGATGGCCTTGAGGTTGTCCTTGAGGTCACCGAGGATCTCGACCGCCTCGTCCTTGGCGTCCGCTCCCCCCTCGTCCATCACCTCCTTGAGCTCGTCGACCAGCTCAGCGCCGAGCAGCGAGAAGTTGTTGACGAAGTTCAGCGGGTTGTTGATCTCGTGGGCCACGCCCGCTGTGAGCTGGCCGAGTGAGGCCATCTTCTCGGCGTGGACCAGCCGGTCCTGGGTGGTGCGCAGGTTGTCGAGCGTCATCTCCAGCTCGCGGTTCTTTGCTGCCAGCTCGGCGGTGCGCTGCTCCACCTTGGACTCCATCTGCTGGTAGAGCTGCGCGTTCTCAAAGGAGATCGCGAACTGCGTGGACAGCAGGCGCAGCGTGGCGAGCTGCTCGTCGGTGAAGGCTCCGCTGATCTCGCGGTTCTCCAGGTAGAGCATGCCGATGCGCTGCCCCTGGCTGTGCACCGGCATGCACAGCACCGAGTGGGGCCGGTGGCGGGCGACGTAGGGGTCCTGCGAGAAGCGCGTGTCGACGGCGGCGTCGGCGAGGATCACCGCTTCGCCGGTCCGCTGGACGTAGCCGAGGATGCCCCGCGGCAGGTCCGCGCCCTCGCCGTCGAGGTCGGTGGATCCGACGCGGACGGCGAGCTGCTGGCCGTCCTCGCCGGGTTCGAGCTGCCCCAGGGCCTCCACGCGGAGCTGTCCGTCGTCGTCGATGAGCAGCGCGCCGCGCTGGGCACCGGCGTTCTGCAGCACCAGCTCCATGATCTGCTGGAGCAGGCGGTCGAGCTTGATCTCGCCGGACAGGGCCTGAGAAGCGCGGATCACGCTGGCGAGGTCGAGCAGCCCGGCCGAGCTGGTCCCGGTCTGGCTGCTCAGCCAGGTGTGCGGCACGCCGCGGATGGACTCGGACAGCTCCGCGAACTCGGCCTCCATCAGCTCGACCTTGCGGCGGGCACCCCACAGCGCGTAGCCGTAGTGGGCGCGGGCGAGGAGCTTGTGGCCCTGCTCGGCCCGCTGCTGGGACAGCCAGAAGCGGCCCGCCAGCTCGCGGGCCAGGGCCAGGTCGTGGGGGAAGCCGTGGGCGTCCGTGAGGGCGATGGCCTGCTCGTAGGCGTCGATGGCGTCGGCGTCGGCGCCCCGGCTGCGGGCGTGCTCGGCGCGGACCAGGGCGGCGAGGTGGGCGAAGTTGTCGGGACAGGTGGCCGCCCAGCCGTCGAGCTGCTCCAGCAACGCGGTGACCGGGTCGTTGGGCTCTGGCGTGTCCGGGCTGGTGTCATCGCGCGCTGCCGCCGGCGGCTCGGCGGTCTGGCAGAGCGCCAGCGCCTTCAGGAAGCTGTGCCGCGACACCCCGTGGTTGTTCATGATGGTGGCCAGCAGGGGCTCGGCCGCGTCGAGCGCGGCCAGCGCAGCCGCGGGCTCGCCGCAGCGCAGCAGCGCTTCGGCCTTGAAGATGTCGAGGTAGCAGAGGGCCATCACCGAGTGGTTGGCCTGCGCTCGGGCGCGGAAGCCGTCTTCGTCGAGGTCGGGGAGGGAGAACTCGTGCATGCCCTCCGTCTGGCCGCGCAGGTTGCGCAGGACCAGGCGCAGGGCATCGGTCACGTCGGCGGCGATGTGGTTGCCGATGCGGGCGTGGAAGCGCGCGTGGTCGTCGGTCAGCTCGGCGACGTGGTCGAGGGCCTGGCCGGCGTAGAAGGCGTTGTGGCCGATGTAGCAGAGGATGTAGGCGGCGTAGATGAGGTCGCCGGACTCCAGCCCGGCCTGGAAGCCGGCTTCGTTCAGCGCCTGCTGGCGGGCGAGGGGCTGGACCCAGCTCGCGGCAAAATTGGCCGTGATGAAGACGCTGGCCGCCTTGTCGCGCAGGTTGCCGGACCGGTCGCAGAGCTCGACGGCGAGCCGGCCGAAGTCGTGGCCTCCGTGGCGGTCGCCGAAGACGCCGCTGAGCAGGTGGCCGTAGCAGGCGTACATGTTGAACGCCGTCGGCGGGTTGCCGTGCTCCAGGCAGACGTTGAGTGCTGCGAGGATGACGACGCTGTAGAGCACCGGACCGAGGTAGAAGCTGGGGGCGACGCCGGCGCCGAGCAGCGCCATCGCCGCCCGCGCCCGCGGATCCTGCATGGTCGGCCGGTCCAGCAGGTCCAGCGGCCGGGTGTCGCCCATGCGACCCGTCAGCTCGCCGTGCAGGGCCATCATCGCCGGCTCCAGGCCGTCGTCGTCGGGGAAGGGGTAGCCGACCAGGGCCAGGCCCTGCCGCATGGCGGCGATGGCGTCGGTGTAGCGACCGACGTTGGTGAACTGGTAGGCGCGCTCTGCGAGGATCTCTGCCTGGACCAGGGGATCGGTGGCGCGGGCGAGCGCGATCCCGCTCAGGACCTCTGCGCGGTCGGCATCCCCGGTCATCAGCGACGCCAGCGCGTGCTCCCGGTGCAGGGCCAGCGCCAGCTCTTCGTGATCGGTCCAGGGGTCGGCCGGGAGGCAGTCGAGGCCCGTGGCGAGGTAGCCGGCGGCGGCGTCGAAGGCGCTCGCCTGGCGGGCCCGCCGGCCAGCGTCCAGGTTCAGCGCCGCCAGCTCGGTGCGCTCGGGACCGGGGGCCACGAGATCCAGCCCGGCGTCGAGCTGGGAGACGATCTCGAAGATCCGCTCGCCCCGCTCGCCTGCCGGCGTCACGTCCAGCAGGTGGCGACCGATGCGGTGGTGCAGGTCGGCGAGCGCCTGGTCGTCGAGCATGCTGGCCGCGGCCTGCTGGATGCGGTCGTGGAAGAAGGCGCACCGCCGCCCGGGAGAGACCTCGTCGGTCAGCAGGGCGTCCAGCGCCGAGGTCGCCACGACGATGCCGCTGTTGATCGCCGGCAGCAGTGCATCGAACACGTCGCGCGGGCTGCGGCCGGTCACGGCGGCGACAGTGGACAGGTCGAAGCGGGAGCCAACGCAGGCGGCGACCTGGAGCACCTCGACACAGCCAGCGGGCACCCGTGAGAGCTTGTCGACGATGAGGTCGAGCACGCTCGCGGTGAAGCCGCGCCGCTCGATGTCGTCGAGCGACCAGGACCAGCGACCGCGGTCGCGGTCGAAGCGCAGCAGCCCATCCGCGGCCAGCGCGCCCAGGTACTCGCGCACCCACAGCGGGTTGCCGCCGGTGTTCCGCAGGGTGAGCCGCGCGAGATCGGCGACGGCTCCGGGGCCCTCGCCCGTCGCCAGGCTGAGCATGTCGATGATGTGTTCCTCGGTCAGCGGCCGCAGGTCCATCCGGTGCAGGTCGACGCCGCCGTCCTGCAGGCGGGCCACCATGGCGGTGAGGGGGTGGGTGTGGTCGACCTCGGTGTCGCGGTAGGCGCCGATGACGAGCAGGCCGGGGTGGCGGGCGGCGACGATGGCCTCGATGAGGGCCAGCGACGCGCCGTCGGCCCACTGCAGATCGTCGAAGAAGAGCACGAGGGGATGCCGGGGGCTGGCGAAGACCTGGACGAAGTCCCGGCAGACCCGGGCCTGGCGGTTCTTCTGTTCGTTGGGGAGCAGGTCTTCGAGCGACGGCTGTGCGCCGATGAGCGCCTGGAGCTGCGGCACCATGTCCGTCAGCACGCCGCCGTTGGGACCGAGGGCGTCCCGCAGCCGGCGCACCAGGCGGCGCAGGCTGGCGTCGTCGAGTGAGAGCGCCTGGTGGACCAGCTCACCGAGCGCCGCGGCGACCGAGGCCAGCGGGAGGCGGTTGAACTGGTCGTGCTTGCCCGAGACGAAGGTGCCGCGGTGCTGGGTCAGCGGGCGGTACAGCTCCTGGATGAGGGCGGTCTTCCCCATGCCGGCCCCGCCGGTGACGAGCACGAGCTGCCCCTGGACGCTTGTGCTGTCGGACCCGGTCGCCACGTTCAGCGCGTCCAGCAGCCGCGTCACCTCATCCTGCCGCCCGTACAGGCGGCCGCCAAGCTCGAAGCTGCCGGCCTGATCGAAGGCCCCCAGCTCGAAGTCGGGCACCGCGCCCTCGGTGCGCAGGCCGTCCCGGCAGCGCTCGAGATCGCGCAGCGCGCCAAACGCCGTCTGGTAGCGGTCGGCAGGACGCTTCTCGAGCAGGCGCAGCACGATGCGGTCGAGGGTGGCCGGCAGGCCGGGCCGGTGCTGGCTGGGGGCCTGGGGCCGGCGCGCGATGTGCGAGTAGACCAGCTCCAGCGGGTCGTCGCTGTCGAAGGGGACGTCCCCGGCGAACAGCTCGTGGAGGGTGGCGCCGACGGCGTAGAGATCGGCGCGTGAGTCGAGCGACGCGCGCACGCGACCGCTCTGCTCCGGAGCGAGGTAGGCCAGCGTGCCCTCGAGCAGGTTGCGGTTCGAGAACGCTGGAGACTCGGTGGACAGCGGCGTGGAGATGCCAAAGTCGATGAGCTTGACGGCGCCCGTGGCCCGGTTCCAGATGATGTTTCGGGGGTTGATGTCCTTGTGGATGATCCCGGCGTCGTGGACGGCCTGCACAGCCGCCAGCAAGGCCACGGCGACGTCGAGGCGCTCGTCGAGGCGCACGTCGGCGGCGTGCACGAGATCGGCCAGCGCCCGCCCGCCGATGTCCTCCATCACCATCAGCCAGCGGCTGCGGTCCTCGGAGAAGTCGAGGGCACGGATCACCCGCGGGGAGTCGATGCCCGCCAGCGTCTGGTACTCGACACGGAAGCGCTCGATTTCGTCGACCGAGGGGAAGGCGCGCTTGAGCACCTTGATGACGACCGGTGCGCCGTCGCTGCGGCGCCGTGCCCGGAACACGTCGTGCCGGCTGCCCTCGTGGATGCGGACCTCGGCTTCATAGGCGGTGAACATGGGCGGGACCTCGTGACGGGCAGGGAGCGGAGCGGTGGGTGTGGAAGACGTCGACGTGCAGGGGGCGGCGTTCAGGACTCGGAGCGCGCGCCGAGGCGAGCCCGGATCAGGCAGAAGGCCTCGGCCCGGCGCAGGCCGGCTTCGCCGCCGCGTTTGATCGCCAGGGCGTCGATGTACTCGGGCGAGCGGGTGTGGGGCGGGGGCCCCAGCTCGGCGGCGTAGCACTGCAGCGCGGCCAGCTTGGTGTCCCAGACGGGCGCGACGTCGACGTAGACGTTGGGGAGGAAGGCGTAGTGTGGCAGTGCCGGCGCCTGCTCCGTCGACGAGGGGACCTCGTAGCAGAGGAGCTGCTCGACGGAGGCGGACAGGACGCTGAGCGGGCGGCAGGCGGCGTAGGTCGCCTTGAAGACGAGCTGGTGGTCGGTGTTGGCGTCGCCGCCGTGGTGGGTGTAGACGACGTGTGGCCGCAGCTCGCGGAGCATGCCCTCGATGGGGTGGATCAGCTCGATGAAGGGGTGGGCGTCGAAGGCCTGGTCGGCCAGCTCGCCGAGGACGAGGCGGTCGATGCCGGTGATCTTCGCGGCGGCGGCGGCGTTGTCGCGCCGGGCGTGGTTGCGCCGGGTGTGGCTGGCCTTGGCGGCTTCGCCCTCGCTCATGATCATGACGACGACTTGCGCCCCCTCAGCGGCGTGCCAGGCCAGGGTGCCGCCGACGCCGAGCACCTCGTCGTCGGGGTGGGCCGCGATGCAGAGGATCCGGCGGCCTTCCTGGGGAGCACGGCGGCGGTGTGCGGCAGGCATGCGGGGACCCCGTGGGGGGAGGGGGGCAGCAGGGGAGGGGACCTTCCCCGCTCCAGGATGGTGAGGGGATGTGCGGGCCCGGCGGGTGGGCCCGGTCGCTCCGACGGCTGGGAGACGCCGGAGGTGCCAGAGGCGGCATGATATACCAGCGACCTCGGCGACGAGCCTGCCGGACGCTGGCTTGTCGTGGTCCCCTCCGCGGGCGGGAGGGTCTCGCCCCCCTCCGCCGCGGTCCACGCTCGTCCCTGGCATTGGAGCGTTGCAGCCGTGAAGCTCGATGCACGCCGCGCCCTGGTCACCGGAGCCGGTGGCTTCATCGGGGCCCACCTCACCGACCACCTGTTGTCGCAGGGGGTCCAGGTGCGCGCCCTGGTGCACTACGACTCGCGGCCCGGCGGCAGCAACCTCGACCGCCTCGGACGGCCCGAGGGCCTCGAGGTCGTCGCCGGCGATGTCCGCGATCCGCACCAGGTGCGCCGGGTGGTGGAGGGCTGCGACGTGGTCTTCCACCTCGCCGCCCTCATCAGCGTTCCCTTCAGCTACACCGCACCGACCAGCTTCGTGACGACCAACATCGGCGGCACGGTCAACCTGCTGGAGGCCTGCCGCGACGCCGGGGTGGCCCGGGTCGTGACCACCAGCACCTCGGAAGTCTACGGCACCGCCACGACGCCGAGCATCGCGGAGTCCCACCCGCTGCAAGCCCAGTCGCCCTACGCGGCGTCGAAGATCGGAGCCGACAAGCTGGCCGAGTCCTACCATCGGACCTTCGGGCTGCCGGTGGCCGTGCTCCGGCCCTTCAACAACTTCGGCCCCTGGCAGAGCCGCCGCGCCGTGATCCCACAGATCGTCGCGCAGTTGTTGTCGGACGCGCCGGTCCTGCGCCTCGGCTCCCTCTGGCCCAAGCGGGACTTCCTGTTCGTGCGCGACACCTGCCGGGCCTTCGTGGCCATGGCCACGGTGCCGGAAGCGGTCGGCCAGACCGTGCACGTCGGCACCGGTCACGCGGTGTCCATCGGCGAGCTGGCGAAGCTCGCGATGGATGTCGTGGACCGGCACAAGGACATCGTCACCGACGACGCCCGCCTGCGCCCCGACGACAGCGAGGTCGGCCTGCTGCGCTGTGATCCACGCCGCGCCCGCGAGCTGTTGGGCTGGGAAGCGACGGTCGATCTGCGGGCTGGCTTGTCTCAGGTCGCGGCCGCTCTGCGGGTCGACGGCGTCGGAGGACAGGATGTCGACTACCGGGTCTGAACCCCGTCGGGCGCTCATCATGGCCGGCGGCCTGGGCAGCCGGCTGCTGCCGCACTCGCGCATCCTGCCCAAGCCGCTGATGCTCGTGAACGGCGTGCCGCTGCTGGATCTGCTCATCGACCAGCTCGTCGCGTTGTCCTTCGACGAGGTGGTGATCAGCCTCGGCTACCTCGGCGAGCTGGTGCGCAGCTACTGCGACAGCAAGGCGGACCTCGGCGTCGCCGTCTCCTTCCTCCATGAAGACGAGCCCCAGGGCACAGCGGGGGCGCTGCGGGACCTGCCCGACTTCGTCGACCCGGTGCTGGTCGTCAACGGTGACCTGCTCACCGACCTGGACTTCGCCCTGCTGCTCGACGGCCACCGTGGCAGCGATGCCCTGCTCACCATCGCCGCCTGCGAGCGTCACCATGACGTCCCCTTCGGCGTGGTGGAGTTCGGGCCGGACCGCCGCCTGACCCGCTTCCGCGAGAAGCCGCGCCTGTCGCACTGGGTCTCGACCGGCATCTACGCCGTGTCGCCGGGGGTGCTCGAGGTCCTACCGAAGGAGGGGCCCGTCGGCTTCGACCAGGTCGTGCGGCGGCTGACGGACGCCGGGCAGCCGCCGCGGGTGCACCCCTACGAGGGGCTGTGGATGGACCTGGCGCGGGCCGAGGAGTTCGAGCGCGCCGAGGAGATCGTCACCCGCCACCGCAGCGGCCTGCTGCGCGGTGAGCCATCGTGAGCGGCGGTGCGCTGCGGGTGCCGCTGTTCGACCTCGACCTCGGTGACGCCGAACGACGGGCCGTGTTGTCGACGCTGGATTCCGGCTGGCTCACCCTGGGGCCGGCGACCGCGCGCTTCGAGGCCGCCTTCGCCGAAGCCACCGGGGCCGGCCACGCGGTGGCCGTGAACAGCGGCACGGCCGCCCTGCACCTCGCCCTGGCGTCCCTGGGCATCGGCCCCGGCGACGAGGTGATCTGTCCCTCGCTGACCTTCGTCGCCACGGCCAACGCCGTCCGCTACGTCGGCGCGACCCCGGTGTTCTGCGACATCGTCGGCCCCGACGACCTCAACCTGGACCCGGACGATGTGGCGCGGCGCATCAACCCGCGGACCCGGGCCGTGATCGCCGTGCACTACGCCGGTCATCCCGCCGACCTCCCGGCGCTGTCGGCGCTCTGTGGCCAGCACGGGCTGCGGCTGGTCGAGGACGCGGCCCACGCCTGCATCTCGCGCCTGGACGGCCGCGCCTGCGGCACCTGGGGAGACGTCGGCTGCTTCAGCTTCTTCAGCAACAAGAACATCACCTGTGGAGAGGGGGGCGCGCTCACCACCGACGACGCCGAGCTCGCCGAACGGCTGCGCTTGCTGCGCAGCCACGGGATGACGACCGGGACGCTGGCTCGGCACCGGGGGCAGGCCCGGACCTACGACGTGGTGGCGCAGGGCTACAACTACCGCATCGACGAGCTGCGCAGCAGCATGCTCGTCGAGCAGCTCCGGCGCCTCCCGGGCTTCCTCTCCCGTCGCGCCGAGCTGGTCGCCGGATACCGCCGCCGGCTCGCCGGGGGGCCGGTGCAGGTGCCGTGCTTCGGCGTGCAGGATGACCCGCACGGCGCCTCCCGCCTCGACGTGTCCCATCGCGACGGGGCCGCCCACGACGTGGCCCACCACGTGATGCCGGTGCTGCTGCCTCCGGGCGCGGATCGGGGGGCCGTCATGGACCACCTGCGCGCCGCCGGTGTCCAGACCTCGATCCACTACCCGCCGGTGCACCTCCTCAGCGACTTCGCCGACCTCTACGCAGGTCCCCTGCCGAAGACCGAAGCCGTCGCCCCCCGCGAGCTGACGCTGCCCCTGTACCCGACGCTGCGCGACGACCAGCTCGACCTGGTCTGCGAGAGCCTGCTGGAGGCGCTGGACCGTGGCTGAGGGGCGGCCGAGCGGGGCCGGCGGGCCGGGGCGCTTCAGCGACGTCGTCGACATGTACGCCGAGCTGGAGCCGCCCGGCACCGATCGGTGGAACCCGCTGGTGCGCGAGCTGGAGCTGATCCACCGCCTCGTGCTCTACGACCTGCTGTGCAACGCCCTGCGGGTGGCGCCGCGGCCGGTGCCCTCGCTGCGGGTGCTCGACCTTGGCTGCGGCAACGGTCGCAGCACGCGGGTCTACCTCGACTTCGGCATCCCTCCACAGCAGCTCGTCGGCCTCGATCTGCGGCCCGCCTCCATCGCCCAAGCCAAGGCAAGCCACCCGACGATCCGTTTCGAGGTCACCGACGGCGAGCGCCTGCCGCTCTCCGATGGCAGCGTGGACTGGGTGGGGCTGTGCACGGTGCTGTCGTCGGTGGGGCCCGCGGGGCGCGCACATATGGCCGCCGAGGTCGACCGCGTGCTGTCGCCCGGGGGCTGCGTGTTCTGGTGGGACCGCGACACCGCCCACGGCTTCGCCGGGGGGGCGCCCATCGATCCGGACATGCTGTTCGCCGGGTACGCGACCCGCTACCGCGAGCACGTCGTCGTCTACGGCCGCATCGAGCGCCTGCTGCCCTCGGGGCGGGTCGGCCGCCTGCTGGCGCCGATCCTGCGGCGCATCGGCCCGCAGCCGACGCACACTGCGGCCCTGGTGCAGAAGGGGGCCCTGGTGCAGAAGCGGGGGTGAGGGGACTCCTCAGCTCGGACCGCGCTGCTCCCTCCACCGCTGCAGCGCCTGCCGGCTGCTGTCGAAGGCGATGTCGTCGGGCAGGTCGTCGATGGAAAACCAGCGGGCCTCGCTGGCGTCGTCGCCGAGGGTGGGCTCGCCCGGGGGGGCGTTGGCCTCGTAGAGCACGTCGAGGACGGCGCCCTCGGGCCACGGGTTGAGCGAGACCAGGGCCAGCCGGAGGTCCGCCGGGCGCAGCGTCCAGCCCAGCTCCTCGGCGATCTCGCGGACGGCGCCTTGCTCTGGCGGCTCCTGTTCGTCGAGGAAGCCGCCGGGGATGTCCCAGGCGCCGACCCGGGGCGGGGCGCCGCGGCGGACGAGCAGGACCCGGTCGCCGCGGAGGAGGAACACGCCGGCGGCGGGGCGGGCGTTGGCGTAGACGGCCCGCCCGCAGGCGGAGCAGTGACCGGCGGAGGCTGCGTCCGCCACGACGGCGCCGCAGTCGGGGCAGTGGGTGGGCAGCGGCATGGGTGGACTCTACCCCTGTGCGCCCGCCGGGGACCGGGCCCCTGGGGGCGGCTCATCCGCGACCCGCTCGCCCGCCCCCCCTCGGCTCGGTGCCATGCCCTTGCCTTGCGCGTCCCGGTCGCCGACACTGGCTGCGCGTCGGCGGTCCCAGGCGGCGGCGCAAGGAGCCAGGATGTCGACCATCGATCTGCGCGGCCACCGCGTCCTCGACCTCTCCCAGCCCATCGAGCCGGGCATGTGGGACTACCGGCCGCTGGGGGTGCCCGTCCCCCCCGTGGAGGTGAAGAAGATCGCGTCCTACGACGCCGACGGCTACAACCTCTCCCAGTTCCTGCTCAACGGGCTGACCGGCAGCTACATCGAGTCGCCCCACCACATGAACCCGGCGGCGCGCACCCTCGACAAGTTCGACGTCCGCACGATGATCCGCCCGGCCCGCATCATGCGCCTGCCCCCGGCGGAACCCTACAGGCTTTATACGGTCGACGATCTGCACGCCGCCGACCCGGGCCTCCAGCACGGCGAAGCGCTGGTCATGGTCACGGGCTGGGACAAGGCCCGCAAGCAGGTGCCTGACTACATCACGGCGGGGCCGGCGCTCGCCGCGTCGACCCTGCAGTGGTTCCTCGACCAGCCGCTGTCGATGTGGGCGACAGATCTCACCGTGGCCGACTGCCTGTGGGGCAAGGAGCACGGCCACCCCGAAGAAGACGGCACGGACCTGCTCGGCGACCTCTACAAGGCCCGCCCCGACATGCTGCTGCTCGCGCCCCTGTGCGGGCTGACCGACATCCGGTCCGAGGTGGGGACCATCGTCGCGCTGGGGCCGAACATCCCGGGCACCTGCGCGGTGCCGGCGCGGGTGCTGTTCATCGAGGGGGCGGTGCTCCAGGTGTGACGCCGGGTGGGGCGCCGCCGGACCCCGGGTCGGGCAGGCTCCGCTCGATGCGGGTCTCGGCGAAGCGGGCGCCGTCGGTGCGCACGACGGCGAAGGTGGCGGCGAAGCGCCCCCCGCCCAGGGGCGCCACGTCCATGACGAGGTGGCTGCTGAACGGGGAGCGGACGTCGGTGTCCGGCCAGTCGTAGACCCAGGTCGCAGCGAAGCGCGCGGGGTCGTCGGGTGAGGGTGCCATCCACGCCGCGGCCCGTGGGTCGGCCGACCGGCTGTGGGCGCCCGAGTCCCCCATGACGAAGACCAGCATGTTGCCGGCGTCCCGGGGGTCGAGGCGGGGCAGCGCGTCGGCGTCCGCGCCGGCGCCAGCGGCCGGCAGCGCCCCGGGGCCCACGGCCGGCCCTACGACGCCGGCTGCCGCCAGGTGGTCGTGGCTGGAGACGAAGGCGTCGACGCCGCGTGCGAGCAGGGTGGGCATGAGGCTGCGCAGCTCGTAGCCGCGCTGGGCGTCGATGTCGGGGTCGTCCGTGCCGTGCACGCCCGGGCTGTAGGGCGAGGGGTGCGACACCACCACGGTGAACGCGCCCCGCCGCTGCGCGCGGTCGAGGGCGCCAAGCAGCCAGGCGTGCTGTGCACTGCCCGGCTCCCAGTCCGGCGTGCTGCCGTCGGCGAGGAGGTCGTGGTTGTCGAGCGCGTCGTCGCTGGTGTTGTTGAGGTCCAGGGCAATGAGCGTGACGGGGCCGGCGTCGAGCTCGTAGCAGCGCTCGGCGAGGTCGTCGGGGACGCCCTCGGTCGGCAGGACGACGACTTCCCGGAAGCGGGCGGCAGCGGTGTCGGCGTGCGCGTAGTAGACGTCGTCGCCTGCGTCGGGCGGGGGGGGAGGGGAGGGGGTGGACGCCAGCTCGTGGTTGCCGACGACGTGCACGGTGGGCGTGTGGCTGCCGGGGCCGGCCGGGTCGTCATGACCCGCCGAGAGCACCCCGGTCAGGTAGGCGCGCCACTGGTCGTCGTCGCCCAGCGCGACGGTGTCCCCCAGCTCCACCACCAGATCGGCCCTGGCCGCCTGCTCGAGCACCGTGCGGTGGCGGGCGAGGATCTCGTCGTCGTCGGTGCGGCCATCGCCGAGGAAGGCGATGTGCACGGCGTCGCTGTCGTCGGGCAGCGTGGAGAAGCTGGCTGTCGAAGTCCAGCCGCCGTTCGCTCTCACCTGGTAGTGCCACCGCGAGCCCGGCGACAGCCCGCGGAGCTCGACCTCATGGCGGTAGCCGGCCAGCCCCTGCTGGGTGCTGTCGCGGGCGTGGACGCTGCGTCGCCGCCCGCCATCCGCCGGCCACAGTCGCAGCCGCGTCCGGTTGCTTGGCGTGTCCGTCCACCACACCACGGTCATGGATGTGGCGGAGGGCGCCTGGAGGTAGGGCTGGACCGACAGCGTCGGGACGGCGGCGCGCGCCGTCCCGGTGCAGAGCGACAGCGTCAGCAGGGTCACCTCGAGCATCGCTGCCCCCCCCGAACCGCTCAGGTCGGCGTGCTGTACTTGTCGTTGTCCCAGGACACCGAGATCATGTCGGTGCCCGTGGACAGCGCGATGGCGTCGTAGATCATCGTCGTTGGCCAGTCCGGGTACTGCTGCTGCGACGCTTCGGTGAGGTGGAGCACCCACTTGACGGCGAACACGCCCTCGTCACCGACCGGCGAGAAGCGCAGTGTGCCCTCGGCGAAACAGCTCCCGTCGGGCGTCATGGTCTCGCAGGCGTACTTGCCCGCCAGCTCGTTGGTGGCGCCCTCGAGCTTGATGCAGGGCTCGGCGGGGACCTGGCCGCCGTAGACGGCCAGGGCGAAGCGACCGTCGAGCGCGCCGGTGACGGGGTCGAGGACGTAGACGGCGATGCCGCAGGTGAACTGGTCGGGGGACGGCAGGGTGGCCGCGGAGCTGCTGTCGGACATCGCGTGCTTCCGGTGTGGGGGGGGAGGACGTGCAGGCTCGGGAGTGGACCCTGCGGCTTGCGACGACATGGCGGGCGCCCCGACCCGTGGGACGCGCTCGCGCATACTACCCAGCGACGGCGTAGCCGCGCTACGGTGAGCGCGTGCAGACCACCGTCCTCATCCCCGCGCGCGACGAGGGGCCCCGCATCGGGGCCACGGTCGCCCTGGTGCGGCGGGAGATCCCGGGGGCCTACGTGCTGGTGGTCGACGGCGGCAGCGCCGACGACACCCGGGTGCGGGCCGAAGCCGCCGGCGCCGAGGTCATCACCCAGCGCGGCACGGGCTACGCCGGCGCCCTGTTGACCGGCTACGCCAGGCTCGTCGACAGCCCCGCGGAGCGGGTGGTGCAGCTCGACGCCGACGGCCAGCACCCGCCCGAAGCGGCCCGAAGGCTGCTGTCGGCGCTCGGCGACAGCCACATCGTCATGGCCAGCCGCCACCGCACCGGCACCGGTGGCTCCTGGGCGCGTCGGGTGGGCAACCACGCGCTTTCCTGTCTGGTGGCGGCGCTGACCGGCGCCCGCCTGCACGACGTGACCAGCGGCTTCTGGGCCTTCGACCGCCACGCGCTGCTCGCCCTGGTGCGCCACATGCCGCGCGACGCCGCCGACGCCAACGTCCGCGTGCTGGCGCTGCGCCTGGGGCTGCACCCGGTCGAGGTACCGGTGACCATGTTCGAGCGTGCGTCGGGACGGTCGATGCACGACGGCTGGCGGGGCGTCCGCAACTTCGCCACCAGCGTGCATCGCACGCTGGAGGCGGCTCGGGTCCGGCCTCGCCCCGATCAGGCCGGGCCCTGACGCTGTCATGGTCGACGTCCGCCCCCGCGATCCGCTCGTCGGCCTGCTGCTCGGAGGGCGCTACCGCCTCCTCGACGTGATCGGTCACGGCGGCACCGGGCGGGTGTACCGGGCGGTCCAGGAGCCCATCGGTCGCGAGGTCGCCGTCAAGCTCCTGCACCCCGACCTCGACCCCGACGGCGAGCACGACTTCCAGGCCCGCTTCCTGCGCGAAGCAGCCCTCGCCGGCCGGGTGCAGCACCCCAACGTCGTGACGGTGCACGACTACGGCCGCACCGACGATGGCGCCTGC
Organism: uncultured Enterobacterales bacterium; assembly: GCA_964599085.1. GTDB lineage: Bacteria > Myxococcota_A > UBA796 > UBA796 > UBA2385 > J125. The sequence goes on along the minus strand of CAZRFD010000038.1, from coordinate 22,938 downwards.
TACATCGTCATGGAGCACCTGCGGGGCCGCACCCTGCGCGAGGTCATGCGCGACGGTCGCCTGCCGCTTTCGCGGGCGCTCCGCATCTTCGAGTCGCTGCTGCTGGGCCTGCGGGCCGCCCACCGCGCGGGTCTCGTCCACCGCGACGTCAAGCCGAGCAACCTCATCCTGCTGGCTGCCGACGACGGGCGCGACACGGTCAAGCTCTTCGACTTCGGGCTGGTGAAGGGCGACGACGAAGCGACCATCACCCACAGCGGTGTGTTCATGGGCACGCCGCAGTACGTCTCGCCCGAGCAGGCGCGCGGCGACGTGGCGGACGCGCGGTCGGACCTGTACTCGGCGGGCGTGATCCTCTACCGCATGGTCACCGGCGTGCTGCCGTACACGGCGGACACACCCATCGCCATCGCCGTGAAGCACGCCCGGGACCCCTTCCCGCCGATGTCGGCGCGGGCGCCCGATGTCGCGGTCGACCCCGCCGTGGAAGCCTACGTGCGGCGGATCATGGCCAAGGAGGCCGGCGACCGCTTCGACGACGCCGACGCCGCCCTGCGGGGCCTCGGCGAGCTGCTCGTGGCGCTGCAGCTCGACGAGATCTCCATCCTGCCCACCCTGCACGCCCGCATGTTGCAGACAGGGTGTGCCCCGGAAGACGCGCCCTCGCTCAGCTCCCTGCAGGGGGTCGAGGGGATCGGTGTGCGCCAGCGCCAGCACGCCGTGAAACCCGCCGCGCACGCCGACAGCATCACGACGAGCTGGGCGCCGGGGCGAGATCGGCGTCGGGCTGGGCTCGCGCTGGCGGGGGTGGCGGCCCTCGGGGTCGTGGGGGGGCTGTCCTGGTGGGGGAGCAAGCGCTGGGATGGTGGGCCGGACGAGGTGGCCGCCGCGCCGCCGGACGACAGCGTCACGGCGGCTGCGCCGGTCGACGATCTCCCGCCGCCCTCGCCGCCGCCGGCCGAGCCTCGGGAGGTGGTGGTGCTGGTCTCCAGCACACCCGCCGGCGCCGAGGTGTGGCTGGACGACGCGCTGCTGGGGACGACGCCGCTGGCGCGACACCTGCAGGCGCCCGACGACAGCGGTGGCGCGCAGGTCGACCTGCGCGTGCACCTCGACGGCTACCGCGACGGTTCGGTCTCGCTGGACCTGTCGGGATCCGAAGCCGCTGGCCATGTCGACCTCCAGTCCCGGTCGCGGCCCCGGCCCCGCCCCGTGCAGGCGCCGGCTGAGACGAGCGGGCCAGTGGTCGCCGATGGTGTCCGCTTCTCGGCGGAGGAGGCGGCTGCGGCCCTGGCCCTGGTCAACGAAGCTGACGGAGAGGTGCTGCGCGCCGCGGGCATCGCGCCGCGCCAGGCCAACATCCTGCTCGACCGGCGCCCCTTCGCCGACCTCGCCGACGTCGCGACCACACCCTTCATCGGGGGCAAGACGCTGGAGTCGCTGCGCGCTGCCGTGGCTCCCTGAGATACGGGCCCAGGGGCGTCCGGATCACGGCGACAGCGTCAGCTCTTCACCGTCGCTGCGCGCGCAGGTCACCGCGCCCTTGGCGGCGCTCTCGCAGCGCAGATCGAGGTCGGCGTCCACCCGCAGCGGCGCGGCCACGGCCGAGCGGGCGCGCACCTTGACCCGCAGCGTGTAGTCGCCCGCCGGCAGGTCGACGCTGCCTTCGGGGGTGCCCTTGACCAGTCGCTGGCCGGCGCCGTCCTCGATGGCGATCCACTGCAGCAGCTCGTCGTCGGAGGCCAGGGCCACGGTCACCGTGTCCCCCCCCGCGAGGGCGGCCAGGGCGGGGTCGGTGCCGGCGGTGGCGGGGTCGGCCGGGGCGCCGTCGACCGCTCCGTCGCCCTGGTGCGTGTACCACCAGGCGCCGGCTCCACCGGCGATGACCGTCAGGAGCAGGCCGCCACCGAAGAAGACGACGGCCATGGTGATCAGGCCGACGGCGAGGTTGCTGCGGTGTCGCGGCGCCGCTGGCGCCACCTGCACGGGGGGGGCCGCCGGGGCGGAGGCGGGGGGCAGCTCCGGTTGCGGCCAGGCCGGCGACGAGGGGCGGGTCACGCTGACCGGGTCGGGGAAGGTGCCCGCCGTCGGCGCGGTGTGGACGGGGAGGGGCGCACCCTTCGGGTCGGTCGCGGCGCGCACCGGCAGGGCACCATCTTCCGGTCGGGGGGTGATGGGGCTGTCGCCGGTGTGTTCCGTGCGGTCGGCGCCGTCCTGCCAGGCGGCGCTGGAGCGCAGTGTGGCTTCGTCCAACGCCCCCTGAGGATCGGCGGTGATGCTCACCTCGACCGGCGTCGGGGCGGGCGCTGCGGGTTCGGCGGCGGTCGCGGGGTCAGGGACCATGGTGCGCCCTCGCGTCAGCCGGGGGCTGCCCGTGGAGGGCGGGGGGAGGTCGCTGCTCGTCGTCGCGGCAGTGAACACGCGGGAGCCGGAGATCTCCGCCGGCGCCGCCGCCGGCGGGCTGTGGCCCAGCGAGGCCACCGCGCGGGCGGCGAAGGTCTCCAAGGAGTCGCCGGTGGCGTTGTCGGAAAACGAGCGGAAGAGGGGCACGACCTGGCTGGCGTGCAGGCGGCGCGCCGGGTCGGCGGCGACCATGCCGCGCAGGGTCTGGCGCAGCGCGTCGTCCCAGCGGGCGTCGGGCAGGCCCAGCCCGTCGAGGCGATCGATGATGTCGCCGAGCAGGGCGTCGTGTTCGGCGGCTCGTACCGGCAGGACCGGCAGCAGCTCGCCCAGCAGCAGCTCGAGCGCCACCAGCCCCAGCGCATAGACGTCGCTTGGGTGGTCGCCCCGTTCGCCGTCGCGGCGTTCCGGCGACATGTACTTGAGGCTGCCGAAGCGCATGGCGCCGGTCTTCGCCTGCCGATCGGTCAGGTCGAAGCGCGCGGTGCCGAAGTCCAGCACCTTCACTTCGCCTTGCCGGCTGATCATGATGTTGCTGGGCTTGATGTCCCGATGCACCACCCGCAGGGGCCCCGACATGGCCAGCGGCACGTCTTCGTAGGCGGCGGCGAGCGCGCTGGCGGCGGCGGCGAGCACGCTGTACAGCGAGCGCGCGGGCATCCTCTGCCCCTGGTCGGCCAGGCCGAGGATCAGCTCGCGCAGGTCGACGCCGTCGACGAATTCCATCACCAGCGCCGGCTGCCCGTCGACGCGTGCCAGCGCTTCGACGCGCAGGATGTTGCGGTGCTGCAGGCGGGAGAGCAGGCGCGCTTCGTCACGCGAGCGGGAGAGGATCTCGGCCGAGTCCGACCACTGCTCCTTGATCACCTTCACCGCCACGACCCGCGAGAGGCCGCCGCTGCCCCGCGCTTCGGCGAGGTACACACGCGCAAAGGTCCCGGTGCTGCGTTCCTGCAGCAGCGTGATCTCGAGGCGCTGATCGGTGCTGGGTGCCGGTGCGGACATCATGGCAGGGGTGTCGTCTCCGGCGGGGGCATGGGACGTGGGCTGGGGGCGTTGGCTGGGGACCGAGCCGGGCCGATCAGGGCGGGCCGGCCGCGGAGCGTGGCGGAAAATAGCACGGCGCCTCTGGACCGCCGGCGGCCGCGGCGAGCGATGAGCCGGCATCACCCGAAGATCGCCCCACGATGGGGGTCCCTCGCCCGCGCCCCCCTGCCGCGGGGCCCTGCCTCGCCCGCTGCGCCGCCGGGGTGCGGGGCCCGGTCGCGTGCTGCTTCCTTGCACCCCCCACCCCGGCTGTGCTTTAACCCCGGTGTCCGCTTCACCCCGCGTGGGGCGGATCCGCGGGTGCCAGACGCTGCACCCCGACGCATGCTTCGGCGCAAGAAGCGAGGTTGTCATGACCCCACTGCTGATCGGTGCGGCGCTCGTCGTCCTCAACGGGTGCTCGCTGTTCGGTGACGACAAGGCGATCGAGGCCGCAACCCAGGCGGAGGCGAAGCTGAAGGCCGGCGATCTGCCCGGCGCGGCGGACGCCTACGACCAGGCCGCGGCCGAACACGCCGGCCAGGTCGACGTCGCCACGGGCGCCGCCTTCATGGCCCTGCAGCGCGGCAACGCCGACGCCGCCGACCGCTTCCTGGCCGACGCGGAAGCCGACGCCGGCGACCGCCTGCCAGAGGTGAAGATGCGGCGCGCCCTGGTGGCGCTCCAGGCTGGTGAGCTGGAAGATGTCAAGGCCCATGGCCTGGCCTCGGGGCTGCCGGCAGGGCAGCTCCTGGCGGCAGAGGTCGCGCTCGCCGACGGCGAACGAGACGAAGCCCAGGGGCTGTTGCAGCAGGCGCGCGCCGGCGGTGGCGCGGTCGCCGAGCTTGCCGATGGCTACCTCGACCTGCTCGGTGACGATGATCCTCTCGTCGCGGGACTCTCCGAAGCCCAGGCGCTGTGGGCCCTGGGCCTGCGGAAGGTGTCGGTGAAGTCGGTCGAGGAGGTGTTGCTCAACCTGCCGGACGGCTTCGAACAGCGCGACGAGCAGCTCCTCGTGTGGGCCGGCCGCGCCGCGACGGTGCGCGAGACGGACGTTGCCCGCAGCCTGCTCGACGGCTTGATCTTCGCGCCCGAGGGGCAGCAGTGGCGCAAGATCGCCACCAGCGCGCTGGTCGCCTGCGCCGATGGCGACGGCGCCACCTGCGTGTCCATGATGACCAGCCTCGAGGGGCAGGCCCCCGAAGACGGCCTGGCGGACGCCCGGGCCACAGCGGCCATGCTGATCGCCGCGGACGATCCGGAAGCGGCCGGCAAGCTGGCGGGTCCGTACGTCTCGAGTGCCGCTGCTCGCGCGCTCCTCGAGACGGGAGATCGCTCGTCCGCCAAGGAGTCGTCGCCGGGTGGCGTCATCGGGAGCTTCCTGGAAGCTGGAGGATGAGCATGTCCCGCCTTCGCCACAGCGCCATCGCGCTCGCGTTCACCGGCCTGCTGGTCGCCGGACCGGCCCACGCCAAGAAGGATCGCTACGCCGACGGCGTGCCGGTCGAGGTGACGGTCCTCGACGCCGGAGGGGCCCCGGTCCCGACCGCCGTGATCCGCCACCCCGACGAAGCCGACCGTCACCGCGTCAACTCGCTGACGGGCTCCTGGGAGGAATCGAAGCTCTACATGCCCGACGGCAGCGAGCTGATCTTCGTGCCCGGGATGTCGATCCAGCTCGAGGTGTCCGCTCCCGGGTACATGACCCAGGTCATCCAGTACGACATCCGCAAGCGCAAGAACAACGTGCAGGTGACGCTCCAGGAGCTCGTCCTCGACGAGTCCGACATCGACGAGCCGCTCCTGCAGTTCGGCCGTGACAAGCCGCGTGAGACCGGCGCGTCGGGGCCGGCCAACTAGGTCCACCAATCCACCGGGCGACGCAAGCGCCCCGAGGCGAACCTCGATGTCGAGCCGTTCCTCTCTGTCCCGTCTCCTCCCGCTGGGCCTGCTCGGCGCCGCAAGCCTCGCCGTGGCCGGAAGCTGGGGCGAATTCGAAGCGGCCTTCCCCACCCACCCCTGCCAGGACGGCTGGTCGGGTTGCGTTGTGGACGGCAAGCGCCTGTCTCCCGGCATGGTGCTCGACGACAAGGGGCGCCCGCACCCGTCGAGCATGCGCTTCGGCTTCTTCGACTTCGACGCGCTGCCGGCCCTGAGCCCCTTTGAGCCACTCAGCGACTACACCGGCGCCGGCGTGCAGAAGGCGGGTGGAGGGGACGGCGACGCCAGCGCTGACGCCAGCGCCGCCGATGGCCTGGCGGATGCCGCGCCGCCGCCGGAACCGGTGGAGAGCGAGGAGACCCGTCGCGCTGCCGAAGAGGCGCGGCAGGCCGCCGAACAGGCCGCTGCGGCTGCAGCAGCGGAAGAAGCGGCCCGCAAGGAGCAGGAGGAGCGCGCCGCCGCTGAAGCCGCCGCCCGCAAGCAGGCCGAGGACGCCGAGCGCGCCGCGGCCGAAGCCGCTCGCAAGGCCGCCGAGGCCGCCCAGGCCGCCTCCGACGAGGCGGCACGCAAGGAAGCCGAGCGCCAGGCCGAAGAAGCTCGCAAGGCTGCCGAGGAAGCGCGCCGCAAGGCCGAAGCAGAAGCGAAGGCTGCCGCCGAAGCCAGGGCCCGCGCCGAAGAGGAAGCCCGCCGCAAGGCCGAAGCCGAAGCCGAAGCAGCGCGCAAGGCCGCAGAGGAAGAAGCGGCGCGCAAGGCCGCCGCCGAAGAAGCCGCGCGCAAGGCGGAAGAGGAAGCCCGCCTCGCGGCAGAGCGCGCCGCCGCGGACGAAGCCGCCCGCAAGGCCGCCGAAGAAGCCGCCGCCGCCCAGGCGGCGGCCGACGCCGCCGTCGCGGATGCCGCGCCGCCACCCGCCGGCGACGTCCAGCCCACCGCCATCGCCGCGACCTGCGACAACCTCGTGGCCCTCGAAGTGCCGGCCATGATGGGGCAGCTCGGCACCGGGGTGCGGTCCTGCCTGGAAGACCGCCTGAACGCCACGGAGACCCAGACCGAGCGCGACAAGATCAGCCGCGTGCTCATCGCCGACGCCGAAGCCCGCCGCGACCAGGGCGACTGGGAACGACTGATGAAGCGGCACCTCGAGAACATCGATCGCAGCGATCCCAACCTGTGCTTCAAGTACGCCCTGCACCTGTCCCGGGGCGGCGCTTCCCGGGCCAACGGGGTCATCCGCTGGGCGGACTATGCGCTGGAGAACAAGCAGCAGTGGCAGGGGGGCGCCTACACCAAGAACGTCAACGGCCTGTACAAGATCCGGGCCCAGGCGGCGAACAAGCTGTGGCAGGCCGCCGAGAAGTCGCTGGTCGAGGACCGCAACGACGAGACCGAGGCCAGGTCCGAGAAGTACCGTGGCATGACCAAGGACTACTCACGCGAGTGGCTGGACTACGCCCGGGCTGCCGGCCTCGAGACCTCGACGGCCATGGCGCTGTGCGTGTCGGCTGCTGGCAGCAAGGAGTTCTGCGGCGGATGAGCATGCCCACTGCCGCATCGATGCGTGCCGGGCGGCTGGCCTGCGGGGCGGTGCTCGGCCTGCTGGCCGTCGCCACCCTCGGCCCAGCCTGTAGCGGTGGGGGGGGAGGGGACTCGAAGCCCTCCGCGCAGGCCCCGCAGGACGTGGCCAAGGCGATCCCCGGCGTGCTGGCCAGCGACACCTGGCCGGTGCGCATGGCGGACGCTGCGACCCGGGCCCCCTTCGAAGCCCACGCAGGGTGGGCGAAGCTCTTCCAGCGCGACCACGCCGGCGCGCTGGCGGCCTTCGCGGCCGACCCCGGTGATGGCCGGGGCCTGGCGCGGACCCACGTCGAGCTGGCGGCGCTCTACCGCCAGGCGGCGCTGCTCGCGGCTCGCAGTGCGGCGCACGTCTATGGCGACGCGCGCGAACCCGAAGATCCCGCCGAGGTCCCCTATCTCTACGCCGTCGGCGCCTTCCTGTCGGGGGCGAGCGACGAGGGAAGGGCGGCGCTGGCCCTGCAGCCGGACTCGGGTCCCGACGCGCTGAAGGCGTCCGTCGGCGACTGGCAGCGCTGGGTGGACGCCGGTGGCGTCTGGCCGCCCGACGACCTGCTGGTCGACATCCCGGGCGCGCCCGGCGCAGTGACGGTCGATGGCGCACCGGACGCGGGTGTGCTGCCGCACTACCGCCTCGCCGAGCAGAGCGAAGCCGCCAGGGAGGTGGAGCTGTCGGACCCGACCACGCTCTACCTGCTGGCGCGCTGGCACGACCAGGCCGCGCTGGCGGCGGCGCCACCCGACGACCAGCCCCTGGTCAGCGCACTGCAGGTCCCGTGGCTGCTGCCCCCCGAAGCCACCCCCGCCGTCGCCGACGACCTGGTGCTGGATGACGCCTGGCTGTTCGGGAGCTTCCTGCTGTCCTCGGCGGATCTGCCCTTCGTCGTGGCGGCGTCGACCGACGGCGTGGCGGCGGTGGAGGCCTGGAAGGACCGCAGCCCGCTCGCCGCGGCCGTCGCGCCGGCCATCGTGGATGGCCAGGTCGTGCCCGACAAGATGCTCGACCAGGCCGTGTGGCTCGGGCAGCAGCTCGAACAGGGCATGGCACGGGTCGGCGGGGGCGACGAAGCCTTCCACAAGCCCTTTGGTCAGATCGCCCGGGTGGCGGCGCTCCGCGCCGGCATGATCGTGGCCGACGCCAACGGGCAGTTCCGCGACGCCGGCGTCCTGCGCATCAACGCGCTGGACCGATCGGCCGAGAGCGCCGCCGACCCGGTCTTCCTGGCGTCGGTGGCGGCATGGGATGCCGGCAACAAGAACGCCCTGCGGGCGCAGGAACTCGTCCATCGCCTGATTCGACGCTACCCGCCGCTCGAAGCGGTCCGGTACCCTCTCGATGCACTCCACATCCGGCTGAGCCGCAACGCCGCGCCGGCTGCCCCGGTCCACTGACCACCCGCCGCCGCTGCACGTCTGTCCTGACGAGGAGAACCTCCATGGCCCTGAGAGACGCACCACTCGCCGCAGTCCTGATCGGAGCGGGTGCCGTCGGCGTGGCCGCGCTCGGCACCGGCTCGACCCTCGCCTACTTCGAGGAGAGCCTGCCGACCTCGATGAACCCGCTGTATGCCTCGGCGATGGTGGACTACCGCAGCCAGGAGCTGGTCTTCGACAGGCTCTGGTACCACGACGCGGTCACCAACGAGCTGCAGAGCCGCGTCGTCGAGAGCTGGGAGCTGGCCGATGGCGGCAAGGGCGTCAAGATCACCCTGAAGGGCGGCATCAAGTGGCACGACGGCAAGCCGCTCACCAGCAAGGACCTGTGCTTCACGGTCGACGCCATGCTCGACCCCGGCACGCCGAGCCCGGTGGCCGAGGGCTACCGGGAATTCGTCGTCGGCTGTGAGACCTCGGGCAACTCCGTGGCGACGGTGAACTTCAACCGGGTCTTCCACAACCCGCGCGAGCGGCTGGGCTTCTCGATCCTGCCCGAACACGTCTTCGACAGCACCGCGGTCTCGCCCGACCTGGAATTCAGCGCTCGCCCCATCGGCACCGGTCCCATGAAGGGCTCACGCGGCCGGCGTGGCGCGCTGTTCGATGCCTTCGCCAACCTCCACCACACGCCCCAGATCGCGCAGCTCCAGCTCCAGGACGCCGGCGATCCCCTGGTCCAGGTCAAGACGATCATCAACAACGGCGTGCAGGGGATCATCGCGGTCCCGCCGCCCTACCGACCCGACCTCAGCAACAACGACGAGGTCGCGCTGAAGTCCTATGACCTGCGGAGCTGGTGGTTCATCGCCATCAACACCAAGAAGGGCGAGCTCGCTGACCAGCGCGTGCGCAAGGGGCTGAACTACGCCATCGACCGCACGGACCTCCGCGAGAAGACCATCGGGGTCAAGCCCGGCGACGAGAACAGCCCCTGCGAGTTCATCTCGGGCCCCTTCGTGCAGTCCAGCCCCTACTACAACCGGTCCGTGCCGACGGTGGACCGCAGCGACAAGGCCAAGGCGCGCGAGTACTTCGAGTCGGCCGGCCTGTCGCAGGTCGGTGGCCGCTGGCACTACAAGAACGAGCCCATCAGCCTGCGCATCGGCATGCTGACGCCGCTGAACAACGAAGCGCCCGACCTCCTGTCGCAGGTGGGCAACCAGCTCGGCGCCAACGGCTTCGACCGCCAGGAGTTCAAGATCAGCGCCGACGAGTGGAAGCGCCAGGTCCTGACCGGCCAGGCGACGGACTACGACATGCTGATCGGCAAGTGGTCCTTTGGGCTCTACGAAGAGGTCAACCACCTCTTCCACAGCCGCAAGGGCAAGGACGGCAAGCTCAACATCTTCAACTACGCCAACTCCGCTGTCGACGGCACGCTGGCCGAGTACGACAAGGCGATCACCGACACGGCCGCCCGCGACGCGTACCACAAGCTGCACGAGCAGCTCGCCGATGATCTGCCCTACCTGTTCCTCTGGAAGCTCGACACCAAGAGCGCCTGGCGGACCGAGGTGCGTGGCAACATCATCACGCCGTACTACTACTTCACCGAGATCGACGCCTGGAAGTACGGGCGCTGACCACAGGACGGGCCCGCGCTGCGGGCCCGCTGGTCACAGGGAGGCTCGGTGACGCGCTGGTGGCTCCGGCCGGTCGTGAGGATCGCGGCAGCAGTGCTGCTGCCGTTGCTCGTGCCGGCGATCATCACCTCGCTCATCTGGGCGCTCCCGGGGGATCCGGCCAGCATCATCTGCCCGCCGGAGTCGTGTGGCGGGACCGACGTGCTCGCCCAGCGCTGGAACCTCGACGGGGGCCCGCTGCAGTTCTTCTGGGGGTGGGTGGCGAGCGCCATCCACGGTGACTTCGGCAGCTCGTGGCGACTGCAGCAGGGGGTTCCTGTCGCCGAGCTGCTCCGAGACGCCGTGCCGAACACCCTGTCGTTGCTGGCGCTCGCGGTCATCCCGGTGGCCATCGGCTCGGTCGCCGGGGCGCGCCTGCACCTGCCCCGCGGGGCGGACTCGGTGCTGCAGATCGTGGGGCTGGTCCCGGCGCTCGTGCTGAGCCTGGTGGCAGCGGCCTTCGTGACGTTGACCTACGGCGCCGCCAGCTACGGCGGGGAAGCCAGCCTGGTGCGCCTCGGCGCGGGTGCGCTGGTGCTGGGGCTCGCGGATGGCGCGCTGTCGGGGGCGGTGCTGGGGACGCGCGACCTGTTCCAGACAGAGAACAAGCAGCGCTACGTGGGCGTGGCCCTGCTGCGCGGTGAACGGCGCCTCCCCAACACCCTGCCCAACGTCGCACCGGCGCTGGTGGGGCAGCTCCGGGCGCGCCTGCTGCACCTGCTGTCGGGCGCGGTGGTGGTGGAGGTGGTGCTGCGCATCGACGGCGTTGGCGATCTGCTGTGGGGCGGCACGCTGCTGCAGGACTTCGGCGTCGTGCTGGCTGCGGCCACAGGCTTCGCGCTCATCAGCAGCGGGCTGCTCCTGCTGCAGGCCGCGGTCGAGATCGGCATCGCCTGGCACGTCCGCCGTGCGCCAGCGTTGGTGGACCGCTCCTCGGTCGAGGTGGCGGCATGAGGGGAGGGGAGTGGACCCGTCGCCTCGCGGGGGGCTTTGCCCTGGTCTGCCTGTTGCTGCTGGCCTGGGCGGCCTGGATGGCGCCGGAGCACCTCTCGCAGCCGGACGCCGCCCTGGCCTACGCCGCCCCGGCCGAGCTGCCGCCCCTGGGGGCCGACAACCGCGGTCGACCCCTGACGGAGTACGCAGCCCAGGGCGCGCGGGTGGTGGCCCTGCCGTCCGTGACGGCGGGTCTGGTGGTGATGCTCTTCGCGGTCGCGGGGGGGCTGCTGGCCTGCACGGCATCGAGCCGCGTCAGCACGGTGATCCAGGCCTTCGGCGAGGTGCTCGGCGCGCTCCCCCGAATGCTCGTGATCCTGGTGGTGGCGCTGGTGGTGCCCAAGGACGCCCGCGGTCTGCTGCCGCTGGCCTTGACCTGGGCGGTGCTGGCGGCGCCGGGGGCGATGGACGAAGCGGCGGCGGTCGCCTCGCGCCTGGGCGGCGCCCGCTTCGTCGAGGCGCTCAGGGCGCACGGCTACAGCGGGGCGCGGATCTTCGGCTGGCACGTCGTCGCGCTGAACCTGCGCCCGGTGGTCGTGCGGCAGGGGGCCGAGGTGGTCATGCAGGTGGTGTTCCTCGAGATCGCCCTGTCCTACCTCGCGGTCGTGGAAGACCAGCCCAGCTTCACGCACGCCGACAGCCTCGTGAGCTGGGCCGACCTCCTGAACCTCGGCTACCCCGCGCTGGTGCTCGACGTGCCGACCTACCACGCGCTGGCGCTCGGGCTCGGCCTGATCGGCGTCGTCGCCGCCATGAGCCTGTGCCTGGGCGTCGCTGCGAGGGCGCGATGACCGCGCCGCTCGTCGTGGTGGAGGGTCTGACGATCCGCGCGCCTCGCCGCGTGCTCATCGAAGACGTCGGGCTGGAGGTCCGACCGCGGCGGGTCACGGCGCTCGTGGGCCCCTCGGGGGCGGGAAAGTCACTGACGGCGCGCGCCTGCATGGCGGTGCTGGACGTCGATCCGGGCATCGTGCGCGGCAGCTTGCGCTACCCGCTGCTCGATGCTGGCAAGGACTGGTTCGCCGACGTGCTGGGGCGGGGGATGCGGGCCCAGCGGCGGCTGCTGCGCCAGACACGCCACCTGCGGGGGGCCTACGTGACCTACTCGCCCCAGGCCGCCACCTCGGCGCTGAACCCGGCGCGCACCGTGGGGCGTCAGCTCCAGCTCGCGGTGCGGCGGCGACAGGACCGGCCGGTGTCGGAAGCCGCCGCGATCCGCTCGCTGCTGGAAGAGGTCGGGCTGTCGCCGGACACGGCGTCCGCACTGCCCGGCGAGCTCTCCGGTGGCATGGCCCAGCGTGCGGCGCTGGCGATCGCCATCGCCCCGCTGCCGCGCATGGTCATCGCCGACGAACCCGAGACCGGCCTCGATCCCGTCCTGCGCCGCAGCGTGATCGAGCTGCTCGTCGACGTCACCCGGAGTCACGGCGCTGGCCTGCTGCTGATCAGTCACCACCAGGCGACGGTCGACCGCATCGCTGACGACGTGGTGCAGCTACATCCGCCCCAGACCGTCGAGGGGGCGGCATGAACGGCACCACCATCCGGCAGCGCCGCCCGGTCGATGAACAAAGCGCACCCATCGTGGAGGTGCGTGGCCTGGTCAAGACCTTCGACCAGGCGGGCCCCTGGCCCTGGAGCCCGCGCCGCACCGTCAAGGCGGTGCAGGGCGTCGACTTCGTGCTCCACCCCGGCGAGGTGGTCGCCCTCGTCGGGCAGTCGGGCTCGGGCAAGACCACCGTCTCCCGGATCGTGCTCGGCCTGGATGAACCGACCGCCGGGCAGGTCCTGCTGGAGGGCAAGCGCTGGGATGGCCTGACGGAGGCGGTCCGCCGCCCCCAGCGGGTGAATTACCAGTACGTCCCCCAGGACGCCATGGGCGCGCTGGACCCGCAGCAGACCGCGCTGGAGCACGTCGTCGAGACGCTGACCGTGCTGGCTGGCGTCCCGCGCGCCGACGCCATGGACCGCGGCCGTCAGATGCTCGACCGCCTGGGCCTCGGCGCCCGGCTGCACGCGCTGCCGCGCGAGATGTCGGGCGGAGAGCAGCGGCGGGTGACGCTGGCCCGCGTGCTGGCGCTGGAGCCGCGCCTGGTCGTTGCCGATGAACCGACGAGCGGGCTCGATCCGGACCGGCGCGAGTCGGTGCTCGAAGCCCTGATCGGCAACCTCCCGCCCGACGCTGCGTGTATTCTCGTGACCCACGACATGACCGAGGCCCGTGGCTGGTGCCACCGGGTGCTCGCCATGCTCGCCGGCCGCGTGATCGAGGAGGTCGACCTGGCCATCGCCGAGCCCGTTCACCCCTACGCCCGCATCCTGTTCGACCCGTGGTCGGCGCCGGTGCCGCGCGGACCCCTGGCGACGCACGGCTGCCCCTTCCGACCGGACTGCACCCTCATCGACGACGCGGACACGGCGCTGGCCTGCGGCGACATCCTGCCGGTGCTGCGCGCCGTGCCGGGGGGCGAAGGGACGCCTGACGTGTCGGTGCGCCACCGCGTCGCGTGCCACGCCCTCGCCCCCAGCGACGATCCCACCGCCGATCCCTCGCACCCCGCCGCATCCACCATCCTCTCCCCCGGCCATGCCTGACCCCTCACGGAGCTGCCATGTCCTCGATCCTCCATCGCCCGGCTCTCCTGGCCGCCCTCTTCCTGGCGATCTCCCCGCCGGCCCTCGCCGCGGGTGGTGCCGCCAATGACGCCGAACGCATCCGGCTCTCCGAAGAGATGAACCGCCTCGCCCGCCGCTCCGCCTGGCAGGGCGTGGAAGACGCCTTCCAGGACCTCGCAGAGCTGGCCGAGCGTGGCGTGAAGATCCCGGCCTCGGACTACGTGCTGGGCGCCGAAGCCGCCCGCAACCTGGGCAACATCCAGGCCTCGTGGGAACGCCTCATCGAAGCCCGCAAGCTCAAGCCATCGCCGGACATCACCGGCCGCATCGAAGCCATCGAAGCCAACTACGGCAAGGTGACCCTGACCGCCGACAGCCGCTATGTCGGGGAGACCGACCTGGCCGCCGCCGAGATGCCCTTCGCCGCCGACCAGCGCAAGGCCATCACCTACGCCCAGGGGCGCATGATGGCCGACCGGGCCTTCACCGGCATGCTGCCCTCGGGCGACTACAGCTTCGGTCCGAAGACCTTCACCATCACGCCGGGAGGCAGCCCCGTGGTGGTCAGCCTCACCGAAGCCGACGGCGTGCAGAAGGAGAAGGGCCTGGCCTTCGTGGGCCCCCGCGTCGACATCGGTCCGGCCTTCACCGTCGCCGGCCAGCCGTCCTACAAGGAGGGTGAGCTGCACCCCGACGGCTTCTCCGGTGTGGGGGCGCGGGCCGGCGTCGGCCTGGAGCTCGGCATGCACAGCGGCTGGGGGGCCCTGGTCGAGGTGGGCTGGCACGGAGCCTTCGGCGGTCAGCCGGACCTGACGGATGACCCGGCCTATGAAGCCGATGGAAGCTCGCTCAACCTGGGCTTCGGCTGGCTCGCCGGGACCTGGCGCACCGGTGACTTCGGCCTCGCGTTGGGGCCTGTGCTGGCTGCGGGCGTGGCCAAGTCGACCGGGCTGTCTGAGTATTGCAAGGATCAGGCCTGTGCGGGCGTGGACGCCACCGAGGTCTCGGCGCTGCAGTATCAGTCGATGTCGGGAAGCATCGTGTCCTTCGGCGGGTCCTTGGCTGCGTCGTACGGCTTCCTGGACATCGGCGGGCTCCAGCTCGGTGCCGGCCTCCAGCTGGGAGCCCAGTCGGACAGCGCTCGTCTCTACCCCTGGGGCCAGCTCGGCCTCACCCTCGCCCCCAAGCGGAGTGATGGATGATCTTCGGACTGCTCTTCGCCGCCGCACTGTCGACCGCGGCTCCCGCCGCCGAGATCGGCGTGTCGGCGCAAGGACACGCCTCGAACCCGGCATGGTCACCCGACGGACAGTGGCTCGCCTTCGAGATGAACACCTTTGGCGGCGAGATCGACCTCTACGTGGTCAAGATCCAGAACGGCAACGGTGTCGGCGCCCCCCAGAAGGTGAGCTTGCCGGGATCGTCGTCGGCCTTCTCCGGTGGGGGCGGCGTCGCCGTGAGCCCCAACTGGCACCCCAAGGGCCGCCTGATCTTCGAGGGCAGCAACAAGGGGGGGAGCAGCCGGCTGTATGACTGGGCGCCCGGCGGTCAAGGGGCGACGGAATTGCTCAGCGCGGCGCAGATCAGCGGCGACCTGAGCTGGCCGACCATCCGCAAGGACGGGCGGTCCATCGCGTTTGTCAGCGACGCCACGGGGCAGGGCGACCTCTACATCTGGGACCGCTCGACCAACCAGGTGGAGCAGGTGCTCAGCTCGCCCTTCAGCGAAGCCGGGCCCCGCTACGGCGACGGTGAAGAGCTGGCCTACAGCCGCAAGAACCGGGGGTCGGAAGACCTCTTCGTGTACCAGGACGGGCAGAGCACGCCGCTGGTGGGTGGCAACGGCGACCAGACGCGCCCCACCTGGTCCGGCTCCAGTGTCGTCTTCTTCAGCAATGAACGCGGCGACGACCACTGGGACCTCGTGGTCTCCGGTGGCGTCGGTGCCAAGTCCACCGTGGCGCGGGACGTGCGCCTGCCCGACCGCGCGACCCCGGCGCTGACGCCGGACGGGCAGTGGGTGGCCTACGGGATGGCGGACCCCGAGAAGGGCGATCGCATCGCGTTCACCAAGGTGGACGGCAGCCAGACGGTAGAGGTCCCGACGGGGCTGGTCGCCTGCGGAGAGCCGGCCGTCGTCGACGCGGGTGGCCGCTGGTTCCTGGCGTTCACGGCGCTGCCGAGCGAGGGATCCGACTGGCGCGGGCTGCACGTCATCGACATCACCGGCAAGCTGTAGCCGCGGTCCGGTCCGAGCTGCTCCCGTCGCGCGACAGGCTGCGCGCGGGGGGGGGGCGCCCTCAGGGGCAGACCCACTCGCAGGTCCGGTCGGTGACGAAGTTCAGGGCCGAGGGAGCGCCGACGGCGTAGCCGTGGCCCATGTAGGTGTTGCTGGCGGCGAAGTACCAGCTCACCTCGGTGCCGTCCTGGCTGAACTTGATGCCGTAGGTGGTCGTCCAGCTCTCGTCGCCGCTGTACAGCCCCGCGGGGCAGGTCGTCCGGCCCTCGTCGAGCTGGGCACTGACGGACAGGCCCATGTCGCAGGTGGTGCACTCGCCGGCCGAGGCTTCGCTGGCCGTGGTTGTCCACACCACGACGCAGTCGCTGCTGCCGTTGGCCGTGCAGGTGTCGTTGGCGTACAGCCGCCACTCCTCCTCGCCCACCCAGCTGCCGCTGCTGTTGACCTCGTAGGTGCCGAGGAACCAGGCGCTGACGCCGCCCAGGGGCTTGCCGGACAGCTCTTCGCAGCCGCCCGGCGTGACCTCGCCCTCCAGCGAGGGGAGCTGGGAGGAGGCGCCGTTGCCGCCGAGGTCGCTGCCGGAGTCGTTGCCCGCGGCGCCGCCGTCGCCCGACCCCCCGTCGCCGCCAAAGGTCTCGCTGCAGCCGGAGATGGCGAAGAGGGCTGTCAGCGTGAGGGGAAGTCTGGAGGTGGAGGCCATGGTCAGAACCACTTGCACTGGTGCTGAGTGATGTAGTTGAACCGGCTGCTCTGCCCCTCGGTCTGGTGGTAGCCCTGGCCGAGGAGCTTGCCGGAGTTGGCGAAGTAGACGTAGGCCACGCCGTCGCTGCCGCGCCGGACGTCGTAGGAGACGGTGAAGCTGGCTTCACGCTTGACGAGGTCTTCGGGGCAGGTGCTGCCCGTCAGGTCGGCGTTGGCGGTCAGATCGAGGCCCAGGTCGCAGGTGCCGCAGTGCTTGGGGGCGGTGATGGCGCCCGAGAGCATCCAGCGAACCTCGCAGTCGGAGCCCGCGTTCCAGAGCTTGGAGGCCTGGAGCTTGGCGTTGGCGTGCAGCAGCCAGCGTTCGGTGCCGGTGACGGTGGTGCCGTTGATCTGGAAGTCGCCGAGGAAGTGGCTGTCCGCCCCCTCGTTGCCGGGGCCATTGCCGCAGCTCCCGGTCTCGAGGCCCTTGCTGAGGTCGGGCAGCGTGGTGCTGCCGGCGGGGGCTGCGGTCGCCGGGGCCGCGGCGGCGGCGCCCTCGGCGGGTGCGGGGGCGGCGGCGCTGGTCTCGGCCGGGGGGGCAGCGCTGGCCGGGCGTGAGTCGCTGGCGGATCCGCAGGCCAGCAGCAGGAGGGTGGGCGCGAAGATCGCAGGCAAGCGCATGGTGACCTCGGGGGCAGGGGAGGGAGGATACACCCGCAGAGACCCCTTCACCGCCTCGGAGTGTCCATGCCGGCCCCCATGTCGCTGCTCCTGCC
Organism: uncultured Enterobacterales bacterium; assembly: GCA_964599085.1. Taxonomy (GTDB): domain Bacteria; phylum Myxococcota_A; class UBA796; order UBA796; family UBA2385; genus J125. The sequence continues at coordinate 5,638 of CAZRFD010000038.1, read as the reverse complement.
CGCCCTGCTCACACTCGCGGGGCCGGCTCGGGCGTCGGATCTGGAGCTCGGCTACGTCCCCAACCCCGGACCGGACGAGCAGCCGGCCCTGCTGGTCACGCCCGCCCGAGCGGTCGCCGAGCTGGAGATCCTGGTCGAGGCGGGCGGCCAGCAGTGGCACTTCGTCGAGCACGGGCTGGCGGCGGGGATCCAGCAGCGCTTCCCCTGGGATCGGGACCCCTCGGTGACCCACGCGGTCGCCACGATCCGCGCCGAGTTCAGCGACGGCGCCGAGGAAGCCCTGTCGGTCCCGGTCGACTACGCCTACAGCGAGCCGCTGTCGGTCGACCTGTCCGGGGCGGTCGCCGACGTCGGGGAGCGGACCCTGACGGTGGACGTGACGGCCCCGGTCCGTCGCGCCGACATCACCGCCTACGGTGCCCACAAGGCCGTCCTGGACCAGCGCAGCGTGGCGGTGGAGGGCGGCCCGGGCGCGGTGCAGATCCCCTGGGTCGGCGACCCCTCCGACGTGGTGCTGCTCGACGTCACCCTGCGCACGGATGCGTCGGGCGACGGTGGTGCCTGGGCGGGCTTCACCTACTCGCCGTGGTTCCTCGACATCCCCCACGACGACGTCGAGTTCGACACCGACAGCTCCGTCGTCCGCGCGTCCGAAGAACCCAAGCTGCAGCGTACGCTGGACCGGCTCGCCGACGTGCTCGACAAGTACGGTGCCGTGGTGCCGGTCAAGCTCTACATCGCCGGTTGCACCGACACGGTCGGCGATCGCGCCCACAACCGCTCGCTGTCGCTGGACCGCGCGCGGAGCATCGCGGCCTGGCTACGGGGACACGGCTACGACGGCCCGATCTTCTACTGGGGCTTCGGAGAAGACCTGCTCGCCGTGCCCACGGGCGACGGTGTCGACGAGCTGCGCAACCGTCGTGCGCTGTACATGGTCGGGGCCAACCCCCCGCCGCCGGGCTCGGGTGTGCCGGCGGTCTCGTGGCGCGAGCTGTAGGCCAGACCCGCGTGGGTCCCGTCAACGGGCCAGGTAGACCAGCCCCAGCATGAGCTGGTGCTGTTGGTCGTAGACCTGTGCGCGGTCGACACCGACGTCGAACTCCATGCTGCGGAAGCTCAGCTCGATGGCGGCGCGCAGCGCGAGCTGGTCGATGACGGCATGGTCGACGGCGGCACCGACGCGGGTGTCGATGGGCCAGGGGGCGAGGGTCTCCGACAGCTCCAGGTCGACCAGCGTGTCGCCGAGGGACAGATCGACGCCCCCGCCCAGGCGCCCTCCGACGACCGTGGTCGTGACCATGTCGGCGCCGGCGGCCTTCGAGGGTTCGTCGGCGCGGAAGTAGTCGTAGCTGAACAGGGGCGTGCGGAAGGCGACGGCCTGGACGACGACGAATGGAGTGGCCCGGCTGCCCAGCGGCACAGGGGCGCGCATTCCGGCGGCGAGCTGAAGATCCAGGCGGGAGAAGCTGGTGCCGACGACGTTGTACGTCTCCTGGCGGGCCTGGAGGCGCAGGTCTGCGCCGACAGGCAGGCCTGCCGGGATGGCCCGGGCGCGGACATCGAGACCGAAGGCGCCTTGGGGGTCGCCGGCGAAGAGATCGCCCTGGCGGCTCGTGATCTTGCCGGGGATCCCCTGGTCCCCCTCGACAGCGGCCTGGCTCCAGGCGTGCGGGACCGTGCCGGCCGACAGCGCCAGGCGCAGCCAGGGGTCTCCCCGGTCGGCGCGGGTGGGGGCTTCGTCGACGCGGGCGACGGCCTGGACGTCGCCGGCGGCGGCCCGCGCGGTGGTGGCGCCGACGGCCGGCTGGTCGGCAGGGGCCGGCTGGTCGTTGGCCAGGGCTGCGCGGGCGTTGCGCACCCGGTCGGGGCCGCTGCCGGCCGGGGCCGTCGGCGGGTTGTCGGTGACGAGCACGACGGCGGTGTCCGACAGGCCGCCGCTGTCCAGGCGCAGGCTCGGCAGCGTCGCCCCCTCGTCGAGGGTGAGGCGCACGGCGGCCCGACCGTCACGCCCGGCGACGATGCGCCGAGGCTTGAGGTGGGAGCCGGTGGCGATGGGCTCGAAGACGGCCCGAGGGATGGGCAGGCCGAAGGCGTCGAGCGCGCTGGCGAGGACGACGACGCTGCCCTCGGCCGTTGGCACGGCGGGCGTGGCGGACCACGCCACGACCTGTACCGGCGGCCCTGCGCTGGGGCTGCCGGGTGCGACCACCGTGACCGGCAGGACGTCGGATGCGTCGCGGAGGGTTGCCCGCAGCTCGATCGGTCCCGTCTCCTCAGGGACGGTCCAGGTGCCGCTGAACAGCCCAGCGGCGACCAGGCGCAGCTCTCCAACACCCTCGACGACCGGACCGCTGCCGGCGGTGCGCGGCTGCCCGTCCGCTTCGATGACGGCGGCCTGGACGGGAACCCGGGCCCCTGCCGGCAGGCGCTCGGGCAGCGGCATCAGGGCGATCGTGGGCCCCTGGCCGGCCGGCAGCGGCAGGACGTGGACGCGCTCGTCATCGGCCAGCACACAGCGCAGCTCGCCCCGGGCCACGCTCGGGTGCAGGTCGACGGTGAGGGCCACGTGCCCCGCACTGTCAGCCTCGGTCGCGTCGGTCACCACGTCTCCGGCCGTCAGCCGGCAGCTCGCCCCGGGGCGGACCTCGGCCTGCACGGTGGTGGGGCGGGTGATGGGCAGGGCCGACCACCCGACGACCGTGGTGGGCGCCATGGCGTCGGCCGCGGTGACGATCTCCCAGGTGGGTGTGTCGAGCCCGCCGGGTGCTTCCCACGGCACGCGCCAGCCGGCATCCGTCGGGGTCGCTGGCCCCAGGCGGCCCAGGCGGCTGTGCAGGAGCAGGCGCCGGTCCTGCAGGGGCACCGGGCTGCTGCCCAGGGGGACGACGACGACCTCGTGGCCGCTGTCCGCGCTCGGGGCCTCCACGTCGAGCGCGCCGGCCACGTCGGGGCGAACCGGCACGGAGACCGTCCACTCCTGCCGGCGGTCGCCGTCCTTGAGCGACAGCAGGACGGTCACATCATGGAGCCCGTCGCCGGTGGGGGTCACCGGGACCAACCAGCGCCCGTCGCCGGCCGGGACCCCGGTCCCCACGCGGGCGAGGTCGCTGCGGCCGCGCACCCGCGCGTCCTCTCCCAGCTCGGGGGCCCACAGCTCCAGCGTGCCCGCTTGCTCCACGATCAAGGGCGCCCCGGGCAGGAGCAGGGGTGGGTCGGCGGCCCGCGCGACACCGCAGGCGAACACGATCGCGAGCATTGCGATGGGGGTCGGCATGGTCGCGGCAGGGTAGCCACGGAGAGGGGGCTGTGCTGTCGAGACTTCGTCAGGGCGTGCTGCCCGCACCATCGGGCCGCGCCGGCCGCGGGTCAGTCGAGCCCGAATTCCTCGGCCGCCGTCTTCAGGTCCATGTCGGGTTGCTCCTCCTTCATCATCAGGAAGGGCCCCGTGACCAGGGCGTCCATGTTGGTGCGCATGAAGCAGCGGTAGGCGTCTTCTGGCGTGTTCACGATCGGCTCGCCCCGGACGTTCATCGAGGTGTTGATGACCAGGGGGCAGCCGGTGCGTCGACGGAAGGCGTCGATGAGGTCGTAGTACAGCTCGTCCTGCTCGCGGCTGATCGTCTGGATGCGGGCGCTGTTGTCGACGTGCGTGATCGCCGGCAGATCCTGGTGGTCGGCGCTGACCTGGGCGACGAGCAGCATGTAGGGGCTCGGCCGGTCGATGTCGAAGTACTGGCTGACGTACTCCTCGAGGATGCTCGGCGCGAAGGGACGGAAGCCCTCGCGGAACTTGATCTTCATGTTGATGATCGTGCGCATCTCAGGGTGGCGCGGGTCGCCGAGGATGCTGCGGTGCCCAAGCGCCCGCGGCCCCCACTCCAGCCGACCCTGGTACCAGCCGACCACGTGGGCGGTGTCGATCAGCTCGGCGGTCTCCTCCAGCAGTTCGTCCCGGTCGAGGCGGCGGTACACCGCGCCGAGCCGGTCGAGATCGGCCTGGATGCGCTCGTCGGAGTAGCCGGGGCCGAGGTAGGCCGTCTGCAGCTTCCACTCCCGCGGCTTGTCGAGCACGTCGTGCCAGGCCCACAGCGCGGCCCCCATCGCCCCGCCGGCGTCGCCGGCTGCGGGCTGGATGAAGATGTCGTCGATGGGGGCGTTGCGCAGGATCTCACCGTTGGCGACGCAGTTGAGCGCCACGCCGCCCGCCATGCACAGCCGCGGGATCCCCGTGTCGCCCACGACCTTGGTGGCCAGGGCGATCATGACCTCGTTGACCACTTCCTGCAGCGAGCGCGCGACGTCCTTGTGGAACTGCGTGAGCTCGGCGCCTTCCAGCGGCCGGGTCGGCTGGCCCATGACCTCTTCCAGGCGGCGGTTGAACATCCGCATGCCGTGGTCGAAGGTGAAGTAGTCCATGTCCAGGCGGAAGGTGCCGTCGGGTGCGATGTGGATGAGCTTCTTGATGCGGTCGACGTACCGGGGTTCGCCGTAGGGAGCGAGCCCCATGACCTTGTACTCGGCGGAGTTCACCTTGAAGCCGAGGTACCAGGTGAAGGCGCTGTACAGCAGCCCCAGGCTGTGGGGGAAGCGGATCTCGCCGAGCAGCTCGATCTTGTTGTCGCGGCCCACGCCCCAGCTCGCCGTCGACCACTCGCCGACCCCATCGACCGTGAGGATGGAGGCTTCCCGCCAGCCGCTGGCGTAGAAGGCGCTGGCGGCGTGGGAGAGGTGGTGTTCGCCGTAGAACAGCGGCCCCTTGTAGTGCAGTTCTGAGCGCAGCAGCTTGTCCAGGCGCAGCTTGGTGGCGAACCAGGAGGGCATGCCGCTGACGAATTGCGGGAAGCTCTTGGGGAAGGTGGAGAGGTGGCTGATGAGCATCCGCTCGAACTTCACCAGCGGCTTGTCGTAGAATGCGACGGCGTCGAGCCGCGCAGGGTCGACGCCGGCTTCTTCGCAGACGTAGTGGATCGCGTGGATCGGAAAGTCCGGGTCGTGCTTGGCGCGCGTGAAGGCCTGCTCGGAGGCGGCCGCGACCGGGACCCCGTCCGTGAGCAGGCACGCGGCGGCGTCGTGGTAGAAGCAGGACAGTCCCAGGATGTTCATCGGGTTCCGGGCGAGGAGCGGGACGGAGAGATGGAGGGGAAGCCACGCGCGGCGTGGCCGCCGGGCCCGACGAGAGCCCAGGTGGTCCGGCGAGGCAGTTGTACCGCCCACGACTGAGATGGTCCAGGGGTTGACCTCGGCTCCGCGATCCGCCAAGGTGTTGCGCCCCCCTCCTCTGGAGACCTCATGATCGCCAAGCTGCCGACGCCCCTGCGTCTCTGCCTGCCGCTGGCCGTGCTCGCGCTTTCCGCGGGCTGCGGAGACAAGGAAGCAAACCCCCAGTCGTCTACGACGGACCCGACCGTGGACTGGAGCTCAGCCGGCGACACCGGTGAGGGGGGCGATGGCGGCGGTGGTGGTTCCTTCGACGCCGGCCTCGGTGATGGCGGTGGCGGCGACGACGGCGGCAACACGGACGGCGGCACGACGGACGGCGGCACGACGGACGGCGGCACGACCGATGGCGGCACGACCGATGGCGGCACGACGGACGGCGGCACGACGGACGGCGGCACGACCGATGGCGGCACGA
>CAZRFD010000037.1:0-52020 GCA_964599085.1 uncultured Enterobacterales bacterium | reverse complement strand
GCCGTTTCTCACGACTTCGACGGCTTGCTCCGTGTGCGCAGTGCAGGTCTGTTGCCGCCGAAGCTTCAACGACCTGCTGCCGACCATGAGGTTCGCTCGTCCCTCCGACCCTGCAGTGACCCTGGTCATCTCTGACCCAGGTCATCTTCGTCTGCATCGCGAGCGATGCGGCTTCCGATGAGCCCGTGGCGGCCACTTCCGGCTTCTTTGGTCCGAGCGCTGCCCTTCGAAGCCTTCCCCTCCGTCACAGCGGGACTCGAGCTGTCCGTGGTCGCCGTGCGTCCACTTCCAAGCTCGACCGGGTCACCCCGGTCCCTGCCTCCTCGTCGTTTCCCAGCACGCACGCTGGCAGCGTCGCTGCCCTGGCTGTGAGCTTTCGCCCACCGCCGCCTGCGCCTGTTCCGACCCCGAGGCCTTGATCCATGACGAAGTCCGTTGCCCGCCGCCGACCGAGGTCGACTGCGTGCCCGATGCTTCCTTGGGCTTTCTTGCCCTCCGGCGCGGTCTCGGTGACCGTGGGTCCCGAAGCTGCGGTCCCGTGTCCGCGGTCCCGCGAATGCGGTCCCACGTCTGCGGTTCTGCGTTGCGCGTCCTGGTCGAAGACCAGTCAGGCGCTTCTTCGGTTCCCGACACCGTGTGTCCCCGAGGGGATCCACGCTGCCGCTGGAGGGCGTTTCGACGTCAAAGAGCGTTCCGGTCGCTCAGCCGGTCGACCCGACTGCACCGCCCGGTGCCGCGAGAATCTTATGCAGGGTCCGTGCCAACTTTTCGCTCCACGTATTTACTGCTACTTGCGCCAGATCCAGTAGGAAATGATTTTCCGATCGGTCTGTGTCGCGTGTGTGACATGGAGCAACATTGCGTGCACAGGGAGAACACAGAGATCCATTAACTCATTGGTTTAACTTGCGAATAACCACGCAAGAAGTCACCGGCCCATGGGAAGTTCATTTCCCAACGCCTCGCCAGCGTCGCTCAACCGCGCCCGAGCACCATCGCCAGCGCCGGGAACCAGCGCTGCAGCAGCTCCGGGCCATGCAGCAGCCACACGAGGCCGCCAAACGCCAGGAAGGGGCCGAAGGGAAGCGCCGAGCGCAGCCCCTGACCGCGCATCAGCGCGACCGGCACGCCCACGATGGTGCCCGCGACCGAGGCGACGAACAGGATGAAGGGCACGGCCGGCGCCGCTCCCAGGAAGCTGCCCATCATCGCCAGCAGCTTCACGTCGCCGAAGCCCATCCCCTCTTCCCGGCGGATCAGCCAGTACAAGCCCATGATGGTACCGAGGATCCCGCCGCCGGCCAGCGCGCCGAGCGCCGCCCCCTGCCAGCCGAGCGCCCCCGGGTAGTGCAGCGCGGCCAGCAGCGCCCCCGCCGCCACGCCGAAGGGCACGGCGTAGACGCTCAGCTCGTCGGGGATGATGTAGTGGCGCACGTCGATGAAGGTCTGCGCGATGAGCAGCGCCGAGAACAGGAAGAAGACGAGGAAGGCAACGAGGTGCGCCGTGTCCATGACCTCGGGGCCCGGCACGACGCGGCGGAACACCAGCCAGGCCACCAAGCCCGTGAGCAGCTCGATGGTGGGGTAGAGCGGCGAGATGCGACTGCCGCAGGCCCGACAGCGCCCCCGCAGCCACAGCCAGGCGAGCACCGGCACGTTGTCATAGGGCTTGATGGGGGTGCCGCAGGCCGGACAGGCGCTGCCAGGCCACACCACCGAGCGGTCTTCCGGCATGCGGACGATGCAGACGTTGAGGAAGCTGCCGATGAGCAGCCCGAAGACGACCGCGAAGCCCGCCACCACCTGGTAGAAGGTCTCGAAGCTCACGCGGCCGCCTGCACAGCATCGACGACGCGCCGGACATCGTCGTCGCCCATCGTCGCGTGGCAGGGGATCGCCAGCAGCTCGCGGCAGAAGGCCGCCGCGTTGGGGGTGGCGGCGGCTGCAGCGGCCGGATCGAGTCCGAGCACGTCCTGGGTCCCCATGGGGGCCGGGTAGTACACGGCGCTGGCCACGCCGGCGGCGCGGAGCGCGCCCTGCAGCACGTCGCGGCGGGGGTGGCGCAGGCAGAACACGCTGACGGGGCTGCCCGGGTCTCGCGGCAGGCAGAGGTCCCCGAAGGCGGCGTCGTAGGCCGCGGCGATCTCCCGGCGCCGCGCCACGCGGGCGTCGAGGTCGTCGAGGTGGGCGAGCAGCACTGCCGCCTGCACCGCGTCGACCCGCGAGTTGCCGCCGACGTGGCCGGCGACGCGGTGGTGAACGTGGGGGGCCGACATGCCGTGGAAGCCGAGCGAGCGCACGCGTGCCACCAGCGCTTCGTCGTCACCCACGACCATGCCGCCGTCGCCCGCCGCCCCGAGCACCTTGGTCGGGTAGAAGCTCGTCGCCGACAGCACACCGCGCCCGCAGGGCGGGTCCGCTCCGACCGCCTGGGCGGCATCGTCGACGATGGGCACGCCCACGTCGGGCGCGTCTGCGCGATCGCCAAACAGGTGCACCGGCACGATGGCCGCCGTCCGCGGGCCGCAGGCCGCCCGGGCCGCGTCGGGATCGAGGAGCGGCCGGTCGGGCCGCACGTCGACGATGACCGGCACCGCACCGGTGTGCAGCACGCTCTCGACCGTCGCGAAGAAGCTCAGCGCCGGCACCACGACCTGGTCGCCGGGCCCCACGCCGAGCGCCTTGAGCGCCAGGGTGAGCGCGTCCGTGCCGCTGTTGGTGCTGGCGCCGCACGCCCGCCCCATCCGTCCCGCGACCGCGGCTTCCAGGGCCTTCACCACCGGACCGCCGACGTAGCGCCCCGAGCGGAGCACGCCGACGACGGCCCGCTCCACTGCGTCCTGGACCCGCGCGTGCCGCGCCGCGAGGTCCACCATGGGGATCATCGCTCCGCTCACTTCAGGTCACGCCGCTGGAAGACCGCCATCGCGACCGCGAGCACCGCCGTCGTGTAGGCCGCGCCGTAGGCCAGCGCGCCCACCACCCGGTCCCAGGGGACGGGGCGGTTGTGAACGGCTTCCACCCGCAGGCTGAACAGCTCGAAGTTGGGAAGCGCCCAGTACAGCGCCCTGGCCATCGACTGCAGCGACTCCGATTCCGCCTGGCTGCCGAACAGCCAGATGTCGTCGGCGAGGTGGCCGATCACGAAGATCGCCAGGGTAAACGCTGCGGCGGTCGTCGGCGTGGAGAAGGTCGAGAACAGCGTGGCCCACGCCGTCAGCAGCATCAGCTCCGCCATGAGCATGACCATCGACAGGTAGACCACGCCTGGCGGCATGGACTGCTGCAGCAGCATCAGGACGGTGTACAGCACGACCAGCAGCGCCACCTCCAGCGCAAGGGTCAGCACGAGCCCCAGGTACTTGCCCAGCACGAACATCCAGCGCGGGATCGGCTTGCTGAGGATGGAGTAGACCGTCTTGCGATCGATCTCCTTGTAGACCAGCGACACGCCCAGGAACATCGCGATGATGCTGCCGAACAGGTCGATGGAGCCCTGGGCGACGCTGCGCACCACCGTCGCCTGGTCGCCGATGGTGATCTCGCGCACGGCGAGCGACAGGATCAGCACGCCGACGGCGAAGAACAGGATCGAGTACAGCACGCGGTCCCGGATCGCTTCCCGGCACGTGTTGGCGGCCAGCGCCCACAACCTGCTCACAGGACCCCCAAGCGCTTCTGGTCCACGGGGGAGGCGGCCTCGACCTGGTCGAGGAGCACCGACTCGAGCGTCTCGCGCACCGGCACCAGCTCCACCACCCGGCCCCCGGCCTGCACCACGCTGGCAACTGCCCGGTCGGCGTCGTCCGGCGCCAGCCGCACGACGCGACCGCCCTCGTCCTCTCGGAGCAGCTCCCCGCCGGGGTCCCCTGCCCCGCGGTAGCGCAGCTCGACGTACCGGATCCGGTCGCCGATGAGCTCGTCGACGGTGCCCACGCCACGCAGGCTGCCGCGGACGATGATCGCGACGCGGTCCGAGAGCGACTCGACGTCGGAGAGCACGTGCGAGGAGAAGCACACGCTGCACCCGCGGGCCCGTTCTTCGAGGATGACGTCGCGGACGAGCGCGCGCCCCAGGGGGTCGAGCCCGCTCATGGGTTCATCGAGGATGATCAGTTCCGGCTCGTGGAGCAGGGCCTGGCAGAGCCCGACCCGCTGCACCATGCCCTTGCTGTACTTGCGCAGCGGGACATCGGCGAAGCGGGTCAGGTCGACCCGCTCCAGCAGGTCGTCGATGCGGCGCTGCCGCCGCGCCCGCTCCACACCGAACAGCCGCCCGTAGAAGTCCAGCAGCTCGCGCGCAGAGAGGTGATCGTAGAAGTAGGGCCGCTCGGGCAGGAAGCCGAGCTTCTGGCGGGTCGCGGGCACGTGGTAGGGCTGGCCGAGGATCCAGGCCGCACCCGAGGTGGCGGCTTGCAGGCCCGTCAGGATCTTGATGGTCGTGGTCTTGCCCGCGCCGTTGGGGCCGACGATGCCGAAGACTTCGCCCCGGCGCACTTCCATGTCCAGGCTCTCCAGGCCCACGACCTTGCGCATCAAGAAGCCGGTCCGGTAGACCTTGCGCAGCTTCTCGGTGCGGATCACCACATCGCCAGCGTCGACACTCATCCCGTCATGCTCCTGTCGCGCTTGTCTATCACGCGGCAGCGGGGGGCTCAGTTCTGGCGGCGCGCGCGGAAGCGGGCCAGCCAGCTCGCCACCTTGTCGGGGGGGTAGGCGCCAGCACTCTGCCAGTTGCAGCGCGTGCACAGCGGCCCGGAGTCCGCAAAGCGCCCCTCGACCTGGGCGAGGCGCCAGCGCTCCACGGTGTCTCCCTCCCAGAGCTCGGCCAGCGTGTGGTCCCGCAGGTTGCCCAGGCGGTTCTCCAGGTGTTCGTCCAGGCAGCAGGTCGTCAGGTCTCCGTCGACGTGCACCATCGGCGTGTTCCACAGGCCAGCGCAGGGAGGGCGGGGCGACATGGGTGCCGACTAGCCCGGCGCGGCGTCACCGCCAGGGGACGAGGCGCCCCCCCGCGAGAACCGGGTCCAGCGCCCGTCGATCAGCCGCTCGTGGGGGTGGTAGGCCGCCTTGTAGGACAGGTGGCGGCAGTCGCCGACGTACAGCCCCATGTAGTGGTAGCGCCCCCCGGCCTGCCGCAGCCAGTCGATCTCGACCAGGGTCGACAGCGTCCCGAGGGAGCGCGCCGACTCGTCGGGGTCGAAGTAGAAGTAGACGCTGCTGCTGTCGCGGGCGCCGAGGTCCAGGATCCCCACGCCGATGAGCCGCTCACCCACGTAGTAGCGCATCTCGCGCGTCTGGACGCAGGACCGCAGGAACCAGCCCTCGTAGCCGCGGCGCGTCAGCGGGTTCTCCCGCCGGGCGAGGCCACGCTCGACCTTGTGGCGGTTGTAGAGCGCGAGCTTCTCGTCGCTGTAGCGCGCCACCCCCAGCTCGATGCGGACGTCGCGGTTGCGGCGGAGCACCCGCCGCTGGGAGCGCGAGGGCGAGAACTCGTCGACGGGGATGCGCAGCGGCTGGCAGGCCGAGCAGTCGGGGCAGCGCGTGCGGTACAGCATCCGCCCGACGCGCCGGTCGCCCGCCGCCAGCGACGCGTCCACCTCTGCCGGGGCGAGGTCGTCGAACTGCCACCGCAGCGGGAGCCGGGCCACCTGCCCGTCGAGGTATGGGCAGGGTTCCAGCTCGTCGTGCACGAGTTGCTCGCGAACACCGGGGGTCATGGGGCGGCGGGTCTCCTCGCTGCGGCGCACCGGCGTCGATGCCGGCGCAGCCCCCGCAGTATGCTCCGCACAGCCCGAGGCGGCCATGCCCATCATCGTCGAGCACCACTCCACCCACGTCGTCCTCCGCCTGGACCGGGCGGCCAAGGCCAACGCCTACGACCAGGCCCACCTCTCGATGCTCGACGACGCCCTCGACGGCCTGCAGGCGGACCCGCCGGCGGTCGTCGTGGTCGAGGCGGCCGGTGATGGCGCCTTCTGTGCCGGCGCCGACCTGGGCGAGCTGAAGAAGGCCGACCCGCTCTCGGCCCTGGACCTCGCCAGCCAGCGGATCTTCGACCGCATCGCCAAGGCCGCCTGGGTCAGCATCGCCGCCGTGCATGGTCCGGCCGTCGCCGGCGGCTGCGAGCTGGCGCTGGCCTGCGACCTGCGGGTGGTCGGCCCGCGCGCCCGCTTCAGCCTCCCCGAGACCGGTCTCGGCCTCATCCCCAGCGCTGGCGGCACCACCCGCCTCACGCGGCTGCTCGGGGCCGCCATCGCACGCCAGGTCATCCTGGCGGGTCGCATCATCGACGCCGACGACGCCGTCCGTTGGGGGCTGGCTCACTCCCGGCACGACGACCCCCGCCAGGGCGCCGCCGAGCTCGCGGCGCGCGTGGCCAGCCGCGACCCGGTGGCGAACCGCCTCGCCAAGGACATCATCGCCGGCGACGACGCGGCCTCCCTGCGCGCGGAACGGGTGGCCGAGGCGCTGCTCTACAGCCGCCGCAAGGGTTGACCCCAAGACAGGCGCCGCATCAGATCCGGTCGAGGGTGCCGGCCACGTCGCCTTCGAGCGCCAGGTCCACCAGCCACTCGTCGTCTTCGAGGCGCGTGCCGTCGGCCTGCACTTCGAGCCGGCACAGCGGACGGTCCCAGGTCCTGTCGGCCCGGGCCGCGGACAGGGAGCGCACGACGCGTCCGTCCTTGAGCTGCATCAGCGTGCCCGGGGGGTAGGCCCCCATGACGTTGATGAACACCTGCAGGATCACCGGGTCGTAGCGCCGGCCTGCACCCGCCACCATCCGCGCCAGGGCGTCCGGCGGCGACTGCCCGCCGCCTCGCTGCCGCACGAGGTTGTCGTAGTCCTCACAGATGCGGAGGATGCGGCTGAACAGCGCCGGTCGACCCCGGTGGTCGTCGTAGTCGCGGTGGTGTTCGAGGGCCGCGAGCGCCCGGCGGATCTTGGCTTCGTGGAAGCCGCGCTGCTGCAGCAGCAGGCGCGCGCCGGAGCCCGGGTGGCGCGCAAAGGGCGGCGCGCGGCCGGGCTTGCCGGCCGAGTGTGCCGTCGCCGCCACCGCGCCTTCGCGGGCGGCGTAGCCCATGTCGTGGAACATGGCGGCCAGCCCCAGGTCCTGGACCGAGTCTTCGGTCAGGCCGAGCGCCCTCCCCACCATGATGCAGTAGCGGGCGACGCGCATGGTGTGGGCGGCCATGGCAGAGACCTCGGGCGGGTCTTCCCACACGCCGCGTAGCTCGGGGCCCAGCTCGAGGATCTCGGTGACCGCCCGCCGCAGCGGCAGGGCGTTGGGGATCCGCCCGGCGACGAGATCATCCCAGGTCTTGTCGATGATGCCGACGGCGCGGTGCAGGACGAGGTGGGGATCCCGGCCGGTGTCGGCCTGGACCTCTTCTCCCGAGGTGCGGAAGCGGAACAGCCCGTGCAGCTCGATGTTGGTGGCCCCCTTGGCGGCGAGCTGTGCCGACAGCGCCTGCCGCGACACGGCGCCCACCGGCGGCCGGGCGAAGCCCCGGATCAACAGCCGGAGCTGCTCGACGCTGGGCGGCGCGTGAAAGGTCAAGCCGCCGACGTCGAGGCGGCGCAGCTCCTCGCCCAACTCGGCGGCACCCTCGCCCCGCTCCATGAAGCGCACGCGCACGTCGTTGAGGTACACTTGGTTTTCGACCGCCAGCAGGTGGACGACGCCGAGCAGGTCCACCAGGCGATCGAGCGTCTCGGCCAGCTCCTGCAGCGGCTTGTCGAAGGCGTAGTTGTCGGAGGCGTGCACCTTCGTCATGCGCAGCAGGCCGAAGAGCAGGCGCACCAGCGCGTGGCCCTCGTCACGGATCTGCGCGGCCAGTTCGCGGTCTTCGCCGAGCTTGGCGGAGTCCAGGGCCTGGCCGAGGACGCGCTGGGCTTCGGCGAAGCGCTCCTTCCAGGCCTCAGACATGGCGGCGCTCCTGGCGTCGGCTGGCGCGCACCCGGCGGCAGTGCCGGGCGAGGTCTTCGCCGGCCCGCTCTTCCAGCCACTGGATGCGTTGATCGGCTTCGGCCTGTGGGGCGATCCCCAGCCCGCTGACCGCGGCCCAGCGCTGCCACTTCGAGCCGCGCGCCCCCTGGAACAGGCGCTTGAACACACTGGGCGGGCGGATCCACTCCGACAGCAGCGGCAGCGCCCGGTCCGGGTCGAGGCTCATCAGCGCCTTGCCGAATGCGTCGGCTTCGCGGCTGCGCATCTCGCCGTGGGAGAGGGTCTCGAAGCGGGCGCGCACGTCGTCGAAGAGATCGCCACAGTGCCGCCCCGTGATCTGCTCGAGCACGAGCTGGCGCACGTCCGAGTCGTCGTTGGCCAGCAGGGCGGCGAGCTCGGCGTGGAGCTCGGGGCTGTCGTCGGCCTTTCCGAGGACCTCGAGCGCGATCTTCACCAGGTCGGGGGTGCCTCGGGCGATGGCCCGCCGGGCGGCGTCGAAGCGGCGCCGGGGCATGGCCTGGGACACGGCGACGAGCAGATCGGCGGCGACTTCCGGTTCCGCCGCCGTGATCCGATCGAGGATGAGGTCGGGGTCCGTCTCGGCGAAGCGGGCGATGATCTGGCGCCCCACCTGGCGCGCGGCCGGCGAGCGTTCGGCGACGATCACGTCGATGGCGGCTTCGACGTGGTGGCCCGGCAGGCTGTCGAGGAGGCGGGCCAGCTCCGGCGGGAGCTGGGCGCCGCCGGGGGGCACGCTGTGGACGATGCGGCGCAGGGCGCGGGCGTCGACGAAGCCGGCGATGTGGAGGTCGACCTGGCGGGGGTCGTGTGCGCGCAGGTCTTCGAGGGCCCGGACCACGTCGGTGAGGTGGCCGAGCTGCCCCTCTGCCAGCAGGAAGTCGCGGACCTCCTCGATGAGGTGGGCGACGTGCGGCCAGTCGGTCGGGTCTTCGCGGTCGGCGACCAGGGCGAGCATCTGGGTGAGCAGCCGCACGCAGAGCAACGGCAGCGGGCGCGAGGTGGCCTGGTGGTGGATGGCCTGCAATTCTTCTTCTGGCACCGGCGCCGGGAGCACCCGCCCCATCGGTAGCGGGTCAGGGATCGGCAGGTCGAAGCTGAGCGGTGGCGCGATGCTGCCCTCTTCATCGCTGCCGCGCTCCTCTCCCCGGCCGGCGATAGCGCCGCGGCGCACCGAGGTCTCTTCGGCGACGTCGGCGTCGACGGGGACGAAGCCCTCGACCGCCACGATCTCGATGTTCTTGAAGCCGGCCTTCCACAGCAGGGTGACGATGTCCTCTTCCTGGAGGCGCACGCCGGTGTACCGGATCGACAGGATGCGGAGCAGGGTGACCAGCTCTTCCCAGGTGGTCTGGGGGCCGAGCGTCAGGCGGCGCACGCCGTCGCGGAACATGCGGTAGGCCAGCGAGCGCTCGCGGTCTTCTTCCTTGTAGACGACTTCCCCGTCCCACAGCATCTCGAAGGGGCGGATCTCCAGCTCGACGCCGGTGCGCCGCTGGGCGTCGACGGCGTGCAGCGCGCGGCGCATCTCATCGTCGTAGGACTGCAGGAAGCCGCGGATGGCGTCGTTGTGGGGGTCGTAGAGCAGGAAGCTGCGGGCGGCGCGGGCCAGCGCCCGCAGGGCGTCGTTGATGGCGCGGGCAAGCTCGCTGCCGCCACTGGCTGCTTCCTGGTGCAGGACGTGGGCGACGAAGCTGTCGCCGGAGACGGTGGTCGACTCGCCCGCGGTGTCGCGGGACGGGTCGTCGTCGATCTTGACCCCGTCTGGGTGCTCGGTGGCCATGGCTCAGGCTATCACGTGCACCACGACGCCGTCGTCGACGCTTCCCCGCACGGCAGCACGGCGACAGGGTAGGCTGCACGAGAGGTCGCGGTCGCGGCCCGCCGGAACGCCCCGTGGAACACGCCCGCATCCTCTCCGTCGGCACCAGCCACCCTCCCGACTGGTACAGCCAGGACGACATCGTCGCCCGCTTCCGGGTCGCCAACCCGGCGGTCCGCAGCCTGTTCTCCGCCTCGCACATCCGCGGGCGCTACCTCGTGCTGCCGCCCGCCGACGAAGAGGGTCGCCCCACCGAGTCCCAGGGCGAGCTTCTGACCAAGCACCGCCGCTGGGCGCTCCGCCTGGGGGCGGAAGCCATCGACAAGGCGCTGGCCGACACCGGCCTGTCGACGGCCGACGTCGACTACCTCTGCTGCGTCAGCTCCACCGGCTTCATGCTGCCGGGGCTCAGCGCCATGTTCATCCGCCACCTCGGCTTCCGGGTGAACTGCCACCGCGCCGACATCCTCGGCATGGGCTGCAACGCCGGGCTCAACGCGCTGAACCCGGTCACGGCCTGGGCGCGCGCCAACCCCGGAAAGACCGCCCTGCTGGTCTGCTGCGAAGTCAACAGCGCGCTCTACGTCTACGACGACAGCATCGCCACCGGGGTCGTCAACAGCTTGTTCGGCGACGGCTGCGCGGCCATCGTGGTGCGCGCCGGGCACGCCGACGAACCGGCCTTTGCGCCGCGCGTACTGGGCTTCGAGAGCCACCTCATCCCCGACGCCTGGGACGCGATGATCTACCGGTGGTCGGACGCCCACGGCAAGTTCAGCTTCCACCTGGCCCGCGACGTGCCCTACGTGCTCGGAGAACACGCCGACATCCCGGTGCGCGACCTGCTGGGGCGCCACGGCCTGCACGTGCGGGACATCTCGCACTGGCTGGTCCACAGCGGCGGCAAGAAGGTGATCGACGCCATCAAGTACACCGTCGGGATCACCGCCCACGACGTACGGCACACCGTCGGTGTGCTGCGCGACATGGGCAACCTCGGCAGCGGCAGCTTCCTCTTCAGCTTCGAGCGCCTGGTGCAGGAACGCCGCGTCCGCCGCGGCGACTACTGCGTGATGATGACCATGGGCCCTGGCTCCACGGTCGAGACTGCGCTGCTGCGCTGGTAGTTCGCCCGGGGCTCTCCGCACCCTCCCCGACCGCCGCGGCGATCCTCCCCTCCTCCGCAACCGTTCCTCCGCAACCGTTCCTCCGCAACCGTGGAGCCCCCGTGACCGCCCCCCTCGACCCCGCCGCCCTGCAGACCATCGCCTACGAAGAAGCCGGGGACGTCGCCCGGGTCGTGCTGCTGCAGCCGCGCATCGACATGCGCCTGGTGCGCGAACTGACCGCGGTGTGCGACCACCTCGAAGACCACAGCGCCACCAAGGTCGTCGTGCTGCGGGGCCGCGACGGGGTGTTCTGCACGGGCATCGACTTCGAGGAATTTCGCCGTGACGCGCCCATCGACATCCACGGCTTCAACAAGTGGGAGAAGGTCTGCGTGCGCATGGAGCGCCTCGACAAGGTCACGGTCAGCGTGCTGGAGGGGGCGGTGGTCGGCGGCGGAGTGCAGCTCGCGCTGGTCACCGACGCCCGGATCATGGCCCCGGACGCGACCCTGCAGCTCCCCGAGGTGCACCAGGGCTTCCTCCCCGGCATGGCGACCTGGCGGCTGGCAAAGTTCGTCGGGCTGGGCCACGCCCGCCGGATCATCATGCGCTGCCCGGTCATCGGCGCAGACGAAGCGCAGCGGCTGGGGCTGGTAGATGAAGTCGACGCCGACCTCGACGCCTGCGTCGCGCGGGTGATCGACAGCTTCGGCCCGACCCACGTCGTCGCCGTGACGCTGGCTCGGCGGCTGCTCAACGAGAGCTTCGAGTTCTCCTACGAAGACACCATCGGCCACTTCCTCGCCGCCCAGCACCGCGCCGTCAGCCAGACGGCCTTCCTGCAGACGCTCAAGAAGGAGCAGGAGTAGTGGAGGACGCCGACGCCGACGCCCTCGCGGCCGCCGCCACCGCGGTGAAGCCGCTGGTCGTGGCCGACGCCGTGTGGGACAGCATCCGGCCGATGCAATTCCGCGACGCCCCGCGGGTCGCCGAGCTGCACCGGGCCGCCATGGGCAAGAGCCTGTGGGCGCGGCTGGGGCTGCCCTTCCTCACCCAGCTCTACCAGGCCCTGGTCGACGACGACCGCTTCCTCGGCTTCGTCTACGACGAAGCGCTCGACGACGTCGCCGGCCCCCGCAGCCCCCGGCGGGTCCGAGGCTTCATCGCCGGCAGCACCGACACCTCGGCCATGTTCGACCACGTCTTCCGCAGCCACTGGTTCCTGCTCGGGCCGGCAGCCCTGCCCGGCGTGCTAGGCGACCCGGGCGTGCTGCGCCAGCTCGTCCACACCGCCCGCTACTTCGACGCCAGCGCCCCGGCCCTGTCCGTCGACGTCCCGGCAGAGAGCCTGTTCTGCTCCTTCGAACCCGACCTACGGGGGCGGCGGGTGTCGGGCGCCATCAACAAGGTGCTGTTCGACGACCTCCTCGCCCGGGGGCACCGCTACGTGAAGATCACGACGGAGGTCGACAACGAGGGCGCCAACCGCCAGCTCCGGAGCTGGGGCTTCGGCGACGCCGGGCGCTTCCGCTTCTACGGCAAGGACATGGTGGTCTACCTGCTCGACCTGCAGGCCAGCCCCCGGGTGCAGGCGATCAGCCGGCACCCGAGCATCTGACGGGCACTTCGGCCACCTGAGACCGCAGGACCGGGCGTCTCGAGCCTCCGCCCAGGCTGTCCCGCACCAGTCACCGCCGCATGCCAGGCCGGCGGTTCGTGGCGTCGCGGCGTCGCGGCCTCGCGGCGTCGTGGCCTCGCGGGCGTCGTGGCCTCGCGGGCGTCGCGGGCGTCGCGGGCGTAGCGGGCGTAGCGGGCGTCGCGGGCGTCGCGGGCGTAGCGGGCGTCGCGGGCGTCGTGGCCTCGCGGGCGTCGCGGGCGTCGCGGGCGACGCGGGCGTCGTGGCCTCGCGGGCGTCGCGGGCGTCGCGGGCGTCGCGGGCGTCGCGGGCTCGCGGGCTCGCGGGCGTCGTGGCCTCGCGGGCGTCGCGGGCGTCGCGGGCGTAGCGGGCGTAGCGGGCGTCGCGGGCGTCGCGGGCGCTCATAAGTGGCCCGAGGTCCGAGACCTACCCCACGTTGTGAGCGCCTCAGAGGCGGAGGAGCGTCGAGAGGCGCTCATAAGTGGCCCGAGGTCCGAGACCTACCCCACGTTGTGAGCGCCACGCTGTTCGCCATCGCCTTCGCGCCCTCACGCCCTGCACCACACGGCAAACGCCACGGTAGTGCACGTCGACTCTCTCACCAACAAGCGTCGTCCGTCCTCGGCGTTCCTGGCTCCAACCATTCATCGACGGTCGAGCTGCCGAGCGCGTGGGGATGGGTCGATGCCGGCCGAGGTGTCTGTCCGAGCGTGCGCTACTCGACCGGGCTGTAGGGCATGCCGTCCAGCAGCTTGCCCAGGCGGGCGACAGCGGCGCGGTCTTCGCTGTCCATGCCGGAGACGGCGATGTCGTCCAGCTCGAAGGGGTCGACGCGCAGATCGTAGACCTGTTCGGTCCCGTCACGGAAGCGGATCAGCTTGTAGCTGCCGTCGGTGACGGTCTGGCCGGTCTCGTCATAGCGGCCGCGCGGGCCCCAGATCTCCGACATGGACCACTCCCGGTGGTGGGTGGCGTCGGGGTCGATCAGCACGTTGAGGAGACTCATGCCGTCCAGAGGCTTGTCGGCGGGCTGGGTGTCGCGGATGTCGACAGCGGCAAGCTCCAGCACGGTGGGCATCACGTCGACGAGGTCGACGAGGTCGTCGTTGCGGCGCCCACCGTCGACCACCGAGGGGCCGGCGATGACGAGCGGGACGTGGACGCCGCCCTGGTAGAGGGAGGGCTTTCCGTGGCCCTCCGGGAACACGCCCTGGTTGACCGGCTCCCAGCTCCCGTTGTCGCCGAGGTAGACGACGTCGACCATGGCCATCTGCTCGTCGCCCAGCGTGGTGAACAGCCGGCCCAGCTCGGTGTCCATCGCCTCGATCATGGCCTCGAAGTAGGGCAGCGGGTTGTCGGAGATCTCGGCGGGATCGTCGGTCAGCTCGCCGTAGGAGTGCAGGTCGGCGGGCGGCAGGTGCATGGGTGTGTGCGGCGCGTTGAAAGCCAGCCACACGACCCAGGGCGCGTCCTGGGCCTGGATCCAGTCGATGGCGTCGTCGACGTTGACGGTGGTGGCGTACTCCGTGCTGCGCTCTTCGACGCCGTCGACCGTCTTGGGCCAGTCGGAGTAGTCGTCGAGCTCGCCCAGCAGGTGGCCCGAGAAGTGGCTCCAGCCCATGAGGTTGGGGTTGTCGGCGCCGCCGTTGTCCTCCCAGGACAGGTGCCACTTGCCGAAGACGGCGTGACCCCAGCCGTCGCCCTGGGCGTCGAGCGCCATGGGGATCGTCCACTCGTCCAGCGGGATCCCGGGGCTCTCGTTGCCGACGGCTTCGCCGACGCCGTTGTGGAAGGCGTAGCGACCGGTCTGCAGGGTCGCCCGGGTCGGCGAGCAGATCGGGTTGCTCCACGCCCGGTCGAAGACCACGCCGCGGGCGCAGAGCGACTCGATGGTCGGCTGGGGGGCCCGCTCGGCCACGGGGTCGTCGTAGCAGGCCGAGGCCTCCACCCCGAGGTCGTCAGCGATGACGAGGAGGACGCCGCGCTGCGGACTGTGCATCGTCGTGCCGCCGTCGCTGCTCCCGCCGTCGCCGCTCCCACCGTCGCCGCTGCCGCCGTCGCCGCTGCCGCCGTCGCCGTCGCCGCTCCCGCCGTCCGTGGCGCCACCATCCGTCCCGCTCCCCGCGGAGTCCCCGGCCTTGCCCGTACAACCGACGAACACCAGGGCAAGCACGATCATCAGCGAACGAAGCACGGGACCTCCAGGCGGCCTGCCACTCTAGCGTGACAGCACGCCACCCGCCGCAGCCCCCTCGGCGGAGCGGGCGACCTCCTCGCTGGCGCGCAGGCGGGCAGCGAGGCCCGCGAGGAGGGCGTCGACCTCGCCACTCTCCCCCGCCTCGCGGAGCAGCCAGAGCTGTGTGGCGGCCTCCTCGATCGCAGCCCGGGCGTCGTCGAGCGCGGCGCGCTCGCAGCCGCGGGCGGCCAGGAGCAGCGCGCGGCTGCGCAGGCGGGCCTCCCGCAGGGCGGGATCTCCATCGACCTCGGCCTGGACCGCCACCAGCGCGGCGTCCAGGCGAGCGACCCGCCCGTGGAGGCGCGCGATGGCGGCCGCCAGCTCGTCGACGAGGGGCGCAGCAGGATCCGCCTCGGCCAGGGCCGCCCGCAGACGGACGACCGGATCGACCGGGCCCTGGCCGGCGCTCGCGAAGAGGAAGAGCGGCCAGAAGGCGACCACCAGCACCCGTTCCCAGGCCGGGCGGCGTCCGCGCAGGCCCACGATGACTCCCACGGCGAGCCATCCACCGACGACCAGGGCCGCCCTCACGACAGCCCCAGCGCGGCAGCCAGCGCCGTCAGCACCTCGGTCAGGCCGTCGCTCTCCAGCGGCCGCAGGAGCACGAGGGCCCCGGGCATGCCGACCACCGGACGCAGCAGCCAGCTGAGCTGCAGGCCCGCGAGGCCGAGCGCCCCGGTCCAGGGCAGCAGGGCCGGCCACGACACCGCGCGCGCCAGGCGTCGCGCACCCACGACACCCCCCACCGCCCCAGCCGCGACGGCCCCCAGCACCAGGCGACGGTAGGCCATCCAGGCCACCGCGCTCTCCGGTCCGGCACCCCGGCTCAGGCTCAGCCAGGCGATCACCGCCAGCGGGATCAAGCCCGCCATGGTCAGCGTGGCGGTCGCCAGGGCCTGCAGGACCACGGCCGACAGCTTGTCAGGGGGCAGCGGTCGTCCGAAGACGGCCTGGGCCAGGTGCAACAGCGGTAGACTGATCGCCGCCGCCCCGAGCACGACGAGGGGGAATTTCACGGCGCTCACGAGTGCCTGGAGCAGCCCGCCCTGCAGGCCCAGCGCCAGCCCAAAGACCGCAGCACCGCCCGCGGTGAGTGCCGCCAGCGACGCCAGGTAAGGGCGGGTGTCGGCTGCGGCGAGCAGCTCGGTGGTCAGGCCGTCGCCGTCGCGCAGCAGACGGTCGAGGAGAGCCCCCGAGGGGCTGGCGGGGGCTGGCGTGGCCGCAGGCTGGGGGGCGCGTTCATCGACGAGGGAGAGGTCAGCCAAGGCGGACTCCATCAGGCGAGGTGGGAGGCGAGGACCAGCGCAGTCCAGGCGGTGAGGAGGTAGTGACCGAGGAGCACGAGGACGCCGGGACCGCCGGCCCCGAGGCGCCGGGACCGCCGGACGACCGCGATGCCACCGGCGGCGAGGCCGGCCGCGGCCAGCGACAGCCCGAGCAGCGAGCGCGCGAACGCGGCGTCCGCGGCCAGGCTGAACAGCAGCAGCAGCGGGGCGGCAGCCCCCAGCCACAGCCCGAAGACCGCCGGTCCGATGGACGCCGAGGCGAGCATCTGCGCCGCAGTCGACGACCGCCCCCGCAGCGCGGTCACCAGGTACAGCGGCGGCAGCGTCAGCACGCCGGCGATGCCCGCGCCCGCCAGCAAGGCCGGCGCCAGCCGGACCAGCGCGCCGCCATCTGCACCGACGCCGACACCGCCACCCAGCGCGATGACCGCGCCAAAGCACAGGCCACCGCCGAGCGCAGCCATCAGCGCCAGCGCGACCTCCAGCGGCGCGGCGGCCCGCCCCTCGTCGTCGATGAGCGCGCTGCCGTCCGGCACACGCAGGTGATGCCGCAGTGCCGCGCGGGCCAGCAGCGGATTCTGCGACAGGCTTGCAGTCGAAAGCTCGGTCATGTCGGACTCCCGGTCGAGCGCAGGGGACTGACGCAACAGCCGTGCCAGGGCCGAAGAGCCCGCAGGGAGCGGGCAGGGTCCGCGATCCCCCCCTCTCGCCCGCGCCGGTCCGCGACCCTCGACCGAAGCCGATCCACAGATCCACGATCTCTCCGCGGCCGGCCGCCCGCCGCCCTCCACCTCCCCGCCTCCAGCACGGTGGCCCCGCTGTGTTACTGCGCCCGGCCGAGCACGTACCGAGTGCAGGAGGACACCGTGGCAGTCACCGATCGAGACACGCTGGCCGCGCAGATCGACGCCCTCGTCGCCCGCCTCCGGAAGGCCGACGACACCGCCAAGGCCGAGCTCACCATGCTCTGCAGCGGTGACGACGGCGCCCGGGCCCGGGAGCTGCTGGACAACAGCATGAAGGGCGAGCTCCTCGAGACCCGCTGGGAGATCGAGGACGTGCTCGAAGCCACCACCCCGCGCAAGCCACAGGCGCCGAAGCCCCCGGAACCGGAAGAGGAGCCCGAAGACCCGAACCGCCCGCTGTCGGCCTCGGACCTGGACCTGGTCTACGATGACCCGCGGGGCTTGATGCTCCACAAGAGCAAGGTCGGAGACCGATGGTTCGCAACACAGATGGACCCCCGCACCGGGCAGCCCCAGACCTTCGAGCTGCACCCCACCGAGATCCAGCAGCTCAAGGCGCAGCTCCAGGGCAGCCCCTACTGGCTGGTGGGCGCCGGCTTCTGACGCCGCTGGTCGCCGCCCTGCTGCTGGGCGGCTGCGGCGGCGTGGGCAAGCAGCTCCGCAAGGCCGACGGCTACTTCGAAGACGGCCGCTACAAGGCCGCCGCCCGTGGCTACGAGCTGGCCCTGGAGCGCCGCCCCGACGAAGCCCGCGCCATCGTCGGTGCGGCCCGCGCCTGGGCGCTGGCCGGAGAATCCGACCGCGCGCTGGAGCGCGCCGAGCAGGCCCGCGACCAGCAGCTCGACGGCGCCGAGGAAGCGATGGCCCGGGCGCTGATCGATCTTGGTCGCGGCGCCGAAGCCGTCGACCTCGTCGACACCTCGACCGAGGAGAGCGCCCTGCTGCTGTCCGAAGCACGCCTCGCCGCGGGCGACGCCGCGGGCGCGGTCGACGCCCTGCGCGACGCCGGTGAGGGCCCCGACGTCCTGGTGCTCCGCGCGTGGGCGACCTGGCGCCGCGACGGGGACGCGGCCTGTGGTGACGCCCTGGCCATGGTCCGGGACGCCGCCGCCGTGGCCTACGAAGACCCCGCCATCAACTGGGACGTCGCCGGCCTGCGCCTGGTCTGCGGCGACGAAGAGGGCGCCACCGACGCCGCCAGGCAGGCGCGGATCTTCTACCTCGACGGCCCCGACCCGCTCCACGAAGCGGGCGGCCATCGCCGCGACGGCGGCGACCTCGAGGGGGCGGCCCGCCTGCTGACCCGCGCCGTGGCGCTGTACCCCGACGAGGGCATCATCACCCGCGACCTCGGCGTCGTCTGGCTCGAAGCCAAGGAACCGGCCCTGGCCGTCACCATGCTCCAGCGCGCCCTGCCGCTGGCGCCCTACCACCAGGATCTCGCCGCCCCCGCCGAGATCGTCGGCAGCGGCTCCTACGACAAGGCCGCCGTCCAGGCCATGGCTGGCGAGCTGTGGGCGTCGCTGTCGGTCGCCCTCTCCGGCACCGGCGACGCCGGCAACGCCACCGCCGCCAGGGAACGCGCCCTTCTGCTCGACGACGACGCCTCCGCCACCGACTGGGCAGAGCTGGCCACGGCCTGGTCCAAGCTGGGGGGCCACGACCAGGCCACCCGCGCCGCCAAGAAGGCCCTGCAGCTCGACAGCGCCGACGCCGCCGTCTGGCTGACGGCCGCCGACGTGCGCGCCCACGCCGGCGACCCCTCGGACGCCCTGGGCTACGCCCGCCGCGCGTGGGAGATCGACCCGGGCGCCCCGGCCATCGCCGTGCGCCTCGCCGAAGCCAGCCTCGCCGTCGGCGATCCCCATGAAGCCCGCCGGGTGCTGGAGACCGCCCTGCGCCGCCTCAGCGGGCAGCCCCACGCCCTGGCCGGCCAGCTCCAGGCCCTGCTGCAGCAAGCCGACCGCGCCGCGGGCAACTGATCGGTGCCGGTCACCCGCCGCAGCGAGTACGGCCTGCGGGCCATGGGCCTGCTGGGCGAGCAGCTCCCCGGCGAACGCCTCTCCGCCAGGGACATCGCCCGCCGCGAGCAGATCCCCCCGAAGTACCTCGAACAGATCCTCGCCGCCCTGAAGCAGGCCGGCCTGGTGGAGAGCCGCGCCGGCGCCCGCGGCGGCTACAGCCTGTCCCGCCCCGCCCGCGACATCACCATCGGCGAGATCGTCGCTGCGCTGGACGGCTCGGTCGACCCGGCCCCCGGCGGCACCCCGGCCCGCCCCGGCGACCCGGCCGCCCGCCTGTGGCCGCTGTGGCGCCGCCTGGCGCGCAGCATGCGGCAGGTCCTCGACGGCACGACGCTCGACCAGCTCACCTTCACCACCGCCCCGCCGGAAGCGCCGCAGCCCGACGACGCCGATCCCCAGACTGCCGACGCCGACGCCGACGCCGCATCGCCAGACACCGAGCAGCAGGACGCCGAGCCCGCGCCCGACCGGCGCCTCATGTACTGGATCTGAACCCGCAGACAGCAAGACGGGCCGCCGCCGAAGCGACGACCCGTCGGGTCGGACCCACGACGAGGGTCAGTAGGTCAGGGCGTCTTCACCGGAGTAGCCGGTGTAGTCCTTGCCGGAGTCGTGGGTCGTGCCGTGGCAGGACACCAGGCAGTAGCGCACACCGGACGAGGTGCTCATCGCCCAGGTCGGCTCGGCGTAGGTGCTACCGGCCACGTCCGGCGCAAAGGACACGCCGCGGGTCTTGTAGCCATCCGGCGGCGACGTGTAGAGCGTGCCGTTGATCCGGTAGTAGGTCGTGCCCGCGTCCTGGTTGGAGTGCGTGTTGTAGTGGCAGGTCGTGCACGAGGTGTCTTCGCCGTCGACGTGCTTCCGGTGCTCCTTGAAGTTCGTCATGTTCGTGTCCGTCACCGTGAACGCCTGGTAGTCGTGGCACAGGAAGCACAGCGCGTAGTTGTTGTAGGAGTACCGGACGTTCGTCGTCCCCGCCGACTGCGTGGTGTAGTTGGCGCGCAGGATGTAGGCGTAGCTGGACCCGTGGGGGCCCTGCGGGCTGGCCGAGGACCCGCTGGCCAGGCCGTCGACGTCGGACGTGCTCTCGTTGTTGTGACAGTCGCTGCACATCAGCGTGGAGCTGGTGGTCAGGCCGCCGAGGAGCTGGTTGTTCAGCGCGTCCGACGTGTTCCGACCGGCCTGCACCACCGGGTGGTAGCTGCTGTTGGTCGTCGCGAAGTCGGTCCGCTTGTTCGTGGTGCGGCTGCGGCTGGTGTTGTAGTCGTCGCCGTGGCAGGAGAAGCAGACCTCGTACTCGTCGACCTCGCGCTCGTCGGTCGTGCCCGGGCCCACGAGGGTGCCGTTGATGTCGACGCCGTTGGCGCCGGCGACCGGGTTCGCCGAGGTGGCGCCGTGGGGGCTGTGGCAGTCGGAGCACTCGACCTCGCGGCCGGTGCTCTGCTCGCTGTCGACCACCGGGTGGTGGTAGATGAGCGAGCCGTTGGTGCCCTTGAGCTCTTCGCCCTCGATGTCGGTGCTGGCGGTGCCGCCGTCGTGGCAGGCGTAGCAGAGCTGCTCTTCGACGTTGGAGACGGTCACCCCGTCGACCGTGTCGGACAACATGTGGACGTTGTCGCCGCCGTGCATGTCCGGGTCGTTGCTGGCCGTCGAGCGGGTGCTGTCCGTTCCGCCGTGACAGGCCGCGCAGGCTTCATCGGCGAGCGTCGCCACCGACGAGGTGGCGTGGGACGAGCCCGTCCACCAGGTGTCGATGTCGTCGGGGGTCCGCCCGTCGCTGAACGGCTGCTGGCCGTCGGTCGGGTCGCTGTCCGAGTCGAAGGCCAGCGAGCTGTCGGCGTCGTGGCAGCCCAGGCAGAAGCCCTCGGCCGACGCGCCGGTGCCGTCGTAGCTGAAGGACGTGCCGCCGTCGGGGTCGTTGAGGTAGACGGCCGGTTCCGTCCAGGACTGGTGGCTGCCCTGGTCGTGGCAGACCGCGCAGTCGTCGGCGGTCACCATCTCGGTGGTGGAGCCGTCGGTGACGTGGTGGCTGGTGCGCTCGAAGTCACCGCCGGTGCTGACGATCTGGCGCCGCTCACCGCCGGTACCCTGGGCGCTGCTGTGGCAGCTCGTGCAGCTTCCCCCCGCCGCCTGGAAGCCAGAGGTGTGGCTGTGGCAGGTCGTGCAGTCCCCACCCGGCTGGCTGTCGGAGCCGTAGTCGTTGTGGGTGTTGAACGCCGTCGAGGTGTTGTAGTTGGTCGTGCTCTCGTGGCAGACCTGGCACACGTCGTCGGTGTAGGAGGCGTCGCCGTCGACGAAGTCCGTCGACGAGGTGTGCTCCAGGTTGCTGCTGGTCACCGTGCGCAGCGTCGACAGGGCCGTGTAGTAGGGACCGGCGTCCGCGGGGTCGACCTCGATGATCTCGGCCCGCAGGTTGACCGGGATGTACATGCCGTAGGACGTGCCGTAGGTGTCGTCCTGGTGCTGGGTGTGCGGGTCGTGGCACTCCCAGCAGTTGACGTGCCAGTTGCCGTAGCCGTTGTCGGTCGTCAGGCTGCTGTGCGTCGAGACGGCTGGCGCCGGCCCGCCCTCGAAGTGGCAGCCCTCACAGAGCTGCGAGGTGAGGGAGGGGTAGGTGGAGGCGTGCAGGGAGTGGCAGGTCGTGCAGTCGGTGGGGTGCGGCGCGTCGATGGCGAGCGCCGTGCCGGAGAGCAGCCAGCCGAGGGAAGCGAAGCTGAGCGTCATCATGGCAGCACCTCGAAGAGCTTGACCGCGCCGTCCTTGCTGCTCGACGCGTAGACGTAGGCGCCATCGCTGGCGGCATCGACCGGGATGTTGAGCTCTCCCGTCCCGTAGGTGTCGAACTGGTAGCCGATGATGTTGCGCAGGGTGCCGTCGGTCCCCATGGTCACGATGGCGCCGAGGGCGGCGTCGACGACCATCAGGTCGCCGTCGGGGGTCAGCGCCAGCCCCGAGATGCGGTAGAAGGCCGGGTCTCCGGCCGGGTTGTCGGGTGGATCGAGGTTCCGCAGCCAGGTACCCGTGGTGTCGAAGACGACCACGCGGGCGTTGCCGAAGTCGGAGACGTAGACTTCGCCGGCCGCGAGGTCCACGGCGATGTCGGTCGGGAAGTCGAGCTGGCCGTCGCCAGACCCGTAGCTGCCGAAGGAGAACAGCTTGCTGCCGTCGACGTCGTAGACGTCGATCTCGTTCAGCTCGCTGTCGACCACCCAGGCCGTCAGGTCCCAGGCCACGTCGATGGCGTTGGGCTTGCCGAACTCGCCGGCGCCGATGCCCAGGACGCCCACCTCGACGCCGTCGTCGAAGATACGCACCGAGCCCTCGTCCTGGTCGCCGACGTAGACGTAGTCGACCAGGGTCACGACCGGTTCCGAGGTCGGGGTGCAGCCCGGCGAGCCCGTGTCGGCGAAGCCGGTGTCGCCGTAGACGTCGCCGTCGCTGTCGTCGTCGGAGTCCTTGTCGCTGTCCTTGTCGCTGTCCTTGTCGCTGTCCTTGTCGCTGTCCTTGTCGCTGTCGTCGTCTTCGTCGGCGGCGGCGGGGTCGGCGGCAGGATCCGGCGCAACCATCGCCGTGGGATCGTCGGCGCAGCCGGCGACCACGGTGGTGACTTCGACCTGCGCGACGTCGAGGGCGAGGGGGTGGGAGACCGCGGTCAGGGTGGCGACGCGTTCGCCGACCACGTCGAAGGTCGCCACGCGACCCTCGCCATCCGAGACATAGACCAGACCCGAGTCGGTCAGGGCGAGACGGCTTGGGCGGTCGAGCCCGCCCCACTGGTCGATGACGGTGGACACGAAGTCCGGCGTCGTCGAGGACGATGAGCTGCCGCCCAGGGACAGGCCCATCGACCAGGCCGGTCCGCTGAACAGCAGTGACGCGAGCGCCACCACCACGGCAGAGGTGAAACATGCGCCGACGAGGGGACCGGGACCGTCGGTCAGATCGTCGACCCCAGCGTCGTCGGCCGCGTTGCCGTACAGGCGGGTCATGGAGAGCTCCGGGGACAGTTGCCGCACAACGGCGTCTGGCCACGTGCTGCCGCTGCACTGCACATCTTCTACCGCGCGCGAGAGGCCGCGCCGCCGCGTGTGACATGACCAGGATCAGGGTCTGCGCAGTTCGCCGCAGGGACCGACGGGGCGCCGCACACACACGCGCCGCCCGTCAGAGCGGGCCCTTTCCGTGAGAGCCCGCCATGGACCACTGTTCACGCCGCCCCGCCGATCACGAGGCCGCGCCACCCCGCTCCGCCAGCTCGGCAAAGACCCGGGCCTCCAGCTCGGCGAGCTGGTGGGCGCTCATCCCCAGGCCGTGGGCCAGGGCGCTGACGTGGCGCGCTTCGGACACGCAGTACTCGCCGTCGGCCACCGCCACGTAGATGCAGGCCGTCACCACCAGCTCGGCGTGTGGCCACAGCGACTCCAGGTCGGCGGCGACGACCTCGAGGCGGTCCGCGCCGGGCAGGAGGCGGGCGATGAGCTCGAACTCGGCTTCGACGATGCGCCCGTCGGCCTGGGCGACGTCGCGGAGCACGCGCAGCAGCCGGCGCTGCTGTCCGGGGTCGAGGTGCGCCGCTGCGATCCGGCTGCGTAGCTTCATGGAGGAGGCAGGGGGTGGAGGGTGCCGCGAGCCCGGGAGAGGGAGGGGCCGTTGATGCCTCAGAAGCCCATCTCCTCGGGCCGGCGATACTGCCACAGCTTCTGCAGGGCCTTCAGCTCCACCGGGTGTGCGTAGGCGCGCGCCCGCCACCGGGGCGCGGACAGGCGGCGCAGCAGCCGGCGCTGCCAGGGCCGCAGGTGGCGGTCGCTGACCGAGGGCCAGCGCGCGTGCAGCACCGCCTCGAAGTCGTAGGCGCGGCGCACGAGCGTGGCGTCCTGCCAGGGCGTGACGGCCCCGCGCCGCCCCTCGTAGGAGGTCCAGGGCGGGGCCAGCCAGGCGTCGAGGTCTTCGGGGTAGGAGAAGCCCTGAGCGACGGCTTCGTCGTACATTCCGGGAAGTGGCACCGGCGTGTACATGTACAGGATGATCTCGCAGTCGGGGTTGTCGTCCTTGAGGCGGCGCACCAGCTCCAGGCTGGCCTGCAGATCGCGCCAGGGATCGCCGGGGTTTCCGAGCACGAAGCTGAACTCCGGGCGGATCCCGAAGCGGCGCGCCCGCCGGTTGAGGGCGACGGTGTCGCCGACCTGCAGCCCGCCCTTGTCCATGGCGTCCAGCGTGGCCTGGTCGGCGCTCTCGGCGCCGAAGAAGACCATGGCCAGCCCGCTGTCGGCCATGGCCCGCCAGGTCTCGTCGGAGAAGGCCAGCATGGTGTCGATGCGGCCCTCTCCCCACCACCGCACCGACAGCGGCGCGATACCCCGGGCGACGGCCGCCACCCGCTTCTCGGCCGCGAAGAAGTTGTTGTCGTGGAACTCGATGGCGTCGGCGCCGTAGCCCTGCACCAGGCGCTCCACCGCGGCGACGACGGCGTCGGCGGGGTCGGCCAGCCAGCGCCCGCCGAACATGTTGGTCACCGCGCAGAAGTTGCAGGTGAAGGGGCAGCCGACCGAGCTGTGGTGGTTGAAGGTGCGCCGGCCGAGGAAGGTGCGCGCCGCGTAGCGGTCCATGTCGAGCGCGTCGTAGGGAGGCAGGCCGAAGCGGCTGCTCAGCGCGGGCCCCCGCGTCGGCCCGCGGTGCAGGCGCCCCTCCTGCCACAGCGCCACGCCGGCCACCTCCGCCGGATCGCCACCGGACTGCAGCGCCGCCAGCAGGTCCGGCAGGGTCTGCTCGCCCTGCCCGATGACGACGATGTCGACGGCCGGGTCCCGGGCGCAGGCGTCGGGGTAGACCGTCGGGAAGTAGCCCCCCCACACGATGGTCAGCGCCGGGAACGCCGCCTTGAGCTGCCGGCACCAGGGCGTCGCCGCGCGGAGCTGCGGCCCCGGCATCACCGTCACCAGCAGCACCGTGCCCGCCGGGTCCCGGGCGATGGCCGCTTCCGCCCGGGCCCGCGCCTGCCGGTCGACGTTGGCGTCGCAGATCTCCCACGACACCGATGGCGGCAGGGTCCGGGCGAGGAAGAGCACCGACAGCGGCAGCCGCCGGTGGGCCTCCTGGGCCCGCGGGTTGAACAGGACCACGTGCATCGCGTCCTCCTAGCCCGGCGAACGGGCGAGGATCACCCCCTCACGGCCGCAGCCGACCGCAGGCCGCGTGGCATACTCCTCGCCCCGGAGCGTTTGTCCTGCCATGGCGTCCGAGCCGAGCTTTCCCCGCATCGACGTGGCCACCCTCCTGCGCCTGCTGCAGGAGCAGGCGCCGCGCCCGGACCCGGCCAGTCTCCTCGGCCAGATCCGGGAAGCGGCACAGCGGGCCGATGCGAGCCGAACGGGCCCGGTCGATCGCGTCGCCCACTGGCTGCAGCGCGCCGCTGATCTCGGCCCCACCGCCCTCGCCGAGTGCGAGCTGCACCTGCATCGCGAGGTCGCCGACCTCGACCTGGTGCAGCTCGACGCGCTGGCCGACACCCTCGCGGAGTGCTGGCCGGATGCCTCCCGGGGGCGGGCCCGGATCATGCGGCAGCTCGACGCCCGCCGCGAGGTCCTGCGGCTCGTGGAAGAGGGCGCCCTGCCCGGCTCCCTCGCCGACCTGCTCCTCGACCTGCTGCGCCTCGACCGCAGCCCGGCGTGGAGCACGCCCTTCGCCGATGCATTGGCGGCCCGGCGACCGCGACCCGACCGCCAGCGGATCGAGCGGGCGCTGCCGCGCCTGCAGCAGCGGGCGCCGCTGCTCTGGCAGCACATCAAGCGCGATCTCGTCGCCCTGATGGACCTCCTCGACGATCCACAGGACGCCCGCCCCTCCGCGAAGTCCGCGCCGGAGACGCCGCGGTGACCATGCCCGACGACCCAAGGGCATGCCGCAGCCCGGCCGAGCTGTTCGGCGACGCCGCCGCGGACCGCCGACAGCTCCGCAAGGCCTACGCCGCGCTCATCAAGCGCTACAGCCCGGAGACGCACCCCGACGTCTTCCAGCACATCCACGCGCTGTACTCCCAGGCCCGCGACGCCCTCCGGCCCGGGTCGCGACGGCGGGCGCCGGTTCTGCCACCGCTGGCGGCTACGCAACCCCCAGCCCCACTCGACGCGACGCCGCCCGTCGACGAAGCACCGGTCGCCCCGGCCCAGCAGCCGGACCCCCTCTCCTGGCTGGCGCAGCAGTCCCCGGACACCTTCCCCGCGGCCCTCGCCGAGCTGGAGCGCCGCGCGCTGGCCGACGGCGACGCCGACCTGCTGCGGCTGGTGTACGCCTGCTGGAACGCGCTCGAGCCGGAGCGGATCCCCGCCCTGCTGGCCCGCCTGGCCGCGCGCCCGGCCACCCACCACCTGCTGGTCGAGCTGGCCACGCAATGCCTCCACGACCGCCCCACCCAGGCGACCGACCCCGCGTGGACCGAGCTGGCGGACCGGCTCGACGACGACCACGCGGCCCGGCTGCTCCACGCGCGCGTCGGGGCGCTCGTCGACGCCCGAGAGCCCGACGCCATCGCCGCCCTCTTCGCTGCCGAGGGCCCCCGCCTGCGCAGCGGCGCCCCTGGGGCCTGGGCAGACATTCTGGTCCGCGTCCTCGACGCGGCGGCCTATGCCCTCGACGAAGCGGCCCTCGACGACGCGGCCGACGCGCTGGGCCGCTTCGACCTCCCCTTCGACGACGCCGACCGCGTGCGCCTGTCCGAGCGCATCGTGCTGGTGCAGAGCTGGCGCGCAGCCCACGCCGACCCGGCCGTGCCCGGGCTCCTCCTCCAGGCGCTGGTCGACGCCGACGGCGCCGACGCCATCGGGACCTGCGCCGTCCTGCGCGACCTGGTCGAGGGGGTCGAGGATCTCTCCGCGCTCCTCGCCCACCTCCAGGACTACCAGCCCTCCCTCCTGGCCGCGCTGCACCAGCTCGAGGTGCGGGTCAGCGGCGTGGAGCCCTGGCGGGCCGCCTGGGCTCGGTGGGGCCGCACCCCATCGATCCCCCTCGCCGTCCCGGCGCGGCAGGTGGACGGGATCGACCTCGGGATGCCCGACCCCGAGCAACGAGCGGCGCGCTGGAAGGTGATCCACGCCCACACCCGGCGCCGGGCCCTGGCCGGCTTCGCCCTGGCAGCTCTCATCATCGCCTACCCGGGCTGGAAGCTCGCCACGGCCGGTGGGCAGGACGCCATCGACGGCGCGGGGGTCGTGATCGTCTGCGCGCTCATCGGCGGCGCGACCATTGGCGAGTTCCTCGGGAAGCGTCCCTTCCGCGAAGAGATGGCCACCTTGCGGGCGCCGCACCACCACCCGACCGCCCCCCAGGTGGTGCTCTTTCGGGCCATCGAAGCCATGCGTGCCCGCGGCCTGTTCACCCACGAGCTGCTCGGCGCCTTCAGCCTCACCCAACGGCAGGAGCTGGACCCCCACGCCGACGCCCTCATCAACCATCGGGGCGTCAACCTCCTCGCCTTGTCGGACGGCCACCTGCGCGCGGTGTACACGCGCACCCGCAGCCACCGCGACGCCTTCGCCGTGACCGGCTTGGACGCCGACGCCGCCACCGACGACGCCTGACCCCCCGCAGGATCCGACCCATGCCCACGCTCACCCTGCTGCGCCCCGGCTCCACCGAACAGGACGGCTCCGACTCCGCTGCGCCGGTCCTCGGCATCGACCTCGGCACCACCCACAGCCTGGTCGCCGTGCTGCGCGACGGCCAGCCCCAGGTGCTGACGCTGCCCTCCGGCAGCCCCCTGCTGCCCTCGGCGGTGGCGCTGGACGCCAACGGAGACCTGATGGTCGGCGACGACGCCCTCGCCCGGCTGCAGCGGGATCCCAAGGCGGGGGCCCGGTGGTTCAAGCGGGACATGGGGGCGACCACGCGCTTCAAGCTCGGGCCGCACGAGCTGGGCGCCATCGATCTGTCCGCCCTCGTCCTGCGCCAGCTCCGGGAGTCCGCCACAGAGGTGCTGGGCCAGCCCGTGTCCCGGGCGATCGTCACGGTCCCCGCCTACTTCCAGGAGCCCCAGCGGGCGGCGACGGTGGAAGCCGCCCGGCTCGCCGGTCTGCAGGTCATGCGGCTGATCAACGAGCCGACGGCCGCCGCCCTGGCCCACGGCCTGCGGGACACCGAGACCGAGCGCCGGGTGGTCGTCGTGGACCTCGGTGGCGGCACCCTCGACGTCACCCTCCTCGACATCTTCGACGGCGTCATCGAGATCATCGCCAGCGGCGGCCACGGTCGCCTCGGCGGGGAAGACTTCACCGACCTGCTGGTCGCCACGGCACGTGCGGAAGCCGGGCTGCCGGCACGCGCCGCCGGCAGCACCGTCGACGCCCTGCTGCGCGCCGAGTGCGAGCAGGCCAAGCGGGCACTGAGCGCACACGACCGGGTCGACCTGGCGCTGCCGCAGCCCGGCTCGGCGGATCGCTGGCAGGAGGGCAAGCGGCTGCCGCTCACCCGCGCGCTCTTCGCCGGGATCTGTGCGCCGCTGCTGTCGCGGGTGCACGCCTGCGTCGCCGACACCCTGGCGTCGGCCGACGCCGCGCCCCGCTCGGTCGACGAGGTCCTGCTGGTGGGCGGCGCGACCCGGATGCCTGCCGTCCACGACCTGGTCACCCGGATCTTCGGCCGACCGCCCACGCCGGGGCCGGATCCCGATCTCGCCGTGGCCCTGGGCGCCGCGGTGCAGGGCGGGCTGGCCGACCGGGACGACGCCCTCGACGACATCGTCGTCACCGACGTGCTGGCCCACAGCCTGGGGGTGGAGATCAGCAAGCCCGGCAAGCGACGCCACCTCGCCGGCTACTTCATGCCGGTCCTGCACCGGAACACGACCCTGCCCGCACGCCGGGTCGAGCGCATCTCGACGCTGCACCACGAACAGACCGTGATCCGCGTCAGCATCTACCAGGGCGAGCACCGCATGGTGAGCCGCAACCTGAAGCTCGGCGAGTTCGAGGTCACGGGGATCCCGAAGGCAAAGCCGGGCGCGAGCCAGGCGGTCGACCTGGCCTTCACCCACGACGTCAACGGGCTGCTGGACGTCGAAGGCACGGTCCTGGCCACCGGACAGACCGCCCGGGTCCTCATCGAGCAGCAGCAGGGCCGGCTCAGCCCGGCCGAGCGCAAGCGGGCCCTGGAGCGGCTGGAGCGGCTCAAGGTGCCCCCGCGCGAGCTGCTCCCCAACCGCCTGCTGCTGGAGCAGGCCCACACCCGCTTCCACCGCCTGCACCCCGCGCTCCAGGAAGACCTCGACCCCTACCTGCTGGCCTTCGAAGACGCGCTCGACCGCCAGCAGCCCGAAGAAGCCGACGCCGCGGCCCTCCAGCTCCGCCAGCTCCTCGCCCAGCCAGCCTTCGCGGTCGGACCCCAGCCGAGGTCGGAGGTGGACGACACCGCGCCCACCGCCGACGAGCCCGATCCGTGATCCAGTCCCTGGCGATCATGCGGAAGCGGTGGGCCGACCGCCCGTCGCAGCCCAAGCGGGAGTGGAATCGCGCGTCCCCGCGGAACTGGAGCGGCTCGCCGCTGGCTGCACAGGTCGTCCAGTGGGACCGCCTCTACTTCGAGGGGCGGGTGGTGTGGGCCCGGCTGCTGAAGGCCAACCGGCGCCTCTTCCGGGCAGACCGGCCCTCGATCGCCCCCGGCGTCTGGATGTGGTCGCCGGATCCGCTCGCCGAGCACGACCCCGACTGGCTGGAGCGGATCCACCACCGGGCCGCGGACCTCGACAAGCGCAGGGCAGCGACGCCGGGCCTGCGGGCCTTCGCCGAGCGGCAGCGGAACGCTCCCATCGTCGCCCTCCGCGTCCCCCTCCCCCGCCACCTGACCGGTGGCCACGTGGTCTTCGAGCAGTCCCTGCTCTTCGACTCCACGCTGCTGCCGGGCGGCTGCGTCGCGTGGAACAGCCTGCCCCTGGTCGTCGCGGGCCCGGACCTGGGAACGGCCATGGTGTTGCCGCCACCCTTCTGGGCCGACGCGCTGCGGGCCGAGTGGGAGGGCGGCTGACGACCGGCCTGTGGCGGTCAACCCTGATGTTGCAGACGGAACCCGTAGCGAGCGGCCATAGGCGGTCTCCCCGGTGGGTTCTGCCGCAGGTCGACTGACGAAGGCGTAGTCGACCTACGGTGAGGAGGGCGAACAAGGCAGGGCCCGCCGGGGAACATGAATATGGTCGCGCAGTAGGGGGACGGCTGC
Organism: uncultured Enterobacterales bacterium; assembly: GCA_964599085.1. Classification (GTDB taxonomy): domain Bacteria; phylum Myxococcota_A; class UBA796; order UBA796; family UBA2385; genus J125. The sequence goes on along the minus strand of CAZRFD010000037.1, from coordinate 21,996 downwards.
GACATCAGGGTCAACCCAGGCGCGCCCAGCACACGCAGCGCTGGCAGGCGGGGTGGGTGGCGACGTCGTGGGCGGCGAGCTGCCGGCCCATGGCGAAGAGCCCGTCGACGAGGTCGTCGCGGGCGTGCGCAGCCGCAGCTTCCGCGGGGATGAAGAAGCAGGGCCGCAGGGAGAGGTCGGGCTGGACGACGACGCTGGTCCAGGGGGCGTCGCAGCGGGGGCTGGTGGCGGGCTGAAGGCCGCGGTCGGCGGCCGCCCGCTGCCAGATCCGGTCGAGGGCGACGTCGCTGTCGGTGAGGAAGCCGGGCGGCAGGGCGGCGCGCAGGCCGGCAAGCTCGGCGCGCAGGGCGTCGGGGTCGGGGAGGAGGTCCGCCGGGGGAGGGCCGCCATCGTCGCGCCGGCCGAAGGCGTCGCTGCCCGACAGGTCGGCGGCGAGGAAGCTCACGCCGTCCAGGCCCAGGTCGCGAGCGAGGCGGGCGATGTATAGAAGGTGGCCGACGTTGGCGGCGGTGACGGTCACCCGGGCGCGCAGGCGGATCCCCGGGGCCTGTCGCCGCAGGGCGGCGATGCCGGCCCGGAGTGCGGGCAGGCCGTCGACCCCGCGGGCGGCCCGGTAGGCGGCGGCATCGTGGCCATCCAGTGACACGACGACCTCGTCGCACCAGCGGGCGACGAGCCAGGCGTGGCGCCGCAGGAGCAGGCCGTTGGTCAGCAGCGTGGGCCGCAGCCCGGCCAGGCGGACGGCGGCCAGGACTTCGGCGAGGTCCGGGCGCAGCAGCGGCTCGCCGCCGGTGAGCAGGACCTCGCCGCAGCCGAGCGCCCGGGCCCGCGCCGCGATGCGGGCCACCGCGGGCGCATCGAGGGCCTCGCCCCCGGCCGGGCCGCGGAAGTCGCAGGCCACGCAGCCGCTGTTGCAGCCGTCGGTGAGGTGCAGGACGAGGACGCGAAGCGACCGCAGCTCGCCGGTGCGCTGCGCGCGGCGGCGCTCCCACCGGCGGCGCAGCCGGCCCGGTGACCGGCGAGGCCGGAGCCGGGGCGTCTCCCCCGACCAGCGCAGGACGACGACGACGTGATCGCCGACCTCGCGGACGAGGGGCAGCCCGCGCAGGGGCCGCTCCAGCCGGTCCAGCGCGGCCCCACGGCGGCTGCCGGGCGGGGGCATCAGGGCGCCGAGGCTGCGCTGCTCGACCAGGGTGAAGGCCGGGCCCAGGGCGCGGCGGATCGCCGGACCCGACCAGTAGCGGGTGCGCACCGCGCCGTCCCCGACGGGCACCTCGATCACCGGGCGGAGGCGCGCTCGCGCCCCCGCGAGGTCTCCGCGCGCGGCCCGCGCCAGCATCCAGGTCGGGTGCAGGCGGGGCATGCTGACGATCACGACGACACCACCCGGCCGCAGCAGGGCGGCGAGGACGGGTCCGAGTCCGGCCGGGTCGAGGCAGTTGACGACGCCGAAGTCCAGCAGCACGAGGTCGAAGCGCTGGCCGAGGGCGGCGGCCCGCTGCACCGGGAGCTGGCGAGCGTCGACGCCGCGCTGGCGCGCCCGGGCGACCATGCCGGCGCTGGCGTCGATGGCGGTGACGGCGAAGCCCTGCGCGGCGAGCCAGGCCGCGTCGGTGCCGATCCCACAGCCGGCGTCCAGGACCGCGCCCCCGGCCGGCAGGTGGTGCCGCAGGATGCGGTGGACCTCGCGGCGAAAGCAGGCGGCCACCGGATCTTCGTCCCACACCCGGTCGTAGACGGAGGCGTGGCCGTCGAAGGCAGCGTCGGTGGCGGCCCCGGAGGGCTCGAAAGTGCAGGCCATGTGAGGCTTTCGGGGCCCGATTGACAGTGGCGGAGGGGGGTCCCTAATATGCCGCGAACTCGCCCAGGCCGGCAGCCAGGCCGCCCACACCGTGTGGCGCTGGCCCCCAGCCCCTCGCCCCCACTGGCCTCATGACCCACCGCCTCCTCCCCCTCCTGCTGGCCGGTCTCCCGACCCTCCTGCCCGCCGCGCTGCCGACCGTCGCGCTCGCCGCCCCCGGGCTATCGCAGCCGCTCGTGGACCTCGTCCCGACCGGCGACGTCGTCGGGGACGGGCACACCGCCGCCACGATCTACGTCGTGGCCATCGGCACCGACGGACAGCCCCTGGCCAGCCTCGACGGCAAGCTGACCGCCGCCCGCGGCGACGCCGGACGCCTGCAAGCGGTGTCGCCGGGCCTGTTCTCCGCGACATGGACGCCGCCGGCCGTCGACGGTCCCGACACCATCGAGCTGTCGGTGCGGGCCAAGGTGGCCGGCAACGGCACGATCACGACCCGCGTACCGGTCTCCGTCGTGCCGCCGCTGGCACACCAGGCCAGCCTGCGCGCCAACCCCGCCGAGGTGCTCCTCGGCAAGGACGCCTCCAGCACGGTGACGATCCAGCTCAGCGGTGGGGCGGCCGGCACGCTGGACGGCGCCGACCTGGCCGTGGAGGCCTCAGCCGGCACGGTGAGCCCGGTCACGCCGCTGGGCCGCGGCCAGTACTCGCTGCTGCTGACGCCACCGGCGCGGCTCTACCCCCACCTCGCCCTGGTCACCGTGGCCGACCGCCGCGACCCCGCCGGCAGCTTCGGCGGCCTCGTCGTGCCCATGGCCGGAGAGACGACCTTCAGCGTGACCGGACTGCCGAACAGCCAGGTCCGCCTGCGCATCGGTGGGCAGGAGTACGGCCCGGCCCAGGCCGACGCCGCCGGCGCGGCCAAGGTCAAGGCCCGCGTGCCGCCCGGCGTCACGACCGCGACCATCGTCAGCGACAAGGGAGACCAGCACGAGGAGTCCCCCTACGACCTCAAGGTGCCGCCGACCCCGCGCCTGCAGCTCTTCCCGACGGCGACCCAGGTGCCCGCCGACGGCACGACCAGCACCGTCGTGCGCGTGCTTGTGGCGACAGCCACCGGCCAGCCCGACACCTCCGCCCAGGTCCGCTTCGACACGACGGTCGGCTCCATCGGCGCCGCCACGCACGAGGGCGGCGGCGTCTACTCCGCCGTGTGGACGCCGGACGCCCGCTCGCACGCGACCAGCGCCACGATCAAGGCCACCGTACCCGACCCGCGCGGCGACCAGACCGACGCGCTGCAGGTCCAACTCCTGCCGGCCCTGCCCGGCGCCGTCGAGCTGGGCGCGGACCCCGACGTGCTGCAGGCGTCGACCCGCCGGCTCTCGGTGATGGCCCGGGCACCCGGCGCCGCCGGCGTCAGCCTCGGTGTGGCCGGCGCGACCGCCGCCACCGACCTCGCACCCGCCGGCGCAGACGCGTGGAAGCAGACGCTGACGCTGACCGAAGACGTCGGCGCCGCCGTCCAGGCCGCCGCGTGGGGGCAGCCTAGCGACAACCCCCTGGCCCGCGTCGTCGTCATTCCCTCGACCGAACAGCTCCTCGACAACGGTGAAGACGCCGCCGTCCTCACCGTCGTCACCGTCGACAGCCTGGGCTGGCCGGTCCCCTCGACCCCGGTGTCGCTGGCCATCGCTCGCGGCGACGGACGGCTGCAGGACACCAACCTGACCACCGATGACCACGGCGTGGCGCACACGGCCTACACGGCCGGCACGCTGCCGGGCCTGGTCGAGATCCAGGCGGCCACCAGCGGTCACATCGGCGCGGCCGGCCTGCTGCAGCTTCCCGCGGACGCCGTCGGGGTGGACCTGCCGAATACCGGGGACCCCGGCGCCACCGCCGTCGCCACCGCCTGGGACGGCCTCGTGGCCGGCCGCCAGTTTCCGCGCCCGGGTGCCGCGGCCGTGGCCAGCGCCCTCCCCGGCACGGGCAGCACTCCGGTGGGTGGCGCCCTCCCCGCGGCCATCGCGCACCTCTCCCTGTCTCCCAAGGCTGCCAGCGTGGCCCCCGGCGCGGCCATCGACGTCGACATCGACGCCCGCGACGACCGCAACCGGGCCGTGGCCGGCCAGGCGCTGCAGGTCTTCACCAACGCCGGCAGCGTCGGTGCCGTCAGCGACAAGGGGGGCGGCCGCTACGCCGTGCGCGTCCAGGCCCCGGCCAGCGGGACGGACACGCTGCGCATCACCGTGCTGTCGACGGCCTCCGGTGTGTCCTCGATGATCGAGGTGCCCGTGCGCGCCCCGGCCTCCGCCGCAGTGGCCACCAGCACCCCGGCCGAAGCGCCCGCTCAGGAAGCGACCGTCCGCGAGACGGACACCATGCTGGCCGCCACCGCGGACACTGCCGCGGACACTGCCGCCGACACGACGCCCGACACGGCGACCGTGGAACGCGCCGCCGCCGACGTCGACCGGCCCTGGCTGCGGCTGCAGGCAGGCTTCCTCGGGGGCTTCTACAGCTACGAGCAGCAGCCCTCGGTCACCGACGGCGCGCTGTACGGCCAGCCCATCGCCTTCGGCGGCGGCCAGACCACTCCCGCCGGCACCGCCGGCCTCGGCCTGCAGGCCCGCGCCTGGTCGCCGGGCACCGACTACTTCGGGGCCGCGCTGTCGCTGCGGGCGACCCGCTACTCCGTCGAGCTGGCCGACTTCAACAACGCGCTCGTGCCCGACTGGGTCAGCGACTTCCAGGCCCTGCTGCTGGCCCGCTACCCCGTCGACGTCGACCGGACGCGGCTGCACATCGGCGCCCGGGCCGGCGCTTCCGTCGGCGACTTCATGGTCTACCGCCAGGACTTCACCAGCGCGACGCCGGTGCTGGATTACGGGCCGCTGGTCGTGCCGGCCTTCGACGTCGGCGGAGAGCTGGGCGTGGACCACGACGGCCGCATCTTCGGCACGGCCGGCGCCACCTTGGGCATCAACGGCGGCGGCCTCTACTCGACCTCGGTCGACGCCGACGTCGGCGTGGCCATCGCGGCCGGACTCTACCTGTACGTGGACGGGGCCTGGCAGCGCCGGGACACGACGGTCTTCCTGCAGGCCAGCGACGGCAGCACGTCGGAAGCCGGCGCCCTCGGCGACGCGGTCATGGTCTTCGGGGGTGGGCTGGGCTGGCAGCTCTGACGGGCCCCTCCGCGCCCGGCAGGCTCAGGGCCGCTCGATGGCCACGTGCTCCAGCACCACGTCTTCCAGCGGCCGGTCGCGGCTGCCCGTCTCGACCTCGGCGATGGCCTGGACCACGTCGAGGTCGTCGCACTTGCCGAAGATGGTGTGGCGCCCGTTGAGGTGGTCCGGCGTCGACCGGTCGGTGATGAAGAACTGGCTGCCGTTGGTGTTCGGGCCGGAGTTCGCCATGGCCAGCAGCCCCGGCTGGTCGAAGGTCAGCCCGCTGTCGACCTCGTCTTCGAAGCGGTAGCCCGGGCCACCGGTGCCGTTGCCCAGCGGGTCGCCGCCCTGGATCATGAAGCCCGGGATCACCCGGTGGAAGATGGTGCCGTCGTAGAGGGGGTGCTTCACCTTGCGGCCGGTCCGGGGGTCGGTCCACTCGCGGCTACCCTCGGCCAGCTCGACGAAGTTCAGCACGGTCTGGGGCGCCTTGTCGGGCCACAGCGCGCAGTGGATGCTGCCCCTGGTGGTCTGCAGGGTCGTCGACAGGGCGTCGCCCTCGTCGACGCCGAGGCGGTAGTAGACCTCTCGTCGGCGCAGACGGTCGACGTCCTGGGTCAGCTTGCGGACCTGGGTGGTCAGCTCCTTGTTCTCCTTGTCGAGCGCATCCCGCTGGGCCGTCAGATCGGAGACCTCGGCCCGGGCCTGGTCCAGCTCCTGCTGGAGGTCTGCGCCGGGGCCGCAGCCGATGGTCAGGGTGAGAAGGGCGAGCAGGGGCGTGGTGGAGCGGAGCATGACGACCTCCCGGGGGACCGGCCGCGCCTATCGCCGCGTGCAGCTCGTCGCACGGGCTGCGCGGGTCAACGTGGTAGCTTGCCCGCGCAGCGGGCCTGCACCCGTCCCGACCGACAAGGCCCGCAACCGCGCGATCGGAGTGCTCGCCATGGCCTGCCGTCCTCCCGTTCCTGCCCCGCGCCGCCGCCCCGCCGGCGCCGCGCTCCTCCTCGCCCTCGCCCTCACCGGCTGCGGCCAGATGGCCATCGACGGTGAACTGGTCGACGCCGGCGGCAAGCCCCTGGCCGGCGCTCGGGTGACCGCCATGGGATCCACCTGCGCCACCACCAGCGGTGACGACGGGAAGTTCTCCCTGCCCTGCCCCACCGGCACCTACGACCTGCTGATCACGAAGGAGGGCTACATCGAGGTCAAGGAGCAGCTCGACGCGACCGAGCGCGAACGCTACAACATCGGCAAGAAGGTGATGATCGCCATCCCGGACAGCAAGGGGCTGTTCTGGTTCCAGGACGACGTCTACCAGCCGCTCCACCCCGGCTTCCTCACCCGCGACATCCAGCGCACGGCCGAGGGCAAGACCCGCGCCTACTGCCTCGACCAGGACGCCAGCGAAGCCAACAGCCTGGCGGCAGGAGTCCACGCCTTCTTCGACAACGAGACCGACGGCTGGCGTCCCTTCCGGCTCGATGAAGCCGGCTGCGCCTACCGGGACGCCCAGGACGAGCGAGGGCGGTGGACCGTCTCCTACAAGGAAAAGCCCGACTTCGAAGAGCGTACGCTGGAGGCCGGCAAGAAGATCGCCTTCATCGAGCTGACCGCCGGCGACTACTTCATCGCCGACTGGGACAACGGCTTCTTCACCACCGCCGAGGGCGACAAGAAGCACTACACGGGCTTCTGGCTCACCGTGCGCTGAGCTGCCCTGCGGCGGCGGGACCCGGCGGTCGCTCGGTCCACCACAGCCGCCAGCCGAGCAACGCAGCAACCAGCACGAGGGGGAGGAGCGCGGCGACAGCCGGGGCCACCGTGCCTTGGGCGGCCTGGGCCTGCAGTCCGAGGGTGAGGGACTCATAGACGAGGGCGAGCGCCACTGCCGGGGCCACCCGCTCCCGCCGAAGCCGAGAGGGTCCGACCCAGGCGAGGACGGCCAGCAGCCCACAGGCCACCGGCCGGGCGATGCGGGACAGGGCCTCGATGCGGAGCGGGAGCGCGTCGCTGGTCAGCAGCTCGGAATTCCGGGCCAGCGAGGGCCACGCCAGGGCCCGGGCGCGCCGCGCGTCCGCGGGGCCCGGCCGGTCGCCCGATGCGGGGGCCGACAGCTCGCCCGCTTCCGCGCGTACCCGCAGCCCGTCATCGACCCGGACCGCTTCCTCTCCCACCCAGATCCAGTCGGGACCCGGAGGCAGGGCGCCCAGCTCGCGGCGCAGCTCCAGGGACGCCTCCGCCGCCGACGGGACCACGCGATCCTGCGCGAGCCCCAGCCCCATGCCGGCCACGAGCCCAACGGTCAACGGCACCAGGGCCAGGCGCCTCGGAGACCAGCCCATGGCTTCGATGGCGTCCGCTTCCCCCAGCGCGAGCAGCCGGGCGGCGGCAAGCCCGGCGGCCACCGCACAGAGCAGCGGGGTGAGGGGCAGGACCAGCACCGGCGCCTCCAGCAGGGCCAGGCGGGTGGCGACGAGGGCGCCGTAGCGAGCGGTCTCCACGCCGCTGACGAGGGCGGCCACCCCCAACAGCATGGCGAGGGCCAGCAGCAGCCAGCCGACCAGCCGCAGGCCGAGGTGCCGGGCGAGGATCACCGGGCCTCCCAGGACAGCCAGGCCACCGCCGCCGCGACAGCGACGCCGAAGGGCGGCGCCCAGGCGGCGAGCGTCGGGCCGAGCACGGGCAGCGCCTGGTCGGCGACCCGCAGCAGCGCCCACCAGGCCAGGGCCGTCACCGTCGCGCTCAGGCCCGGCCGGGCGCCACGCGCGCCCAGCGGCACCGCCAGCAACGCGAGCAGCGGCAAGGCGAGGGGCTGGCTGCTGCGCTTGACCAGGGCCATGCGCTGGGGCCCGCTGTCGCGCCCCCGGGCGTCGAGACGGTCGGCCGCCTGCCACAGCTCGGCGTCGCTGCGCTCGCCCAGCTCGACCCGCGGTCGCGCGGGGTCGAGGGCCAGCTCGGCGCGCCCGAATTCCATGCGCCAGCGCTGGATTCCCGCGGCATCGACACCGAGGGCCTGCCCTTCTTCGAGGAGGATCCGCCCCGCCCCGAGCAGCTCCCCCCGACGCGCCGCCACGAGCCGGGGGCCGGCGGCGATCACGACGTCGGTGAGGCCCCCGCCGTCGACGGCGGCCGCCCGCAGCACCACGTCACCCACCACCGCGGGCCGACCCGGCTGCAGGCGCAGGTCTCCGCTGGCGTCGACCAGGGCCAGCCGCGCGCTCCGGCGTCCCAGGGGTTCCAGCCAGTGGGCCACAGCCGCCTGCACCGCAGCCCCGACCAGCCCCGTGATCACCACCGCGCCGAGCACGGCTCGCGCCCCGTGGCCCGCGGTCGAGAGCGCCAGCCAGTCCCCACCCTCCCGCCACGCGCGCGCCGCCGCGACCAGGCCGAAGAGCAGGCTGACCGGCAGCGCCATGCCCAGCACCGCGGGCAGCAGACCGAGCAGCACGCGCAGCGTCCCCGCCAGTCCCGGCGCGACCGGCGCACGCTGGATGCTCTGACCGACGAGCAGCAGCAGCCCGGCGGCGGTCAGAGCCAGCAGCGCCACCAGCGCGGGACGCAGGGACTCGGCGATCAGGGCTCGGCCGGCGGGCGCGGACATCGCCGACAGGGTATGCGGTCCTGGCCCCGTCGGGGCGCTTGCTGGCAGCCTTGACAAACCCACGCCGGTGCGTAGAATGCGCGCGCCGTGGGGCAGGTCGTTGCCTGTCGGAGCAGGTCCGGACGCGGCCGCGAGCCTCGCCGGTACAAGGCCGCGCCGCAGCGCAGGCAACAGCCAAAGGGAACGGTGCATGGAGTTCAAGGTCGGTGACAAGGTGGTCTACCCCGCGCACGGCGTCGGGGTGGTCAAGGAGGTAGAGACGCTCGACTTCGAGGGCGATCGCTACACCTTCTACGTGCTCACGATCCTGGACAACGGGAGCACCTTCCGCATCCCGGTGCAGAACATCAGCGCCATCGGCATGCGCCGCGTAATCTCCATGATGCAGGTCGAGAAGGTCTACGAGGTCCTGCGGGACCGCGACGTCCCCGCCGACAACCAGACCTGGAACCGGCGCTACCGCGAATACACCAACAAGCTGCAGACCGGCGACCCCATCGAGGTCGCAAAGGTCCTGCGCGACCTCGCCCTGCTGCGCCAGGACAAGAACCTGAGCTTCGGCGAACGCAAGATGTACGACAAGGCCAGCCGGCTGCTCATCCAGGAGATCGCCTTCGCCAAGGACACCGACGAACAGTCGGTCGAGAAGGAGATCACCGAGCTGTTCGAAGCGGCCTCCACTCCCGAAGCCTGACGGCGCCCTCTCCCGGTCCCGCAGGAGGCCACGCTGACCTCCCCCCGCATCCGCCTGCACTTCCCGCCCGGTCGTCCCCTCGACCTGGCCGACGTGCGCCTCGCCCTGTTCGGCACGCTGTGGGCCCGTCGCAACGACGGGACCGTGGTCGCCTCCATCGAGAACCGCGCAGCACTCGACGATCTCGAGTGGGTGGGCATCGAACCCGACGAGATGGCCGCCCCCGCCAACGACAAGCGAGCGGCCGAAGTCGTCGACGAGCTGATCGAGCAGGGCCTGGCCTTCCGCTGCTACTGCTCGGCCGCCGAGCTGCGCGAGATGACCGTGGATCCCTCCGGCTTCCCCGAAGCCGTGGTCTACGACGGCCGCTGCCGCAAGCTGACCGCCACCGACCGCGCCGCCATGGAGAAGATGGGGCGCAAGCCGCGGATCCGCCTGATCCTCCCCGACGCCCCGCCCGCGGTCGACGGCGTCGACGCCCCACGCCCCAAGGCCGACTTCGTCATCGTCGAAGACGACGGCAGCCCCAACGACCTGTTCAGCGCGGTGCTCTCGCCCCGCGAAGCCGGCGCCACCGCCATGCTGGTGGACGGCGGGCGTGTCCGCGAGCTGGCCCACTGGCTGGTCATCGCCCAGGCGCTGGGCTGGGAACTGCCCGATCTGCGGGTGCTGGCCCCGTGGCACGCCGCTGAGGGCGCCCAGCCCAGCGAGACACCCACCACGCTGAGCGTCGCGACCCTGCGCGACGCAGGCTTCGTGGCGGTCGCGCTGCTGCGCGCTGCAGCCGAAGCGGGCTGGGATCCCGGCGACGCCCAGGACCTCGACGAGATGGCCGACCGTTTCTCCATCGACGACCTGTCCACCGACAGCCCGGTCTTCGACCTCGCCGCCCTCAAGAAGATGAACGGGGATCTCGTCCGCCAGATGGACGCCTTCGACGTCACGCAGGTCGTCGGCGAACACCTCGAGCGCAAGGGCTACCCCTTCATGGAGCGCGAACCCGCCTGGCAGGAACGCTTCGTCAAGACGGTCACAGCTCAGCTCGACACCCTCGCCGACGCGGAAACCTGGGCCAGCATCCTGCTGACGTCGACGGTGGACTACGACCGCGACGTCGCGCGGACGCTGCGCAGCCCGACCACCCACGAGCTGATCGACGCCTTCGACAAGGCGATGGGCGAGGTCATCGAGGGCGACGAAGCCGACAGCCGCGCCTGGCGACGGGTGCTCAGCAAGTTCCGGAGCAGCGCGACCGCCCCCGGACGCGCCCTGTCCATCATGCGCCTCGTGCTCACCGGCCAGCGGGAGGGCCCAAGCCTGGCGGGGATCCTGACCCTGCTCGGCCCCGAGGGCTGTCGCTCCCGGCTCGAGAAGGCCCGCCGCTACACCGCCTGATCCGGCCGTCAGCCGACGGCGACAGCAACGAGCGGCCCCATGGCCGCTTCGCTGCTATGTGGCCCCGCGTCCACGATCGTTCCCAAGAGGAGTCGCACCATGAGCACGGCTGCCGAGTCGTCGCCCCTGCGCCTGTACAACACGCTCTCGCGCACGACCGAGACCTTCGCGCCGGCGACCCCCGGCAAGGTCCGGATGTACGTCTGCGGCATGACGGTCTACGACTACTGCCACATCGGCCACGCCCGCGCGATGATCACCTTCGACGTGGTGGTCCGCTGGCTGCGCGAGAAGGGCCTGGACGTCACCTATGTGCGCAACCACACCGACGTCGACGACAAGATCATCGCCCGTGCCCTCGAGCTGGGGGAAGACCCGCTGGCCCTGTCGGCGCGCTTCGTCGACGCGCTGGAGACGGACCTCGCCCGCCTCGGCCTGCTGGAGCCCGACATCTCCCCCAAGGTCAGCACCCACATCGACGCCATCATCGCCATGACGAAGGCCCTCGTCGACCGCGGCCACGCCTATGTCAGCGATGGCGGCGACGTGTGGTTCGCGGTGGAGAGCTTCCCCCGCTACGGCCAGCTCTCCGGCAAGCGCATCGACGACCAGCGGGCCGGCGAGCGGATCGCCGTCGACGAACGCAAGCGCCACCCCGGGGACTTCGCCCTGTGGAAGGCCGCCAGGCCCGGGGAACCGGCCTGGGACAGCCCGTGGGGACCAGGGCGACCGGGCTGGCACATCGAGTGCTCGGCCATGGCGGCCGAACACCTCGGCGACAGCTTCGACATCCACGGCGGCGGCATCGACCTGGTCTTCCCGCACCACGAAAACGAGATCGCCCAGGCCGAGTGCGCGACCGGGCACGCCCCCTTCGCCCGCTACTGGATGCACAACGGCCACCTCACGCTGGTCGACGACGAGGGCAACCCCGTCAAGATGAGCAAGTCCATCGGCAACGTGATCAACATCCGCGACCTGCTCGACGAGGTCCCGGCCGAAGCCGTCCGCGTCCTCTACATGGACAGCCACTACCGCAAGCCCCTGCCCTTCTCACGGCAGCGGCTCCAGGACGCGCTGATGGCGGTCGAGCGCGCCTACCTCGCGCGCCAGGCTCTGGAAACCATGGCCGCCCGCGACCCGGCCGCGCCTGCGGCGCAGGTGGCGGCGGACCTCGGCGGCGACGCCCAGGCCCTCTACGACATCGCACAGGGCTTCGACGAACGCTTCGCCGCCGCCATGGACGAAGACTTCAACACCGCCAAGGCCCTCGCCGAGCTGTTCGAGCTGGTGCGCGCCGTCAACCGCTTCGCCAACCACCGCAAGTGGTGGAAGCGCAGCAGCGCGCTGGCGGCCATGGTGCTGCCCTGCTTCGACCTCGCCGGCCGGGTGCTCGGCGTGGGCGGCAAGGACAGCACGGCCTTCTTCGACGCGCTGACCGTCAAGCTGCTCGCCAAGGCCGGGCTCGACCGGGCCGACGTCGACGGCCGCATCGACGCGCGTGAACAGGCCCGCGCCGACAAGGACTGGGCCCGCGCCGACGCCCTGCGCGACGAGCTCGACGCCCTCGGCGTCGTCGTCATGGACGGCGCCGACGGAACCTCCTGGCGCATGCGCGTCGGCTGAGCAGAGGAGTCCCAGATGCTGGCCTTGCCCCTCGGCCTGCCCCTCGCCCTGCTGCTCACCAGCTGCGGCGACAAGGCCGGCGGGGACACCGGCGGCACCGCCACCCCGACGCGCCAGGGCCTGGTCGATTCGCTCGGCGACAGCGTGCCCGCGACCTGGTCGACCGTGTGCCTGACCTGGCTGTGGGAGTGGGACACCGACAGCAGCTTCGTGGCCTTCGACCCGGGCACGGCCGACATGGTGACCCTGTCGACGCGCCAGATGGGCGAAGAAGACTGGGACGTCCACGGCATGGCCTGGGACGGCAGCGCCGTGCTCACCTCGGGAGAGGACACCGACGAGGGCGGCTCGGTCGCCCGGATCGACGTGCTGACCGGCACCCTGGAGCGGCCCGACACCGACCTCGTCAACCTCGTCACCTGGGGCGACCGGCTGCTGGCAGGCCGTGAAAACGGCTCCTGGGCCGCCTTCGCCAGCTTCGACGATGCCCTGGCCGACAGCGGCGGCGAGTCGGTTCCCGATCTGTACGACGAACGCTTCGCCATCACCGGCGACCTCGCCTACACGACGAAGCCCTCCGGCGACAAGTTCAAGGTCTGGCACGTCCCGACCGGCACCTTCGGCGAGCTGTTCATGGACGGCTTCGACGGCAACATCTGGGGCCTGAGCATCGTCGGCGACAGGATCTACCTGCTCAACGACGGCCGCCAGGAGACGGGCAAGGACCACGACGCCTGGGTCTTCTCCTTCTCCATCGACACGGGCGCGCAGCTCTCCGCCGTCGACCTCGGCGTTCAGGGCTTCACCGCCCGCGGCCTGGTCTGCGGGGCGCGGTAGGAGCCGGCGGCCGGCCCTCACGTGGGCTGGCGCCGGCCCCTGTCATGCTCAGTGCAGCGCCACCGCGGCGCAGGCGACCTCTTCGCCCGACTTGCTGGCGTCGTCGCAGGTCCACTTGCGGTGCATCACCGTGGCACCGGCCGGCAGCGTGCCCTCGGGGAAGGGCTCGGTCCAGGTGTGGCTCCAGTGGTATCGGTACTCCTGCTTGCCGCCCTTGACGTCGACCACGTCGGGCGTCAGCCCGCGCTGCGGGTCCTGCCCGTCGAACCACAGGTCGTAGGTGACCTTGCAGCCGTCGACGACGTCGCGCGCGTCCTGGCCCAGGTACCAGAAGTGCACCTCTTCGCCGTAGCCCACGCCCTCGCGGCCGATGGTCTCGACGTGATCGAGGTCGGTGGGGTACTCCGCGCTGCGCATGGGCGCGATGTCACCGCTGTCCTTGCAGTGATCCCACAGCAGCTCGCCGCCATCCCACTTCACGAAGGGGTTGGTGCCGACGGGGTTGCTGTCCTCGACCTTCTTGCCGTTGTAGATCGTCATGTAGTTGTCGGTCACGCGCAGGCGGCACTTGCGCTTGTCGACCTTCAGGTAGAGCAGCCCCTGCAGCTTGTTGCCGAGGTTGTTGTTGTTCAGCTCGAACTGCTTCCACTGGTCGCCGCCCTTGTACTTGTCGACGTTGGCGGTGGCTTCTTCGACGGCCTTGGCGACCTCTTCGGCGGTGGCACCCGTCTCGTAGCCCTTGAGCGTGTCCGGCGTGCACTCGGCACCGCCGACGATCAGCGCCTGGCAGATGTCCTTGAGCTTGGCTTCCTCCGCGCAGATCAGCTCTTCACCCTTCAGCTCGCAGCCGTAGGTGTAGATGTCCGCCAGCGACCCGACGTTGTACTTGACCTTGGTCTGGCCGTCTTCCTGGACGATGCGCAGGCGCGTCCGCGGGTCCTGGATCTCGGTCTTGTCCGGCAGCGGGCGGAGCATGACCCAGGTCGTGTCCGTGAGCTTGTCGATGGACAGGTCGCAGCCCTCCACCGCGCCCGAACCGCCGACGGTGATGCCGCTCTTCTTCTCTTCGCAGGCGGTGGCGAGGAGCACGACGAGGGGCAGGACGAAGCTGGTGGACCGCATGGCTGGCTCCGGATCGATGGGAAGGGCAGTCGCGAGCGTGGCCGGCAAGCTATCACACCATTGACGCCGCCAGAGCGACGGAGGCCCCCCGATGCAGCTCGTGCTCGCCACCCGCAACGCCCACAAGGTCGACGAGATCCATCGCATCCTCGACAGCGCCGGCCTGACCGGCGTGGACCTCCTGTCGCTGGACCGGTGGCCCGACCTGCCCGACGCCCCCGAAGACCAGCCCGACTTCGAGGGCAACGCCCTGGCGAAGGCCCGCTACGTCTACGCCCACACCGGCCTGCCCGCGGTCGCCGACGACTCGGGCATCGAGGTCGCCGCCCTGGGCTGGGGCCCCGGCGTGCACAGCAAGCGCTTCACGCCAGAAGCCACGGCCGCCAGCAACAACGCCCGCATGCTGCGCGAGCTCGACGGCGTCAGCGACCGGCGGGCCCGCTTCCGCTGCGTGCTGGCGCTCGTCGGCCCCCAGGGCGAACGCGTCGCCAGCGGTGCGGTCGAAGGTCGCATCGGCGATGCCCCGCGGGGCGACGCCGGCTTCGGCTATGACCCGCTGTTCTGGCCCGACGAGGCCCCCGGCCGCACCATGGCCGAGCTGTCCGCCGACGAGAAGAACGCCATCAGCCACCGCGGTCGTGCCTTTCGCCAGCTTCCCTCGCTGATCCGCACGTGGGCGCTGGCCTGACCGGGCGTCACCCCAGGCGCTGGTCCCGCGGCTCGCTGACGGACCGGTAGATCGCCAGCAACAGGGTGAGCACGCCGATGACCGTGAACAGCGTGGCGGTGATCCGCCCCTGGAGGATGAGGTCCCCCTTGGCGGCCGGGTAGACGCTGTCGATGAAGGGCAGCGTGAGCACCTGCGTGCCGCTGGCGCCGTTGTACCAGAACACGAAGATCCCGGCGGCCAGGAAGAGGATGGGCGAGAAGTAGCGTCCCATGCGTGGTCCCGTGGGCGGGGTAGATGTGTCGGGGCTGGGTCCCGCGCAACAATCTACCCCAACAACGCAACCCCCGCGGTCGCCGAGCATCGGGGGGCGCAGCACAACAGCCCGGCAATCCCCATGCCCGCACACCGGAGGAGTCCATGTCCCGCGTCAACCTGTCTTCCCTCGCCCTGACCCCCCTGTCCCTCGCTTCCCTCGCCCTGCTCCCCATGCTCGCCGCCTGCGGCGACAAGGGCGGCGACGACACCGGCGCCGCCGGCGACGCCGACCTCGCCACCGCCCAGGACATCTGGTCGGAGATCGCCGGCTACGACGCCTGGAACCAGACCGCCGACTGGACCGGCATCCAGGAGTCCGTCGACGGCACCCACGGCAGCCACGTCCAGATCTGGCTCAACGACCTCGCCTTCGACACCATCGAAGCCGGGGCCGGCGGCGACATGCCCGACGGCGCCATCCTCGTGAAGGAGGGCTACAGCGACAGCAGCGGCGCCACCGTCAACGCCGTCACCGCCATGAAGAAGATCACCGGCTTCGACGCAGACCACGGCGACTGGTTCTGGGTCAACTACAGCGTCGACGGCACGGTCAACATGTATGGCTCGCAGTCGGCCTGCTACGGCTGCCACGAGTCCGGACAGGACTGGGTCCGCTTCACGACCTGGTAGTCCCCCTCCGGGTCGGGTGGGCCGGTGGTACCCTCCCTCCGTCGAGGGAGGTCCGGTCTTGCCCGCAGTTGCGCTGCTGATCCTGTCGGGCTGCACGACCCAGGCGTGGTGCGATCGCTTCAACCTGGACTGTGACCCGACCGAGGACCTCGTCCACCAGGCGCCGGCGGACAGCGACGGCGACGTCTGGCCCGACGAAGACGACTGCGCGCCCGACAACGCCGCCATCAACCCCTCCGCCGAAGAGCTCTGCGACGGCGCCGACAACGACTGCGACGGCCAGGTCGACGAGGGGACGCCGGGGGTGCAGACCTGGTACCGCGACCGCGACGGGGACGGCTATGGCGACGACGACACCACGGTCGAAGGCTGCGAAGCCAGCGACGGCTACATCCTGTTGGGCGGCGACTGCGACGACCTGGATCGCGACATCCACCCCGGTCGGGACGAGGTCTGCGGCAACGGCATCGACGACGACTGCAGCGGGGACGCGCCCGAGTGCCCCTACGCCAACTTGAGCAGCTCGGACGACGCGCTCAGCTCCTTCGTGCCGGTGAACGCCGACGGGGTCATCGGCGACACCCTGAGCGTCAGCCCCGGGACGCTCGGCGACCAAGGGCTGCACGTCGTGTACGGCTCGCCCCTGGACACCCGCGGGGGCGCGCAGGTCGGCGCCGTCTACCTGGCGCTGGGAACCTACGCGGCCCTGTCGTCCGCGCGCGACGGCGTCCGCACCGTGCAGCTCCTGTCCAGCCTCGACGAGGGAGACGGAGTGGGCAGCGCCATCGCCGCCGACATGGATGTCGATGGCGACGGCGACTACGATGTCGTGGTGGGTGCTCCCGGCGCAGAGGCCACCGAGACCGACGAGGGCCTGGCCTGCCTGCTCCTGAGCCACTTCGACGACTTCAACCTGCTGCTGGAGTACAACTGCGCGGTGCAGCTCGCCGGCGGACGCGAGGGCGCCGCCTTCGGTTCGGCCCTCGCCACCGTGCACGACGAGACCCGCTGGCCCGACGCCGCACTCGCCGTCGGCTCGCCGGGGGACGCCGGGGGTGCCGGGTCCGCGGCCTTGTTTGCGCCGCCGCTCTCGGACGGCCAGGAAGCGGGGGACGCCTTCCTGACGGTGGAGGGCAGCGTCGAGGGGGGCGCGCTGGGCAGCAGCATGACCAGCGCCGACCTCGACGGAGACGGGATCGACGACCTCGTGCTGGCCGCGCCCGCCGCGGCCGGTGGGGAGGTGGTGATCGGCTTCGGGCCAGTGCCGCGCGGCATCGTCGATGCCGACGACCTCGGCGCCGTCCTGGAGGGGATCACGGAGGGCGACCGGGCCGGCTTCGCCCTGGACGCCCGGGGCGACCTCGACGGAGACGGGCGCGTCGACCTGCTGGTCGGGGCGCCGGGAGCCGCCGACGGCCACGGCGCGGTCTACGCCCTGCGCGGCGGCGACACCTTGCACCGCCACACCGGCCGCGTCACCCTCGACATCGCCGACGCCCGCTTCGAGGGCACCCACGACGGTGGGGCCGCGGGCTGGTCGGTGGCCAGCGGCGGCGACTTCGACGACGACGGCCAGACCGACGTGCTGATCGGGGCGCCGGGCGATGTGGCCTCCCCCTCGACCGACACCGCCTCCGGCTCGGTGTGGATCGTCTACAGCGGCCTGCTCGGCACCGTCTACCTCGACGACGACACGATCCGCGTCCTCGGAGCCGCCGGGGTGCAGGAGTTCGGCACCAGCCTGGGCGTCGCCCAGGGAGAGGGCGGGGACTCGCTCGACGGCTTCTTCGTCGGCGCGCCCGGCGGGACCTCACCGGCCATGTACTTCTTCCCAGGCGCGGGCTACTGACCGCCGTCGCCGACCACCACGTCTTCGGTGTATACCGCCAGGCCGCCGTCGCGATCGTCGAACACCACCCAGATGCGCCCGGTGGTGGCGTGATCCGGCGCCTCGAACCACAGGCGCACCGCGTCGTCTTCGACCTTCACCTTGCGATCCGTGAACCGCCCCACCGTCGTGAACGGGAAGGCGTAGACGGTCTCGTTGTTGGGGTCGGTCACCTGGAAGGCGACGTCGAATTCCCCGCCGACAGCGACCTGCAGCGGCGGGTCGAGGGCCTCGGTGAAGCGTGCTTCGTACTCGGGGTTGGCGTTCTCGACTGCGTCGGCCGATCCCCGCACGATGAACTCGCGGGTAGAGAGGGCCACGCCCGACATGGGCAGGTCCACGAGCCACTGGTCGGGATGGGCCAGCTCGTCGCTGAGCTTGGGGTTCTGACCTTCGCCATCCATCGCCGCCCGCGCGTCGTCGACGACCGGGCAGGTCCCGACCTCGCAGGCGAGCACGAACACCTGGGTCGCGCCGTTGCTGCCATCCTCTGGCATCACCTCCCACAGCTCCGGCGGGAGGCGCCGGGCGGTGGTGAACACCCCGTCGACGACGTCCCCGACGGTCACCCACTCCTCGACCTGGTCGGCGAAGCTCGCCTCGGCGCACGCGCCGTCGATCAGCGTGCAGGTCCAGAACATGGCCTCCAGCGACCGGCCGTCCGGGTTGGCGACGTAGGCGGTCGCGTTGACCCGCTCCCCCGGCTCGGCCTCGGCCTTGTCGGTGACGATGGTGACGACGTGGACGTCTTGCAGGCGCGTGATCTCGAAGCCGCGGGCGCCGCAACCGGGCAGCAACAGGGCAGCCAGGACCAGCATCCTCACCACCCCGCCTTCACGCCCAGCGTGGGCAGGATCGGCAGGCCGTACACGTAGATGGTCTCCGAGTAGTCGGGGGCGAAGTTGAGCAGCTCGACGTTGCGGCGGTTCGTGGCGTTCTGCAGGTCGAGGTAGGCGGACAGCGACCAGCGACGGAAGGTCCAGGACTTGTCGGCCCGCAGGTCCAGCGCCCACCAGGCGGGCATGCGAGCGGTCTGCGACGCGTCGAAGATGGGGTACCAGGCCTGTTCGTCCAGGTCGTAGACCCGGTTGGCCACCGGGGTGTAGGGGTTGCCCGAGGTCGCACGGAAGCGCCCACCCACCAGCCAGCCCGCCGGGAGCTGGTGGCTTGCCACGAGGGTGAGGATCACCGGCTGATCGTACTCGAAGAGGGTCGCGGGCTGGCCGGGGCGCTCCACGCGCGTCGAGCGCGACAGGGTGGTCGCCGCAAAGGCCGTGGTACGCGCCGTCTCGTAGCGGAGCAGCAGCTCGAGGCCGAGGCTGCGCCCCGTGCCGTCGTTGGCGTAGGCGCCGGTGTCGAAGGGGGCCATGGGCGGCGGGGCCAGGCTGAACTCGAAGCGGTCGTCGTGGCCGACGACGAGATCGGACAGCCAGGCGGCATAGGCCGTCGCCTCGAGGTGCAGGTCGACCGGCAGCCCCTGCTCGACGCCCACCGACGCCTGGATCGCCGACTCGGGGCCGAGCTGGCCCCCCTCTTCCTCGGCGGTGAGCAGCTCGCGCAGGAGGGGGAACTGGGAGTAGCGGCCGACCGCGGCGTTGATCAGCGTCGTCGGTGCCACGGTGGCCCGCACGCGCAGACGGGGATCGACGACCACCGCCTGGTACCCGTTGTCGACGAGCATCCAGTCGCCGCGGAGGCCGACGATGGCGTCGACCGGGCCGTAGCGCTGCGTCTGCTCCAGGTAGCCCCCCGGCCGCAGCACCAGCCCCTCGCCGTGCTCATCGTCGGCGAAGGTCAGCAGGCCGCTGAGCCCGTCGACCTGGTAGGCGTAGCGCTCGCGGGCGCTCTGCATCTCGATCCCGAGGCGCCACCCGAAGGGCTGGCCCTCGGGCACCGGGCGGGTCAGCTCGAAGCGCAGGTCCTCGCGGCTGGCCACCTCGTAGGCACGCTCGTCCTGGAGGTACTCGGCCCGGGTCTGCTCGGGGCCGGCGGAGACCGCCAGCTCGCTCTGCCAGCCCTGGCCGAGCACCTGCTGCCAGCGGAGCTGTCCCTTGACGAAGCCGATGGTGAGCCGGGCGTCGCTGGTGCCGGTCGGGCTGTCGAGATCGGTCTCGGAGTAGGTGAAGCGATCGTCGCTGGCCAGGAGGATCCCCTGGACCGTGCTGCCCCGGTCGGAGCGGTGCAGGACACGGAGCTGGCCGTCGGTGAAGGCCGGCAGGCGCACGTTGTAGGTCGGGTCGACGTTGACGATGGGCCCCAGCACGGCGTCGATGTAGGAGCGGCGCGCAGAGAGGGTGACCGACCAGTGGTCGCCGGCGCGCTGCTCGTGGAACAGCGCAGCCTGGAAGATGTCGACAGAGAGGTAGCCGCTGGAGCGCTCCGGCAGCCCGTCGTCGAGCACGAGGTCGACGGCCCCGCCGAGCCGGCGACCGTAGCGGACGCCATAGGACCCCGGCAGGAAGCGCACCTCCTGCAGCAGGTCGCCGCTGATGACGGTGGTCAGCCCGCCGAAGTGGAAGACGATGGGGATGCCCAGCCCGTCCAGGTAGAAGGACGAGGCGTCGGCCGGCATGCCGCGAACCAGCAGCGTGCCGGAGTTGAAGGGGGTGCGGGCCACGCCGGGCTGGGTCTGCACCGCGCGCACGACGTCACCGCCGGTGCCCGGCATGGAGCGGATCTCGCTGACGTCCAGCCGGCGCTCGGAGATCTCCGGCGGAAGCCGGTAGCCGATGACCTCCATCTCCTCGCCGATGGGGCCCGTCTGCCAGGGCTTGTCGACGCTCAGCCACAGGTCGACATCGACGGCCTGGCCATCGGCGACGTCCACCATCAGCTCCTCGGCGCGGTAGCCCGGGGCGGCGGCTACGAGCCGCCAGGTCCCCGGCGCGAGGTCCAGCAGCTCGAAGCGCCCGTCGGCGTCGGTGGTAGCGGAGCCGGTGCGGGCCCCGTCGTCGTCGCCCTCGGAGAGCACCTCCTCGGCGAAGACGGTGACGGCGTCGAGGGGTCGCTTGCTGCCCGACTCTCGCAGCAGGCCGGAGACGATCACGGTCGGCACGGTGTCGAGGGAGAAGTGGTAGGCGTACTGGATGCGGGCGGGGACCGGCACGCCAGCGGCGTCACGGGCCGGCTCGAAGCGAAGCTGTGGTGCGATGGCGAGGACCGCGTCGTCGAAGCCGTGGCCGGCTGGCTCGATGACCTCGGCATCGAGGACCCGCCCCTCCGCGTCGAGCTGCAGCTCGAGGAGGACCGTGGCGGTCAGCCCCTGGGCGAGGGCGTCGGGCGGCCAGGCGGCGGCGGGCTCGAAGGTGACGACGGGCAGCGACGCGCCGTCCGCGGAGGGTGGCGGCTGCGAGGGCCCGCCGCTGTCGGCGGGGGGCGGCGCCGCGGGCGGGTCCTCCGCCCACGCGACACCCGGGTGCAGCGCAAGCAGCATCATCGCGAAGCGCAGCGACAGGGCTCCCCCTGGGCAAGAACGGACCCGATCATGCCACAGGGCCTCAGTCCCCACCCGGTGCCCACCACTGCACGAGGCCCGCGTCGACGTAGCGGGCCTGCACGTCGAAGACGAAGTCCTGGAGCCGCTGCGCCTGGCAGTCCTCGCCCTCCCAGCGCCGCTCCTGGCGGGTGCAGCCGTCGGTGTAGTCGAACTTTCCGAGGGCCGGCAGGTGGAAGTACCAGGACGACGGGGCGTCGGTGCGGGTGGCCAGCGCCCGCCACAGGTTCAACGCGAGGACATCGAGGTCATCGTCGTCGATGACCGCGTCGCCGCCCAGCCCCGACTGCTTGCACTCGTACAGCCAGAGGTTGGCGCAGGTCCCCATGGTGAACAGCGACAGGGTCGAGCCCGGCCACATCAGCGCCGGACCCGCCGGGTCCTCGGTGAGCGGATCCCCCGCCGAGGTCGGCCGCCACGCGCTGGGTGGGGCGCTGGCCAGCCAGGGCCAGGGCTCCTTGGCTCGCGGATCCTGCGCGGGGACCTCCGGCAGCAGGCTCATCCCGAAGACGAGGTTGTCCTGGGGCAGGCCCAGCGCCCCCAGGGCGGAGACCCAGTCGCCACCGGCGTCGCCGAGGCGGGAGGCGCCGGCCACGAAGGAGATCGGCACCCCGGCGGCGGCGTGCGCGGCGGCCTGGTCGAGCATCCACTGCCGCAGCAGCAGGTCGGTGCTGAGATCTTCGCCGCCGTCGCCGTAGAAGAACAGGCCCGGCGTGCGTCGGTCGCGATCCCAGACCTGGGACAGCTCGTC
>CAZRFD010000036.1:2820-52541 GCA_964599085.1 uncultured Enterobacterales bacterium | reverse complement strand
GAACAGTAGTGTGGATGGCGGAGAGCGGCGGGTTCTTACGGGGGGCTCAAGGTTGTCCGTGAACACCGAGTCCGTGATGTCGATCCAGAAGCTGCTCGACGTCGATCCGCCGTAGAAGTAGACAGCGCCACCCGCGCCGGTCGACGAGACGTTGTCTTCGAGAGACGAGCCCGAGATCGTGAGCTGGCCGCTCTCGTCGAAGTACAGGGCCCCGCCCTCTGCGGCCGTGTTCGTCGTCAGGCTGCTGTCGTACAGGGCCATGGTCCCGGACTGCACGTAGGCGAAGCCGCCCATGTCCGTCGCGCTGTTGCCGTCGGCGCTGATGCCGGTCCAGTCGTTGGTGCCGTCACTGTTGGAGAACCACAGCGCGCCGCCCTCCTGCGCCTGGTTACCGTTGATGGTGCCGGTGTTGACGCTGATCGGGTACGACGCGGTCTGGTAGGCGTACATGCCTCCACCGTAGGTGGTCGCGCTGTTGTTGGACAGGGTCAGGTTGGTCAGGTCGAGAGTGCCGTACTGAAGGTAGAGGCCACCGGCGTAGCCGCTGGTGACGGTGTTGCCGGTCACCGTGACACCGTCGCCGGTGACGTCGGCATAGGTCAGGCGCAGGCCGCCCGCGTAGGACAGCGACGTGTTGTCGGTGACGCTCACGTCCTGCCACAGGTGGGTGCCGTAGTAGAGGTAGCCGGCGCCGCCGAAGTAGGTCGCCTCGTTCGCCGAGACGGCGACGCGGGTGAGGGTGGTGTCGCTCCACGACAGGTAGAGGGCGGCCGAGTACTGGGCGAGGTTGTCGGAGATCGTGACGTCCGTGAGCGTCAGATCGCTGTAGTTGCTGGCGTAGATCGCCCCGCCGTAGCGGCACTCGTTGCCGCTGATGTCCATGTCGCTCAGCTCGACCACGCCGTACTGGCCGATCCGGAACGCGCCGCCGTAGGCCCCCGAGGTCGCGCTGGCGCCGCCGCCGCAGTCGTTGCCAGTCCAGGTCCCGGTGGCGACGTAGACCTCGGCATAGTTGTCGACCCACAGCGCGCCGCCGCCGGTCGTGCTGCTGGTCGTGGTGGCCGAGTCGCTGACGTCGACGTTGCTCAGCTCGAAGACGGCGAAGTCCTCGCCGAAGAAGGTCCCGCCGTAGTTGGTGGCCGACGCGCCGCTGAAGCTGCTGTCGGTGACGGCGACATAGCTGGCGGCGTCGACGTAGACGCTGCCGCCGTTGTAGAGCGCCGAGCTGTTGCTGAAGCTGCTGTTGCTGATCTCCGGGGCGGACAGGTCGTCCATGAAGATGTCGCCGCCGTAGGCGGCCTGGTTGTTGGCGAAGGTGACCGTGTCGATGACGGGGCCGCCCGACGAGATGTACATGGCGCCGCCGGCGTCCGACGAGGACCCCAGGTTGCTCAGCCGCAGGTTGCGCAGGGTCGGGTTGCTGCGATCGCAGAGGATGCCCTGCTCGCCGGAGTTGCGGACGGTGAAGCCGTCGAGGACGCTGGTCGCTTCTTCGTAGTCCTCGAAGCGGACGGCGTAGGCGTCGCTGCCGCCGGCGTCGATCACCGTGGAGCCCGCGCCGTCGGTGCTCTGCACCGTGATGGGCTTACCGTTGAAGACGATGGCTTCGCTGTAGGTGCCTGGCCCGACCTCGACCGTGTCGCCATCGACTGCGGCGTTGATCGCGTCCTGGATGCTGGTGTAGGTGCCGCTGCCGTCGCTCTCGACGGTCAGGGTGGCGGCGAGGGCGACGCCAGGCACGGCCTGCGCGGCGGCGAGCAGGACGAGGACGCGGGTGGAGCGGTGCATGGGGACCTCGGGCGGGGCAGCAGCTTGGGGGGGACAGGGATGTGTAGACCAAGGGGAAGCCGCTCGCCACCGGGGCCCCGGCACACATGGTCGCAGCACGCCTGGTCGCAGCACACAAGGTCGCGGCGCCCGTCCCGCGGCCCCGCCGAGGCCGCGCTACCATGCCCACCCGCGCGCCCGCCGCGCCGTCCCGCTCCCCCCGTCCCCGGAAGCGCCCCGTGCCCACCGTCGCCCTCCTGCTGAGCCTGCTGCTGTCCTGCGGCGACAAGACCGGCGGCCAGGACAGCGGCCCCATGGGCGACGGCGGCGGGGACGCGGGTGCGGACGGTGGCGTCGATGGTGGCACCGGGGACGGCGGAGGCGGCGATGGCGGGGGCGACGGCGGCGACACCGGGCCGCCACCCGATGAGTGCGACGGCCACGCCGGCGAGCTGATCTGTGTCGACGACCAGGCGGTCCAGTGCGACGACTCCGGCGATGTCCTCGACCAGACCACCTGCGCGGCCGACGAGCAGTGCCAGGACGCCCTCGGCTGCATCTCCTGTGGGGTGGAGCTGGACGGCGGGGTGGGGCCGCACGCCGCGGACGCCGCCCTCGTCCGCCTCGTCGACGCCTCCCTGCCGTGGGAGGAGCGCCGCTACTCCCTGCGGCCGGTGCAGGTGCGGGTGGCCGAGGGACTTTCGGGCGTGGATGTGGTCGTCGATCTCGCCGGCGGGCTGGACACGGCGGGTGCGGCGGCGGTCTCGGTCTACGATGCCGACGGGGCGGCGCTCTCCCTGCCGCTGCGCCTGCCCGCCGCCGCGTTGCCGCAGACGCTGCTGCTCCAGGGGGATGCCCTGGCCGACGACCTCGTGCTGACCGCGCAGCTCGACGGCGACTGCGGCGCCGCCCCCGCAGAGCTGGCCCTGCGGGTCGCACCGTGGCGGGCGCTGGCCGGCCGCAGCCTGCCCGCCTCTCCCTGGTTCGAGCGGGTCGACGGCTTCACCTTCGAGGAGGGCCCCACGGTCGCGCTCGACGCGGACCTGCACGGCGACCTCGCCGGCCGCAGCGCCGGGCTCTACGTCGTCGCCCACCGCAGCCTGTCGGACTGGGCCGCCTTCCCGCTGCTGGTGGACGAGACCGGCGGCGCCGACATCGTGGAGATCACCGGCGGCGGGCTGTCGTCGGACGCCTGGCAGCCCTTCGACGGCGCCCCTGGCGTCTCCGACGGCGTGATCGCCGATGGCTGGGACGTGGTGCTCGACATGGACGGTGACGGAGAGCTGTCGCCGGGTGATCTGTTCGAGGGGCCCGGCGACGATGAACCGGCCTTCCTCGTCATCTCGGACCTGACACAGCCGGGCCCGCACGAACAGACGACGACGCAGTACCGGGAAGACGTCTGGCTGGGGCAGCGCCTGTACTACCCCACCGACATCGCCGACATCGTCGACGCGCTGGGGTCGCGCCCCCTGGTTGTCATCAGCCACGGAAACGGCCACGACTACCGGTGGTACGACTACCTCGGCGAACACCTGTCGACCTGGGGCTATGTCGTGATGGCCCACGAAAACGAGACCGGTCCGGGCATCGAGACGGCGTCGTGGACCACACTCAACAACACGGAGTGGTTCCTCGACAACCTCGACTCCATCGCCGACGGCGCGCTGGTCGGCATGGTCGACACCCACCGCATCGCCTGGATCGGCCACAGCCGCGGCGGGGAGGGGGTCACCCGGGCCTACGATCGCCTGGTCGAGGGTGACATCCCCGAAGACACGCCCATCGAGGCATACACCCCCGACGACATCGTGTTCATCAGCAGCATCGCGCCGACCGTCTTCCTCGGTGTGGCGGACAGCAACCCCCACGATCGCTGGTACCACCTGATCGCCGGGTCGGCCGACGGCGACGTCACGGGCGCGCCGTCCAGCGGCGTCACCCAGTACCTGCGCATCGCCGAGGTCGCGACGGAAGACCTCGCCGTCACCTACGTCCACGGCGCCTCGCACAACGACTTCAACTGCTGTGGGCCGTCGGATGGGACCGGGCCGGACCTCATCGGTCCCGACGCGGCCCAGGCCATCGCGAAGTCCACCTGGCTGGCCCTGCTGGAGTGGGTGGTGGAGGGCAACCCGGCCCCGCGCGAGCTGATCACCCGCAGCTTCGGCAGCTTCCACGACGCCGGGCTCGACGACGCCCTCACGGTCGCCAACCAGTGGCGCCCGGGTCCGGCCCGGGGCCGGCTGGTCCTCGACGACTTCCAGGACAACCCGCTGCCGATCCTCAGCAGCGCGGGGACCCTGGTCGACGCGACCGTGGCCGAGGTCGCCGAGGATCGCTTCGACGACGCCGACGGCCAGCTCGCCTGGACCGGCTCGGACCCGATGAACGGCATGACCCTGGCCGAGGACAGCGACGATCTCTCGCGCGGCGTGGTCTTTCAGTGGGAGGAGGACAGCGTCTACCGCACAGAGGTCCCACCGGGGCTGCGGGACCTGCGCCGGTGGACCTGGCTGTCGCTGCGGGCCTGCCAGGGAACGCGGCACCCGCTGACCGACGAGCTGGACGCCCCGCTGTCCTTCTCGGCCGTGCTCGTCGACGGCGCGGGACAGGAGGCCAGCCTCGCCATGGCCCCCTTCGGGCAGCTCGTCACCCGACCCTACCAACGCGGTGGCTACGGGACCGGCACCGGCTGGTCCAACGAGTGGAACACGCTGCGGCTGCGCCTGGACGCGTTCACCGCCACCAACCCCGACCTCGACCTGTCCGACGTCGTGGCGGTGGAGCTGCGCTTCGGCCCCTCCTACGGCAGCGAGATCGGCCGCCTTGGCCTCGACGACCTCATGTTCGTGGGTGACTGATGGACCTGCTCAGCTTCCTCTGCATGCTGTCGCTGCCCGCCGGCGCTCAGCCCGATGGTGCCGCTTCGGCCCCCCCGATCGCGGGGAAGCAGACCGCAGCCGATCATACGGTCGCGGTCGACGTCGCCGTGCCCTTCCACCTCGCTCAGGGCTGGCGCTACACCTGGCGGGCGGACCGCCCGGTCGTCGACGCCGGCTGGCTGCTCGTGGTCGAGGTGGACCCCGCGCTGGCGCGGCCCACGCAGGGCCTCACCCCTGTGCTCATGGTCGGGTCGTGGCCGGCGGAGCGCCTGAGCTGGAGCGACCAGGACAGCCACATGGTGGTGATCGTGCCCGAGTCGCTCGACCTGGCCGAGACACCGGTGTTCTGGGGGCCCGCGACGCTGCCGGAGCAGCTCGACCCGGCGCGCTGCGACGCCGCCGCCGCCGCCGCGCGGCATGCGGGGGCTGTGGGCGTCGGCGCGGTACCGCTTGCTGCGGCCCTGCTGGCCGGCGGAGGCCCGCGGAGCCTCGCCGACCGCAAGGCGCTCTACGCCCTGGCGGCGGAGCTGGTCGCGACCTGGGTACCCGACCAGGCCGAGCGGGTGGCGCCGTGGCGAGAGGCGTCGCCCTGACGGGGGTCGCCGCGCGGGCCGGTGGCGCCCGCAGTGACGACCGCCCGGGCGCCGGCTAAGCTCCGGCCCCATGACCCGCTCCCACCACGCGCTGCTGTTCCTGGCCTTCCTCGCGCTGTCCTGCAAGGACAAGGGCGGGACGGGCGCGGACTCGGGCCCCGTCGCGGACGGTGGCGTCTCGGACGGTGGCGTCGCGGACGGTGGCGTCTCGGACGGTGGCAGCGATGGCGGTGACGGGGGCGGCGATGGCGGTGACACCGGCCCGCCGACGGTCGACTGGTCTCTGTACACCCTGACCGGCAATGTCCGCAGCGACGCCATCACCGCCGACAACTGGTCGGAGTCCAACGTCGTGATCACGGCGGTCGACGCGGACGGCGCGCCGCCTCCGGACGGCGCGGAGCTGCCCCTGCAGACCAGCCGCGGCACGCTGGTCGGCCTGTCGCCATCGAGCGGTGGCGAGATCCAGGCGACGGTGCGCTCGGGGACCTGGCCGGGCACGGCCGAGCTGACGGTCGAGGGTGAGTCGCTGCAGGGCGAGACCCGCGTCGAGTTCCTGCCGGGCGTCCCCGTCAGCGCCCAGATGCACCTGCACGGCAGCATCTCGGAGGGTGCGGGCAGCATGGTCGGGCACCTGGACCAGGCGCGGCAGACGGGCGTCGATCTGGTGTGGTGGTCCGACCACGACTACAGCTACTACCTCGACCACGAGATCGAGGTGACGGGCTACGACTTCGAGGGGGGCTCGCTGGAGAGCTGGCTGCAGGTGTGGCCCTCGACCGAGGTCCACGCACTGTACTGGGACCACGTGGTGGACGAACTCGCCATCGAGAGCAGCGAGGTCACCGGCCACGCCGCCCACAGCGGGCACAAGGGCTGGTCGCTGTCGGGATCGAACGGCGGCGCCAGCGACATGGCCGAGTCCCGCTACCGGATCATCGTCACACCGCGGGCCAACTTCAAGGCGCTGCTGGCCCAGGTGGACATGGGCTTCTGGATCCGTCCGTGGACGGACGCGGCCGACGCAGAGGTGGACGTGGTGGTCCCCTTGTCGGCGCGGCGGGCCGGCAACGACGACCAGATGGAGGACCCGTATCACCGGGTGCACTTCATCTGGTCGCAGACCAGCTATGACAACACCGAGTACGACTACTACGTGCCCATCGAGGGCTCGGTCGGGGAGTGGTCGGAGATCTCGGTCGATCTCTCGGCGCTGGTCAGCAAGGCCTTCCCCGACGTCGGCCTCGACGCGCACGCCGAGCTGATCGACGTCGCCATCCGCTCGGCCAACGACGAGACCGTCCGCGTCGACCTCGATGACTTCCAGTGGCACCAGCTCTTCGTGGGCGAGGAGCTGCGGGGGCTCCAGCAGGAGTGGCTCGACGCCGTCGACACACCGGTGCAGCAGCTCCTGGGCTACGAGATCTCCCTGCTGCCGGAGGGCCACATCACCGCCTTCGGCAGCGGCGTGCCGCTGTTCCCCTACGGCGACAGCGACGACTGGACGGGGACGTCGGCGGTACAGCTCGTCCACGACTACGGTGGAATCGCCAGCTTCAACCACCTGTTCGGTGTGACGGGCGCGCTCTACGATGACACCGAGATCGCGGCCCTCATCGACGAGAAGACCGACGAGCTGCTCAAGTACGATGTGTATGGCTGCGACGTGCTCGAGGTCGGCTACCGCCAGCGGGGCGGCGATCTGCAGGACTTCCTGACGGTGTGGGACAACCTCGGCATCGCCGGGAAGTATGTGACCGGAAACGGAGCCAGCGACATCCACGGCAAGCAGGACTGGGCGATCACCGCCAACAACTTCGTGACCTGGATCGTCGGGGGCAACCCCGCCGAAGACGAGCTGATGTACAACCTGAAGCGGGGATCGGCCTTCTTCGGGGACTCCTCTGTCTTCCCCAACGGCAACGTGGAATTCGAGTTCACCGCCCCCGACGCAGAAGCCGGCCCCGGCCAGGCCGTGGTCGGCTGGACGGACGAGATCAACGTCCACATGATCGTCGATCCGGTCAGCGAGGGCTGGGACCTGCGGCTGGTCGAAGACGGTGTCCCGGTGGAGCACTGGGAGATCCGCGCGACCAAGGACGAACCGGATCCCACCCGCATGCGCTTCGAGGCGGAGTACCCCATCGACCCGGTGGGCGGGAAGCTGGTGCGGCTGGAGGTGTGGAACAACGCGACGCCCGACGCCTCTGGGCTTCTGTTCAGCAACCCGATCTACTTCGTCGACAGTGCTGACGGCGTGCCCGACGACCGGCTGCCGGTGCACTGAGCGCCCCGGCACTGCAGGCGGCGGGCCCTACAGCGTGTTGCATCCGGCCGCCAGGTCGCCGTTCAGCTCGGCGCAGCGGTCGGCGACGGCCAGGGCCGCGTCGTCGCGGCCGGCGTCACGCATGCGCAGGCCCAGCCACAGGGCCACGTCGGCGTCGGCGTCGGGGGCGGCGGCCAGGGCCTGCTCCCAGCGGCCCAGCTCTCCGGCGGCGTAGACGGTGAGGTTGGCGGCGAGGTGGCGGGCCTCGTCGGTCGGAGGCTGGAAGCCGTCGAGGAGGGCCAGGGCGCCCTCGTGGTCGCCGACGTCTTCGCGCATCAGCGCGTGGTTGACGCGGGCGATGGGCTGGAGCACGCCGGGGTGGCGCAGGGCATCGGCGGCGCGGTCGGCGGCGGTGAGCAGGCCGGCGTTGACGGCGCAGGTGTGCATCAGGCGCAGGACGGTGGCGCGGTCGTCGGCGCTGGCGGCGCTGGTGGTGTCGTCGCTGGTGTCCAGGCCCTGCCAGGAGCGCTCGGCGTCGGCGGCGCAGGCGGCGTGGCGGTCGGCCTCGGCGGCGGCGTGGGCCCGGTGGTAGAGGGCGCGCCAGTCGGTGGCGCCGGCGACGCTGTCGGCGAGGGCGGCGGGGACGCCGTCCGGGTCTCGGGCAGCAAGCTCGGTCGCCAGCAGGCCGAGGTCGCTGTCGGCGGGCCACTGCTCCAGGCCGTGGGCGAGGATGTCCCAGGCGGCGGGCAGGAGGCCCTGGGCGGTGCGCAGGCGGACGGCGCCGGCGGTGAGGCGGGGGCCCATGCCGTAGGCGCTGTTGGCGCGGGACAGGGTGCGCTCGGCGTCGTCGAGGCGGCCCTCCTCGACCAGCAGGCTGACGAGCAGGCCGGCGCCCTGGCGGACGCCCTCGCGCAGCTCGGCTTCATCCCCGGCGGTCAGCACCCCGCTCAGCTCGCCGGTGCGGTGCACCTCGACCCAGCTCTTCGCGTCCAGGACGAGCTGCAGGTCGGCGATGGCGTCGTCCATCGCGCCGGTGCGGGCTCGGGCCACCGCCCGAAGGATGCGGGCGTCGACACGGCGGGGTTCCAAGGCGAGAGCCCGGTCCAACAGCGGCAGGGCGGCGGGGTCGTCGCCCGCCTGGTGGCGCTGGAGCGCCTGCACGACGAGCTGCATGGAGGTGGCGGCGGTGGCGGCCGCCGCGGCGACGGCGGGCCGGCTTGCGTGGGCGCCGATGCGGGCGTCGACCGTGCTGGCGAGGCCCGGGTGACCGGCCTGGCTGCAGTAGGCGCGGGAGGTCGAGTTGGGGGCGCGGTCCTGCTCGATGTCGATGAGCAGCGAGAGGCAGGCCCGCTCGGGACCGGGCAGGTCGGTGGCCCGGTCGAGCGCTGCGCGCGCGTCGTCGATGGCGCCGAGGCGGAGCAGCACCTGCTGGTAGGCGACCTGGGCGTCGATGCTGGTGGGCGCGAGGGCGACGGCGGTGCTGGCGTGGCTGCGCGCCGTGTCGAAGTCCTGCGCCGCGAAGCTGGCCGCGGCGTAGGCGGTGTGCAGCTCGGCGTGCTCCGGGTAGCGGTCGAGGGCGTCGGCGAGCGCGTCGCGGGCGTCGTCGAGGCGCTCCTGACGCAGCAGGGACAGGCCGAGGCCGTGGGCGCAGCGGCCGCAGCTCGGGTCCGCAACAAGGGCGTCGCGAAAGGCGTCGGCGGCGGCGGCCGGGTCGGCGGCGTTCAGCGCGAGGACCCCGGCGTTGAACGGCGCTGCCACGTCGGGGGAGGGCTCCCAGGCGGCGTGGGCGAGGCCGCCGACCGCGGCGAGGGCGAGCAGCAGCAGCGTCACGCGAGGTCCTGGGAGACCACGATCTTTCCGATGATGGCTCGCTCTTCGAGGAGGGCGTGTGCGTCGGCGAGCCGTGTCATGGGCAGGACGCGGTCCAGCACGGGGTGGATGGCGCCCTGGTGGACCGCCCGCCAGGCGTCGGCCAGCTCGCCCATGCCGCCCATGGTGCTGCCGAGCAGGGAGATCTGCTTGAAGAACAGGGCGCGGAGGTCGAGGGGGACGGCGTGCCCGGCGGTTGCGCCGCAGGTGACGTAGCGCCCTCCCCACCGCAGGGCGCGCAGGCTGCTCTTCCAGGTGGCGGCGCCGACGTGGTCGACGACGACGTCGACGCCCTCGCGGCCGGTCCAGGCGCGCACGCCGTCGACGACGTCTTCGTAGGCGAAGGCTGCCTCCGCCCCCAGCGCCCGGCAGCGCTGGCGCTTGGCGTCGGTCGAGGCGCTGACGGCGACGCGGGCACCGCAGAGAGTCGCGACCTGGATGGCCAGCGAGCCCACCCCGCTGGCGCCGGCCTGGACGAGGACTCGCTCGCCGGGCTGGATGCCCGCCCGGGTGCGCAGCATGTGCCAGGCCGTCAGTAGCGCGAGGGGGAGGGCCGCGGCCTGCTCGGGGGCCATGCCCTCCGGCAGGGGGAGGAGGTGGGCCTCCGGCACGGCGAGGCGCTGGCGCATGCCACCGTCGCCACGCTCTCCGCGGATGATGTAGCGGCGGCAGAGGTCGTGGCGGCCGCCGAGGCAGGCGGGGCAGGCCATGCAGCCGAAGCCGGGGTGCAGGGCGACGCGCGCCCCGGTGTCGGTGCGGCGTCCGACCACGTCGATGCCGGGGATGAGCGGCAGGGGGAAGTGATGTCCCTCGACGCCGCGACGCACCCACAGGTCGAGGTGGTTGAGGCCGACGTGGGTGACCTCGACGACGACCTCGCCGGGGCCGGCCGTGGGCTCGGGCAGGTCCACGACCTGCAGGACCTCGGGGCCACCGTGCTGGTCGATTCGGATCGCCTTCATCTGCTGCTCCTGTCGGACGAGTCGGGAGGGCCGGGCTCTATCGGGTCGCGGACGCCATAAGATGCCCCGGTCATGTCCAAGCCGCCCCGCAGCCTGCTGCACCGGGTCCTGAGCCGCCTGCTGGCGCCGGGCCGCGGCGAGGTGCGTGCCCTGGAAGAGGCGATGCACCTCGAGGGCGTGCTGCGCTTCGTCGCGCTCTTCGCCTTCACCGTGGTCCTGCCGGCGCTGCTGCTCGGCTGGATCGGCATCCGCTCCATCCGCAGCGAGGAGCTGGTGGTGCAGGCCGAGGCGCGCCGAGCGGCGGAGCAGGCGGCCAGCGGCTTCGCCGAGGGCCTGGACCGCGAGTTCACCGCGTTCGAGACGGCGGTGCGCACGCGGCTCGAGGCCGGGCGCAGCACCTTGCAGATCCAGAAGGAGCTGCACCCGGACCTCGTCGTCGCCCTGCACTTCGACTCCGATCTGCGCCTGGAGGCGCCCTTCCTGGTGGAGGACGGCCCGGTGCCGACACCGCCCGCACCGCTGTCGATGGCCGGGTGGCGGGCCGTGGACCGCTCGGTGCGCGGCGGGCTCGATCCGGCCAGGGCCGCGCGCGCCTACGCGCGCGTCGCCGAGCAGAGCGCCCACGCAGGAGAGCGCGACCGCGCGCGCTTCGATCGGGCGCGCATGCTCGTGCAGGCGGGTCGGGCTGCGGACGCGGCGGCGGCGCTGCAGGAGCTGGCGGAGGACCTCGGCGCCCAGCGCGACCCGTGGGGCTTCCGCTACGCCGACCTCGCCGCGCTGGAGCTGGCCGAGCTGCGCCTGCAGGGCGACAAGGAAGCCGGCGCGGCCGCACTCGGGGACCTTGTCGATCGCCTGCTCAGCGATCGGTGGACGCTCGGCCGCGGCGGCGAGGGCGCCATCGCCCGCCGGGCACTCTCCCTCGCCGAGCCCTACCTCGAGCGGGACTGGGTCACCGCCGCGCGGGGGCGCATCGCCCTGCGCAGCGCCAGCCTCTACTGGGCCGAGCGGCTGCTGCCGGAGCTGGATCTCGCCACGAGCTGGGCGGAGAGCGCGGGCATGGCCCCCGGCGTGGTCCGCTGGCACACCGGCAGCTCGGCGCTGTGGGCGACCACCCGCTGGGAGGATGATCTCTACGCCTTCGGCTTCCAGCTCGACACCATCACCAGCCGGCTCGGCGTCGACGCGCGCGGCGCGGCGCCCTTCGACGGCCCGGTGGCCGCCTACCTCATCGGCCCCGGCGAGGGCGACAGCGGCGAGGTCGTCGAGCGGCGCTCGCTGGCTCCCTACCTGTCGGGCTGGTCGGTCGCCGTCGCCCTGCGCGACCCGGACGCGCTCGCCGCGGACCAGCGCTGGCGGCGGGCGCTGCGCTTCGGCGTCGTCGCGGTGAGCGTGGCGATGATCGCGCTGGGCTTCATGGTCTCGCTGCGCTTCATCGGCCGGGAGCTGGACGTCGCCCGGATGAAGGCTGACTTCGCCGCCAGCGTGTCCCACGAGCTGCGGTCGCCCATCACGCAGATCCGACTCAAGGGAGAGAGCCTGCTGCTCGGCCTGTGCGACGACCGGGAGGAAGAGGAAGCCGCCTACCACGCCATCGTGCGCGAGAGCGAGCGGCTATCCCGCCTCGTCGACAACGTGCTCGACTTCGCGGCCATCGAGCGGGGGGCCAAGCGCTATGCGCTGCGGGCGGGCGACCTCGGGTCCGCGGTGCGCAGGGCGCTGCTCAGCATGGAGAGCAGCCTGGAGTTCAAGGACATCACGCTGACGGCGGACCTCCCCGACGATCTGCCGGCGGTCTTCCATGACGCTGACGCCGTCGGGCAGTGCGTCATCAACCTCGTCAGCAACGCCGCGAAGTACTCGCCCGAGGGCGAGTCCGTCGAGGTCGTGGCGCGCCGGGTGCACGGCGAGCTGCGCGGTGTCGACCAGGACATCATCGAGGTCGCGGTGGCCGACCACGGCATTGGCATCGCGCCGCACGACCTGCGCAGCATCTTCGAGCCCTTCTACCGATCGCGCGACTCCCTGGCGCGGCGCCGCAAGGGCACGGGCATCGGCCTGACGATTACGCGCTACATCATGGACGCACACGGCGGCGACATCGTGGTCAAATCCAAGCCCGGCCACGGCAGCACCTTCACCCTCCGCTTTCCCCTGGAACCTCCCGATGAGAAGGTCCGGGGGGCACCCCCTCCCCCCCAGAGCACCGGCCGCAGCCGGACCAGCCCCGGAGCCTGACCCATGCCCCGCATCCTCTTCGTCGAAGATGAAGCCGAGGTCCTCAAGACCCTCGTGAAGTTCTTCGAGCGCCAGGGCTACACGGTGCACGCGGCCCGCACGGGCGCCGAAGCCATCGACCTCGCTGACCAGAACCCCGTCGACATCGCGGTACTCGACGTGATGCTGCAGGAGGGCCCGGCGGGCCTCGAGGGCATGGATGGCTTCGAGATCTGCCGGTCGCTGCGCGAGAGCGGCTTCGACCGCCCGGTGATCTTCCTCACGGCGCGGGCCAGCGAGCAGGACAAGCTGCTCGGCTTCGAGCTGGGGGCCGACGACTACGTGACCAAGCCCTTCAGCCTGCTGGAGCTCAAGGCCCGGGTGGAAGCCAACCTCAAGCGCGTCGGCGGCGCGCGC
The DNA here is from genome assembly GCA_964599085.1 of uncultured Enterobacterales bacterium. Classification (GTDB taxonomy): domain Bacteria; phylum Myxococcota_A; class UBA796; order UBA796; family UBA2385; genus J125. Next base: position 39,568 of record CAZRFD010000036.1, on the reverse strand, counting down.
AGCGTCTACCGCTTCGGAGACGTCGAGGTGGACCTCGACAGCTACGAGATCCGCCACCCCGGCGGCGACAGCGAGCGGCTCAGCAACCGCGAGCGCGACCTGCTGCGCTACTTCATCGAGCACGCCGGCAAGATCATCCCGCGCGACGAGCTGCTGCGCAGGGTGTGGGAGTACAAGGCCGGCATCGCGACCCGCACGGTGGACACCCACGTGCTGACCGTCCGCAAGAAGCTGCGGGACGACGCCGCCAGCCCGCGCTTCATCCAGACGCTGCACGGCGTCGGCTACCAGTTCATCGCCAAGGAAGGCGCTTGATCCAGGCGCTGCCGCTGGTGCTCTCCCTCGCCCGCCCGGCGATCGCCGGGCCCGAGGTGTGGGCGGCGATGTACGACGCGCGTCTGTCGGAGTCGGCCGATCGCGACGCCGCCGCGGCGCTGGCCATCGACGAGACGCTCCTCGACCACCTCGTCGACGGCGACCCGACCGAGGGGGAGCTGCAGGTGGATCTCGCGCGGGTGCGCTTCGACGAGGGGGACCTCGACGGGGCCCGCGTCGTGCTGATGCAGGCCGCCAGCGACCCGCGGGTGAGCGTGCGGGCGCGCTCCTGGCTGGTCCAGCTCGATGCATGGTCGCGGCGGGTGCGCGAGCTGCCGCTGCGGTCCCGGTTCTCATCGGGCGCGGGGCCGTGGGTGCTCGGCTGGAGTGCGGACCGCGCGGCAACCCTCGACGGCGGAGAGGACGGGCTGATCTGGCACACGCGTGTGCGGGACGGCCGCGACGACTACCTGCTCGCCAGCGTCGACGCCGAGCAGGCCCTGGCTCGGATCCGCTTGTCGGCGCATGCCTCCGAGTTCCCGGCCCACCTGCGGCTCATCGTCGAGGATCGCCAGGGGCGCCGGTGGATCTCGCCCGTGACCGCGGTCTACCCGGGCCCCGACACCGCCGTCGACGTGCGTGTCGTCGACCTGTTGCCGGCTGGCTCGACACCGGTGGACGCCCGCCCCGATCCGGCGTCGGTCACCGTCCTCATGATCCAGGATGTGACCGCCTTCCATGCGGGTGATCGCGGGTTCAACGACATCGTGCTCCGGGAGCTGGAGCTGCGCTGATCTCCCGAGCGGTCACCGCACGAGGCCGCGCTGCGGCGGCGCTACATCGAACCGGAGTCGCCGCACGCGCCGAAGTTGTCGCTGACGTTGGCGACCTTCTTCATGGCGATGTCGGCCACGGCAGCGGCCGCGTCGTCCTGGCACAGGGCGTCGTTGCCGACGACCCAGAGCAGACCGCCGACGGAGACGACGTTGCGGAGGGCGTCGACATCGGCGAGCAGGGCGTGGTCCATCACGAAGAGCTTGTCGCCGATCCCCAGTGGCCCCTGGATGCCGTCGAGGGTGAGCAGGCCGTCGTTGTCGGCGATCTCCAGGTCGTTGCGCACGGTCTGCAGCGCGCCGAGACCGTCGAGGTCTGTGAGGCTGTCGTTGGAGCGTAGGAAGAGCTCGCCGACCTCGGCCACCGAGGAGAGCCCCGCGACGCTGGCGAGCTGGTCGTTGCTCTCGATGAACACGGAGTCGATGTCGCTGACCCCGGCGATGCCGTCGATGTCGCGCAGCGCGGGGTTCAGCTCCACGGTGAGCCCCCGCCCGATGGTGGACAGCGAGGCCAGGCCGGAGAGACTCTGCAGGGCGGGGTTGTCGGAGATCTTGAGGTTGTGCCCGACGGTGGCGAGGCGGCTCAGCCCATCGACGGTCTGAAGGAGCGGGTTGCGCGCGATCAGCAGGCTGTCGCCGACGCTCTCCAGTGCATCGAGGCCGAGGGGGGACTGCAGGACATCGTCGTCGGCGAGCCACAGCGAGCCGCCGACCGACTGCAGCGAGGCCAGGCCGGCGACGCTGGCGAGGGCGTCGTTGCGGCGGATGTGGAGGTCACCGCTGACGGAGGTCAGGCAGGACAGCGGGTCGACATCGGTCAGGGTCTCGTCGCCGAGCTTGATGCCCAGCGAGCCGTCGATCTCGCTGCACCAGCGGACGGCGTCGAGATCGGCGGCCGTGCTGACGGTGAAGTCGCCGGTGCAGGGCCCACACTCGGTCGGCGTGCCGCCGTCGCTGCCCGCGGTGTCACCGGCGCCGGAGTGCTGCGTACACCCGCCCACGAGCAAGGATGCTGCGAGGAGCGAGATCACAGGCATGGCGGAACTCCCGGGCGTCGGACCGGACACGAGGAGGAGATGAACTGTAGCCGGTCGTCCCGGCGTGTGCGGCGGGCGAGCTACGGCGCCGTGTCAGTCGTCCAGGCGATCGAAGACGTCGTCGAGGGCGTCCATGTCGGGGCCATGAACAGAAGAGCTGCTCCGACCGAGATCATCGGCCCGACGCACGACGCCCGGACCGAAGCGTTCGACGAGCAGGTCTGTCGCATGTTCGAGTCGCCGCCGACGGGCGCTGTCGTCGGCGAACAGCCCGACCTGTCGGGGTGCGGTCGAGGGCTCGAGGTCGAAGGCGGCCAGGCCGACCAGCCGGAAGGGGCCTGGGTGGTCGAAGCGGACCAGCTGGTCCACGGCGGCCTTGTAGAGGGTGTCGGAGACGTCTGTGGCCTGCCGGAGCTGGACCTGGCGGGACAGCAGGTCGAAGCGCGTGGTCTTGAGGGCGACGCGCACGCCGCGCGCCCGAAGCTGCTTGCGGCGCAGTCGGGCGCCCACGCGATCTGCAGCGCGGCGCAGGTGGCGGGCGATGTCTGCGGGGTCGGCGACGTCGTGTTCGAGGGTGCGCTGGCTGCCGATGGAGCGAGCGGCGCGGCGTCGCGCCACCCGCCGCCGATCGCGGGCCATGGCCAGCGCGTGGACGTGGTCGCCGAGCGGCCCCAGCTCGTGGCGCAGCCAGGCGGGATCGGCGCGCTGGATGTCGCCGATGCGGTGCAGGCCGATGGCTTCGAGGCGGGGGGCGGTCTTGGGGCCGACCCCCCAGAGGCGGCGGATGGGAAGGGGGGCGAGGAAGTCGAGCGCCCCGTCCGGTGGCACGACGAGGAGCCCGTCGGGCTTGCCGACGGCGCTGGCGACCTTGGCGACGTACTTGGTGCTGGAGATGCCCACGGAGATCGTGAGGCCCGTCGCCTGCTTCACGGCGTCCCTGAGCTTGCTGCCCATGGCGGTCGGCGGACCGAAGATGTGTTCGGCGCCGGTCATGTCGAGGAAGGCTTCGTCGAGGGAGAGGGCTTCGACCGAGGGCGAGAAGTCGCAGAAGACGGCCATGACCTGCTTGGAGAGGTCCACGTAGCGATCCATGCGCGGGGAGACGACGACGGCGTCCGGGCAGAGGCGCAGCGCGCGGGCCATGGGCATCGCGCTGCCGACGCCGAAGGGACGCGCTTCGTAGCTGGCCGTGAGCACGACGCCGCGGCGGCTGCGCGGCCCGACGATGACGGGCTTGCCGCGCAGCGAGGGGTCATCGAGCTGTTCGGCCGAGGCGTAGAAGGCGTCCAGGTCGGCGTGCAGCACCAGGGGCGGATGCGGTCCCGGCATGACTGAACACTATCCCCTGCGGAGGGGTGAGGCAGGACCGAATATGTCCGGTTATGGCGTCGACGCCTCGAATTCTGCGGCGGCGAACGCGGCGGGCTGGTGGAAGTCGGGCGCGTCGCCTGGCAGCGGCCGCCACGACAGGTAGCGGCGGGGAGCGCTGCCATGGATCGCGGTGGCGTTGATCCGGTGCGGCCCGGCGGGCAGCAGGCGGGCGGCGAGCTCGGCGCGTCCGTGCCAGCGTGTCCGGCTTCGGGTCGCGTCGAAGCGGAGCGGCAGCGCGCGATCGACGATGTTGCGGACGCCACGCAGGCGCAGGAAGAGGTGGTGGCCGTGGGGGCCCAGCTCCAGCTCCACGTAGTGGTCGTCGGGGCCGGCGATGAACAGCTCGACCACCTCGTGCTCCCACAGCGCCCAGGTCGCGCCCGGCGGCCCCTGCGGCGTTGGGTCATCGTGGAAGGGCGCGTCCACCTCGACCATGACCGTGTCGCCATGGCGGGCGAGGTGCAGCTCCACGTGCTCGTCGACGGCGGCGGCCGCGCCGCGCCAGTCGGTGGCGATGACCAGGTGCTGCGCCATGGAGAAGCTCGCGGTGAGGTGGGGCTCGCTGGAGCCGGGGGTCCTGGCGTTGGTTACCTGCCGGACATGTCCGCAGCCACCGCCGAGCCCTCCGCTGCGATCCTGCCGGTCGTCGTCCACAAGTATGGGGGCTCCTCCGTCCGGGATGTGCCACACATCCGCGCGGTCGCCGAGCGGGTCGTCGACACGGTGCGGCAGGGCCACCGCGTCGTCGTGGTGGTCTCGGCCATGGGCAACACCACCAACGAACTGCTCGCCCTTGCCCGCCAGGTGTCGACGCGGCCGGGGCGGCGGGAGCTGGACCTGCTGGTGAGCGTCGGCGAGCGGGTCAGCATGACGCTGCTGGCCATGGCCATCGAGGACCTGGGTGTGCCGGCGGCCAGCTTCACGGGCAGCCAGACGGGGATCATCACGGACGAGACGCACGCCGCGGCGCGGGTCGTCGAGGTGCGCCCCCAGCGCATCCTGGAAGCGCTGGATGCGGGCAAGGTGGTCATCGTCGCCGGCTTCCAGGGGGTGTCGCGGACGCGCGAGGTGACGACCCTGGGCCGCGGAGGCTCCGACACCACGGCGGTGGTGCTGACGGCTGCCCTCGGCGCACAGTGGTGCGAGCTGTGCTCGGACGTCGACGGCATCTACTCGGCCGACCCGCGCGTGGTGCCCACTGCGCGGCGACTGGATGCGCTGAGCCTGGATGCGGCGGCAGCGTTGGCGCGCGGGGGCAGCAAGGTGCTGCTGGCGGACGCGGTCGAGCTGGCGCGGGAGCGCGGCGTGCAGCTCATGGCTTCGGCCACGGCGCGCCCGCCAGGCAGCGGCACACGGCTGCCCCCGGGCCCCGCGCCGGCGGCGGTGGTGGCTGTGGCCGCCGACGACCAGCTCCGCCTGGTGGAGGCCACGGATCCCTCCGCTCTGGGCGCGGTCGGCAGTGCGGTGCGGGCCTGGCTGCCCGGCCGGGCCCTGGTCGACACCCGCAACCTGCACGGCGACGTCGCGGGCGAACCTGTCGCTGCCGTCACCGCGGTCGGTCGTCTACTGGTGACGGACCCGCGCTGGACCGCACGGGGCTTGGCCTGCCTTCGAGATCTCCCGGTGCGGACCTGGTGGGCGGTCGGCGATGGGCTGACCGTGCTGGTCGATCCAGCCGCGGCCCCTCGCGCCCAGCAACTCCTCCACGACGGGCTGTTGGACGGCGTCGTTGCCTGACTCCGGCCCGGCGCTGGCCTGCGTCACTCGATGTCGGTTTCGCGATCGTTTCATCACAGCGCTTGCGGGTGTGGTGAGGGCCCCGTAGGCTTCGGACCGAAGCCACCCATAGGTCCCCGGGTGGGCCGGCACGGCCCCGACCCTGTCGACCGCGCCTCCCGCTGGAGCCTCCCCGATGCTCAAGCACTTCCTCAATCCGCCGAACTGGTTCACCTCGGCCAGCATGTTCTGCGGGATGTACAGCATCCTGCTGGCGACCGGCGTCGCCCACGGCGAACCGAACTTCTACCGCGCCGCCTGGATGATCGTGTTCGGCGGCGTCTTCGACATGCTGGACGGCCGCGTGGCGCGGATCACCGGCACCGGCAGCGACTTCGGCATCCAGCTCGACTCGCTGGCCGACGTGGTCTCGTTCGGCATCGCGCCGGCCGTACTGCTGTACGCGTGGGGGCTGCAGGATCTCGGGTGGGTCGGCCTCGCCGTGGCCTTCTTCTTCTTCCTCTGCGGCACCTTCCGCCTGGCCCGCTTCAACCTCGGCGCCGACGGCACCAAGCACGCCTGGTCCGAGGGGCTGACCATCACGATGGCGGGCGGCATCGCGGCCAGCCTGGTGATGGCGCACGCGGCCAACGACATGGGCGCGGTCGAACACAAGCTCGGCACGGCCGGGCTGGTCTTCGCACTGTCGATGCTCATGATCAGCCGGCTGCGCTTCTTCTCGTGGAGCGCGCTCCGCCTGCGGCCCAAGCACATGGTCCCCATCGCGCTGGGCATGGCGGTCGTGCTGGTGGTGAGCCTGCGCTTCCGCTGGGCCAGCGCCTTCCTCGCCATCGGCACTCTGTACGTGATGGCGGCGCTCCTCGACAACATCATCGCGATGATCCGCCGGGAACCCGGGGCCCACACCGAAGACCCCCTCGGCCTGGGCATCGACGACGTGTTCGACGAAGAGTCCGGCGACTACGCCCGGGCCGACCTGCCGCGGGACTCCCGGCGCTGATGGGGGCGGATCCGGCGGTCGAGCGGCTGCTCGATCGCTTTGCAGCGCGCGCATCGGGCCCCGCGCCCCACGTGCACCAGCACGACGGCGGTGAGCACGGCTTCGGCGTCGTGCTCGGCGTGTGCGTGCACGGCGACGAGGTGGGGCCGATGCCGGCGGCGCTGCGCCTGGTGGAGGGGCTGGAGGCCGGGCGGCGTCGCTTCGGGGGGCGTCTGTCCGTGGTGGTCGGCAACCCGGCGGCGACCCGGGCCGGGGTGCGCTGCCTCGACAGCGACCTGAACCGGGTCTTCGTCGGCGACCCACCGGACGACATCGAGGGCCGGCGGGCGCGACAGCTTGCCCCGCTGCTGGACGCCGCCGACCTCTTCCTCGACCTGCACCAGACGGCGATGCCCACGGCGTCGGCCTTCTGGACCCTGCCCTGGACCCGCCGGGACGCCCGCTGGGTCGCGGCGCTGCGGGGTGCGCCGGTGTGGATGGCCCGCCCCGCCGGGCAGGTGTTCAGCGCGGGGACCTGCTGTGCCGACGAGTACGTGCGCAACCGTGGCCGCGTCGGGCTCACCCTGGAGCTGTCCCAGCGGGGGCTCGATCGGCGGACCGAGGTGGCAGCAGCCGCGGTCATCGATCGCCTGCTGGCGCTCGCCGACGGGGTCGGTCGCGGGACCCTCGACCTCGACGCGCAGGCGGCGCCGGTCGCGGTGCTGGAGACGGTCTTCGTGCAGCCCTTCTCCGATGCGGCGCTGGCACTGCGGCCAGGCCTGCGCAACCTCCAGCCGGTCGAGGAGGGGGCGCTGTTGTCGCCGCCTGGCGCGCCGGAGCTTCGTGCCCCGGCGACCGGCTTGCTGGCCTTTCCGAAGTACCCGCCGCGGGACAGGCGGGGACATGCCCTGGGACCGCTGCCGGGCGAGCTGTACCGCCTCGCCGCGCCGCTGTCGGGCTCGCCGGCCGACGTGTGGGGCGGCTGAGGGGCGCGTCCGGCCGGCCTACTCCTCCTCCTCCTCTTCCTCGGCCAGCTCGGCGAGCAGCTCCTGCTGCCACGCGTCGTACAGCGCGGGGATCTCCTCGTCATCGGGCGCCTCGGCGTAGGCGGCCTTGATCACCACCAGGGCGTCCACCCAGCGCTCGCGGCGGGCGTACGCGCGCGCCAGCTCCACGAGCTGGTCGCGGCCGTGGACCGTGTCCAGCGGCGGCCTGCGGTCGTCCTTGTCGCCGAGCAGCGCCTGGAAGTTGGCTTCGGCGGTCTCTTCGTGGAGGTGGAGCGGCGCGCTGTACTCGATGCGCATGTTGTCGTCGGTGTTCAGCGGCGCGTCGGCGGCGAAGGCGAGGATGCGGTCGCGCCCCATCTGGTAGCGGGTGAGCAGATCGAAGGCGTTGACGACCTGGATCCCTGCCAGCTCGAAGGTGATGTCTTCGTCGGTGTGGAAGAGCTGGTCGAGATCGTCGGCCTGCACCGAGAGCGGATCGTCGCTGCCGATGAGCACGAGGTCGGCGTCTTCGATGGTGCTGAACAGCCGGACGTGGGGGTAGACGGTGGCGAAGGTCTTGAGCAGGGTACGCAGATCCTGCGGGTCCATGCCGTACATCTGGACCCACTGCGACCAGACTCCGCCGGGCTTGAGCTTGCGCTTGCCGAGCTCGAAGAACTCTTCGGTGAACAGGTTGCTGACCCCGGACAGCCACGGGTTGCTGGGCTCGCTGACCACGACGTCGTAGCTGCCGTCGGGGACGAGGGTGAGCTGGTTGCGGCCGTCGTTGGCCCACAGCTTGACCCGCGCGTCGTCGAGGGGGCGGTGGTTGTACTCGTCGAAGACGTGGGAGGCGTCGACGATGGCGGGCTCCAGCTCGACGATGTCAATGTGCTCCAGGCCGCCGTGCAGGGTGACGGCGCCGGCGGTGATCCCGCTGGCGAGCCCGATGACGATGGCCTGGTCGGCGTCGGGGCGGAAGGCGAAGGGCAGCGTGGCGCAGAGCACCTGGGTGGGCATGTCCACGGACGTGCTGGCGTCGACCTTGCCGTTGTTGGCCAGCCAGATGTTGCCGGTGCTGTTGCTCTGGGCGACGGTGACGACGCTGGAGAGGCCCTCGTCGTAGAACAGCAGATCGTAGGGTTCGACCGCGAAGTCCCACACGCCCTGGCGGCTGCGGTCGGACAGCTCGCTGGCGTACTTGTACATGCCCGCCGTCATCAGCAGCGGGTTCCAGGGTGGCGGCTTGACGTGGACGAGGCCGATGGCCCAGGCCGTCGCCAGCGCCCAGCCGACCACCTGGCCGCGGCGCCCCTGCCGCCAGCGCACGACGCCGATGGCGAGCAGCGCGGCCAGCAGGTTGAGCGAGATGGCGAGCAGGACGGTGCCGGTGACGTCGATGCGCGGCAGGAGCAGCAGGGAGCCCGCACCCGCACCCAGGATGCCGCCGACGGTGTTCCAGCCGTAGAGCGCTCCCACGGGGCCGCCGAGGGCGGCGGGTTGCCCGTCGTCGCCGGGGGCGGCCGCGCGCACCAGGAAGGGGAAGGCAGCGCCCATGAGCAGGCAGGGGGGCAGCATGACGAGCAACGCGATGAGCAGCTTGCCCGGCCACAGCCAGCCCATGTACGGGTCGATCTGGTCGAAGAGCCAGGTGAACAGGTAGGGCAGCTCTCCGTAGCCGTACATGGTCAGCCACGACAGCAGGCCGATGCCCAGCTCGATGAGGGCGAGGGCGGTCAGGAGGCCCGGCAGCCCGCGGCGGTACAGGACGCGGTCGGCCAGCCCCCCACCGGTCCAGCCGCCGATGGCGATGCCCACGAGGAAGCCGAGGAGCATGATGGTGAAGGCGTAGGCGCTGCCACCCAGGTTGAGGACGAGGACGCGGAACCAGGCGACCTCGTACATCAGGCCGCTGGTGCCGGCGAGGAAGGCGACGGCGGCCAGCAGGACGAAGCCGCGTCCCGAGCGTGTGGGGCCGGTGCGCGGGGCCGGGGCGATCTCGCCGGCGCGGGTGGCGGCGTAGATGGCGAGGCCGCAGAGCAGCGCGTTGCCGGCGGCGGTGACCATGGTGGTGGTCGACAGGCCGAGGCGGGGCAGGAAGAGGAAGCCGGCGAGGGCGGTGCCGATGACGGCGCCGAGGGTGTTGGCGCCGTACAGTCGGCCCACGCGGGCGCCGGCGTCGTCGTCGGGGCGGCGGCCGGGGGCGGGGGTGCTGTGGGCCTCTGGCGAGGTGGCGAAGCGCGCCAGCAGCGGGAGGGTGGCGCCCATGGCGGTGGTCGGCGGCAGCAGCAGCACGCCGAGCAACAGGAACTGGAAGCCGGCGAAGGACAGCGGGGTGGGTTCGTTGGCCCGCCAGAAGTCGAGGTAGACCGGCTCGACCAGCCGCAGGATGGTCGGGAAGAGGAGCGCGTAGGCGCCGATGCTGGCTTCCAGCAGGGCGTAGCCGAGGATGGGGCGGCGGGCGCGGTCGGCGAAGCGGCCGCCGCCGAAGCCGCCGAGCGCGAGGCCGGTCATGAAGGCGGCGAGCACGGTGGCGACGGCGATCTGGCTGGTGCCGACGACGAGGTGGAGCTGCCGCACCCACAGCGTCTGGTACACGAGGCTGGTGGCGCCGGAGAGGAGGAACAGCGGGACGAGCGCGTGGAGCGCCTTGGCGCGGCGCAGCTCGACGACGGGATCCTCGATGGGTGGGGCGTCGTTCACGGGCGTGTCCGGACTCGGGCGGTAGCGGGCGGCCGAAGCTGATAGCCTGCTGTCCTGGGACTGTCGCCAGCGCACCGGGTCTCGCGTTCGCCGGGTCCGCCACGCGCTGAGGCGATCCCTCCTCGCCGGCCGCCTCTCCCCGTGGCCGCTCCTGCCTCCTCCCGTCGCCCCCCGGTCCGCCATGGCTGCAAGCAGCGCCAGCCTCTTCCCGCACAACAAGCTCGACTGGCTGGTCAGCCGCATCGAGGACAAGGTCCACGCGGCCCCGGACGACCCGCACCTGCGCCTGGAGCTGGCGCGCGCCCTGCTCAGCCGCGGGCTGTTCCACGGCGGCGGTGAACGCGAGTGCAACCGTGCCTTCGGCGTGCTGCGCAAGGTGCTGCAGGACGATCCGGCGTCGGCGGAAGCGCTGTCGCTCTCCGGCCTGGCGCTGGTCGGCATGAAGCGGCCGGAGGGGGCCCTGCGCTACCTCGACCAGGCGCTGCGCCTGGACGCCGAGCGCCCCGACCTGCGCCTCGCGCTGGGGGCGCTGGCGCGAGAACAGGGGGACCTCGGCGCGGCGGTGAAGCAGCTCGAAGGCGCCTGTCGCCTCGCGCCGGACGCCTGGGAGACCCACCTCTACCTGGGCCGCGCGCTGCTCGATCTCGCCCGCGGCGAGGGCCAGCCGCGCCGCCTGGTCGAGCGGGCGCAGTACCACCTCGTCCGGGCGCTGGTGCTCGGACCCTCCCCCGACCAGCAGGCGCCGCTGTACCGCGACATGGGCATCACCTGCATGTTCACGGGGCGCTACCGCGACGCCGAGAAGTTCTTCATCCGCCTGCGCGAACATGACCGCTTCAAGGTCGAAGCGATGCGCCACCTCGGAGAGGTCGCCTACGAGCTGGGCAAGTACAACAACGCGATCCAGCACTTCCGGCGCTACCTCGAAGCCCGTCCAGAAGACGCCGACGTCCTGGCGCGGGTGGCCATGGCCTGGTTCCAGCTCGGCGAGTACGCACGCGCCCGTGAAGCCTGCAACCAGGCGCTCATGCGCGAGCCGCTGCACCTCGAAGCCCGGCACGCGCTGGGCTGCACCCTGCTCGAAGAGGGGCAGGCCAACGACGCGCTGCGGGTCTTCCGCGAGACGCTGAAGGAGGTGCCCGAGCACCTGCCCAGCTACCTCGAGCTCGTGCGCACGCGGCGTCGGGGCGGCGACGCGCGCTGGCTGGCGCAAGCGCTCGCCGCAGAGGTCGGCCAGCACGACCAGCTCCCGCCGGGCGGGGGCGAGGGGCCCCGGGCGCTGACCCGGCAGCGGGTGGCCGTCGTGCTCGACGAGCTGCGGGCCCTGGGGCCGGGCATGGTCGGCGACATCCTCGCCAGCATCGACCGCAGCCAGGACGAAGCGCTCCGCTTCCAGCTCTGGGAGGCCGCCTGCGACCTCGCGGTGGGCGCGCTCGGGGGTTCCACGGCGGTGCGCTTGCGGTCGGCGGGTGAACACTACGGCCCCGCCCTCGGCGCGGAAGCGCTGGCGGCGGCGTCGGTGCTGCCGGATCCGGCGCTCGTCGAGGGGCTGTCGGTCGACGAAGCCGACATCAAGCGGGCGGCGGTGGATCGCCACCCGCCGGCCGAGGATGTGCGAAAGCATCGCGTCAACCTCGACACCGAGACCAACCGCGCGCGGGCCCACCAGGCCATGCTGCTGATCGCCATCGGCAGCCGGCGCAGCGCGGCGGGCAAGGCGCTGCTGCGCGACTGGGCCGAGACCGCCGACCCCGAGCTGGCGACGGCCGCGTGGGCGGCGCTGGCGATGTACGGCGAACCCGACGCGGTGCGCAAGCTGCGGGACCGCGCCCTGCAGCGGGGGGCCTCGGCCGTGGTCGAGCGCCTGCTGTCGGGGGTCACGCCGCCGGTGGGACAGCAGCCGCGGCGCGTCTCCGACGGAGAACAGACCCGCTGCTCGACCTGTGGTCGCGCCCCGCACGAGGTGTCCCACATGATGGCCGGGGGCTCCACCGTGATGTGCGACCGCTGCGTGCTGCGGGTGGCGACCCACCGGCGCAGCATGGCGGCGGCAGATGACGCGGTCTGCGACCTCTGCCACCGGACCCACTTCGAAGCGCGGGTCTACACGTACAACGGCCACCGGATCTGCAACCACTGCCTGGAGCTGAGCCTCGGCCTGCTGGAGCGGGAAGAGGTCGATCGCTTCCTGGCGACCTGGTAGGAGTGGCGCTCAGCGCGGCTGAGTGAGCCGCTCGACCAGGTCGAGGCGGTCGTGTGCAGGGAGCGCGGGCCGGCCGAGGGCGGCACCCAGCCACCAGGCCTCCACGGCGCTCGACAGCACCAGGGCTTCGTCGGGACCGAGCTCTGCGGCGAGGCGGCGGCGGGCCTGGTCGAGCCAGGTCCACACGGGGGTCGCGAGGTCCGGTTCGATCAAGGCAGCGGCCAGGATGGCGACGCTGTCGCGCTGGTCGGCGGCGTCGAGCAGCGTGGCGACCCAGGCGCGGCGGTAGGCGCCCACCCGCTGGTCGTCTTTGGCGGTGCGGCTGGCGATGTGCGCGTCCAGCCGCTCGAGGGTCGCGGCGACCATGGCGGCGACGAGGGCCTTGCGGGTGCGGAAGTGGTGCAGCACGCCGCCCTTGGAGAGGCTGGCTTCCTGTGCCACGCGGTCGAAGGACAAGGCAGAGGGGCCGGATGTCGTGAGGATCTTGTGGGCGGCCTGGAGGATTCGGTCCGGGGCGTCGCTGGGGGGGCGGGGCATGTTGGGCTCGGGTGGGGCAGGGGGGCTGTGTGGTCTGCTTTTTCGGGTGGCTTTCGGGCGGTTTTCGGGTGTCCTTTCTGGGTCGGTGCGGGCGTTGCGATGGTGTAGGGTTGATTATAACCGTCTGGACGGTTGGTAAATGTCGATTGAATAAAACCGTCTGGACGGTTGGGGATTTGGGTATCCACAAAACCGTCTGGACGGTTGGTTCAATCTTTTTTGCGAAAACCGTCTGGACGGTTGGGATGTGTCGGGCGGCGGTCCGATCCTGTCCAGGGCCCATTCGCCGCCGGAGCGCTCAGAGCGCGTAGACGCCAGGGACCACCGGGGGGCCGAGCTGGGCCTCCACCGCCGCAGTCGCCGCGGAGAGGTCGCGGCCACGCTCGACCACGAGCACCCAGCGGAAGCCTGCGTCGCGGAGGGCCTGCAGGGTGGCGTCCGGCACGGCTCGGCCCGCGAGCCAGGCGTCGACCTCTGCGCGCAGCCGGCCAGACCGGCGCGCCGGGTCGGGCATCTCCTTGCGCAGCCCCTCGAGCATCGCGTGCTGGTGGAGGGGCTGGAGCGAGAGCGCGTCGCCGTGGAAGCCGGTGAGGTCGACCACGGCTCCCTCGCCCTGGGTGGCCAGCCAGCGGGCGGCGTCGGCCCCGGGGGGCTCGCCCGGCGGCTCCCAGGACGCGGCCAGGGCGACGGCGTGGGTCATCGGGAGGGCGAGGAGGGCTGCGAGGGCGGCGACCGGGGCCGGGAGGCGGTCGAGGAGCCGGGCGACGCCGACGGCGAGCAGCGGGACGAGGAGCAGCGCGGAGCGGACTGGGTGGTGCATGCGTCCCAGCGCGGGCACCAGGTGGTCGAGCCAGGCCTGGGGCGAGACGAAGAGGGGATCGCCGAGATCCCAGGTCGGGCGGGGCCCCAGGGCGATGAGCCCCACCAGCAGCGTGGCGAGGAGGAGGCGCCAGCCTCGGCGCCCGAGCATGCCGGCGAGGCCGAGCAGCAGCACGGGGTGCAGGCGAAAGCGCTCCGGCACTGAGGAGAGGCCGCCGAGGCCGGCCAGCGGCAGGCTGGAGAAGCCGGCCGGCGGAGGCCGGGCCTGGGCGTCCGACCAGGCGGGGAGCAACCACCACAGGTAGGGCAGCATGGGCAGGAAGGCGGCGAACAGCCCCCAGCAGGGCCGCAGGATGAGGCCGATGACGCCGACCAGCAGGCCGGCGTAGACGTAGAACAGGCCCTGGAGTCCGACCAGCAGGCCGGCGATGACGCTGTGGCCTCGCAGCAGCAGGCCGAGCGCCAGCAGGCCGGGCCAGACTGCGCCGGACAGGGTGCGGCCTCCGGCGATCTCGTGGAGCATCACCGGGCTGGCTGCCACCAGCGCGCCGGCGGTGAAGGCGGAGCTGGCACGCGCGCCGAGGACGCGGCACAGCCAGGTCGCGGCCAGCACGTTGCCCAGGTGGTGCCCGAGCTGCATGAGGTTCCACCACAGGGGCCAGGGCTGGTCGGCGACCAGGGGCCCCAGAAGCAGTGCGTCGAAGGGGTTGGGGACGTGGTGCTGGAGCGGCAGCGCGCCGTCGGGCCAGCTCTGCAGGGCCAGCTCGTCGCCGTCGTGGGCGGCGGCCCAGAACAGCCACCATGCACCGAGGAAGTCGCGGTGGGACCAGGGGTGCTCGGGTCCCCAGAGCACGCGCCCGAACACGGCGAGGGGGCGGTGCAGCAGGCCGATCGCGACGGCCGCGGCACCAGCGAGGGCGGCCGCGGTGCGCAGGGCGGCGGTGCGACGGGACATGTCCGGTGTCGGCGTGGTGCCCGCTGCGGTGGCGGTGGAGGGAGATCGCACGCTCGGAGCATAGGCCCCGGCCGCTACGATGCGCCGGTGAACCGCGACCGCTCGCTGCCCGTGGCTGGCCTCGCCGGCGTCCTGCTGGTGGCGCTGGTGGTGCGTGTGTGGCTGGTGGAATGGCCGCGGGTGCTGCCGCCGGCGGAGGGGCGCTGGCCGGCGGGTGGTGTCTTCGACGGCCACGAGCGCGGCTACGTCCTCGCCTTCCTCGGCCACCCGCCGGATCCCTCCACCCAGGCCTGGCCGGCGCTCACCGCGCTCTACCGGCTGCTTGGGCTGCTGTCGTCGGACCCCCGCCTGCTGGTCGGGCTGAGCGTCCTGGCGGGGGCGCTCGCCGCGGCCGGGGTCGCGGTGTGGACCGCGCGCCGCTTCGGCACCGTCGCTGGGATCTGGACGGGCCTCCTCGTCGCGGTGCTCCCGGAGCAGGCCGCCTGGAGCACCAGCGCCTACAACGTAGTCCTCCCCCACGCCCTGCTCGTGGGCGCCCTCGTGGCACGTCCCTGGTGGGCGCGCGCGCTGTTCGTGGCTGCGGCGGTCAGCATGCGGGGCGAGGTGGCGCTTCTGACGCCCTGGCTGGGCTGGCCGGGGCTGGTGGGACTGCCGGTGGCGGCCGGCTGGCTCTCCTGGCTGCACAGCCCCGACCTGGGCGATCCCTGGCTCGCCCTCCGCCTCAACCTCCCGATGCTGCGCTACCTCGGCCCGCCTGTCCTGCTCCTCGGGCTGCTGGCACTCCGAGAGCGCAGCACCTGGCCGGTGCTCGGCTTCGCGCTGTGGACCCACATCTCGAGCGCCCCCTTCATGGACGAGGGCGGCCGCCACCTCCTCGCCGGAGGGGTCGCGGCCTGCGTGCTGGTCGGTGTGGCCGCCGCCCGCTGGCGGCACCTGCCCGGCGCCCTCGCATTCGTCGGACTCTCGCTCGCCACCTGGCACCTGCGCGCAGCGCAGCGCACCGTCCCGGATCTGTCGTCAGAGGCGCCGCCCGGGCCGGCACCCGCCGATTGCGTCGAGGTGACCGAGGAGCCGCCCATCGACGGCCAGCCGATGCCTTCGCACGTGGGCCTGTGGACGGGCGAGGTGGAGGCCGACTGCGTCCTGTGGGGCGAGACGGCGGCCCACCGCCGCTGGAGCAGCCGGGGCCTGCACGACCGCGCGCTGCGCATGCGCACGCTCTACCGCCTGCAGCCCGTGGCCTTCCGGCCGACCCCCGGTGGCGGCGTGTTGCTGCACCGGGTGGAGCGACGGTGGTGAGGCGTGACCTGCTGGAAGCCGTGGCGCTGGTCGCCCTGGCCCTGGGCGTGCGCCTCGTCGCGGCGACGGCGCTCGGCCGGGGCGCGCCCTTCGGCCCGGACGGCACCGGGGCGGAAGCCGCTGTCGTGCTCGGTGGTCACCTGTACGGTCTGCACGTGTGGCTGATCCGACTGTTCGGCAGTGCGCGCGCCCTGAGCATCGCAGCCGGGGTGGCGAGCTGCCTGCTGCTGTGGGGCATCGGGCGGCGAACAGGGCTCGGAGGCGGTGGCGGCTGGCTGGCGGCGACCCTGCCGCTGGCGGTCTACACCAGCGTGCTCTCGGCCGGTGATGCCCCGGCGCTGGCGCTCGTCCTGGTCGGGGTGTGGCTGGCCTGTCGGGGGCGCCTCGGCGGTATTGTCGGCGGCGGGGCGGCCGCGGCATCCGTTGCCATCAAGCCCGTGGCGCTGCCGGCGGCGCTGCTGCTCCTGGCCTGGCCGTGGGCCGCCGCCGGGTTCGGCGGCGCGCTCGTGCCCCTGTCGCGCTGGCTCCAGCCCCTCCTCGCCCCGCGTCCGCACAGCGGCCTGCTCGGGAGCTGGTGGCAGGCCAGCGGTGGCGCTCCTCCGACAGATCCGGCGGGCTGGCTGGACCTCGTCGACAACGGTGGCCGCGCCCTCCTCGGGGCGCCCGCGTGGACCCTGGCCCCCCTCCTCGTCCTCGGCGTCGCCGTCGCCTTCCTGCCCGGCCAGCGCCGCGCGCGGCTGGCTGCCATCGCTCCACTGCTCGCCGGCCTGGCCATCGCCGCCGCCTTCGGCGAGCGCCTGGAGCCGCGCTACCTCGCCTCCGCCGTCGTCATCGCCCTGCCCTTCGTCGGGCGGATGCTGCCGCGCGGGCTGCTGCCCGTGGCGGTCGTCGCGCTGCTCTGGCCGACCGCCGCAGTGATCACCCAGGTCGCCGCCGAGCGAGGGCAGCGGGACCCGCTGGCCGGCGTGGCCCCCTGGCCGGTGGTCGAGCTGCCCGCCGTAGACGCCGCCGCGCTGTTCGACGAGTCCAGCACCGACGGCGCCACCGCGCTCCGCAACATGGCCTTCGAGCTGGCCGGCTCGCTGCCGCCGGGCGGCACCGTCACCGTGCGACGGCGCCCCCATGGCCGCGAGGGCGAGCTGGTGTGGCCGCTGCTCACCCTCCGCCCCGACGTCCGGGTCGAGCGGGTGGACGGTGACGATCCGGCGGGTCTGTGACGCGGCTTCGCGGCCGGAGGTGGCCATGACCCGCCGCCGCCAGATCCTGGCCGTGGTGCTGGTGGCGCTCCTCCTGCGTCTGCTCCGCGTGCCCCCGCGCTGGTCGGTGACCGCCTGGTTGTATGCTGCCTACCCGGCCGACACCGTCCAGGCGCTGCGTGACGGGCGCGCATGGGACGCACTGACGACCATGACCGGTCTGCATCCGCCGCTGTGGCCGCTGTTGCATGCCGCCAGCGAGCTCTCCGCCCCGGTGCCGCTGGTGTGGTTGCTCACCTCCGTCCTCGCCTCCACCATCGCTGTGGCCGCCGTCGCCCGGGTCTCGCCCCTGGCCGGGCTGCTGCTCGCTGTGAGCCCCCTGCAGCTCGCCTACGCCGCCGAGATCAACGACTACCCGCTGGCCGTGGCCTTCGTCGCGGTCGCCCTTGCGCTGCGTGCGATGGGGCGAGGAGGCGTCGCCATCGGGCTCGTCGGTGCGCTCGCGGCCTGGACCCACGCCATCGCCGGCCTCGGGGTGGGCCTCGTGGCCGTCACCCTCCCCAGGCGCCAGGCGCTGCGGGCTCTGTGCATCATGGCCGTGGCGGTCCTGCCGCTGGCACCCGGTGTCCGCACCCTGCTGGCCGATCCCGGCAGCTTCCGGCAGCCTCCGTTCAAGGCCGGCCTGGTGTTCGCCGACCTCGGCAGTCGCTTCGGCTGGTTCTGGCTGCTGTTGCTGCCCCCGGTGGTGGCGGGCCGGCGGCCGATGTGGGCGCTGCTGCCCCTCGTCGGGACGGCGGTGGCGATCATGGTGCTCACCGCCGTCGGTGTCGCCGCCCCCCACCAGTTCCCCTACTGGCTGCTGGTCGAGCCCTTCCTCGTCCTCATCGCCGCGCAGCGCTGGCCGGCGCTGAGCGCTGGGGTCTTCGTCGCCCACCTGGGCTTCGCCATCGTCGGGAGCGTGCAGGCGCTGCACCAGCCGCCCGGCGAGCGCGGGATCGACCGGGCACTGTCTGCGCTGGAGGCGCCGTGGTCGTGCGGTGCGCAGCCCTCACCCGACTGTTCGGGCGACGCCCTCTTCCTGCTGTCGCCGCGCGTCGCCGACGACGACGACAAGCGACCGACCACTCCGTCGCTGTGGCGGCTGCGACCTTGGTGGTCGATGCCCGCCGTCCGCCCCTACGACTTCGACTGGGGGGACTACCGCCACGGCCAGCCGCGGCTGGTCCCGCTGCCCACCGGACCCCACGTCGTCTACGTCGACGACTACCCGCGCGACGAGCTGGCGGCGGCGCTGTCGGCCCACCATCGGCTGTGGATCGTCGTTCCGTCCACGACAGCGGACCGTCCATTGGCCCGACACGTGGCGGAGGTGACCGGTCGGGTGGGCGAGGAGGTGGGAGGGGATCTGGTGTTCGGGCCGTGAGGCGGGGGGCACCGGCCGCGCCGCCCCTCGCCCCCACCTCGCCCGGCCCTACAGCGGATGCAGCTCCGGCTTGCCGCCCTGGCAGCTCGCCCGGGGCAGGTAGGTCTGGAAGTCGAAGTCGGGGCTGTTGGCCGGGTCGTGGCAGCGCCGGCAGCGCTCTTCGGTGATGGGCTGCGCCTTGATGTCGGGGTCGTCGGGGTGGCCGGCCATGGGGCCGTGGCAGGCCTCGCACTGCACGGCCTTGAAGCTGGCGAGGGTGGTCGGGTTGATCTCGCCGAGCCCGCCGGGTTCGCCGAAGCCGGTGGTGTGGCAGGGCAGGCACTCCGCGTTGCCGGTGGCGTCGCGCCCAACGAGGGACTGCCACGATGCTTGGGCGTGGTCGGTGAAGCTCCACCGAGCGAACTCGTCGAGGTGGCAGTTGGTGCAGGCGGCGGCGCTGGCGTAGGTCGGCACGGAGGGCGGCGGAGGCGCCGCGGCCCGGCGGGCGGCCTCGTCGAGGACGTCCTGCTTGAAGCGATCGAGGCGGGCGTTGACGGTGGCGTCGCCCTCCAGATCCTCGGCGAGGGGGCGGGTCTCCAGCCAGGTGAGGTTGCGGCCGGCGCCGTCGGCAGCGAGCGCAGCTTCGGCTGCGTCCAGCTCCTCTCGGGCCTGGTCGTCGCCTGCCGCCTTGTTGCGCAGCTTGCGGAGGTTGTAGAGCCGGTCCTTGGGCAGGCGCAGCTCCAGCGGCTGGCTGGCGTCGCCGCCGAGCACCATGGGCAGTACCTGCAGGTAGCGGCCGCGGGCCGGGGTCTCGACGATGAGGACGTCGTCGACGACGCGCGGGTCGTCGTAGCCGCCGCCGGTCGTCGTGAGCAGCGCGGCGAAGCCGTCCACCTCTCGCGCGACGCGGTCGGCGTCGTCGTCGGCGACGGAGCCGAGCCCCACGACGAGGTCGAGGTCGTCGGGCAGTCCGGCGAGCGCTTCCCGGGCTGCCTCCACCGGGTCGCGGACCTGGACGAGCGACGCGGTGTCCGGCGCAGCCGGAGCGGCGGACAGGCCGACGACGCCGATGCGCAGGCCGTCGGCTTCGACGACGGTGGTGGGTGGGAACAGCCGGCTGCCGTCCGGGGCGAGCCAGGTCGCGCTGATAGCCAGGGGCTCGGCGCGCGCGGCCATGCGATCGGGTGACATCGCCACGAGGTCGCTCGGTCCCGGCACCCAGGCCTGCACGCCGACCTGGGCGGAGAGGTCCAGGACAGCGTCGGAGCGCTCGCCGAGGTCCTCGCGGAGCTGGGAGACGCTCTTCGTGAGCAGGTCGCCGGCGTCGAGCTGCACCAGCGGGCCGTCGTGGGGCAGGCTCTGCAGCAGGCGCTCTCGGCGGTCGAAGCCGCCGTAGGGGAGGGTGGGGCAGCCGCAGGCCTCGATCTCGCCGCGGACGTCGCCGCTCAGCGCGAGCTGCAGCCATCGCTGCGGGCGCGCCGGGCCGGCGGGTACACCGTCGGCCGCCGACACGACCGGATCAGGCAGCGGCGGCAGCATCGGGGTCGGCGGCGCGTCGGTCGTCCCGCAGGCGGCGAGCAGCCCCACGCAAGCCCGCAGAAACGCAGGACTGCGAAAGCGTGTCAAGCATGTGTTGGATCGTCGCTGCGCCATTGAAGGGCATCCTACCCGGGGGCATCGTCGAGGTCGCGCGTGCGCGCCAGCGCGCGCCCTGCGATATCTGATCCCGGAGCCATCATGCTCGCCCTCATCGCCCTTGGTCTTCCAGCGCTCGCCTTCGCCCCGACCTCCACCGGCTTCGCCGAGCGCGCGCCCGCCCGGCTCGTGCCCTTCCACGTGGAGCGTCAGCGAGACCTCGCTCAGCAGGCTGGCTGGCAGCGCTTCATCGACGGCGACGGGGCCGGTTGGCAGGCCCGCTTCGACGAGCACACCGGCCTGCCCTTGTCCGCGTGGGGCCCGCCCATCGCGCTCGGTGCGCTGACCGACGGCGTCGCGGTCGAAGCCGCCATCGTCGACCTGCTGTCCCGCAGCCCCGACCTCGTCGGCGTCCCGCTGGACCAGCTCTCCCTGCAGAGCATTGCCCGCGACGACGCCCGCGGCGCCTGGACCGTCCAGCTCGTCCAGGTGGCACCCGCCGGCTTCGACCTCACCGACGACCGGGTGCGCGGCAGCCACCCGCTGGACCCCGACCGCGTCCTCGACCCCTACGGCACCGGCGGCGGGCTCGTCGACGACAAGCCGGGCTTTGCGCCCGCGCTCACCGCCGACGGTGTCCCGGTCGAGGGCGCCACGGTCAAGCTCCGCGTCGTCCACGACCGCCTCGTCTGGCTCTCGGCCCGCACCCAGCCGCGCGCAACCGGCACCCTCGGGGCGCCGGCGCTCTCCGCGGCCGACGCCGTCGCCGTCGTGGACACCGACGGGCCGCTGCCCGACGCCTCCCACGACCTGGTGGGCACCCGCCTGCTGCTCATGCCCCTCGACCTCCTGGGACAGGGCAGCGTCGATCGCCTCGTCTACGAGGTGCGCACCCGGACCGCGGACCCGGCCGGCCTGTGGGTCAGCTACGTCGACGCCGCCGACGGTCGGCTCCTCGCCGCCCACAACCTCGTCCGCTACGTCAGCGGCACGGTCAGCGGCACCCACGACACCCGCACCGTCGACGGCGACTTCTCCGACAGCCCGCTGGTGGAGCTGACCCTCACCGGTGACGCCGAGGGCGACAGCACCACCACCGACGCCAGCGACGGCAGCTACGACCTGCCCGACAGCACCACCGTCAGCGCGGCGCTCTCCGGCTCCATGGTCACCGTCTACAACCAGACCGGCGACGAAGCGGCCGTCAGCTTCGACGGCGACTTTCTGTGGACCGACGAAGACGCCACCCAGGCCGAGATCGACTCCTACGTGTTCATCAACCAGATCTACGACTGGAAGGACACCTACGCCCCCGAGGTCAGCTACAGCCGCATCCGCAGCAACGTGAACCTCAACAGCTCCTGCAACGCCTACTTCGACGGCAGCGTCAACTTCTACAAGGCGGGTGGAAGCTGCAACAACACCGGCCGCATCGCCGACGTCGAGTACCACGAGTGGGGCCACGGCTTCCACTACTACAGCCTGGAGTCGGGCACCTTCGACGGCAGCGTCTCCGAGGGCATCGGCGACTTCACCGGTGCACTGCAGACCGGCGACTACCGGGTCGGCCCCTACTTCTACACGTCGGGCGGCTACATCCGCGAGCTGCAGACCGACTACGCCTACCCCGACGATGTCACGGGCGAGGTGCACGCCGACGGGCTCATCTACGCCGGCGCGATGTGGGATCTGTGGCAGCGCCTCAACGAAGACCTGGGCGAGGACGAGGGCTACGCCGTCATCAACCAGATCTTCAAGGACATGATCAAGCTCGGGCCCGACATCCCCGAGAGCTACGACGCCGCGATCCTCGCCGACGACGACAACGGTGACCTCGACGACGGCACGCCGCACCAGTGCGCCATCATCGAGACCTTTGCACCCCACGGGCTGGGGCCCAGCGGCGGTGGCGGGCTGCTCGCGCTCAGCCACAGCCCCCTGGCCAACCAGGCGCCCGGTGCCGACGGCTATGCCGTCTCGGCCGACCTGCTCAACCTCGCCCCCGACTGCGTGGACTTCGAGGTGAGCAGCGCCGTCGTCCGCTACAGCGTCGACGGAGGCGTGACCTGGCAGGACGCCGCGCTCAGCGCCGGAGCCACCTCGGTGGAGGGCAGCATCCCCGCCCAGCCCGTCGGCACGATCGTCCAGTACTACATCGACGCCGACACCACGGACGGCACGCAGGTCTCGGTGCCCGCGGGTCGGTTCATCAACCCCTTCACCTTCGTCGTCGGTGACCTGGTCGAGCTGTACTGCGAGGACTTCGAAGCCACCGACGGCGGCTACGAACACGCTCTGCTGGAGGGTGAAGACCAGCTCGGTGCCGACGACTGGATCTGGGCGAGCCCGGGGGGCTACGCCGATGACCCGACCGAAGCGGCGTCGGGCTCCTACATCTGGGGCAACGACCTCGGCGGCGGCAACTACAACGGCGAGTACCAGCCCGACAAGCACAACCGGCTGTGGACGCCCGAGATCGACGTCAGCGGCTACGACACCGTGGTTCTCCAGTACAACCGCTGGCTGGCGGTGGAGGACGGCTACTGGGACACAGCGCAGATCGTCCAGCTCGACGACCCCGAGAGCATCGACGACTACGTGGTCCTGTGGGAGAACTACGGAAGCCCCGGCGGCCGCTCGGTGGACTACAGCGAACACACCCGCGACGAGCAGTGGACGCCGCACACCTTGCAGGTCGAGGTGCCCGAGTCCGGGCAGCTCCGGGTCGGCTGGGACATCATCAGCGACGCTGGGCTGGAGCTGGGCGGCTGGAACATCGACGACGTCTGCGTCTACGCCCTCCTCGACACCACTGGCGGCGACACGGGCGGCGGCGACACGGGGGAACCGGCGGGCGATGGCGGCTCGGCCGGCAGCGACGGCGGCTCGGCGGGCGACGGCGGCAGCAGCAGCGGCGGTGACACCGGCCTTCTCGGCGACGACACCGGCAGCAGCAGCGCTGGCGACGGCGGCTCCTCGGCCGACGACACCGGCGGGAGCGGCGAGCAGAAGGGCGGCTGTGGCTGCGCCAGCACCCCGGCCAACCCAGCGCCTGCCCTCGGCCTCGCGTCCTTCCTGCTGGGTCTCGTCGGCCTGCGGCGGCGGCGGCGGTGAAGCGGCTGGGGGTCGCCGCGGCGCTCGTGCTGGCCCTGTGGACGGGGCCCGCGGGGGCGACGCGCGATCCGCCGACCTACCGGGCGTCCCTGGCCGCCCAGGCGGCAGCCGACGCCGAAGCCCTCAACGGGCAGCAACGCTTCGAGGACGCGCGCAAGCTCTGCCAGCGCTTCACCCGTGCCTTCGGCCCGGCGGCGCCGGTGCTCTACGAGGAAGCCTTCGCCTGGAACCTCGAGGGCAAGCTCGACAAGGCCCTCGACGTGTATGGCCGGGCCATCGAACAGGACCCCGAGCTGGCCACCGCCCGCTATGACCGTGCGGAGATCCTGCTGGCCCGCGGAGACCTCGACGCCGCGGAAGCCGACCTGCAGGTCGTCGCCCGGCTCCGGCCCGATCACTGGGCCGTCCACCTGCGCCTCGCCGAGATCGCTGGCCGTCGAGGGGACACCCGCGCCCTGGAGACCGAGCTCCTCGACACGATCCGGTCGGGCATGGACTGGGGCGTGCTGCTCGGCGATCCCACCTGGGAAGAACTCGCCGCTGACGACACCGCCGGGCCTGTGCTCCAGCGCCTGCTCAACGTCTACGGCGACCCGGCCATCTACGAGCACCTCCGCAACCCGGCGCCGCGCTGAGCGCCGCCTCCCCCCCGACGCAGGCCTGACGCAGGAAGGCCCCGCCTCCCACCGGGGTGACGGGGCCTTCACGCGCCGAGCGCAGGAATCAGTGGTTGTGCTCGTCGTCGTCGGCGGCTTCGGCGACCATCGCCTCGGTGGTCAGCAGCAGGCCGGCCACGCTGGCGGCGTTGGTCAGGGCGCTGCGGGTCACCTTGGTCGGGTCGATGACGCCGGCCGCGACCAGGTCTTCGTAGACGCCGGTGCGGGCGTTGTAGCCCTCGGTGCCGTTGCGGACGCGCTCCACCACGATGCTGGGCTCGACACCGGCGTTGACCGAGATCTGCCGCAGCGGCTCTTCGCAGGCGCGGCGGATGATCTCGACGCCGAAGGCCTGCTCGTCGGTGACGTCGAGGCCGTCGAGCGCCTTGCTGGCACGCAGCAGGGCGACGCCGCCTCCGGCGAGGATGCCCTCTTCCACCGCGGCGCGCGTCGAGTGCATGGCGTCCTCGACCCGGGCCTTCTTCTCCTTCATCTCGACCTCGGTCGCGGCGCCGACCTTGATCACCGCCACGCCACCGGCCAGCTTGGCGAGCCGCTCCTGGAGCTTCTCGCGGTCGTAGTCGCTGGTGGTCTCCTCGATCTGGCGACGGATCTGGGCGATGCGGCCCTGGATGTCGGCTTCGGTGCCACCGCCGTCGACGATCGTGGTGTTGTCCTTGGTGATGACCACCTTCTTGGCCTGGCCGAGGTCGGTCAGCTCGATGTTGTCGAGCTTGATGCCCAGCTCTTCGGCGATGAGCTTGCCGCCCGTGAGCACGGCGAGGTCGCCGAGCATCTGCTTGCGGCGGTCACCGAAGCCGGGGGCCTTGACGGCGGCGGCCTGCAGGGTGCCGCGCAGCTTGTTGACCACGAGGGTGGCCAGGGCTTCACCCTCGATGTCCTCGGCGATGACCAGCACCGGCTTGCGGGTGGTGTGCACCTTCTCCAGGAGCTTCATCAGGTCCCGCATCGACGAGATCTTCTTCTCGTGGATGAGGATGTAGGGGTCCTCGAAGACGACCTCCATGCTCTCGGGGTCGGTGACGAAGTAGGGGCTGAGGTAGCCGCGGTCGAACTGCATGCCGTCCACGGTCTCCAGCTCGGTCTCGAGGCCCTTGGCTTCCTCGACCGTGATGACGCCCTCGCGGCCGACGGTGTCCATGGCCTTGGCGATCATGTCGCCGATGGTGCTGTCTCCGTTGGCGGACACGGTGCCGACCTGGGCGATCTCCTTGCTGTCGGAGACCTCCTTGCTCTGCTTCCGCAGGTCGTCGACGATGGTGTCGACGGCCTTGTCGATGCCGCGCTTCAGCTCCATGGGGTTGTGGCCGGCGGCGACCAGCTTGAGCCCGGTGCGGAAGATGATCTGGGCGAGGAGCGTGGCGGTCGTGGTGCCGTCACCGGCGATGTCCGAGGTCTTGGAGGCGACCTCCTTGACCATCTGCGCGCCCATGTTGATGAACTTGTCTTCGAGCTCGACTTCCTTGGCGACGGTCACGCCGTCCTTGGTGACGACAGGAGCGCCCCAGGACTTCTCGATGACGACGTTGCGGCCCTTGGGGCCGAGCGTCACCTTGACGGCGTTGGCGAGGGTGTCGACGCCCTCGAGCACCTTGGCCCGGGCGTTGACGTCGAACAGGATCTCCTTGGCAGCCATGGCTTGCCTCCAGTGCGGAGTGGGAGTTTGGGAGAGGGAGGAGGGAGTGGGGGGCTTGCCGAACGCCGGAAAGCCTGCGAGGATCAGTCCTCGATGATCCCAAGGATGTCGTCTTCGCGCAGGATGAGGCGCTCTTCGCCCTCGACCTTGATCTCGGTGCCGGCGTACTTGCCGAACACGACCTTGTCGCCGACGGAGACGATCAGCGGGGTGATGTTGCCGTCGTCGGAGACGCGGCCGTTGCCGATGGCGAGGACCTCACCCTGGACCGGCTTCTCCTTGGCGGTTTCCGGCAGGAAGAGGCCGCTGGCGGTCTTGGTGGGCTCGTCCACGCGCTTGACGAGGACTCGGTCGAACAGGGGACGGATGTTCATGGGGGACCTCCGGGGACACCTGCGGGGCAGGGTCGACGGGCTGAGGGAATGCGACCCGGGCAACGAGCGTCCGGTCGCGGGAGGGCGTGAGCCTTGGGCCGGCCCCTGGGGCACGGCCTTGGGGGGCCTGCCACGTGGTGCGGTCTGCGCCACGCGGACCCGGCTCGGCGGTGGAGTAGTCACCTGCAGACGGGGGTCAAGTCTTGTGGACGACAATTCGGGCACCGGTCATCGTCTTCGACGATGTCGGTGCGTTCCTGCTGGCGGGGGGAGGGCCAACCCTCCCCCCGCATCGCGCGCGACACGCGCGCTCCCCCCTCCCCGCCGCCTGATGGGCGGCGGGCGCCTTCGGCGCCTCGACGACGATCCCTCCGTGCGTGGAGGTTGCCGCACCTGGCCACGGCTCGGGTTGTTTCGACAATTCGGATCGTGGCGGGCCGCTGACGAGGCGGCACACTGAAGGTGTACCCCGCCATGCCTCGGCTCTTCAAAGGAGAGAGAGCGATGCCTGACGCCTCCTCGCCCGCCAGCACGGTCGCCGGCCTCGACGTCGACGCCAACCTCTTCGACTTCTTCCACGAGCACGTGGGTCGCGCTGTCGGCGACCACAGCGCGGCGGTCAGCCGCGAGGGCGTCTGGTACCTGACGAGCCTGCTCGTGGATCGCGCTCACCGCCGCGACGCCGAAGACGACGCCACCGGCACCCTCGTCGAGCTGCGGGTGCGGGCCGCCGAGGGCGACCGGGCGACCGCGATCCGGGCGTACCGCAGCCTCGGGGACCGCGCGCTGATGACGGCGGGCTTCTTCCGCCAGAGCATTGCGCGCAAGCTGGTCAGCCGGCAGTACTACGTCGACATGGGGGCGGCGGCCTACGACACGCTCGCCGGCATGCTGCGTGCGGCGGGCTTCGGTCGCGGCGAGGTGGTTGGCGACAGCGGAGGCCGAGGGCTGGACGCGGTCTACGACGAGCTGGCCCAGCACTTCGCGGACTGCAGCGAGGTGCTGGCCGAGGTGCACGACGCCGTGCGCGACAGCGGGGAGGCCGGCCTGTCCGACGCCGACATCGTGGCGCTCTACGAGGAGTGGCTGTCGACGGGCAGCCCCCGGGTCGCGGCCCGGCTGGCGGCGCTGGGGGTCGTACCGGTCCGGGGCGGCGACGGGCGGGTGAGCTGAGTGCTGGCCCTCATCCAGGAGCAGCTCCAGGCGCTCTACCGGACGGAGGCCCCGGACGTGCGCCGCTTCCTCGTCGACGACGACGCGCTGCAGGCGATCGTGGGACAGGAGGCGCGCCCGGCGGACGAGTGGGTGCTGGTCCACCAGGAGGGAGACGACGTCGACCTCGCGGTCTACGTCGACGAGCGCCACCTGAGGCGGCTGGCCGACGCGCGCGGGCCGGCGGAAGCCGCTCGCTGCTGCTTCCGCGCCCTGTGCGCGGCGGTCGAGGGCGTCAGCCACTTCCTGCTGCTCGCCCACCGCGCTCGGCAGGGTCAGCCCGTCCGCATGCTGGAGCTGGAAGCCCAGGCCGAGGTCGACAAGTACCTCGTGGCCAGCCTGCACCACCCCGACGACGCACGCCAGTGGCGCACACGGCTGTTCCGCGAGGCGACCCTCGCCGAGGGGCTCAGTCCGGAAGAGCGGGAGCGCTACACCGAAGCCGCGCGCCTGGCGGAAGCCTGGTGCGATCACCTCGACGGCCTGCCCCACGTCCAGGCGGTGCTCGACCGCCAGCGCGCCTTCTGGCGACGCAGCGGTTGCCGTCGGCTCGAGGAGATGCGGCGGCTGGCGGCTTGACGGCCACCCCGCTTGACACCGCCTGCGACCGACCATAGGTCCGGGAACTGCCGGGGCGTCCTGCGGCACGTGTGCCTGCCGTGACCCCTCGCGCGCGGCCGGACTCCGGCCGACTCGCATCGGTACCCCCTCCGACTCCTTCTTGGGAGGCCGCGTGGCCCGCATCACCGTCGAGGACTGCCTCGAGCAGATCCCCAACCGCTTCTCCCTCGTCCTCATCGCTGCCGAACGCACCAAGCAGCTCGTCCAGGGCGACGACGCCCGGATCGAGGACACGCGCGACAACAAGGAAGTCGTCACCGCGCTCCGCGAGATCGCCGCCGGCACCGTCGTCGCCGATCTCACCGAGTTCGACGAGAACGAGAACCTCCGTAGCTTCGCCGGGCCGACCACCCACGCCGACCTGCCGCCGGCCGCCGATGACGACCTGCCGCCCGCTGCCGACGACGATCTCCCGCCGGCCGCTGACGACGACCTGCCGCCCGAAGCCTGATCTCGGAGCCCACGATGACCTCGTCCCCGAACGACAAGCCCCAGCAGCTCTTCGACACCCGCGTCGTCGAACGCAACATCGCGGCCGGCATCATCACGAAGGAAGACCAGCAGGCCTTCCTCGACGGCCTCGGAGACTGCGCCGAGATGTGCGAGGAGACGAGCACCCGTTTCGTCCGGCACATCGACGACGACGACGCCTGACGACCCGACCGCGTCGGGCTGAGATCCCCGGGGGCGCCGCGGACCTGACCCTGCTTCACGGCACCTCCCGCAATCACTCGGAGGTTCCATGAAGCGCGTCGTGCGTGCCCCCCGCGGCACGGAGCTGAGCTGCAAGGGCTGGGTGCAGGAAGCCGCCCTGCGCATGCTGATGAACAACCTCGACCCTGAAGTGGCCGAGGATCCGGACCACCTCGTCGTGTACGGGGGCACAGGCCGCGCCGCGCGGAGCTGGCAGGCCTTCGACGACATCGTGGCCAGCCTGCGCCGCCTGGAAGACGACGAGACGCTGCTGGTGCAGTCGGGCAAGCCGGTGGGCATCGTCAAGACCCATGCCGACGCGCCGCGGGTGCTCATCGCCAACAGCAACCTCGTCGGGCGCTGGGCGACCTGGGAGCACTTCCACGAGCTGGAGCGCAAGGGCCTGATGATGTACGGCCAGATGACGGCCGGCTCGTGGATCTACATCGGCACGCAGGGAATCCTCCAGGGCACCTACGAGACCTTCGCCGAAGCGGCCCGCCAGCACTTCGGCGGCGACTTGACCGGCAGGCTCGTCGTCAGCGCGGGGCTCGGCGGGATGGGCGGCGCGCAGCCGCTGGCGGCCACGATGAACAACGGGGTGTTCCTCGGCTTCGACGTCGACGCCGACCGGATCCGCAAGCGGCTGGAGACGGCCTACATCGACGAGCTGGCGTCCACGCTGGACGAAGCCCTCGACAAGGTGCAGCGCTGGAAGGAACAGGGCATCGCCCGCTCCATCGGCGTCGTGATGAACGCTGCCGACGGCCTCGAAGCGCTGGTCGAGCGGGGGATCGTGCCGGACCTGCTCACCGATCAGACCAGCGCCCACGACCCGCTCAACGGCTACGTCCCCCGGGGGATGTCGCTGTCGGATGCGCTCTCGCTACGGGAGTCGGATCCGGCCGAGTACGAGCGCCGCTCCATCGCCACCATGGCCGACCACGTCCGCGCGATGCTCGCGCTGCAGGCCGCGGGCGCCCACACCTTCGACTACGGCAACAACCTCCGCGCTGGCGCGCAGCAGGGCGGGGTCGACAACGCCTTCGACTTCCCGGGCTTCGTCCCGGCCTACATCCGGCAGCTCTTCTGCGAGGGCAAGGGCCCGTTCCGCTGGGCGGCGCTGTCCGGCGACCCACAGGACATCTACGCGACGGACGAGGTGATCCGTCAGCTCTTCCCCGAAGACGAAGCCCTGGCGCGCTGGCTGCTGCTGGCGGCCGAGCGGGTGCGCTTCCAGGGTCTGCCCAGCCGGATCTGCTGGCTGGGCTATGGCGCGCGCGCCCGCGCGGGCCTGGCCTTCAACGAGCTGGTCCGGACGGGCAGGGTCAAGGCGCCGATCGTCATCGGGCGGGACCACCTCGACTGTGGCAGCGTCGCCAGCCCCAACCGAGAGACCGAGGGCATGAAGGACGGCAGCGACGCCGTGGCCGACTGGCCGATCCTGAACGCGCTGGTCAACGCGGTGAACGGCGCGAGCTGGGTGAGCTTCCACCACGGCGGTGGCGTGGGCATCGGCTACAGCCTGCACGCCGGGCAGGTCATCGTGGCCGATGGCACCGACGCAGCCGCGCGGCGCATCGAGCGGGTGCTGACCGGCGATCCGGCCATGGGCGTGTTCCGGCACGCCGACGCCGGCTACGACCGGGCGATCGAGGTCGCGCGTGACAAGGGTGTGCGGATCCCCGGGATCACGGAGTAGACGGCGCGCCTCTGCCGAGGGGGGGCGATGCTCTCCCCGGCGGTTCAGCGGTCTTCGATGATCTCGACGACGTAGCGGATCTTCTTCTTGCCGCCGATGGCGTGAACCAGCTTGCGGATGGCGTCGGCGTGGACGCCCTTCTTGCCGATGACCTTGCCGATGTCTTCGCGGGCGACGTGCAGCTCGATGACGCAGGAGTGCGACCCTTGCACTTCGTTGATCACCACCTGTTCGGGGTGATCGACGAGGGCCTTGACGATCTCCTCGACCAGTTCGCGCACTTCCATCGCCGCTCTCCTCTCAGCACGCCGTCGGGTGGGCGGGGCCCCTGGCAGGCCCGCAAGTCCGGAGGTGACGGCACAGCATCAGCCTATGGATTGTGTTCTCCCAGGCGGGTTTCGTCAAGCGGGGCATCGGCTGTCGGCGTCCTCACAGCTTCTCCGGGCGCCGGCGTGGGACGTCTGAGCAACCCTCAGGTTGCTCGACGCCGGAGGGGGGAGTCGCCCATCGGAGCGGTTGGACCGGGAGGGCGTAGCCCGGAGGTCCAACAGCGACACGGGGCGACGGTGGGCACCTGCAGGGGTGCCCCCCTGACACAAGGTGTCAGTGCCGTCACAGCACGGGACGTGTCGCGAATGCGGCGGGGGCGTGGCCCGTCGACTTCGCACGACCGCCGGGCAGCCCCGCCCGCGGAACCGACCCCCACCCCCGCTGTCCCAGCTCCTGCCCCCCTGACACCCCTGGGACCGCCTTGCTTCCTCGCCGACGCCCCGTGCGGCGCAGGACTCCACCGGGAGGATCGCATGACCGCCACGCTGAAGCTCGTCGCCCCGCAGGCTGCCACCGACTGGTCCGATGAGGACATCAAGGCCCTGGCCGCCGAGAACCCCCGGCTCGCCATGGACATGGTGGTCCGCAAGTACCGCGACCGGCTCTTCCGCCACGCCTGGTACATCACCAAGGACGGCCAGGAAGCCTACGACGTCGTCCAGGAGGTGTTCATCCGGGCGATCCGCGAGACGCGCTTCTTCAACGCCGACTTCCGGCAGAAGGCCTGGCTGTTCCGGGTGACGAGCAACCTCTGCTTCAACCTCGTGCGGGACCGCAAGCGACGCAGCGCCATCCTGGAGACCGTGCCCTTCGACCGCAAGGCGGACGCTGACCAGATCGCCACGGTCTTCGCCGGCGAGCAGCGCCAGGAGGTGCTGGCAGCCATCGACCAGATGACCCCCGCGCACCGCGAGATCCTGCTGCTGCGCTACTACGACGACCTCAGCTACGCCGAGATCGCCGAAGTGCTCGGCGTCGCCCTCGGCACGGTGATGTCCCGCCTCTCCCGCGCCCGGCGCCGGCTCCAGGCCGTGCTCGACACCTCGGAAGCCACGGCCTGAGCACCGCATCGCTCGCCACCCCGTCCGCGCGTGACGGGGTGGCTGCGGTGCACGTGGTGTTGTGGTGCAGGGAACGAGACGAGGCCGCCGTGGGTTGTCCTGGACACCCGCTGCGGCCACCGGCTCCAGGAGGAAGTTGTGAACTCAGGCCCCGAGCTGCTCTGCAGCGAAGTCCAGGACCGCATCGCGGGCTGGCTCGACGGCGAGCTGGGCCCCAGCGAGGCTGAGCTCTTCGCCCGGCACCTCGACGCCTGCGCTGCCTGCGCCACCGAGGTCGCGCGGGTCGAGCGCCAGACCTTTGGGCTCGGTGCGACCCCGGACACGTCGGCGCCCGGCTTCTGGGATGGGCTGGACGCCGCGGTGATGCGAGAGCTGGACGAGGTGGAGGGCGCCTCGGTTGGCGAAGCCACGACCGCGCCGGCCCAGTGGAGCCTGCGGCTGACCCGTACGCAGCTCGTGGCCCTGGCCGCGCTCCTGGTCCTGGCGATCGGTCTGGCCGGCGTCCAGACGGCTCGCATCGCGGCCTCCCAGGCGGAAGTGGCCGCCCTGCAGCAGGCACTTCGCCACGAGCAGCGGGCCGACGCCATGCAGACGACGCTCCCCGTCGAGCCCGTCACGGTTGCAGTCCACAGCCCCTACCGCGGCAGCCTCTGATCCCCGGGGGCTTGCCGGGGCCCGCCGCACGCGCCAAGGGTGATCATGCGCAAGCCCCGTTCGATCCTCTGCGTGGCCCGGGCCCTCCTGCTGCTCGGCGTGTCCGCGACCTCGGCGCAGGCCGGCGAGCCCGTCGGCGTGGTCGATGCGGCGGCGACCGTGATCGAGGCGCGGATGCCTGCGGCCTTCTCGCGGGAAGCCCTCGATCGTGCGGCGCTCGACGGGGTGGCGCGCTGGCTCGACGCGCAGACGGGAGGGCAGGGCAACGACGTGCTCACGAAGGAAGAGGCCGACGCTCGCCAGGCCCGCCTGCGCGGACAGCGCTTCGGGCTGGGCATCGAGTACACGGTGGCGGCCGGGCGGGGGCTGCTGGTGACGGGGGTCCTGCCGGGAGCACCGGCGGCCGACGTGGATCTGCGCGAGGGTGACGTCATCGTCGCGGTCGACGACCGCAGCTTCACCGGCCTCTCCGGCGCGGCCATCGTGCGCGCGGTGCGGGAGCAGCTCGACAGCGGCCGAGAGCGCGGGGTCGAGCTGGACGTGCGCCGCCAGAGCGTGCCGCTCCAGCACGTGGTCCTCCACGCCCAGAGCTTCGACGCCCCGGCGGCCGGCTTGACAAGGCATGACGACCACCTGGTCGCGCGCCTCGACGTCGTGGGGGCCGGCGTCGCCCGACGCATCGCCGACGCACTGGAGAGCGACGCTCCGGACTTGTTCGTCCTCGACCTCCGCGATGTCGACGACGGCGAGCTTGCCGACGCCGTCTCGCTCGTCGACCTGTTCGTGGGGCCGGGGCAGGCCGTGCTCATGACGGTGGATCCGGCCGGCCGATCGACCTCGCTCCGAACGGCGGCGGCGTCGGTCTGGGAGGGCGAGCTGGTCGTGCTCGTCAACCGTGGCACCGCCGGTGTGGCCGAGGCTGTCGCCAGCGCGCTCCGTACGCGTGCTGGCGCCGTCCTCGCCGGCACCCGGACCGCGGGGATCGCGACCCAGCCCAGCTTTCATCCGCTGGGCGATGGGCTGGTGCTCAAGCTCGCTGACACCGCCCTGCGTGCGGCCGACGGCAGCTCCTGGGCCGGGGCGGGGCTCGCGCCGGACCTCGTGGTCGAGCCCCTGCAGATCCCGGTTGTCGGCCCGGTCCGGGACCACGTCGTCGACATCCAGCTCGACGCAGCCCTGCGCTACGTGGGGGCTCGCTGACTCTCCGCAGGCGCGGCGAGGCTCGCGTTGACGCGGCTTTCGGCCATCGGTAGGATGCGAGCCCCCATCAGTCAGGGGAGAAGGTAGGCAGGTGGTGACGTCCCGTCGCAGCGAAGTCCGGGACCCGGTCGAGGTGGTTCGGGACTACCTGGCCCGGGGTGTGACCGGCTGCCTGCAGGTCGAAGACGACCGCGGGTTGTGGCGGCTCTACGTCATGCAGGGTGAGATCCTCGCCGCCCACGGCCCGGAAGACGGCGCCACGGTCGTGCGCCGGCTGCTCAACGGTGACTCGATCTCACCGAAGCAGGCCGACACGCTGGTAGACGCGCTCTCGCGGGGGGAGTCCTTCGAGTCCCTGCTGCTCAGTCGCGTGCCCCAGGATCTGTTCCTCGACCTGCTCGTGCAGCGCTTCCGGCAGAACGTGCTCGACTTCGTCTGCTGCGGCACAGAACCGGCGTTCACCGCCATGGAAGCCGTCTTCGTCGACAACATCCAGACCGGGCACGACTCCATCGAGCTGCTGGACTCGATGGCCGCCGTGCGCGCGCGGATCCTGCCCATGCGGGACGCCGCGGCTGACGCCGTCGTGGAACCGGGCGCCGGCGCACCGGTGCAGCAGGTACATGCGCGCCTCCTCGACCTCGCGGACCCGCGGCGCTCCGTTGCTTCCATGCTCTCGCTGAGCCCCTACGAAGACGGCGTCACCCTGCTCGCCATTGTCGAGATGCTGGACCAGGGGCTGCTCCGCAGGTCCGAGGGCGACGGGCGCGGTGATCATGTGGAAGAACCCGATCTGGTGGTGGAGGAGGACGACTCCTCGCAGATCTCGGTGCCACGGGGTCCCGAACACCTCGCGGCGCTCGAAGCGCTGCTCGAACCGGAACCCCGCCTGGAACCCGACACCCTGCACGGCCGCGGCGCCGCGCACCGGCACGATGAAGAAGCCACGCAAGAGGTCGCGCCCTCCGCGCCGGACGACGCGCAGGCCAGCCTGCTCGACCTGAACAGCGACCTGATCGAGCCCATCATCGAGCCCCTGCCCGACGACCGCGATGAAGCGCCGGACCTGTCGGCCTTCTTCGGCGCCTCCGCCCAGCAAGATGAGGGGCCGGCCGCCCCGCCGTCGACCGAACAGCCGGTCGCGGCCAGCCCCTCGGCTCCGCCCGCGGCCGAAGACTCCGATCCCGCAGTCGCCATGGCGATCCGTCGGGCGCGCGAGATCGAAGAGCGGCGGGCGGCGGCGCGGGAGCAGCTCGAGCGCGACGACGCTGGCGTGACGGCCCGGCCCCCGGGCTTTGACTGGGAGATGCCCGTCGACGACGACGAGCTGGCCTTCTTCGAAGACCAGGACGGGGTCCGGGGCGGGGGCAAGGGCCAGTTCAGCTCGCAGTCGCACCTGCTCGATGTGGTCGACCTGTCGACCGAGGGCATGGCCGCATTCGAGCGCGCATCGCAGCTCCCCGTCGACGAAAAGCCTCTGCAGCACGACATCATCGAGATGGCGGAAGCGTCGGCGGAAGAAGCCGCCGGCGCGGTCGCCCTTAGCTTCTCGGGCCCCGAGCTCGACGAAGACGACATGCTCCGCAAGATCGGCGTGGTCAACGACGTCCTCTCCAAGGTGGTCACCGCCATCGACGCCACGAAGGGGAGGGGCTCGGGCACCGTCAGCCTCCAGCTCCTGGTCGACGGCACGCCGACCCGCTTCGCGCCGCTGTTCCGGGGCGTCAAGGTCGACACCGACGGCAACATGGACGCGGCGCGCCTGCTGCGCAACCTGCGCAAGCGCCCCCAGACCGAGCACCGGCGCCTGCTCAACGACGGCATGCTGGACCTCATCCAGCGCTGCCTCTCGGCCAGCCTCGAAGAGCTGGACGAAGACAGCGTCGACGCCATGCTGGAGAGCATCGCGGGCTACCAGCAGCGCCTCGGGCTGTAGGCCCGTGCGCGGTGCGCTCGCCCTGGTCGCGGGGCTCGGTGGCGCCGCGCTGGCGGGCTCTGTCGTGTGGGCTGCCGACCCTGGCGTGCGCCGTGCGCACGGTGTGGTGGTCGGTGATGCTGCCGCGGAGGACGCTGCCGCGGAGGACGCTGCCGCGGAGGACGCTGCCGCGGAGGACGCCGCCGCGGAGGACGCTGCCGCGGAGGACACCGCGAGCCTGGAGCCGCCGCCGGTGATCGACGTCGGCGTGGTGCCGGTCGACGTCGCCCGGGTCGCCCGCGAGGTGCGGACGCTCCCCCTCGGAGAGCGGATGGCCGCCGTGTCCGAGCAGCTCCTGGGGCGGCCCTACCAGGTCGACGCCACCGGCGAGGGGGTGGAGCCCGACCGCGATCCCCCCGCACGCTACGACGTGTTCGACTGCTTGACCTTCGTCGAGGAGGTGCTCGCGCTCACCCTTTCGGGCGACCCGCTGTCAGCGCCCATGGTCCGGCGGGGGCTGCGCTACGGCGCGGCGCGGTCTCGCTACGACGACCGCCGCCACTTCATGCTGACCGAGTGGATCCCCGGGGCCATCGCCGACGGCTGGCTGCGCGACATCACCGACACCCTCGGCCCGACCCACCTGCTTCAGCTCGATCTCGACCCGGACACCTGGCGCTGGTGGCGGCGCCGCTCGCTCTTCCGCCTGCCCGACAGCCGCTTGCCCACGGGGCACTTCGAGCTGCCCGTGATGTCGGTGGACGCCGCCATGGACGCTGCGGCCGACATCCCGCCGGGCGCCCTGATCCTGACGGTGCGGCACCCCAAGGAGGGCGTGCCCATCGTGGTGACGCACCTCGGCTTCAAGATCCCCTCGCCGCCGGAGCGCCCGCTGGTGCGGCACGCCACGAAGATGCGGGGCAAGCAGGTCATGGACCACAGCCTGCTGTGGTACCTCGACCACCTCCGCTGGTACGACCAGTGGCCGGTGGAGGGGATCAGCGTGCTGATGCCGCAGGAAGCTGGGCCGCGCCTGTCGCGGCTGGCCACAGATCCGGCTGTGACGCCCTGAGCGTGGTGCTCTGACAGGCACCTCGGCCACCTGAGACCGCACGACCTGGCGTCTCGAGCCACCTGAGACCGCACGACCGGGCGTCTCGAGCCACCACCGTCCAGGCTTGCCCCGCACCAGGCACAACCGCATGTCAAGCCGGCGGATCGCGGTCTCGCGGTTCGCGCCCTCGCGCCCTCGCGGTTCGCGCCCTCGCGGTTCGCGCCCTCGAGCTTCGCGCCCTCGAGGTTCGCGCCCTCGCGCCCCCGTGGCCTCGCGTCCTCGCGCCTTCGCCCCCTCGCGCCCCCGTGGCCTCGCGTCCTCGCGCCTTCGCCCCCTCGCGGCTCGCGGTTCGTGGCTCGCGGACTCGTGGCGCGTGGACTCGCGTCGCGAGGCGCTCATAAGTGGCCCGAGGTCCCGGACCTACCCCGGGTTGTGAGCGCACGCGCGTCGCGAGGCGCTCATAAGTGGCCCGAGGTCCCGGACCTACCCCGGGTTGTG
>CAZRFD010000036.1:0-2720 GCA_964599085.1 uncultured Enterobacterales bacterium | reverse complement strand
AGCGCCACGCTGCTCGTCGCCGCCCTCGGACCGCCGGTCCGCACCTGCTGGCGCCGGGACCGCGAGTCGGCGCACCGTGAGAGCGGAGCACGACAGGCTCGCGGCCAGCTCGGCGGTTGGCATCTGTGCCTGGGCGATGTGCACCGCAGCGCGTTGTGCTTCGACGACGGCGTCGCTGCGCCCGTTGAGCCCCTTCTCGGGCCCGGTCTTCGGACTCGACCAGATCAAGGTGACCATGCGTGTTCGCGAACCGGCAGGCCAGCACTCGTGGCCTCGCGGTTCGTGCCCTCGCGCCCTCGCCCCCTGCACCACACGCCACACACCACAGGGGTGTTCGTCGAAGCTCTCACCAACAAGGACCGTCCGCCCTTGGCTTTCGGTGGCTCTGCCCAACCGTCGACGTTCGAGCCGCGGGCGCGTGGGGTTGGCTCGCTACCGGCTGAGCTTCCTGTCTGAGCGGTCAGCGCGCCTTCAGCCCTCGAACAGGGCGAGCACCGCGGCCGCGCTGGCGGGTCGCTCGACCCGCACCCAGGCGCGCACGGCGTCGACGACGAGCTGGCGAGCATCGCGCCCGTAGGGGGCGATGCGGCGGTCCAGCCACTGGCCGACAGCGGCGGGGTCTTCTCCCTGCGCGAAGCGCGCATCCAGGTCGGGGAGGACCGCGGTGGCGAAGTCGAGCTTGTGCTCGATGGCGACGAGGTCGCTGGTCCTCAGCGCCCAGGCTGGCAGCTCGAGGTCGACCGCCCGGAGCATGAGCAGCACGAAGTCTTCCGCCAGGCGGGCCGCTTCGGCGTCGACCCG
This sequence comes from uncultured Enterobacterales bacterium, assembly GCA_964599085.1. GTDB lineage: Bacteria > Myxococcota_A > UBA796 > UBA796 > UBA2385 > J125. The sequence continues at coordinate 1,919 of CAZRFD010000036.1, read as the reverse complement.
GGGGATCTCGGTGGCCAGCTCGGCGCCGCGGCGGCCGGCGACCTCGACGTAGACCTTGGCCTTGGGTTCGGTGCCGCTCGGACGGAGGACGACGCGGGCGTCCTCTCCCAGCTCCCAGACCAGCACGTTGCGGCTCGCGCGGTCGGTGCCCGACTTGATGGGCCCGAACACGCCGTCCTCGTCGCGGCGGTCGTGGAAGGCGGTGACGACCCGCCCGCCGATCTCCCGCGGCGGGCTGGTGCGGAAGCGGGCCATGATGGCTTCGATGCGGGCGCGCCCCTCGGCTCCCTGCATCACGGCGCTCTTCAGCAGGTTCTTGACGTAGCCGACGCGACGCCACAGCGCGTCGAGGGTGTCGACGAGGGAGCGGCCCTGGTCCTTCTCCAGGCTGGCCAGCTCGGCGATGATCAGCGCACCGCCGGCGGCGTCCTTGTCGCGCACCGCAGGCGTGACGAGCAGACCGTGGGATTCCTCGGCGCCCAGGGCGAAGTCTTCGAGGCGGGCGCTGACGCCCGCGAACTCGCCGTGCTCTTCGAGCTGCTGCAGGGCGTCGCCGATGTACTTGAAGCCCACCAGCAGGTGGTCGATCACCCGGGCGCCGCCCGACCGGGCCACCCGGCTGAGCAGCCCGCTGGTGACCTCTGTCTGGATGACCAGGGGGTGCGGGCGCCCGCCGTTGGCGATGACATAGTCGCAGGCCAGCGCCGCGATCTCGTTGCCCGAGAAGAAGCGCCAGGAGGTCGCTGTCGCCGTGCCGCTGCGCGACAGCGGGTGCCGCACCATGAGCCCGAGGCGGTCGGCGTCCGGGTCGCAGGCCATGACGATGTCGGCGCCGACCTTGTCGGCGTGCTCGCAGGCCGCCGCCATGCTGCGCGGAACCTCGGGGTTGGGCGCGCGGAAGGGGACGTTGGGGAAGCCGCCGTCGTAGCTGGCCTGGGTGGGCTCGATGCTGAGGTCGAAGCCGGCGCGCTCGAGCACCTCGCCGGCTGTCTGTCGGCCGAGGCCGTGCAGGCCGGTGAACACGATGCGGGCCGAGCGGGCGTCAGGCTTCAGGCTGCAGGCGAGGTTGGCCGCCAGGTAGGCTTCGTGGACGTCCGGGCTGATCTCATGGATGAGCCCGGCGGCGCGGGCACGGTCCAGCGGCATGCGCGCGACGTGCACGATGCCCTCGACCTGGTTGGCGACTTCTTCATCCTGGGGAGGCACGGCCTGGCCGCCCTGGGCGTCGTAGATCTTGCCGCCGTTGTCGTCGGGCGGGTTGTGCGACGCGCTGATGATGAGCCCACCGTCGGCGCCGAGGTGGCGGATGGCGAAGGAGAGCTCCGGGGTGGCCAGGTACACGCCCGGTGGGGGGATGTGGACCTCGATGTCGGCGGCGGCGTACACCTCGGCCGCGATCTCGGCGAAGGCGCGGCTGCTCAGCCCCAGGACGGGGTTGGCGATGCCGCTGGCGAGCTGGCCACGGGCGTCCTGGAAGACGCGCACGTCGTAGGACAGCACGACCGACAGGCGGCGGTCGCCGAAGGTCCGACGCAGCCAGCGGGCGTGTCCCTGGACGCTGCTGCCCAGGGTCCACGGGTTGAAGCGGTTGGGGCCGACGCCGACCGTGCCGCGACGGCCGCCGGTGCCGAAGGGCAGCACCTGGTAGAAGCTGTCGAGGAGCACGTCCCAGCGGCCGGCGTCCACCAGCGCCATGATCTGGGCCCGGTACGACGAGAAGACCGGGTCCGAGAGCCAGCGCTTCAGGTTGTCGAGCGCGCCCATGCGGGCGCTCTCTGGCACGGAGAGGCCGGCGAAGGCGGAGCGGGCCGCGTCGAGCGCAGCGGCGTCGGCCGGGTCCAGCGCAGGAGGGTCCGGAGCAGTGGCGTCCGGAGCAGTGGCGTCCGGAGCAGTGGCGTCCGGAGCAGTGGCGTCCGGAG
>CAZRFD010000035.1:40028-52643 GCA_964599085.1 uncultured Enterobacterales bacterium | reverse complement strand
CTGTCGGTGCCGTCGTACCAGGTGTCGGTGGCGCCGGGGTGGATGGCGGCGTCGGTGTCGTCGCAGTCGTCGCCGCCGTAGGCGTCGGAGTCATGGCCGTCGACGTCGGCGTCGTAGTCGCTCGCGGCGTCGCAGTCCTGGTCTGTGCCGTCGTACCAGACCTCTGTGGCGCCGGGGTGGATGGAGCCGTCGGTGTCGTCGCAGTCGGTGCCGCCGTAGGCGTCGGAATCGTAGCCGTCGGCGTCGGCGTCGTAGTCGCTGCCCGAGCAGTCTTCGTCCACGCCGTCGTACCAGGTGTCGGGCACGCCGGGGTGGATGCTGGCGTCGGTGTCGTCGCAGTCGTCGCCACCGTAGGCGTCGGAGTCGTAGCCGTCGACGTCGGCGTCGTAGTCGGAGTCGCCGGCGCAGTCGCTGTCGACACCGTCGTACCAGGTGTCGGCGGCGCCCGGGTAGACGGTGGCGTCGGTGTCGTCGCAGTCGTCGCCGCCGCAGTCGGCGTTGAGCACGCCGTCGTCGTCGGCGTCGCACCAGGCGCACATGTCCGTCCGCGACAGGTAGTCGGCCTGCCCGGTGGCCGCGTCGGCGGCAAAGCTCACGAAGAAGCCGAAGCGCGCCGAGTCGCCGGCCGGCAGGCTGTCGAGGGTGTGGCGCAGGTGCAGGCTGCGGTCGCCTTCTGCCCCGTCGGGGTCGTCGAACACCACGTCGGCGTCGCTGGAGAAGTAGGAGACGCCGACCTCCTGCGTGCCCGGCTGGCAGACGCCGATGCCCAGCGTCAGCCCGGTCGTCGACCCCTCTCCCTGGACCCAGTCGTCGCTGCCGTCGACGTCGAGGTCCATCACGTCGTTGAAGGTCGCCAGCTCGACGGGGTCTTCCTGGTCGGGGTCGACGCTGAACACGAGGCGCAGGTTGCTGGCGTCGGCGGTGCCGTCGTTCGCGACCTCCAGCTCGACGTAGAGGGTCGAGCCGTCGACCTCCCAGGTCTCGGTCTTCCAGATGGTGAGCTCGCCGAGCTGCCAGCCGTACTCCGACGTCATCCAGGTCGCGTCCGAGAGGTCGGCTTCGCTGGTGACGGTCCAGTCGTAGGAGAACCAGTTGCCGCCGTAGGTGTAGTCGCTGCCGCCCTGGGTCCAGGCGATGGTCATCCACTGCTGCGCCGAGCCCGACGCCGTCCACTCCGTCCAGGTGCCGGTGCCCCCGAGGTCGGTGGCGACGCCGATGCCGACGCCGGACTCGTTCCACATGCCGCCGCTGTTGTAGTGGACCTCCATGACGTCGCCCGTCAGGGTCTGGGACGCGCCTGCGGGGCTGGCCAGCAGGGAGATCAGGAGGGTGCTGGGGACGAGGGTCGCGGACATGGGGGCGCCTCTCACTCGCCCGGTCGCGGGGCGAGGTGCTCGATGGTGCCGGCTGCAGGAGACCGGCGGTTGCGGGAAAGGGACGGGATCACGCGGCGCACTCCGGGGGAGAGTCCGTCCAGAGGGCCTGGCCGCCAGCGTCCCTGGAGTCGCCGGCGCGCAGGCTGCCGTCCGCGGACAGCCTCAGATCCTGGATGTCGCCACTGTCGTCGATGTGAACCACCCCGTCCGCCACCGACCAGATCGCGTCGTGGTCCTTCCAGTCGCCGGGAACGCCGTCGGCGCCTCGAAGTCGCTGGCCGACCAGCGCGTGTCCGCCGGTCTCCAGGCGCAGGCGGGACAGCGCTCCGTAGACGCCCTGGGGCGGGCCGAACAGCTCCACACCCTCCAGCACGGCGCGCAGGCCGGCGTCGGTCGAGGGGTCGGCGCCGTCGAGGATCCGGTAGCGGATGGTGTCGCGGAGGTCGTCGAGGTCGCCATCCTGACGCATGCGCTCCTGCCGCCCCGAGTCGAGGGCTACCGCCCGCTCGAGGTGGTCGAGGATCGCGGGTTCGGTGGCGTCGTAGGGGCAGACCTGGCCCTGGCGGCGCAGCAGGGCCAGCGTGCAGGCGAGGTTGTAGTGAGCCAGCGCGTAGTCGTCGTCGAGAGCGATGGCCTGGCGGAAGGCGTCGAGGGCGGCGACGAGATCGCCCTTCTGGTAGGCCCGGTAGCCGCGGGTGTTGGCCGCGACGGCGTCGGCGACCGGTGCGTCGTGGGGGGCCGCGGCGTGGTCGTGCGCGTCGATGGCGGCGGGGCCGCCAGCGGCGGCTCCGGGGATCGCGGCTGGCACCGTCGAGGCCCCAGGGGTGGAGGTGCCTGGAGCTTTCGCCCCTGGCGTTGACCCGGCGCCGTCCTCGACCCGCGAGGCAGGCTGCTCGATCGAGCAGGCCAGGCTCAGCAGGAGGAGGGCGACGCGCATGCAGGGGCTCCGTGGAGGGCACCCGGTGGAGGCCGCGATCACGCCGGGTCCAGGGTCCATGGTGACCTAACGAGTCGGCATGGATCGAGGTGTGGCACCGATGTCACGTGCTCGCCACACTCGCCGCTCGGCCTGCCATCTCCTCGACCTGGCCGGCGTCCGTCCCCGCGATGTACATCCGCTCTGTGTTGCGCCGCGCGCCGGCCTCGCCGACCTTGTCCCCGGATGGCGAGTACACGCCGATCTGGGAGCCGATGTACCGCCGGTGGCCCCGCTCGACGACGGCCACGGTGCCGCGGGCCTGCAGCATCGCCTCGAGCTCGTCGCGCGCGAGGTAGCCCTCGTCCGAGAAGGACAGCACGACCGTGGGCACGTCGAGGGCATCGAGCGTCGCGGCCAGCGCGTCGCGGATGCGCCGCTTGGAGTTGAAGTCGCTCTTGCGGGTCCGGCAGTCCACCCGCTTGCAGGCCACCCCATAGACGTCGGGGGCGTCGTAGCGGCAGAGCGTCTCCCAGAGGTGGTAGTTGCCGAGGTAGCTGTGCTGGTTGTAGGGGGGGTCGAGGTAGGCGGCGTCACCCGAGAAGGCCGCCGCTGCGGTGACGGCGTCCTCGCACCACGCGGCCCCCGGGCCGGGCAGGATCGCGGGGAGCCGCAGCGCCACGGGCTTGTGCGACCGGCGTGACCACTTCTTGAGCCAGGCCATCTGCACACCGACCGTGCTGTCCACGCGATCGGCGGCCTCCATCAGCGACGTGAGCAGCACGTGCCGCAGCAGCAGCGCGTCGCCCTGGCTGTCGGGGGGGAGCAGCGCGTCGAGGTGTCGCCGCATGCCCTCGATGCGGGCGCCGTTGTCGGGCTGGATGTAGCGGCTGCGCCGGCAGTACGTGTCCGTGAACCAGCCGTCGACCGGCGGGGCCTGCCGCAGCTCGGCGAGCAGCGCCTCGGCGCGTCCCGTGAGGCGGTCGGCGTCGGTGGCGACATAGCAGCCGGCGAGGTGCCAGGCGTAGCGGTTGTGGTCGTTGGCCGTGACGTGCAGCCCGGCGGCCTTGAGCGCGTGGCCCACGCGGCTGGTGCCGCTGAACAGGTCGAGCACCCGGCTGCCAGCCGGCAGCGCCGACAGCGCCGCCGTGATCCAGGGCAGAAGCTCCCGCTTGCTGCCGATGTACTTGATCATGCCCGCGCCCTCACCCGGCCTGCAGGCCCCAGACGCTGAGCATCTCGGCGTCGATGACGGCGTTGCCCAGCTTCTTCCAGTCGCGCCCGACGACCTTGCGGGGCATCAGGGGCGCGCGGTCCGACCAGCAGATGAGCGCCTGTCCGCCGGGGGAGAGGTGGTCGGCGACCGCAGCACCGAAGCGGCGCACGACCTCGAGGTCGTCGCCACCGTACAGGGCGGTCGCCAGGGCCCGTTGGCGGCCGAGGCGGCCCCCGGGCTGGCCGGCCAGGTAGGGTGGGTTGAAGGCGACGAGGTCGAAGCGCTCGCCCTGCACCGGGGCGAACAGATCACCCTCGCGCACGTCGGTCAGGCCGTTGTCGCGCGCGGCGGCGACGGCGGCGGCGGAGACATCGACGGCGACGACGTCTGCGCCGGCCCGCTGTGCGAGCAGGCCGACCACACCGCTGCCGGTGCCCAGGTCGAGCAGGCGCTGGCCGGGGGCTGCCCGGCGCGCGACCTGCCGGGCGAACCACGCCCCGGAGCGGAACAGGACCGGGTCGAGGACGCCGGGGGGAATGGACAGGTCGAGGCCCTCGACCTGGACGCGCCGGGTGCGCGCCAGGCCGGCGAGGGCTCGGGCTTGCTGAAACATGCTCAGCTCCCTGCCGGCGGCTTGGGGCCGTGGCCGGGGGGCGGCGGGCCCATGCCGGGCGGTGGCGGCCCCATGCCCGGCGGCGGCGGACCGCGGTACAGCCGCAGCTTGATGAGGACGCGGACGAGGACCGTCCGGGTCTCGCGCACGCCGAGGGCCATGGCCAGCAGGCCGTAGACGGCGGCGCCGACGCCGACGACCCCGACGACGAGCAGGCCGTGCGCCCAGGGCAGCAGGAAGTGGAGGACCACGCCCATGCCGGCGGCTGCAGCCAGGATGCGGAGGTGCTGGTTCCAGAAGCCGGGCGTCCAGCCGCCGAGGCGGCGGCCCATGATCCAGGCCATGACCGCGACCTCGGTGCTGACCGTGACCGCGTGCGACAGCGGCAGGCCGGCGATGCCCATGCCGAGGCCGTAGACCAGCCCCAGCGCGACCGGTAGCTTGGCCAGCATCATCACGATGGACAGCTTCATCGGCGTGTAGGGGTCCTGCACAGCGAAGAAGGCCGGCAGCAGCACCCGGTACGAGCAGATGCCGAGGGTGGCGACGGCGTACATCCGCAGGATGGAGGCGGTGCCGGCGGTGTCGGCGGCGGTGAACTCACCGCGCTCGAAGAAGGCCTGGATCAGCGGGTCGGCGAGGATGAACAGGCCGACGGCCGAGGGGATGATGAGCAGGGCGTTCATCTCCATGGCCCGGCTCAGGCTGTCGCGTGCCCCGGTCCGGTCGCCGCGGGCCAGCAGCACGCTCATGCCGGCGAGGGCGGCCACGGCGACGCTGCCGGAGAAGATGCTCTGGGGGATCTGGACGAGGCGGAAGCCCAGCACCAGGTAGGAGACCGGCCCGTCGCCGAAGCGGCTGGCGATCTGGGTCTCGACCAGGTGGTTGAACTGGACGACGACGACGCTGACCATGGCGGCGCCGACGAAGCTCAGCACCCGGCGCAGCGCCGGGTGACCACGGAAGCTGGGCCGGAAGCGGAAACCCAGCCTGCGAAGCACGGGGTACTGGACGGCGGCGGTGGCCAGGCCGGACAGCGTCGCGGCGACCGCCACGGCGCCGATGGGATCGGTGCCGGTCAGCGCCTGCCACTGGGGCCCGAGGAAGCAGGCCCCGATGATGAAGACGTTGAGAAAGGCCGGGGCCAGGGCCGGCAGGAAGAAGCGGCCGCGGACGTTGAGCATGCCGCCGAACAGGCTGGCGATGCTCAGCCCGGCGAGGAAGGGGGCCAGCAGTCGCGTGAGCCAGGTGGCCAGCGCGACCTTGCCGGGGATGTCCTCGAAGCCGGCGGCCACCAGGTAGACGAAGCCCTGGGCGAACACCAGGAAGAGGGTCGTGACGACGCCGAGGAGGACGAGCAGCACGCCGAGCAGGGCGTTCGCCAGCGTCCAGGCCTTCTGCCAGCCCTCGTTTTCGCCCGTCTCGGCGAAGATGGGGACGAAGACGTTGGCCAGCGTGCCCTCGGCCAGAAGCTCCCGAAACAGGTTGGGCACGCGGAAGGCGGCGTAGAACGCGTCGGCGACCTCGCCGGCCCCGAACACGGCCGTGAAGATCACGTCGCGGAGCAGGCCGGAGAGGCGGCCAAAGGCGCTGGCGGCGCCGGCGAGCATGGCTGCGCGGCCCATGCGCGGCGGCGGGCCACCCGGGGGGGGGCCGCCCTCGGGGGGAGGGGGGCCGCCGGGTCCGGCCGTGGCTGCAGGGGAGGGGGGGGCCATGGGCTTCCTGATGTGTCGGGACCGGGCTCTTCTCACCCCTTGCGGGCCCTGGCGCAAGGAGCGAGTTGTTGCCGTGCTCCTTGCGAAGTGCCGGTCGAAGGAACCTGCGGGGAGCAGGCGCATCGCCGCCGATCTCGCCGGTGCGCCGAATGGGCCCCGCCCTTGCGCGTCGACTCTGCAGACCGAGAGGCCGGCGCCCGGCGCGCCGACCTCGCCAGCGAGTGCGCACGGGCGTGGTGCCCGGGGTGATCGCTGCGGCAGCCCACCGCCCCTCTCGCCGGGGTCTTCCCGGCACCCTCAAGGAGACGCCATGACCCATCCCTCCAACGCCACCGCCCTCCTCCGCCGCGCCGTCCTGCTGTTCGGCCTCATCACCCTGGCCCCGGGTGGGGTGGCCCTCGCCCACGACCGGGATCGAGACCGCGACGAGAATCGGGACGAGTGGGCCGAGCACGTCCGCCCGCAGGCGGCGACCGCGCGCCTGCTGGTCGTCAACGACGCCGGCAGCACCGTGCAGCTCCGGCTCGACGGGCGGCCCGCGGGCAGCCTCGCGCCGGGACAGGCACGCCAGCTCGTGGCCCCCGTCGGCAGCCACCGCGTGGAGGCGACCTACGTGCAGCTCGGCGTGGAGCGCAGCCTGCGGGCGAGCTCGGTGCGGCTGTCGCGCGGCGAGCGGCGCCAGGTGCGGCTGCAGCCGCCGACCGACAGCCTCGTCGCGGTGCGCAACCCCCTCGACCGCCCGGTCCAGCTCCGCATCGACGGTCGCCTCCGCGGCAGCCTGGCCCCCTACGAGCGCCAGCTCGTGGCCGTCGACCTGGGCCTCGCGCGGCTGGAGCTGCTGGTCGACGGTCGGGTCGTCGACAGCGATCAGCGCCGGGTGCAGGCCTTCGCCGGCATGATCTGGACCCCGCAGCCGGCCATGGTCGGCGACGTGGTGGTGGTCAACCCGCTGCCCATCCCGGTCACCCTGACCTGCAGCCGGGGCTTCGTGCGCACGGTGCCCGCGTACGGCCGCACGACCTACAGCGAGGTGAACGCCGGCGTGTTCAGCCTGACCGTGCGCCGTGCCGACGGCGGCGAGACCATCGGCACCCTGCGTCCGACCGTCCGGGCCTTCGAGCGTGCCCAGGCGTCCGTTCCCCAGCCCTCTCGCGGGGTCGTGGAGCTGGTCAACCCGCGCCGCCGCGCGGTGCAGGTCTTCCTCGACGGTCGCCTGCTGACGACGCTGACCAGTGGCGAGACCGAGCGCCTGCTCGTCCGCCCCGGCTCCCACCAGCTCGAGCTGATCGCCGTGCAGACCGGCCGCACGCTGGAGCGCCGCAGCCTCCGCGTCGATCGGTACGAGGTGGCCTTCGTCGACGTGCCGCAGGGCGGTCGCCAGGGCCCCGCCCTGTCGCTGGGCGTGGACGACGACTTCGCCTGGCTGGACCTGTCCTGGGGCAGCGACTCCTTCTTCGATGAAGACGAGGTGGTGGCCTCTTCCTCGACCTGCTCGATGCGCTGAGCGAAGAGCGGGGACCCGGCGCGACCGGCCCGGCGCCTGCTCCGAAGAGGTGGACGCCGGGACCGGTGTAGCGGCGCTACACTCCGCGGGTGACACGGACCCGCCGCCTCCTCGTGCTGCTGCTGCCGCTTCCGCTCATCGCGGCGTCGGGCGGCCCGGACGAGGGGGGGCTGGTCTTCACCGACAGCACGGAGATTGGGGGGCCTCCCCACGCCGTGCTGGACGTCGACGCGCTGGAGTCCGCTACGCTGGACCTGGGTGCTGACGGCAGCGAAGCCGTCGACCTTCCGTTTTCCTTTGGCTGGTACGGGGAGCCCCAGGACGTCGCCACGGTGGTGGCCGACGGGGTGCTGCTGTTCTCGGGGGCGCCGGAAGACGTGGCCTGCCCCGGCGAGCCGGCCTCGTGGTCGGGGGTCGCGGCGTTTGGCGACGATCTCGCCGCCGGCACCGTGCAGGTGGCCACCGCCGGGCGCTACCCCTACCGGGCCTTCGTGACGCAGTGGCAGGCCCCCCATGCCGCCGCGGGTGGTGAGGGTCGGGTCCAGGCCTGGCTGCTCGAGGGCCGCGATGAAGCGGTCGTGGTCCTCGACGACATCGACTTCGGCGACGCATCCGTCGACGGGGGCGCGACGGCGGTGGTCGGCGCCCAGGGCGCGGCTGGCGTGGGGCTGGCGTGGTCCTGCGACGGCGGGCTGAGCAGCGGCAGCAGCGCCTGGTTTGGTGCCCAGGGGGATCGCCCCACCGCCGACGAGCGCCTCAGCGAGGACCTCGATCGCGCCTGGGTCGGCGAGTCCGCCTTCCAGTACGCCGGGCGCTCCCTGGCGGTGGGGGACGTCGACGGAGAGGGCCACGGCGACGTGGTCGTGGGCAATCCGACCGAGAGCCAGGCCTTCGTCCTGCTGGGCGGGGCCGGGGCGGAAGCCACCGGCGCGCTCTCCGACGCCGACGTGTGGATCCTCGACAGCGCCGACACGTCCTTGTCGGCCGGGATGGCCGTGGCCGATCTCGACGGGGACGGGCTGCCGGATCTCGCGCTGGGGGCGCCGGGGACCGACGGCAGCAGCCTGTCCGACGTCGGCGCCGTCCGCCTGCTGGCGGGGGGCAGCATCGGTGGCACGCGCCTCGTCGACGACGGGGATCGCACCCTGCTCGGCGACGACGGCATGCGGGGCGGAGCCGGAGCGGCGCTGGCGGCGGGCGATGTCGACGGCGACGGCTACCTCGACCTCGCCATCGGCGCGCCCACCGACGACAGCACGACCACGGACGCCGGTGCGGTGTACCTGTGGACGGGGGGTGCGACGGCGCTGACCGGGGCGACCGTGGACCTCGCGACGGCGCCGCGGTGGACGGGCGAGGGGCTGCTCGACGGGGCGGGTACGGCGGTGGCCGTCGGTGATCTCGACGGCGACGGGGCCGCCGAGATCGTGGTGGGCGCGCCCGAGGCCGACAGCGCCGTGGGCGGCAGCACGGTTACCTCGGGGGGGCGGGTGTACGTGGTGGCCGGCGGCACGGGCCTCGCCGGCGGTGCCCTGGTGGATGAAGCCGCGGTCGTCGTCGACGGCGAGACGGCGAACGACCGCGCCGGTGGGGCGGTCGCGGTCGGAGACCTCGACGGTGACGACGTTGCCGACCTCGTGGTGGGCGTGCCCTACTACGACGACCCGCTGTCGGCGGCGGGCGGGGCCTTCGCCTTCCTCGACCCCCTCGCCGGCGGCGACCTCGGCCTGTCCGACGCCGACGTGGTCGTCACCGGGGGCCAGGGCAGCGCCAACGCCGGCGCCGCGCTGGCTGTGGGCGACGTCGACGGCGACGGCACCGCCGACCTGCTGGTCACGGCGCCGAACATGACGGCGGGGGCCACCGGCGGTGGCCTGCTGGGCATCTTCACCGACCCGCTGGCCGGCGGAGGCTCGCTGCTGGACGCCGATCACCGGCTGCTGGGCACCTCGACCGGTGGCGCCCTGGGCTCGGTGCTGGCGGTGCTGGGCCCCGAGGGCGACGGCGACGGGGACGGTCTGCCGGAGATCTGGGTCGGCGCACCGCTGGACGACGCCGGTGGCATCGACGCCGCCGGGGCGGCCTACGGCTTCGAGCTGACGCCGGACTTCCTCGACCTCGACGGCGACGGCTTCGTGTCGGTGGACGCCGGGGGCATCGACTGCGACGACGGTGACGCCGCCGTCTACCCGGGGGCCGGCGAGCTGGCGGGCACGCTGGTGGACGAAGATTGCGACGGCTGGATCGACGATGTCCTCGTGCACCGCGAGGTCGAGGGCTGGTGGAGCTGGGACGTGGGGGAGGAGCTGGGGAGTGTGTCGCCGCTGCTCTACGACTTCGAGGACGCCACCCTCGGCGACGACGTCAGCCTGCTGTACAGCGGCGAGGGGCTGCGCTTCTCCACCGGTGGCGACCTGGTGGCCGCGGCGTCGGTGTACGGGACCCTGCCCTCGGGAGAGCTGGGGGCAGCCTTCACCGCATCCTCGGTCAACCGGGTGGACCTCGTCTTCGACGAGCTGGTGGACGCGGTCGGGCTGCGCGTCCTCGCCCCCGATGGCACCTACACCGTCAGCGCCTACACGCCGGACGGCACCTTGCTGCCGGGGCTGGAGCTGGACCTGCGCGGCGACGGCCGCCCCGGTGGGCTGTTCGAGGGCTTCACCTTCTCGGAGGGCATCGACCGGCTGCGCATCGACGGGCCGGGGGCCGACGGCTGGGGGCTGGACGACATCCAGATCGTGTGGGCGTCGCTGACGGATCGGGACGGGGATGGCTACGCCGAGGCCGAGGGGGACTGCGACGACGCCGACGCAGCCGTATCGCCGGCGGCGACCGAGATCCTCGGTAACGGCGTCGACGACGACTGCGATGGGGTGATCGACGGCGGAGATCTCAGCGTCTACACCGACCACGACGCCTGGCTGCTCGCCGCGGGGATCGACAGCCAGCTCGTGGACTTCGAGGCCCTCGCCCTCGGCGACCGCCCCACGGACGACTACGCCGACGTGGGGGTCGGGCTGGACGGCAACCTGGTGGTCGTCGACGACGTCGACGGGGCGGCGCCACGCGATGCCCAGGCGGGCCGGGCGACGGGGGCGGCCACCCGCATCGACTTCGAGGAGCCGCAGCCGGCGGTGGCCCTCTACCTGCTCGACGTGGGCGGCGACATCGAGCTGGCCGGGGAGCGCGGGGGCGCCTCGGTCGCCAGCACGACGCTGATCCCGGGGGGCGAAGACATCGCCGGCGGCGTCTTCGTCGGGTTGGTCTTCGACTACGCCGTGGACTCGCTGGTGGTCACCAACGGAAGCAGCGTCGACGTCTGGGGCGTCGACGACCTGGAGCTGTCCTTGCTCGGCCTGGACGACGCCGACGGCGACGGCTTCACCGAAGCCGAGGGGGACTGTGACGACAGCGACGCCAGCGCGTCCCCCGACGGGACCGAGGTCTGGTACGACGGCGTCGACGGCGACTGCAGCGGCGGCAGCGACTATGACGCCGACGGCGACGGCTTCGAGACGGACCTGGCGGGAGGGGGGGACTGCGACGACGGCGACGGCAGCATCTCGCCCGACGCCGACGAGATCTGGTACGACGGGGTGGACAGCGACTGCGGCGGGGACAGCGACTATGACGCCGACGGTGACGGGCACGACGACGCGGCCTGGGGGGGCGACGACTGCGACGACGGCGACGGCAGCATCTCGCCGGACGCCGAAGAGACCTGGTACGACGGCGTCGACAGCAATTGCGACGGGGCCGACGACTACGACGCCGACGGGGATGGCTACACCGGGGGCGGCGGCGGGGCCGGCGCGCCGGCGGTCACGGACTGCGACGACAGCGACGCCGAGATCTCGCCGGACGCGACCGAAGCCTGGTACGACGGGGTGGACAGCGACTGCGACGGGCTCAGCGACTTCGACGCCGACGGCGACGGCTTCGACGACGCGGACTGGGGCGGGGACGACTGCGACGACGACGACGCAGCGGTCTACCCGGACGCGCCGGGAGAGGTCTGCTACGACGGCGTCGACACCGACTGTGACGGCTGGTCCGACGACGACTGCGATCGCGACGGCTACGACACCGACGCCGTGGGCGGGGCCGACTGCGACGACAGCGACCCGGCGGTCAACCCCGACGCCACCGACGCGCCGGGCGATGGGATCGACACCAACTGCGACGGGGCGCCGGAGTTCGACGACGACGGCGACGGCTACGACGGGGTCGAAGACGGCGGTGACGACTGCGACGACAGCGACCCGTCGATCCACCCCGGCGCCGACGAGACCTGGTACGACGGCGTCGACAGCGACTGTGCCGGCGACGACGACGATGACGCGGACGGCGATGGCTACGCGGGCACGGCGGCTGGCGGCGACGACTGCGACGACACCGATCCCACGGTCCACCCCGGGGCGGTCGACTACTACTACGACGGCATCGACAGCGACTGCGACGGGTCGATGGACTACGACGGGGACGGGGACGGCTACGAAGCCGACTGGTACGGCGGCACCGACTGCGATGATGAAGACGCCGCCGTCCACCCGGGCGCGGAAGAGACCTGGTACGACGGCGTGGACAGCGACTGTGACGGACTCAGCGACTACGACGCCGACGGCGACGGCTGGGACAGCGACGCCTGGTCGGGCATGGACTGCGACGACGAAGACGCCGCCATCCACCCCGACGCCACCGAGATCGTCGGCGATGGCGTCGACCAGGACTGCGACGGGATCGACGACGTCGACGCCGACGGGGACGGCTGGACGAGCACCGAGGACTGCGACGACGGCGACGCCAGCACCTACCCCGGCGCCGACGAGGTCTGGTACGACGGGGTCGATGGCGACTGCAGCGGCACCGGGGCGCCCGGCGATGACGGCGGCGACTACGACGCCGACGGCGACGGCTGGGACAGCGAGGGCTACGGCGGGCTGGACTGCGATGACAGCGACGCCGACGTCTTCCCGGGGGCCTCGGAGCGCTGGTACGACGGCGTGGACGCCGACTGTGCCGGTGACGACGACTACGACGCCGACGGCGACGGCTGGCAGGCGGCGGCTTGGGGCGGCGGCGACTGCGATGACGCGGACCCGGACCGCAACCCCGGCGTGAAGGTCGACGACTGCGGCCACGGCGACGAAGACTGCGACGATGAAGTCGACGAAGACTGCGCCGGTGACGGCGGCAGCGACGATGGTGGGGCCGCGGATGGCGGGGCCGCGGATGGTGGGGCCGCGGATGGCGGGGCCGCGGACGGCGGGGCCGC
>CAZRFD010000035.1:0-39928 GCA_964599085.1 uncultured Enterobacterales bacterium | reverse complement strand
GGACGGCGGGAGCGCGGACGGCGGGAGCGCGGACGGCGGGAGCGCGGACGGCGGGAGCGCGGACGGCGGGCACGTCGATGGTGGAGCGGGCGACGGTGGCAACGCCGATGGAGGGTCTGGCGATGGCGGGAGCGACCAGGTGCCGCCGACCAGCTCGACCCCTGAGCCGACCGCGTGCGGGGGCTGCGGCGGTGCGGGCCGTGCCGCTGGCCTGGTGCTGATCCTCGGGCCCGGCCTGTTCGTGACGCGCCGGCGGCGTTGACGCCCCGCAAACCACCCAGGATTTGCGGATTGCGGACTTGTGCGTGTCTTGGACACACTCCGCAACACGTGTCGGTAGCATTCGTCGCTGGCAAACGAACCAACCAGGATTTGCGGATTGCGGACTTGTGCGTGTCTTGGACACACTCCGCAATACTTCAAGATCATGTCGGTAGCATTCGTCGCTGGCATACCTGTGTTCTGAAACTTGCAAAGTCGCAACGCGCAAGTCCTGGTTGCTGGTGCTGGTGCCCGCGAGTCCGGGTTGCTGCTGCCTGCTGCTGCCTGCTGCTGCCTGCTGCTGCCTGCCGGTGCCGGTTCGCTGCTGCCTTTGCTGGACGCTGGAGCCGCAGTGTTGCGGGTCGCCTTGCGGCGGGGCTGAGCGTGGCTGCGGCGAGGCGTCGCAGATTGCGTGGACGGGGTCCGTCCGTGCATGCCGAGGTCAGCGCGTGGAGGGCTGCTTCCTCGACGGAGGGGCACCGCGTCGGTCCACCATCGTGTTCTGCCTGCCGGCGTTCACACGGCACTCTCAGTCCATGATCCCCCGTGTGGCGACGGCTGGTCCCGACCGCTGCACAGGAGGTAGATCGACATGAGGTGCAGTGTTGTTCTGTCGGCGTTCTTCGTGGTGCTGCTGGGGACTGTGTCGCCCCAGAGCGCGGCTGCCGCCGAGCTGCCCGATGGCGTCACCATCGAGGGCGCTGAGCTGAAGTTCGACAGCGAGCTCTACAACGCAGAGATGGTGACGGTGAAGGGTAAGGATGTGGTCGCCCTCTCGAAGAAGGGCAAGAAGAAGAAGAAGGGCACCGTCGTTGTCGGCGTGACCTGTCAGTGCGGCGGGGACATGACCGGCGGGGTCTGCAACATCTCGATGCTGGACAAGGAGACCGCTCGTTGTGACGGTGACCAGTGCTGCGGGCTCGTGGTGATGGCGGGTGAGACCATCCCCGAAGCGCCCGCCAACCAGTAGGCATCAGCGCGCGGTCCTGGCTCGACTCGCGGGTCAGTGCACGACCGGATCGTCGTCGTCGGGCGTCCGCCACATCGGGCGCCCGGCGCTGTCGTCGAGGCCGCCGTCGATCACCTCGAAGCGGCCCTTCGCTCGCTCGCGCTCCTTGCGCTTGCGGTCGATGCGCCGGCTGGTCCGCCAGTTCTTGAGCCGCCCCGGTCGCAGGTAGCCCCGTCCCAGCAGGTAGCCGGCGATGATGCCGCCGAGGTGGCTGGTGCTGCTGCTGCTGTCGAAGGACAGCGCGCTGAGGAGCTGGATGCCGACGATGACGAGCACGAAGGTGCGCACGCGCATCTCGCCGAGCAGGAAGAAGTTCATCCGCTCGTTCCAGAGGACGGCACCCCAGCAGATCGTCAGGCCGAGCACCGCCCCGCTGGCCCCGAGGTGCCCGCCGGTCCACAGGTGGTACAGGCTGCTGTCGGGGCCGAGGGCGAGGCCGAACAGGCCCGCCAGCAGCGTCAGCAGGACGCCGCCCAGGGCCGAGATCACGTAGGCCCGGTACAGGCCGCGGGTGCCCCACCAGCCCTCGATGGGGCCGCCGAACCACCACAGGAACAGCATGTTGAACAGCAGGTGGCCGACGTCGGTGGGGGCGTGCAGCAGCACGCTGGTCACCGGCTGCCAGATGTGCCCCATGAACACGTCGCGGGGCACCATGGCGGCTTCGGTCATGGCGACGCCGACACCGAGGCGCAGCAGCACAAGGTAGGCGACGTAGGCGACCACGTGGATGATCACGAGGGTCTTCACGCCGCGGCCGGCCGGGGGGAAGGCGATGCCGCCGGTCATGCCGGAGGGCTGGCGCAAGTCGGCTCCAGGGAGTGCGAGGACGTGGACCTTGTCCTATCGGGGCGGGCCGCCCGCGGCTTGCGGGCGCGCTGTGAGATAGCCGGTCGGCGTGCTGATCCTGTTGCTCCTGCTCACGGCGGTGGGCCTCGCCCACCCCTTCGGCACCGATCTCTACGGCCACCGGATGGTGGTGTCGCTGGACCGGGACGGCGTCGACGTGCAGTACCTCGCCGAGGTCAGCACCATCGATCACCTCCGCGACATGCGGGCCTTCCTCAAGGGCGTCGATCGCCCGACCGCCGCCGACGAGGCCCGCTACGTCGAGCGTGTCCTCGACGAGCTGCAGACCGGCATCGTGGTGGTGGCCGACGGAGAGCGCGTCGCGATGGAGCGACTGCCCGTCGACGAGCCCAGCGGACGCGGTGACACGCGCTTCACCAACTTCCGGCTGGCGCTGCACGGAGAGCTGCCCGCCGACGCCCGGACGCTCAACGTCGCCAACGGCAACCTTCCCGGCTACCGCGCCATCTTCAACACCGAGCTGCTGGTCGGCGACGCGGTCGTCATCGACGATTGCTCGCTGTACCACCTCCAGGGCGGCGAGCTGCGCTCCGACCAGGCTGGACGCTGGCTGTCCGAAGAAGACGGCCGGGAGCTGCGGGTGAGCTTCCACCTGCGCTCGGCGGCGGGGGCGGCGGCGAAGACAGCGTTTCGGCGGCTGGTGGCCGGCGGGCAGGTCGAGCCGCTGACTTCGGCGTCGAAGGCCCCGGAGGGCGCCAGCGAAGACCCGCTGTTGGAGCTGGTCCGCGGCGAGGTCACGCCGCTGACGGTGGTCATCGGGCTGCTGACGGCCGTGGTGCTCGGTGCGCTGCACGGCCTGTCGCCGGGACACGGCAAGGCGCTCGTCGCCGCCTACCTCGTCGGCTCCCGCCGCTCGGTCTGGCAGGCGGTCTGGCTCGGGGTGATCGTGACCGCCACCCACACGATCTCGGTCTACGCCATGGGGGCGGTCGCCTGGATCCTGGCAGAGAGCTTCTCGCCCGAGAAGGTCCTGCCCTGGCTGGAGCTGGCCAGCGGCCTGCTCATCGTGGGCGTGGGGGCAGGTCTGTTGCGCAGTCGCTGGCGGGCGGCCCGGGCCACGGGCGACGAGCACGGTCAGGCCCACGCCCACGACCACGGTCACGCCCACGCCCACGCCCACGCCCACGCCCACGGGCACGGTCACGGCCACACGCACGGCGGTGACGCGGCGGCCCACGGTGCGGCGCACGCCGCTGAGTTTGCGCAGGCCGGAGAAGCCGGCGTGCGGGGCCTGGTCGCCCTCGGCGTGTCGGGGGGACTCGCGCCCTGCCCCTCGGCGATGGTGCTGCTGTTGACCGCCATCGGCCTGCAGCGCATCGGGCTGGGGCTGGTGCTGGTATTCGCGTTCTCGCTGGGGCTCGCGCTGCTGGTCAGCGGCCTGGGCATCGCCGTGCTGCTGCTCGGAGACCGCGTCATGGCCATGCGGCGTGGGGCGGGCGCGGCGCGCGTGCTGCCCGTGTTGAGCGCCGTGATCGTCACGCTGCTCGGCGTCGTGCTGAGCGCGAGGGGCGTGCTGAGCGTGGCGGCGGCGCTGTCGCAGGGGTGACGCTCCGGCGTTCCGTCGCCCCCGGGGCCCTGTGCGCGGTTCGGCGGAGGTGCCAGCGTTGCTGGCGGTGGTGAGCAGACCTGGGACGTGGTGCGGGCCGGCGTGGACCGAACCCGGATCAAGCCTCGGATGTTGACTGGGTGCGCGCCGGTTGATCCTCGACAACGGCAATAACAACGCCTATATCAATCTGCGTAATACTGATACATGCCGACCGAGCGCCGACCACCAGCGTATACAAGAACAACATCCCTTGTGTGCTGTCCTTTCGTGCCGGTCATGTGGGTGAAACGGCGTGCACCATCGGTATTTAATGGTGAAAGATGCTTGTATACACCGAAATACGGGCGTACTTCGGCGTATAGATGCGGAACACGTCAAGTGTCATAAAGGTTCATGCCGGCATGCTCTCCCGCGCCTTCGGTCGTCGCGTGCGCGCGGTGAACCCGCGCGGCGTCACGCCGGACAGGCGCCACGCGGACGCATGGAGGCGCCTCCCGCCCCCGCTGGCCTTCGTCGTGGCGTCGTTCCGCCGTGCTCCTATGCCCTCCCTGGTGCGCCTCCTGACGGAGCGGTGATGTCGCGCGTACCTGCGGCGACCTGGCGTCGTCCACCAGCAGGTGCTGAACCCATGGCCAGCATGAACCTCTTGACAGAGGAACGTCCGTTCAGTAAGACAAGAGAGTCGCCGGCTGCCACGTCGGCCTCCCCCTTCCTCTCAGCGGAGACCCCCCCCATGCGCGGACTCACGGCGCGGCAGACCGATGTCCTCCAGTTCATCATGAAGACCGTCGATGAACGTGGCTTCCCTCCATCCTACCGAGAGATCGGTGACGCGCTGGGCATCGCCTCGACCAACGGGGTGGCCGACCACGTCAAGGCGCTGGTGCGCAAGGGCTACCTGCGAAAGGAAGCCGGGGGCACGGCCCGTGGCCTGGCGCTCACCGTGAAGTCCCGGGGCCAGGCCGACGGCGCCACGCTCAAGGTCCCCGTCCTCGGCAACGTCGCGGCGGGTGCGCCGATCCTCGCCGACGAAAACCACGACGGCGATCTGACGCTGGGGCGCGACCTCGTGCCGGGGGACGGTCCGACCTTCGCCCTGCGCGTGCGCGGGGAATCGATGATCGAAGAGGGCATCCACGACGGTGACTACGTCATCGTCCGCCAGGCCAGCACGGCGCGCAACGGCGACATGGTCGTGGCGCTCGTCGACGGCGAAGCCACGGTGAAGTTCTACTTCCACGAGGGGCGGCGGATCCGCCTGCAGCCGGCGCACCCGACGATGCCTCCGATCTTCGTGGACCCCGGCCAGACCTCGGCGATCCAGGGCAAGGTCGTCGCCGTGCTGCGCGTGTACTGACCGACCGCGCCGCCTGTCCCTGCCGCGCGGCGACCGCGTCGCGGGCCCCGGTCCTTGATCCACGGTGCCGCCGCCGTGGTACTCAGGCAGCGTGGCAGCGCCCGTCCCCGCCGTGACGAACCCCAGGCGCGCCGGCCTCTGGTCCGAGGTCGCGCTGGCGCTGGCGCTGATCACCCTGGCGACCCTGGTGCTCAACGCCGGCGTGTTCTGGCTGCTGATGAAGCGCACCGAAGAGGAGCGGCGCACGGACCTCGCCCTGGCGCTCAGCGCCGCGCTCACCGCCCAGCTCGAGGTCGAAGCCGGCCGCGCCGCGGACCGGGACGCCGGCTACCGGCGGGTGCTGTCGGCCTACCAGGGGACCAACCTCGACCTCGAAGAGCTGTATGTCGCCGAGCCCTCCATGCGCACCGTGGCGTCGGTGTCGGGCGCGGCGCCGGCCACGCCGGACACCGGCTTGCGGGCGGCGCTCTACGGCAGCCAGCAGTTCATCGACGTGACGGGCCCCCACTGGGGGGCGCGCTACGTTGCCGTGACCTCGCCCATTGCGCCACGGGGGCGGCCGGTGGCGGCGCTGCGGGTCACCGTGCCGCTGAAGGCGCCGGCGGTGCCCGGCGGGGTCGCGGGCTTCGCCCTCGTCTACGTCGGGGCCAGCTTCGTGCTGGTGTCCTTGTTCGGCTTCACGCTCTTCCGGCGCAGCATCGTGCGGCCGGTGCAGTCGCTGGTGCAGGGCACCACGCGGATCTCCGGGGGGGACTTTGGCCACCGGGTGAAGCTCGACGCGGCGCGGGAGCTGCAGGGCCTGTGCGACGCGCTCAACGCCATGAGCGCCTCGCTGTCGGACTACCGGGCCCGGACCGAGGACCAGCTCCGCTCGCTGGAGCAGGCCAACGCCGACCTGAAGGCCGCCCAGGAAGCGCTTATCCGCAGCGAGAAGCTGGCCAGCGTCGGGCGCCTGGCCGCTGGCATCGCCCACGAGGTGGGCAACCCGCTCTCCGCCGTGCTCGGCTACGTCGATCTGGTCAGCCAGGGCCTCGACGACCCGGATCTGGAGCGCGACCTGGTGCTGCGCTCGCGGACCGAGCTCGAGCGCATCCACCGCATCATCCGCGAGCTGCTGGACTTCGCCCGCCAGGGCAGCGGCGCCGCAGAGGACATCGACGTCGCCGCGGCCATCGCGGAGGCGGCGTCGACGGTGCAGCCCACGCCAGGCATGCGGCAGATCCCGGTCGATGTGCGGGCCGAGGACGCCCTGCCGGCGGTGCGTATGGAGCGTGACAAGCTCCACCAGGTGCTCGTGAACCTGCTGCTCAACGCCGCGGATGCGATGGGCGGTGAGGGTCGGGTCGAGCTGCGGGCGCGGGCGTCGACGGAGGGCGAGGTCGCCGGCGTCGAGCTGTGCTGTCGGGACAGCGGGCCGGGCTTCTCGGAGGTGGCGCTGGATCGCGCGTTCGAGCCCTTCTTCACGACCAAGGAGGTGGGGGAGGGGACCGGCCTCGGGCTGGCCACCTGCCTGCAGGTGGTGGAGGGGGCCGGCGGTCACATGTCGGTTGGCAACCATCCTGAGGGTGGCGCCCTGGTCTGCCTGTGGTTGCCGGCCGCGGCGGTGAAGTGAGAGGCGGCGTGGGCAGCGAGCCGCGACAGCTCCTGGCCTGGGTGCTGGTCGGGCTGCTGCTGCGGCTGTCGCGGGTCGTGACGCGCTGGGACGAGCTGACGCTGGCCTATGCCGCCTACGCCGAGCCGGTGGTGACGGCGATCCAGCGGGGCGAGCTGCTGCGGGCCGCGACGACCTGGGTGGGCCTGCACCCCCCGCTGTACGCGATGCTCCAGGCCAGCTCCGAGCTGCTGCTGCCGGTGCCGCTGCTGTGGCTGCTGGGCAGCGCGCTGCTGTCGACCGCCGCGGTGGTGCTGGTGGGCCGCGCGGGGGGGCCGCTGGCGGCGCTGGTCCTGGCGACGGCGCCCCTGCAGGTGGCGGACGCCGCAGAGGTCAACAACTACCCGCTCGCTGCCTGCCTGCTCGCGCTGGTGATCGTGCTGTCGCGGGCCCGCTGGCCGCTGCTGGCGCTGGGCCTCGTGCTGGCGGCCTGGAGCCACGTGCTGGCGGCCGCGGGGGCGGCAGGCGTGCTGTGTTGGAGGCTGCTCCAGCCCACACCGCGATCGGGCGAGCGGCCCCGCCTGCTGCTGGCGACGGCGCTGGGCGTGCTGCCCGTGGTGGTGGGGGCGCTGAAGCGGACGCTCCAGGCCGGGACCTTCGAGCAACCCGCCGGCGAGCTGTCGGCCTGGCTGTCGCTGATGGTGCACGCCGTGGGTATCGAGGGGCTGCTGCTGGCGGGGCTCGCGATCCTCGGCCTGCGGGGCGCGGCGCTCGCGGCCTGGCTGCCGGTGGCGCTCGTGCTGGCGGTGGCCCTGCTGACCGGAGCCGCAGCACCCCACCAGCGGCCCTACCTCGGTCTGCTGGGGCCGGCGGCGGCGGTCGGCGTGGCGCTGGGCGTGCAGCGCATGCCGGCCGGGGGACTGCGCCGGGCGCTGACGGTGGTCGTCGTCGGGCTCTGCCTGCTGCGAGGAGGGCGCCTGGCGGTCGACGAGGGCGGCCGGATCGAGCAGATCGTCGCCGACCAGCACCGGCAGCGCGCCCTCGACCTTGCGCTGGCCGAGAGCGCGCCGGGCGACACGCTGTGGGTGGTCGTGCCGGCGCTGGAAGCCGACGACGACAAGACGGCGACGGGCCCGCTCATGTGGCGGCTGCCGCCCTGGACGCCCATGCCCATCGCGCGTCCGGTGGACTTCGAGTACACCGACTACCGCTATGGCCAGCCACGCAGCTTCCGGGGCCGCACCCTGCACACCTCCACCGAGCTCGACCCGCAGGTCTTCGACCACGTCGCCGCGGCGGCGCTGCAGCGCGGGCGCATCTTCGTCGTGCTGGCGGATCACGGCCCTGCCACCGGGCTCGTGGATCGCGTGGAGCGGGTGCTGCGGCCCTACGCCTGGACCGAAGTCGACGTCGGCGACGACGTCGGGCTGGGTGTCGACCGGCTGTACCGGCTGACGGGGCGGGCGCGGCAGTGATCGTCGAGACCCCCCTGCAGACCGGCTGGCCGGCCATGGCGGCACTGCTGCTGCTGCTCGTCGGATTGTGGCTGGGGGGGCACGCGCTGCGGCCCGTGCGACGCCAGGGGCTGCCGCTGCTTGCTGTCGCCGTCCTCGCGCTCGTCGTGCGCCTCTTCGTCATCCCCGCCTGGAGCCGGCACGCCTTCGACGGCCACGAAGCCGAGTACTGGGACATCTTCCGGGGCGTGCGGGCGCTGTCGCGTGGCGGGCCGGTCCTGTACCCCTCCATGCAGTGGTTCTGGGCAACGCTCGGTGCGGTGCTCCCCGCCGACCCTCACGTTCCG
Organism: uncultured Enterobacterales bacterium; assembly: GCA_964599085.1. Lineage (GTDB taxonomy): Bacteria > Myxococcota_A > UBA796 > UBA796 > UBA2385 > J125. Next base: position 31,490 of record CAZRFD010000035.1, on the reverse strand, counting down.
GTGCTGGTCTCGGCGCTGTTCGGGGTCGGCTCGGTGGTCGCCCTGGGCGTGGCCGTGGCCCTGCTAGCCGACGGTCCCGCGGGTGTGCTGGCCGCGCTCGTGCTGGCGCTGCACCCGGTCCACGCCGCCTGGTCCAGCTCGGCCTACCACGTCGTCCACCCCTACTTCTTCGCCACGCTCTCGCTGCTGGCGGTGGCCGCGCTGCTGCAGCGCGGCGCGGAGGGATCGGCGCGAGAGAGGGTGGGGCTGTCGATGGTGTTGGCCGCCTCGCTGGCGCTGGCGGTGGCGACCCGCATCGAGGCCGGCCTGTACGCCCTGCCCTGCGTGCTGCTGCTGTTCCTGTCCCGGGCCGAGGGGGCGCTGCCCTGGCGGCAGCGGCTGCTGGCCCTGCCGGCGCTGGTCACAGGGGGCGTGCTCGCCCTGCTCGCCGCCCGCCCGATCCTCTTCCCGGGCCAGCTCCCGGGCACCGGCGACCACGCCGTCGCCTTCGCCGGCAACGTCGGCATCCTCGCCTACCACGCCCCCTTCGACACCCTCCCGGCGCTGCTCCTGGTCGCCGCGGGTGCCTTGCTCGCGCTGCGTCGCTGGCCGCTGCCGACCGTGCTGCTGGCGGTCTTCGCCGTCGGCAACCACCTGCTGATGGCCACCTTCGACGACTACGGCGACCGCCACACGCTGCCCGCCGCCTGGGCCATCGCCTGGGCCATCGGTGCCGGCAGCCGTGCCGTGCCCGGCCAGGCTCGCCGCCTCGGGGTGGCGCTCGCGCTGGGCGGTCTCGCGGTGACCGCCTCGGGCCTCTCGCCCCTGCGCACGACCTACTACGGCCCCGAGGAGCGCTTCCTCGCCCTCCTCGACAGCCCGCCCTACGACGAGCTCCCCCGCCACCCCCTGGAGCGCGTGGCGACGGTGGTCGCGCCGCCGGGGCGCTGTGGCTGGGTCGCCGAGGACTTTCGGGTCGCCCGAGACCCGCCCCGCTCCCACTTCAACGTGCTCGATCCCGTCGAAGCCGACGGCCTGCGCGGGCCGGACGGCTGCCTGCGCTGGTGCGCCGACGTCCAGGACTGGCGGTGGAGCAGCCGCGGGGTCCGTGACCGGGCCACCCGCCTGCACCACCTCTACGAGACGATGCCCGTTGGCGTCGTCGAAGACGCCGACAGCGGCTTTGCCTGCGTGGTGTGGCAGCTCGGGCGGCGGGTGCACTGAGGCGGCGCCGTCGCGGTGGACCGCCGCCCCGCATCGCAGGGCTCGACAGGCCAGCAAGCAGCGTGCAATCCGCAGCGTGCCGCCGGGTGGGCTCGCCACGGTGGGCCGTTGCCGGGTAGCTTGGGGCGCAGGACAGGGCGGTCTCTGGTGGGGGAACCTCCGCCGAGTCGGCCCTGTCGGTGGTGCCTGCCGCACGCCCTCTCTCCGCCCTGCCCGGACCCCCATGCCCGCCGAGCCCTCGGCCCAGTCGCCCACCGAGGCGCCGCCCACGAAAGCGCCGCCCACACCGGCACCGGTCGCCGCCCCATCCGGCGCCGAGCTGGAACGCCTGCGCCGCCTGCTGGAGACGCTGTCCCAGCGGCAACGGCGCCTGCTGCTGGCGCGTGCGGCGGCCCAGGTCGTCGCCGCCGCCTGCCTGCCCCTGGTGGCCGCGGGGTTGTCGGTGTCGCTGGGGGCGGACCGCGCCACGGGGCTGGCGCTGGTGCTCGGCCTGGGCGTCGTCGCCATCGCGGTCGCGGCCCTGATCCCGCTGTGGCGGCGGTGGGGCCCGGCCGGTGATCTCGCGGTCCAGGCCCGGCGGGTCGAGGCGCTCCAGCCGGCCCTCCGCAGCCGGCTGATCACCGCGGTGGACCGTGCGCTCCAGCCCTCCCGCGCGGGTGACGGCGTCGTCCCCCTGCCCATGTCCCAGGCGCTGCTGGCCCGTGCGGTGACCCGGGCCCTGCCCCTCGCTGAAGGGGTGCCGCCGCAGCGCGTTCACCCGGATCGCCCCGTCCGCCAGGTCGCCGGCCTCGCCCTCGTCGCCGTGCTGCTCACGGCGCTCTCCTCGCTGCTGCTGCCTGTCGGGCCCCTCGCCGGCCTCGCGGCGCTGGCCACCGGGGATGTCGCCGCCACCCGCATCGCCGAGGGGGTGCAGGTCGCGCCAGAGGACGCGCTGGTCGGCGACATCACGCTTCGCTACCTCTTCCCGGACTACACCGGCCTGGACGCCCTGGTCGTCCCCAACTCCGATGGCACCATCCACGCGCCGCCCGGCACGGTGGTCCAGGTCACGGCGCGGACGGCCGATCCCTTCGACAGCGCCGCCATCCAGCTCGGCGACGCCGATCCCGACGACGTGGCCCTCGCCGGTGGGCGTGACCTCTCCGGGCAGATCACGGTGGAGGGCTCCGGCACCTGGCGCTTCGTCCTCTTCTCCGGCGACACCGTCTCCTACAGCCCGACCTACGCGATCTCGGCCGAGGCCGACCAGGCCCCGGTGGTCACGACCCCCGACGACGAGCTGACGCCGGCAGTGGACGGCCCGCTGATGCTGCCGTGGTCGGCCGACGACGACTTCGGCATCGACCGGGTGGTGCTCGAGATCGAGCAGGACGGCGAGGTCCGGGAGGTCGAGCTGCGCCGACCCCTCGACCCGACCCGGCAGCTCCAGGGCGTCATCATGGCCACCCCGCGAGAGCTGGGGCTGAAGGCCGGCGACAGCGTGACCTTGCGGGTTGTGGCCGTGGACAACGACCTGCTGGAGGGCGGCAAGCGCGGCGTGAGCGAGGACATCGAGGCCACGGTGCTCGGACCCCAGGCCGTCGGTCGGCGCTACGCCCGCTACTTCCGGGACCTCCGCGACGCCATGCTCGTGGTCCTCGCGGACTTCCTGGTGGAAGCAGACGAGCTGCCCGTGGCCAACGACCCGGCGGCGATGACCCGGTGGGCGTCCTCGGCGCGCACCCGCTTCGACCCCATCCAGGCCATCGTCGACCGCCAGTTCGGCGACGAACAGTCCACCTCGGTCGAGGGCGAGCTGACGGCCGACGTGCTCGAGAGCGCCGCCCGGCTGGTGCGGTTCACGCTGACGACGTTCGACGCCGACGGCAACCGGCGCGTGACCATGGGGGATCTGCAGACCTTCGAGGATCTGCACGACGCCGAGATCATCGCCCTGGAGAACGCGATCTTCGTGCTCGACCAGCTCCTGCGCAACGCCGCCCTTTCCGAGGTCGCCGAGTCGGCCCGCGACATCGCCACCGAAGCGCGCCAGCTCGCCGACCTCGCCGAGGACGCCGACGCCGCCGAGCTGCTCAGCCGCCTCGACCAGCTCGAGCGCCTGATGTCGGAGATGTCGCGGCTCGCAGCGCAGCTCGGCGAGGGGCAGCTCCAGGAGTTCCTCAACAGCCGCATCGACGGGGCCGAGCAGCTCATGGACGAGATCCGGCGGGCTATCGCCGAGGGCCGCATGGACGACGCCCGGGCCATGCTCGACCAGCTCGCCCAGCAGCTCGACCAGATGGCCGGCGGCATCGAAGAGCAGCTCCAGGCCAGCCAGGATCAGCAGGACCAGCTCGGCCAGGCCGCCGACCAGGCGATGAAGGATCTGCAGCAGCTCGAACAGGACCAGCGCCAGCTCGCCGAGCAGCTGCAGCAGGCCAGACAGGAGCAGGGCGACGAGCTGCAGGAGCAGGTGGACGCCTGGCGACGCCTCGACGATCTGGCTGACCAGGCCGTGGCCCAGTCCGACGGGGCGACGGCGGCGTCCGGCGACGGCCGCGGCTGGCGGGTCGAGACCATCCGCCGCCTGGAGACGCTGCGGGACCACGCCGGCGGCCTGCGCGACGCCATCCGGGCCCGCGACGTGGACAGCGCGAGCATGCGCCTGGACGAAGCCCGCTACCGCTACGCCCGAACCGAGCAGGCGGTGGAGCGGGAGGCGCGGCGTGGCCGGCTCGAGACCGACCCCGTGCCCGACGGGGTGAAGGTCGCCGGCGAGCACCTCCACGAGCTGGGTCGCACCTTCGACGAGATCGCCCGCCTCCTCGACCAGCTCCGGCAGGCTCGCCCCGACGTCAGCCCCGAGCTGCAGCAGCAGGCCCGGGAGCTGTCGCAGCAGCAGCAGCAGCTCCGGGAGCGGCAGCAACAGCTCCAGCAGCAGGTCGAAAAGATCGAGCGGGCCATGCCCACGGACGAGAGCGCGGCCAGCGACGCCATGCAGCGGGCCGGGCAGGCGATGGACAACGCCGAGGAGTCCCTGGACGAGGGGCGGCCGACGCCGGGCCAGAGCCACATGGAGGAAGCCGCGCAGCAGCTCGGCAACGCCCGCGAAGAACTGCAGCAGCAGATGCAGCAGATGCAGCAGATGCAGCAGATGCAGCAGCGCCTGCAGGGTGAGGAGAGCAGCCGGCCGAACCGCGACGGCGGCCAGGACAACCAGCCGCGCAGCAGCATCGAGATCCCCGACGCCGAGGACTTCCAGACGCCGGAGGAGTACCGCAGGGCGCTGCTCGAGGGCATGGAGGCCGACGTCCCCGAGGAGTACCGGGCGCTCAAGAAGCAGTACTACGAAGAGCTGGTGCGCCAGTGAGCCAGTGGACCGCGGTGAGATCCCCGATCACGACGGTAGGGCTCGTGCTGGCGCTCGGCGCTTTCGTCGGGTTGCCGGGGCGGGCGCGCGCCGCCAGCGCCCGGGACGGCATGGCCTGCCTCGAGCGCACCGATCTGGACTGCGCAGTGTCGCTTCGCGACCGCCTGGTCGCCGACGACGGCGACGACCCCGAGGTGATCGCGCTCGACGCCCGCACGCTCTTCTACGAGGGTCGCTACGACGAAGCTGTCGCCCAGCTCGACCGCCTGACGGACGTGCCGGAGCTGCTCGCCCGGGACCCGATCCGCGAGACCGCCGAGGCCGCGGCGGGCTTCGTCGAAGCCGACGGCGAGGGGGTCCGGGTCCGCTACCTGCCGGGCGTGGACCTCGTGCTGCAGGACGAAGCCCTCGACGTGCTCCAGCAGTCCCGGCGGACGGTGGACGGTTTGCTGGGCGGGGGGCCCGACCACGACATCCTCGTCGACATCTTCCCCGACGGTCGGCGCTTCATCGCCGCCAGCGGGCTGCCCCCTGAAGCGGTGCGGACGACCGGGGTCATCGCCCTGTCCAAGTGGACCCGGCTGCTGTTGACCAGCCCGCGGGCGCTGGCCCGGGGCTACTCGTGGAAGGACACCATCGCCCACGAGTACATCCACCTCGTCGTCGCGTGGCGGACCCAGGACCGCTGCCCGGTGTGGCTGCAGGAGGGGCTGGCCAAGCACCTCGAGGGCTACTGGCGGGGCAAGACCGACGGCATGCTGGGCGCCCACCAGCAGTCGATGCTGGCCCACGCGCTGCGCGACGACAGCTTCGTGCCCTTCGAGAAGTTCCAGCACTCCATGGCCTACCTGGACAGCGGAGAGGAAGCCGCCCTGGCCTTTGCCCAGGTCAGCACCATGGTGCAGTTCCTGGTCGATCGGCAGGGGATCGGCGTGCTCCCAGGCGTCCTCGACGCGATCCGCGACGGCCAGAGCGCCGAGCAGGCGGTGGCCGAGGCCGCGGGCGTCTCCGACTTCGACAGCTTCCGCCAGCAGTGGCGGGCGTGGGTTGCGACCCTGCCCCTGGTGCAGGAGCAGCTCGCCGCGCTGCCGGTGGTCCTCGACCAGCCCGGCGACGAGTTCTCCGAGGACCCGCTGCTGGCCGGCCGCCCGGAGCTGGCCCGCTACGCCCGGATCGGCGACCTGCTGCGCGAAGCAGGCAAGCACGAAGCCGCGCTGATCGAGTACACCAAGGCCTCCGACGACACGGGCCCGGAGTCGCCGCTGCTGCTGGCCCGCAAGGCCGTCTGCCACGAAGCGCTGGGGCAGAAGAGCAAGGCGCTGGCCGTGGCCCGCCAGGCCGTCGAGCTGTACCCCGAGTTCACGCTGGCGCAGACGACCTTGGCCCGGCTGCTCGACGGCGAGGGGCGCACCCGCCAGGCGGTGGCGTCCTGGGAAGCCGCCCACGACCTCAACCCCTTCGACCCCTCCGTGCAGCGGGCCCTGGTCGACGACTACACAGCACTCGGCAACAGAGCCCTCGCCGACCGCCATCGGCGTTACGCACGCATCCTCGCCACGGGTGGCGCGCTCTCGGCCGACCGCGCCCTGCAGACCGCTCCCGACACCTCCCCGCCGCATCCGACAAAGCAGTGAGCAGCCGATGACCGCGCAGGCCCCGCCTCCCTCCCCGGCACCCACGGACGCCGCCTCCCCCGACGCCGGCGCCTTGGATGATGGGCAGCTCTTCGACGCCCTCGCCAGCGCCCGCAGCCGCCTCATGGACGCCATCGGCCGCCGCATCGTCGGCCAGCAGGACGTCGTCGAGAGCATGCTCGTCGCGCTCTTCGCCCGCGGGCACTGCCTGTTCATCGGTGTGCCCGGCCTGGCCAAGACCTTGCTCGTCAGCACCACCGCCCAGGCGCTGGGCCTGGACTTCGGGCGGGTGCAGTTCACGCCGGACCTGATGCCGGCCGACATCACCGGCACCGAGGTCCTCGACGAAGACCGCGCCACCGGGCGTCGGGCGCTGCGCTTCATCCGGGGCCCCATCTTCACCAACCTGCTGCTCGCCGACGAGATCAACCGCACCCCGCCCAAGACCCAGGCGGCGCTGCTGCAGGCCATGCAGGAGTCCGAGGTCACGGCTGCCGGCCAGACCTGGCCGCTGGATCCGCCCTTCATGGTGTTCGCCACCCAGAACCCCATCGAGCAGGAGGGCACCTACCCCCTGCCCGAAGCGCAGCTCGATCGCTTCATGTTCTCGATCCGCGTGGGCTACCCCTCGCTGGACGAAGAGCTGGAGGTGGTCGAGCGGACCACCGTCGGCGAGCTGCCGGACGTGCCGACCGTGCTGGACCGGGCGCTGCTGCTGCAGCTCCAGGGCCTGGTCCGCCGGCTGCCGACCAGCACCGACGTCCATCGCTACGCCGTCCGGCTGGCGCGGGCGACGCGGCCGGGGCCCGACGCCCCGGACTTCGTCAACCGCTGGGTCCGGTGGGGCGCAGGCCCGCGTGCCAGCCAGTACCTCGCGCTGGGCGCGCGGGTGCGAGCGGCGCTGCGCGGCCACGAGGTCGCCGATCCGGCCGACGTCCGCGCGGTCGCCCCGGCGGTGCTCGGCCACCGCGTGCTGCTCAACTTCCAGGCCGAGGCAGAGGGGCTGGACGTCGACCAGCTCCTCGCCCAGCTCCTGCAGCGCGTCCCCGACCAGGGCTGAGGGTCGTGGCCGGGCGGACGGACAGGCGTGCCTTGGCGGCGCCGCAGTGGGATCCGGACGTGCTCGCGCGGGTCGCCTGGCTGCAGCTCCGCGCGCGGCAGGCGGTCGCCGGCGTGCTGCACGGCGCCCACAAGAGCCTGCAGATCTCGTCCAACGTCGAGTTCGCCGACTACAAGGAGTACACGCCCGGCGACCCGCTGCGGGACGTCGACTGGAAGGTGGCGGCGCGCAGCGATCGCATGGTGGTGCGCCGGCACCACGCCGAGAGCGACCTGCCGGCGACCATCCTGTTCGACGCCAGTGGGGACCTCGGGACCGGCAGCCGGGGCCGCTACAAGCGCCCGCCGCTGCAGGGCAGCAAGTTCGGCACGGCGGTGACGCTGGCGGCCACGCTGGCCTGGTTCCTGTCGGGGGCGGGGGAGCCCCTGGGGCTGTCGGTGCTGGCCGGAGAAGAGCCGTCGGAGGGTGGGGCGGCGCCGCCGCGCTGGCCGTGGATCCCGGCGCGCGGCGGCCGGGCGCACCTGGTGCAGGTGCTCTCCCAGCTCGCCGCCCTGCGGCCCGCGGGACGGGCCGAGCTGGGCGCCTCGTTCTCAGAGGTCGGGCGGCGCCTGCAGCGGCGCAGCCTCGTGGTGGTGATCAGCGACCTGATGGAGGAGCCGGCCACCTGGGGGCCGGCGCTGGCGGCGCTGGCCCGGCGCCAGGTGGACCTGCGGGTCGTGCACCTCTACGACCGCCAGGAGTGGGGCCTGGACTACCGGGAGGCGGTGCGCTTCCGGTCGCCGGAGGGCGGCCCGGCCCTGCCGCTGGATCCGGCCGGCGCCCGCGACGCCATGGCCGAGGTCGTCGACGGCTACCTCGCCGAGGTGCGGGGCTTCCTGGGCCGCAACCACGCCCTGCACCTGCTGGTCCCCACGGACGCGCCGCTGGAGCTGACGCTGGCCCGCATCATCCGCGCCCAGGCCGATGAAGCCAGCCGCCGCCTGGCCCCGACACCCCGGGGGGACCGGTGAGCCTGTCGCTGCTCACGCCGCTGGCGCTGACGCTGCTGGCCCTGGCCGCGGGGCCCGTGCTGGCCCACCTCGCGCGGCAGCGACCGGCGCGGACCCGGCCCTATGGGGCGATGCTGCTGCTGGAGCGGCTGTCACGCAAGCAGCGTCGCCGTCGCCGCCTTCGGGACCGCCTGCTCATGCTGCTGCGGCTGCTGGCGGTCGTCCTGGTGGTCCTGGCGGTCACGCGTCCGGAGCTGCGCTGGCCCGGGCCTCCGCCCGACGTCGGAGGCTCGGGGACGGTCGTCGTCGTGCTGGACAACAGCCTGTCCATGGATCTGCGGCAGGGGCTGCTCGCCCAGGCTTCGCCGGATGCCGCCACGGGCACGCTGCTCAGCAACGCCCGCCAGCAGGCGGTCGACCTCGTCCGGGCCCTTCCAGAGGGGACCCTGGTCGGTGCAGTGACCATCGGCGGACAAGTACAGCGGCTGACACCGGCGTTGACGCGGGACAGCGCGTCGGTGGCCACGGCGCTCGAAGAGGTCCGCCAGAGCCAGGGCACGACCGACCTGGCCGGTGGCCTGCGAGAGGCCCGGCGCCTGCTGGCCGGTGGCGGCGGAGAAGTGCTGGTGTTCTCCGACGAAGCCGGCCCGCTGGCGGTGCCGGCGGCGGCCGCGGAGATCGGCCTGCTGTCGGACCAGGGCGGCGCCCTGGTGCCGCGACCGGTTCGGGCCAGCCGCCCCCGGAACCTCGCGGTGGTCGGCGCCTCCTACGGGGACGGCCCCGAGGGCGGCAGCGTGCGGGTCAAGGTCGCCAACTTCGGGCCGGAAGACGTCGAGGCGCCGGTGACGGTGCGCCTGCCGGATGGCGCCGAGATCAACGCCTTCATCGAGGTCCCCGCCGGCGAAGCCGCCGAGGACTCGGTCACCGTGCCCCGCGTCGCCGAGGGCGGCGTGGGCTCGGCACAGGTGCGCGACAGCGCGCTGGCCGCCGACGACGCCTTCTCCTTCCACCTGCCCCGGGTGGGGGCCAGCCGCGTGCTGGTGGTCGACGGCGACCCGGGCCCGACGCCCCTGGCCAGCGAGGTCTACTTCCTCGAGCGTGCGCTCTCACCCTGGGGGGCGACGGCTGCGGCCCGGGGCGGCGTGCTGCCCGACGTCACCAGCCCCGCCGGCCTGCACGCCCTCGACCCCAGCGTCCACCGGGTCGTCTTCCTCGCCAACATCGCCGATCCCACGCCCGTCGCCGGCCGCCTCCTCGAATTCGTCCGCGGGGGTGGGGGTCTCGTCATCAGCGTCGGTGGCAACACCACCGCCGACCGCTACAACCCCGCCCTCAAGGGCCTGCTGCCTGCGCCCCTGCGCCAGGCTCGCGCCCTGGTCACCCCCGGAGAGCCCGGGCGGCACCTTGTGGCACCGGACACCAGCCTGGACCTGTTCCAGCCCTTCGCCCGCGGCGGCCGGGCGGCCTTCTCCCAGGTCGAGGTGCAGCGGATCTTCACCACGGCGCCCTACACCGACGACGACGACGTCCACACCCTGCTGACCCTGGAGGGGGGCGCGCCGCTGCTCATCGAGCGCAAGGTGGGGCGGGGGAGGGTCCTGCTGCTGACGACCACCATCGACCGCGGGTGGACGGATCTGCCGCTCCAGGCGGCCTACATGCCGCTCATCCAGCGCATCACCAGCTACCTCGGCGCCGACGCCGGCGGGGCGGGCGAGCGGGTGACGACCCGGGTCGGCGAAGCGGTGAGCGTGCCGCTGCCGGACTCGGCCCTCGACGTCTCGGTGCAGGGCCCGGCCGGGCCGGTGCCCGCCCGGGTCCGCAGCGGCGTGCTGGGCTTCACCCCCGACCGGGCGGGCGCCTACGTGGTCGAGACCCCCGGCGCCCCGCCGCTGGCCTGGGTGGCGGCCAACGTCGACCCGGTCGAGAGCGACGTGCGTCCGGGCCCCTCCCTCATCGAGACCGCCGCCAGCGTCGACCCTGAGCGCTTCCTGCGGCGGCTGTCCGTCTCGCCCTGGCTGCTCGGCGTCGCCCTGCTGCTCGGGCTGCTCCAGGCCCTGCTCGCCGGGCCGCGTCCCACGGACGCCGACGACCGCTCCGACGGCGTCGCTGCCGGCGATGCTGCCGCCGCCGACCCCTCCGCCCACGCATCCACCACAGCGGAGGCCCGCCATGCCAGCTAGGACCGGTCCCTCGCGCCGTCACCTGCTGACGACCGGGCTGTCCGCCGCGGCGGGTCTGCTGCTGCCGCGGGGCGCCCGGGCGCTCGGTGCGGGCAGCCAGCTCCGCATCGCCGAGCTGCACCTGTCGTCGGGTACCGCCAGCCGGCCAGAGTCCTGGAAGCGCCTCGTCTACGAGGTGGTCCAGTCCACCAGTGTGTCCTGCGATCCGACCCCGGTGGTCATCGAGCCCGAAGACCCCGCCCTCTTCGCGCATCCCTTCTGCGCGCTGGTCGGCAACGGGGCGCTGCCGACCCTGTCGGATGCAGCCGCCGAGAACCTCGTCCGCTTCCTCTCCTACGGCGGCTTCCTGCTGATCGACGATGCCTCGGGTGTCCCCGGCGGGGCGCTGACGCGCTCGGTCGACGCGCTGGCGCGGCGCCTGTTCCCCACGCGGCCGCTGTCTCCGCTGCCGGGGGATCACTCGATCTTCCGGAGCTTCTTCCTGCTGGACCGACCGGTGGGGCGCGTGGACCTAGTGCCGGCTCTGCAGGGCGTCACGGTGGGGCCGATCTCCCCGCTCGTCTTCTGCGGGAACGACCTGAGCGGGGCGCTGGACCGCGGCCCCGACGGCCGTGATCGCTACCCGGTGGTGCCGGGGGGGGAGTACCAGCGACGCCAGGCGCTCAAGCTGGGCGTCAACCTCGTCATGTACGCGCTCACCAGCAACTACAAGCACGACATCGCCCACGTCGCCGAGCTGATCCGCGAGGGGAGGCTCCGGTGAGCTGGTTCCTGGGTGGGGGGCTCGGCGCAGGCGGCCACCTCGTGTGGACGGCGGCGCCGTGGGTGGTGGGGGTGGCGGTCGCCGGTGCGGTGCTGGCCTGGCTGGCGGCCTGGTGGACCAGCCGCCAGGCGCGCCGGCCGGGGCTCCGGGCCGCCGGCCTGCTGTGCTGGGCGCTGGCGCTGACGGTGCTGGCGATGGCGCTGGCTGGTCCTTCCTGGGTCGAGGAGCAGGGCCGCCGGGAACCCGGGCGGCTGGTGGTGCTGGTCGACGGCAGCGCGTCCATGGGGGTGCGCGAGGGCGAGGGGCAGCGGGGCGACACCGTCGGGCCGCTTCTGGAACAGCTCCAGGGCGAGGGCGCCGAGGTCTACAGCTTCGACGAGGATCTGCGGGTCGGCCCGCCGGAGAGCTGGACGGGCCGGGGCACGGATCTCGGCGTGGCGCTGGACGCGGTCGCCGATCGCTTCCTGGGTCAGCGCCTGCGCGGCATCGTCGTCATCACCGACGGCCTGGACCGCGGCAGCCTGCGGCGGGAGCTCTCCGACGCCATCGACGCCGGGCAGTCGCCGCGGGGCATCGTGCCGGCGCTGCCCGGGCCGCTGACCGTGTACGCCGTCGGACAGCCCGGCGACCTCTACGATGCCGCCGTCGACGACGTTGTCACCGGCGGCTTCGCCTTCCTGCGGACGCCGTTCTCGATGACGGCACAGATCCGTGGCCCCGCCGGCGCCACGATCCCGGTCAGCCTCACGCGCGAGGGCAGCTTCGTCGCCGAGCAGGACGTCCACCTGGACGCGGACGGCAAGGGAGAGGTGGTCTTCGATGTGAACCCCCGCCACGTGGGGCGCTTCGCCTACGACGTCTCCATCCCCGTCGAAGATGCCGACGCCGTCCCGGGCAACAACCACTTCCCGGTGGTCGTGCGCGTCGTCCGCGACCGCATCCGCGTGCTCCAGGTGTCGGGCAGCCCCTCCTACGACACGAAGTTCCTGCGCCTCTTCCTCAAGGAAGACCAGAGCGTCGACCTCGTCAGCTTCTTCATCCTTCGGACGACCGAGGACATGGGGGCCGGCTGGCGCAGCGACGAGCTGTCGCTGATCGCCTTCCCCTACGAGCGGCTGTTCTCCGAAGACGTCGACAGCTTCGACCTCGTCGTCTTCCAGAACTTCGACTACAAGCCCTACTTCGACTTCTACGCCGACAGCCTGCTGCAGAACATCGCCGACTACGTCAAGCAGGGCGGCGCGCTGGTCATGACCGGCGGCGACCGCAGCTTCGACCTCGGCGCCTACGCTGGCACGCCGGTCGGGGACGTCCTGCCCGTCACCCTGGGCGTGACCGGCCAGCGGGTGGACGAGGCCCCCTTCCGGCCCGCGCTGACCCGCGCCGGCCAGGCCCACCCCATCACCCGCCTGGGCGCAACCCCCGAAGAGACCGAGGCCATCTGGGACCGCCTGCCGGAGCTGGACGGCGTCAACCGGGTCGTCGGGCTGGCGCCGGACAGCGCGGCGCTGCTGGAGCACCCGACGCTGAAGGGCCGGGAGGGGGCAGCCCCCGTGCTTGCCGTGCGCGAGGTGGGACAGGGGCGGACCATGGCGCTGATGGTCGATGCCTCGTGGCGGTGGAGCTTCAGCGAGGCGGCGGCGGGACGCGGCAACCAGGCCTACCTGCGCTTCTGGAAGAACGCGCTGCGCTGGCTGATGGCCGATCCCGAAGACCAGCGCATCGTGGTGAGCCCGGCCCGCGAGAACGTCCTGCTCGGCGATGATCTGCGCGTCGTCGTGCGGGTGCTCGACGCCGGCTACCTGCCGACGGAGGGGGCCACCGCCGACATCGTGATCACGGCGCCCGGCGGGACGGAGCAGGAGCTCCAGCTCCAGACCGATGCCGCTGGAGAAGCCAGCATCGAGCTGACCCCCGAAGAGCAGGGGGCGTGGCGGGTGCGGGCGAAGAGCGCTGGCGTGCCCGGGGTGGGCGAGACGGTCTTCGCCGTGAGCGCGCGGGATCCGGAGCTGGTGGAGATCGTGCCCGACCATCGCTTCCTGCGACAGCTCGTCGCCACCGTCGCGGCGACCGAGGGCGGCGCCGCCGAGCTGCGGGAGGCGGGGGAGCTGGGGGCGCCGCTGCTGGACGAGGACGCCGGGCGCGAGGTGATGGACCGCCGGGAGAGCAACCTCGCCAGCATGCCGCTGGTCGGCCTGCTCTTCGGGCTGCTGGCGTCGCTGGCCTGGGCGCTGCGCCGCCAGGCCGGGGCGCGCTGAGGAACAGTCAGCTTGCTCGACGCCGGAGGGGGGAGTCGCCCAGCGGAGTGGTTGGACCGGGAGGGCGCAGCCCGGAGGACCAACTTCGACGCGGGGTGACGGGGGGCACACGGCGCCACGGCTCGACCGGATCCATCGCCAGTCGATCGCCTTCTGTCCTCGATATCTTCGCGGCCGGACAGGAAACGACCGCCGCAAGGCACAGCGATGTGCGAGGCTGTGGGCGTCCGTGGAACGGGCCTTGCTTTGCTGTGGGTCGTCGGCTCGCCCGGCTGGCCCCGGTGGCTCGGGCGGCCTCGTCCACGCTGGATCCTCCACGCTGCATCCTCCACGCTGCATCCTCCACGCAGCATCCTCCACGCAGCATCCTCCACGCAGCCATCGCCTCCGCCAGAGGACACCTGTCATGCGCGCACGCCTCTCGCCGACCCGGTCCCTCGCTCTCGCCACCATGCTCGGCTTGCTCGGCGGGGTCGCTGCCGCGCCGGGTTGCGGCGGCGGTGACGACGGGGGTCGCTCGCTCGCGGAAGGCACGAACGGCCAGCAGACCCCGGGTGCCGACGCCCAGGGCGCCTCGACCGGTGTCGAAGCACCGGCAGCGCCCCACGATGTGACGATGAAGGCTGTGGCTGCGCCGGGTCTCTCGCCGGAGCGGGTGGTGCTGCGGGTGGGCAGCGACGTCTTCCCGGCCGACCTCGTGGGCGCCTCGGCGCTGGAGGGGACGGCGCTTGCCCTGTCCCCGGACATCGACGGCGCGCTGGACATCACCGACCGGGACGAGCTGGCCTTCGTCCCCACGACGGGCTTCGTGCCGGGCCAGCACTACACGGCGACGCTGTCGTCGCTGGCGACCTTCGACCAGGTCCTCACCCCGCCGCAGGAGGGTGCCTGGTCAGCCAGCTTCGACGTGCCGCCGCTGGGCCTCGTGCGGATCAGCCCGCGACAGCGCGATCGCCTGCAGCAGGTCGCCGAGCTGGACCTGCTGTTCAGCGCCGCGGTGGACCCGCTCGAGGTCGCCCGCCGCCTGGACGTCGGGGTGGACGGCCGGGTGGTGAAGCCCACGTCCGTGACGGGTAGCACGGCGGACAACGTGGTCCGGCTGCGCCTCGAGGGCCCACAGGTCGCCGAAGAGAGCATCGACGTCAGCGTGTCCATCGCCGACGGCCTGCCCTGGGCCTTCGACAAGGCGGTGCGCGGGGCGGCCACCAGCGCTGACATCACGCTGGCCGACGGCCAGCCCGTCACCATCGAAGCGGTGCTGGTGAAGGAAGGCGTCGACGGCCACTACATCGAGGTCGTCTGCAACGACCCCGCCGCCGGCGGGGAGCGCTGGTACTGGGACCGTGACACCTGGGACGGCTGGGACGTCAGCAACCGCTGCATGCTGGCCGAAGACGCCCAGGACTCGATCTACGTCAGCGCCGGCGGGCCGGTGAGCGTGGCCCAGGGCCCGGCGGGCTTCCGGATCTTCGGCGACTTCGAGCGCGGCGACGTCGACCTGCGCATCGACGCGGGCGCGCGCACGGTCGACGGCGGCATGCTGCTCGACGCCTGGTCGACGACGCTGACCGTGCCGGCCCGACGGCCTCGGCTCTCCTTCGTCGACAAGGGCCGCTACCTGCCGCGATCGGCCTGGACCAGCCTGGCGCTCGAACACCTCAACGTCCCCGAAGCCACGCTGCGCGTGCGCCACGTGCCCGCGGACAACCTCGCCTTCTGGCTCAGCGGCGACGAAGCTACCACCGCGCGCACCTCGACTCTGGTGCTGGAACAGGATCTCTCGCTCGGCGGCGCCGACGACACGCTGGAGACCGCCCGTGTCGACCTCGCCCGCCTGCTGCCCGCCCCCGACCAGGGCGTCTACGAGCTGACCGTCCAGGGCAAGGACGAAGCGGAGGGCGCGGTGGACGCCAGCCGCCTGCTCGTGACCGACCTGCAGCTCGTCGCCAAGCGGGCGGCCGCGGGGCCGGGGCGGACCGTCACCGACGAAGTCTGGGCCTGGGTCCTCGGCAGCCACGACAACCGCCCGGTCTCGGGCGCAGAGGTCCAGCTCCTGCGGCCCAGCGGCGACCCCCTGGCCACCTGCCGCACGGGCGACGACGGCGGCTGCCTGCTCGCCGTCCCCGATCCGGGCGTGGATCCCACGCCGGCGATGGCGCTGGTGGCCCGCAAGGGGGACGACCTCACCTACCTGCGCTTCGACGACGTCCGGCTCCAGCCAGAGACCAGCGTCGCCGGCGACGCCTACCGGTCCGAAGCGCCCTACCGGGCCGCCCTGTGGGCTGACCGCGGAGTCTACCGCCCCGGTGACGTGGCGCACCTCGCCGCCCTGCTGCGGGACGGCGGCTACCACGCCCCCGACGGCGGCCTGCCGGTGGTGGCCCGCGTCCTCGACCCGCGCCGTCGCGAGGTCCGCAAGCTGGCGGTTCAGACCAACGACGTCGGCATGCTGAGCTTTGATCTGCCCTTCGCCGACTTTGCCACCACGGGGGCCTGGCGGGTCCAGCTCGAGGTGGCCGAGCGCGAGGTCGGCAGCGTCGCCCTGCAGGTCGAAGAATTCGTGCCAGAACGCATGGCGGTCGACCTCGCCGTCGAAGAGGGCGCGACGGGCGACGGCTGGCTGCTGGGCGAAGAGATCCCCGTCGACGCTGACGCCCGCTGGCTGTTCGGTGGCAGCGCCGCCGGCAGCCGCGTCGAGCTGTCCTGCACGCTGCGGGCGCGCCCCTTCCGGCCCGGAGGGGGGGACGCTGATGCGTCGAGCGGGCGCTGGTCGTATGGGCTGGCCTTCGTCGACCAGCAGGCACCCCCCGACCTGGACCTCGGCCTGGTCGAAGACCGCCTCGACGACGAGGGTCACAGCACCCTGCGCTGCCCCGCCCCCGGTCCGGGTGGGGCCACGCTGGGGGCGGCCGAGCTGGTCGCCCGCGCCGCGGTCTTCGAGGGGGACAGCGGCCGCGCGACCCGGCAGGTGGCCTCCGCACCGGTGCACCCGGCGCGGCACTACATCGGCCTGCGCACGGATAGGGACGAAGTGGCTGCGGGCGACCCCATCAAGGTCGAGGGGCAGGTGGTCGACTGGACGGGGGCGCCCAGCCCCGGTGCCCTCTCCGAGGTGGAGGTCCGCCTCTACCGGATGGAGCAGGAGTACGGCTGGGTCTGGGACGCCGACCGGGGCGACAGCACCTACCGGCGGCTGCTGCGCCGCGTGCAGGAAGACCTGCGCACCGTGCCCGTCCGCGACGGTCGCTTCTCGGTCGATCTGCGGGCGACCGCCTCGGCCACCGGTTGGCTGGTCGATGTCCGCGGTGGTGGTGCCCGGACAGAACGCTACGTCGAGGGGGACAGCCGATCCTGGTACTGGGATCCCTGGCAGACCACCGTGGACGCGACGCCGCGGCCGGAGCGGCCGGCGCTGCTGGTGCTGGACGCTCCCGACGACGCCACCCCCAACCAGTCCGTCACGGTCCGCACGACGGCCCCCTACGCCGGTCGCATGCTGCTCACGGTCGAGACCGATCGCGTGCAGCACCGCGCCTGGCGGGACGTCGACGCCGGGGCAGTGGAGTGGGAGGTCCCGCTGTCGGTGGACGACGGCGCGGGCGGCGACTTCGCGCCCAACGTGTACCTGACGGCGCTGCTGCTCAAGGATCCGCACCTCGAGAGCGCCGAAGCCTTCCTGCCCGATCGGGCCTTTGGCGTCACCAGCGTCCGGCTGCGCCCTGAGCGCTTCTCGTTGGACGTGTCGGTGAAGGGCCCGCCGGAAGCGCGGCCCTGGGAACCGCTCACCGTCCACCTCGACGCCGGCCAGCTCCAGGGGCCGACCTGGGCCACGGTCGCGGTGGTCGACGAGGGGATCCTCCAGCTCACCGACTACCAGACGCCGGACCCGCGCGACCAGGTCTTCGCCCGGCGGGCTCTGGGTGTCGACAGCTTCGAGACCGTCGGCTGGACGCTGCTGAACCAGCCGGCGGGCCCCTCGTCGCACACCGGCGGCGATGCCCAGGGCAAGGGCCTCGGCCGCGTCCAGATGGTCAAGCCCGTGGCGCTGTGGTCGGGGCTGGTGCAGCTCCCGGACAGCGGCGCCACGGACCTGAGCTTCGACGTGCCCGGCTACCGGGGCCAGCTCCGGGTCATGGCGGTCGTCGCCGACGCGGATCGCATGGGCTCGGCGGACCTGGCCGTGCCCGTGCGGGACCCCATCGTCCTGCAGACCACGCTGCCGCGCTTCCTGGTCTCCGGTGACGTCGCGCGGATCCCCGTTCGCCTCACCAACACCACCGACAAGCCTCGCGACGTGTCGGTGGAGGTGACCGTTCACGAACTGCAGGACCCGGGGGCGGCGCGCCTGGGTGCCGACGCAGGCCCGCCGGTCGCGGTCGTCGACGCTCCCACCGGCGTGCTGTCGCTGCAGCCGGGCGCGTCCGGCTCCGTGACCTTCGGGCTGTCGGCCGTGCGCGCTCCCGCCGCGGTCGAACTGGAGCTGACGGCGAGCGCCGGCGGCCTGCGGTCGCGCGAAGCGCTGCAGCTCCCCATCACCAACCCCGAACCGACCGTCTCGCGCCAGCAGCAGGTCGCGCTCCACGCAGGCTCGACCTCGCTCTCTGCCGCGCTCGCGGGCTGGAAGCCGGGCACGGACCAGACCCGGGTGTGGGTGACGACCAGCCCCTACGCCCAGGCGCTGACCCACCTCGGCTACCTGGTGCGCTACCCCTACGGCTGCATCGAGCAGACCACCTCGACGACGCGGCCGCTGCTCTACGTGCGCGAGCTGGTCGACCGCATCGACCCCGATCTCGTCGCGCAGTCCTCGGTCGACGACATGGTCAGCGCCGGCATCGAGCGGGCCCTCTCCATGCAGACGCCGGACGGTGGCTTCGCCTACTGGCCGGGTGGGACCTGGGCGAGCGAGTG
Source organism: uncultured Enterobacterales bacterium (assembly GCA_964599085.1). Classification (GTDB taxonomy): domain Bacteria; phylum Myxococcota_A; class UBA796; order UBA796; family UBA2385; genus J125. The sequence goes on along the minus strand of CAZRFD010000035.1, from coordinate 13,140 downwards.
GGGCACCGCGTACGCGACCCACATGCTGCTCGACGCGAAGCAGGCGGGCTTCGAAGTGCCGCCCTCGGCGCTGGATGCCGCTCTGCAGTGGCTGGAGCAGCGGGTGGGCACCCGGGTCACCGCCGACGCGACCCTGGCCTACACCCACTACGTCCTGGCGCTGGGTGACCGGGCGCGTCCCGCCCAGGCGCGCCGGGTCCTGGCCGCCTTCCAGCAGGAACACGACGGGGATCTGCACCACTCCGACTGGGAACGCCTCCGGCGGCAGGAAGCCGAGTACCTGCTCATGGCGGCCCTGCACCGCTCCGGAGACCTGCGCTACGAAGACCAGCTCAAGCGCCTCGACGACTTCGAGCTGACCGACCTGCGGTCCAACGACTGGACCTTCTGGTCGGCGCTGCGCGGCACCGCGCTGCGGCTGTCCGTCTTCCAGGACCTGTTCGGAGAGGACCCCGCGGGCGACGCGACGGCACAGCGGCTGGCTGACTGGCTGGTGCGGCGCCCCGCCCGCGCCTACACCACGCAGGAGCTGGCCTGGTCGATCACAGCCCTCGGCAAGCGGGTCCAGGCGGGCGCCGACCGCCTCGACGCCGTCGCCCTGCTGGTCGACAACGACCAGCTCAAGCCGGCCGCGCCCGCGGCCTGGTCCCTGCGCAACGCGTCGAGTGGCGCCGACGTGCAGGTCCGGGCCCCCGGGCTCGATGGCCCGGCCTGGGCGGTCGTCAGCACGCGGGGCGTCCGCACGGACGAGCCGGTGCCGCTGGGTGGCCACGGGCTGCGGGTGTCGCGGAGCTGGGTCGACGCCAAGGGGGCCGGGGTCGACCCGGGCTCGCTTCCGCTGGGGACGCCGCTGTACGTCCGCGTCGATGTGCAGAACACGGGCGAGCGCACGGTGCAGGACGTCGCCCTGGTCGATCGCCTGCCCGCGGGCTGGGAGATCGAGAACCCCCGCCTGTCCGGCGCCGACCTGCCGGCCTGGGCGCAGGCCCTCGACCTGTGGACACCGGACTTCATGAACCTGCGGGACGATCGGGTCGAGGTCTTCGGAGAGCTTCGCCCAGGCCAGGTGCGCTCGGTGCTCTTCGCCGTGCGTGCGGTGACCGCCGGCCGCTTCGTGATGCCCCCGGTCCAGGCGGAAGCCATGTACGACCCCGCCGTCTGGGCTCGCCAGGCCGGCCGGGTCGTCACGGTGACCGCGCCGTGGACCGACGGGATGCTGTGACGATCGGTGCGCCGGCGGCGGGTGCGGGGTCGCCCGCCGGCCGTGCGCGGCGTAGGTGGTGGCCGGGGGCGCCGCCCCTGTTCGGGGTGGCGCTGGCGGCGCTGCTCGCTCTGACCCTCGGCCTCGCCTGGGTCGTGCCCCTGCCGGCCCGCCTCTCGCTGCAGGCCTCGTCCGTGGTCCGGTGGCGCGACGGGCGGACGGCCTTCCTCACCCTGTCGGAGGATGACCGCTGGCGGGTGCCGGTGGACGTCGACGACGTCGACCCCGCCTATGTCGAGGCCCTCATCCGCCTGGAGGACCGGCGCTTCTGGTGGCACCCCGGCGTCGACCCGCTCGCCGTGGGCCGCGCCGCCGTGGGCAACCTGGCCCGGGGCCGGGTGGTCTCCGGTGCCTCCACCATCACCATGCAGGTGGTCCGGCTGTGCGAACCCCGGCCACGTACCCTGCGCTCGAAGCTGGTCGAAGCGGCCCGTGCCGTCCAGCTCGAGCTTCGCCTGAGCAAGGCCGACATCCTGTCGGCCTACCTCGACCTCGTGCCCATGGGCGGCAACCTCGAGGGGGTCGAGGCCGCCAGCCAGGCCTTCTTCGGCCACGGTGCCGGCAGCCTGGATGCCGCCGAGATCGCGGTGTTGCTCGCCATTCCCCAGGACCCGAACCACCGCGCGCCAGCCCCGGAACACGTGTCGACGCTCACCGCGGCTCGGGACGCCATCGCGGCCCGCTTGCTGGCCGAGGGCCTGCTCGAGGCGCACCTCGCCGATCCGGAAGACGCTGCGGAGGACGCCGCGGAGGACGCTTCAGAGGCCCCGGCCCGGCACATCTCGCCCACCGTCCGGGCAGAAGACGTGCTGGCGCGCATCCGGGCCACACCGGTGCCGCGGCAGCGGCGCCCCATGCCGCGCCACGCGGCCCACGCCGCCGCCTGGCTGCTCGGCGGCCCGGCGGTGAGCGGTCGGGACCTGCGCACCACGCTGGACGCTGGTGTCCAGGCCCGGGTGGAAGCCGTGGTGGCCGACGCTCGGACCGGCTTGCGCCGTCGCGGCATCGACGACGTCGCTGTCGTCGCCGTGCGCCACCGCGACGGACAGGTGCTCGCCCTGGTGGGCGGACACGACTTCTGGTCGGGGAACAGCGGCGCGCAGATCCCGGCGTTCTCGGTGCCGCGCTCGCCGGGCTCGGCGCTCAAGCCGGTGCTCTACGCCCAGGCGCTGGATGCCGGGCTGGTCCTGCCCGAGCAGCTCGTCCTCGACGTCCCCGTCGACTACGCCGGCTACGCCCCGCAGAACTACTCCGGGGAATTCGACGGCATGGTCCCGCTGCAGGAGGCCCTCTCCCGAAGCCTCAACGTCCCCTTCGTCCGCCTGCTGCAGCAGGTCGGCGTGGAGTCCTTCCTCGGCCAGCTCCGGGGCCTCGGCGTCCACAGCCTCTCGGCGGTGCCCGGCCACTACGGGCTCTCCGCCGTCGTCGGCGGCATCGAGCTGAGCCCCCTGGAGCTGGCGGGCATCTACGCGACCCTCGCGGAGGGCGGGCAGGCACGGCCACTGCGCTGGCTGGAACCGGGCGCACCCGCGGACCACGCGACGGCGGTGATGTCGCCGGGCGCAGCCTGGCTGACCATCCGCGCCCTGTCGCGTCGCGATCGCCCCGACTTCCCCGGCCGGGCGGCGCTGTCCGCCATGCCGCGCCACATCCACTGGAAGACGGGGACCAGCTTCGGCAACCGCGATGCCTGGGCGGTGGGCAGCGGCGCCCGCGTGACCGTCGCGGTGTGGCTGGGCAACCTCGATCGAAGGCCGGCGGCGGCCCTGGTCGGGGCCCAGGCCGCGGGGCCGCTGCTCTTCGACATCCTCGACGCGCTCGACGATGGCTTTGACCAGGATCCGGTCGCTGCCTGGACGCGCCCACCGGACCTGCGGCCGGTCGAGGTGTGCGCGCTCTCCGGCATGCTCGCCGGCCCCGACTGCCCCGAGCGCCGCGAGGTGCTGGGCCTGGAAGCCCGCGTGCCGGCGACCCGCTGCACGCTGCACCAGCGCGTCGAGGTCGACGTCGACAGCGGGCTCGTCGTCGGCCCGGGCTGTCGGGAGGGCCGCAACACCCGCCAGCAGGTGGGGGTGGTCTGGCCCGCCCAGGTCCGGCGCTGGCTGTCGGCCCGCTACCGGGCGGAGCCCGCAGTGCGCGCGGTCGACCCGAGCTGCCGGCTGGCCCCGACGGGGGACGGCCCGCGGATCGTGGCGCCGCTGTCGACCCAGGTGGTCGTCCTGGTCCCCGGCGTGCCCGCCGCCGATCAGGAGCTGCCGCTGGAGGCCGACGCCCCCGCGGGCGCGCCGCTGACCTGGTTCGTCGACGGCCGGGAGCTTGCGCGGGTCGTCGCCGGCGACCGCGCCTGGTGGGAGCCCTCGCCTGGCACGCACGAGCTGCTGGTCACCGACGCACACGGCCGCGCCGACAGCGTCGCCGTGCAGGTCCGCCGCCCCGGAGAGCTGCTCGCGACCGCGACCAGCGGAACCCCTCCGCGCGCCACCGTGTCGGAAGCTGGCAGCGGGCCGGACGACGCTTCGCCCGGTCCGTGGTAGCTTCAAGGCTGCATCTCCACGGAGAGCAGGTGGGCAGCCAGGACCCGCACCGAGAAGGTCCCGTCGACACGGAACCCGTGAATCAGGGTCGCCCCCGGTCCAAGGTGGTCGGGGGGCGCTTCGTGATCGAGCGCCTCATCGCACGGGGGGGCATGGGCGCGGTGTACCTCGCCCACCAGCTCAACCTCGGTCGTCCGGTGGCGCTCAAGATCATGACGCCCCCGCCCGATCCCGAAGAGGGCGAGAGCTTCGAAGACCGCTTCCGCCTGGAAGCCGAGACCCTGGCCAGCCTGCACCACAGCAACATCGTCACGGTCTACGACTACGGCCCCACCGACGACGGGCGCTACTACCTGGCGCTCGAATATGTGGAGGGGCCCCGCTTCACCGATCTCATCCGCAAGGGGCGGATGGACGCCGACCGTGTCGTGCGGCTGATGCTGCAGGTCTGCGATGCGCTGCACTACGCCCACCGCCGCGGCGTGGTCCACCGCGACCTCAAGCCCAGCAACCTGCTGATCCGGGTCGAAGACGGGGTCGAGAACGTCAAGGTCGTCGACTTCGGCCTGGTCAAGGTCATGGAAGCCGACCAGTCGCTGACGCGGGCCGGGCTGGTGCTCGGTAGCCCCCACTGCATGGCCCCCGAACAGGTGCGCGGCGAAGACATCGATCACCGCGCCGACATCTACGCCATCGGCATCCTGCTCTTCCGGGCGCTCACCGGTACCTGGCCCTTTCACGGCGAGACCGTGGCCGCCACGATGATCGCCCACGTCCACGAACCGGTGCCCACCTTCTACAGCGTGGCGCCTGATCTGGAGGTCCCCCCGGGCCTCGAAGAGATCGTGCACCGCTGTCTGGCCAAGGCGCCAGCGGAACGCTTCGCCGACGCGGGCGCGCTCATCGAAGCGCTCGCCGCCTGCATGGATGTGCCGCGGGACCAGTTCCACACCGTCAGCAGCTTCCACGCGCGCGTGCGCCCCACCGCCGGCCGCGGGACCGGCCGCGGGCTGCTCATCGGCATCGGCGTGGCGCTTGCCGCCCTGGTGGTGGTCATCGGCCTGCTCATCACCCGCCCGTGGCAGGGGGCTTCGACGGGCTCGACTGCGGATGACGCGCCGATCTTCGACCAGGAACCCGCTGCGGCGACTCCTGTGGGGGCGGCGTCGCCACCGGTCGACGCGGTGCCGGCCGATGCGGTGCCGGCCGACGCGGCGCCGGCCGATGCGGCCGTGCCCGCGGACGCGGCGGGTGATGACGAGCCTGCGGTGGGCGAGGGGAGCGCGGGTGGGGGACGCGCGGGCGAGGCGGCCGTGGGCGAGGGGAGCGCCGCCGACAGCCCCGCCTCGGCTGCGGAAGCGACCGAAGCCACGCGCTCCTCGACGCCGTCGGGCACGCGGGCTCAGGCCAGCGGCACGCGCTCCTCGACGTCGCCCTCCCAGCCAGCGACGCCCTCGTCCCCTGCCGCCAGCTCCGGCTCTGCCGGCGGCAGCGCCGGCGCAACGTCGACGCCGACCGATGCCGCCCCGACGGACGCCGCGCCGACCGACGCCGCGCCGACCGACCAGGCCCCAGCCACGGACGGTGGGGCCGCGGCTACCGACAGCCCGGCCGACGACCAGCCGCCGGCCGACGATGCCGACAAGCCCGAGTCCGACGGTGTCTACATGCCGCTGCCCGACGATCTCTGATCCGGTCGCGGGATCGCGCTGACACCGGGCGTTCACACGGTCTTCGCGGGCCTCGTCGGTATAGTGTCGCCGGCTTCCTCTCCCTCTCCCGGAGGCGTGGATGTCGCGCAAGACCTGGGGCGGCTTCGTCGTCCTCCTCGCCCTGCTGGCGTCCCCGGCGGCGTGGGCGGATCCCAAGGACGACGCTCGCCGTCACTTCGTGGAGGGGCTGCAGGCGGCCCAGGAGGGTCGCTACGAGGACGCGCTCGCCGCCTTCCTCGCGGCCCAGGACGCCTACCCCCACCCGGCGACGCTGTTCAACATCGCGCGCTCCTACGCCGACCTCGGCGACGACGAGAAGGCGCTGGAGTACTACCGGCGCTTCCAGGAAGCCGATCCGGTGCGGGCTGCGCAGGCCGACGACATCGTCAAGGCCCTCGAAGCGCGCTTGCAGGTGGCGACCCAGCCGGCCGCCCCGGTGACCACGCCCGCTCCGGCCGGCGCCGCCGCCACCACCGACGAGGTCGCCCGCCTCCGCGCCATCGCCGACGAGCTGGCCGCCCTGGGTGAGACGCTGGAGCAGCGTGCGACCGAGCCCGCGGTGACCGACCAGGGCGCCGCCCCGGCAGGGGGCGCGTCCCCGACGACGGCCGGCGAAGCGGGCGACCTACCCGCCCTGCCGGAACAGGTGGCCCTGCTCGACGATGCCTACCAGCGCGTCGTCGTCACCGCCTCCCGCTACGGCCAGGACCCGCTGGAGTCCCCCTCCACCGTCACCATCCTCACGGCAGAGGACATCCGCCTGTCGGGAGCTGCCACCATCGCCGACGTGCTGCGCCGCGTGGCCGGCGTCGACGTCATGACCCTGTCGGCGGCCCAGCCCGACATCTCGATTCGCGGCTTCAACCGCGAGCTGGCCAACAAGGTGCTGGTGCTCGTGGACGGCCGCAGCGTCTACATGGACATGCTCGGCACCGTGCTGTGGGAGACCCTGCCCGTGGCGCTGGAGGAGATCGAGCGGATCGAGGTGATCCGGGGGCCGGGCTCGGCGGTCTACGGCGCCAACGCCGTCACCGGCGTCATCAACATCATCACCAAGGCGCCGGGTCAGGACGGCTCCCAGGTCGTCGGCCAGGTCGGCACGTCGGGCTACCGGCGGACCGACGCCATCGCCACCGGCCGCGTCGACCGCACGGCCTACCGGCTCAGCGCGGGCTACCACGAGCTGGGTCGCTGGGAACGCAGCGCCGACGTCGACAAGAGCAGCGCGCTCGTCCCCTTCGACGAAGACGACAGCAACTCCAGCCGCGTCGTGCGGGTGAACGGTCGCGTCGATCGCACCTTCGGCGACGACGGCTTCGCGTCGTTGTCGGCGGGACACACCCGGGGCAAGACCGAGTTCTACGTGTTCGGCGCGCTGGGCAACTACAGCACCGACTTCCAGAGCAGCTACGTCCGCGGGGACGCCGGCCTGGGGCCCGTGCACCTGATGACCTTCTACAACCAGTGGGGCGGCGACACCGGGCCCTGGCTGCAGTACGACGGCGAGCGCAGCCTGTGGACCAGCTACAATGCCGAGACCGTCGACGTCGAGCTGGAAGCCAACGTCCCCTTCGACACCGGCACCGTCAGCCACCGCCTCAGCGGCGGGCTGGGCTACCGCTACAAGCAGGTCTCCTGGGGCTACCTGCTCGGCGACGGCGACCCCATCGACGAGAACCACTACGCCGCCTACGTCCAGGAGACCGCGGGCATCGGGCCGGTCCACCTCGTGGGCTCGCTGCGCCTGGACAGGCACCCCCTCGTCGACCTCACCAAGACGATCTCCCCGCGGGGGGCGGCCATCGTCCGGGTGGCGCCGCAGACCAGCGTCCGCGCCAACGTCGGCACCTCCTTCCGCTCGCCGACCTTCCTCGAGTCCTACCTCGACCTTGCACAGTCGACGGAAGCCGACGGCATCTACATCCAGACCGACGGCAACCCCGACCTCGCGCCCGAACGCATCCTCACCGGTGAGCTGGGCGTGCACGACGCCTCGACCACCAAGCACGAAGCCGACCTCGCCGCCTACGTCAGCCGTGTGACCGACCTCATCTACGTCGACGACGTCGTCACCGGCATCTACCCCTACGACGAAGCCGAGAACGGCTACCCGGCCGGCACGACGACCTTCACCAACCTGCCGCAGAGCTACCTGGCCTGGGGCGGAGAGGTCGAGGGGCGGCTGTTCCCGGTCAACGGCCTCGATGTCTACGCCAACCTCGCCTTCGAGCGCATCACCGAGTCGGACGGCGGCGTGACCGTGGTGGATGGGTCGACCTCGGCGCTCAAGGCCAACGTCGGCGCGATGGTCCGGCTGCCGTGGCGCGTCGACCTCGCCGGCCACCTGCACTACAGCAGCGGCCAGACCTGGCGCCTGCGCGACTACGACGAGCAGGGCCAGCTCGTCGTGGTCGAAGAAGACGTCCCCGGTCGGGCGATCGGCGTCGCCCGCGTCGGCGCCCGGCCCTTTGCCGACGACGCCGTCGAGCTGTCGCTGTCGGCCTGGAACATCGGGTCGATGATCACCGGTGAGGGCTTCCGCGAACACCCCAAGGGGCAGCGCGTTGGCTCCCGCCTGTTCGGCTCCGCCACGTGGAGGTTCTGATGCGTGCGCCCATCGCCCTTCCGCTCCTCCTCGTCGGCTGCGCCTGGCAGGCGCCCCTGGATCCGGACGCCAGCCTCCCGGCCAACTCCCTGTCGGGCACGGTGGTCTACAGCGGCAGCGACGCCCCGAGCGACGTCGTCGTCGTGCTCTACGACGCCGATGATCCTCCGCCCCCCTCGGGCACCGGCAAGCCCGTGACCTTCGCCACCGTGCCGGCGAGCGACTTCACGGCCGACGCCGATGGCCTCCGCTCGGCGTCGTGGGACCTCGCCCCCGTGCCCGACGGCAGCTGGCTCATCTCGGCGCTCATGGACATGGACGGCGACTTCCACCCGCTGCTGACGGCCACGGCGGGAGCGACCTGCGGCGACATCGCCGGGCCCTACCTGCAGAGCCTCTCGGGCACGGACCTGTCGCCGGTGACCGTCAAGGGCGGGCTGCTCGTCGACGATCTGACGCTCGTGCTCGGCCTGCGCTACGACATCGAGCGGCCGGCCTTCCAGTACGCCGACAACGTCGTCGACCAGGGTTCGTCCGCGGCGATCACCGACCCGACCGACGACAGCGAGATCTTCGTCATCCAGTCGACGGCCGTGCAGAGCGAGCTGACGGAGATCACCGGGCCGCTCGACGTGAGCTCGGCGAAGGCCGACCCCTGCGACACGGCCTTCTACCTGCACTTCCTGGACGAGGATGGCGACGGCGAGGCCGACCTGCACTGGCTCGACGACTACGCCGCCCTCGGCGTGCGCGCGGCCTACCCGCGGGTGTACGCCGTGTTCCGCGGCAGCGATGAGGTCCCCCTGGAGCCCGGAGAGATGTACGCCGTCGAAGCCATCCCCGACCCCTTCCTGCGCGACGGGGTGGGCGGCGACATCCCCACCGGCGCCATCGTGCCCGTCACCGAGCTGCGCGTGGCCTTCGCGCCGGGGGCCCAGCACTTCCTGCCCGACGGCAGCGTCGACGTGGTCTATGCCCCCTTCCTGCCCGACGGCGAGTGGGACATCACCGTCGTCCAGGAGACCGGCCAGACCTGGACCGTGCCCAACGAGCTGCCAGGCTTTCCGTCCACGGGGACGAGCTGGGACCCGGCCACCCAGGCCCAGGTCCTGGTGCTCGAGGGCGGCCAGAGCCTGCCGGAGTAGACGGAGAGGTGCCGGCCAGGACAGGCCGTTGCTTGACGGTGGGGCGACCGGGCGTGTAGCAGGTGGGCATGGGATCCCGAGAAGCCGACGCCGACCTCGACCGCGCGTGCCTGGAGCGCGACTGCGACGAGGTCTACCTGCGCGTCGGTGGGCCGGGCGGACAGCACCGCAACCGGCGCGAGACGGGGGTGCGCCTGGTGCACCGACCGACCGGCACCGTCGTGTCGGCGACCGAGCGGCGCAGCCGGGAGCTGAACCGCAGCATCGCCTATGAGCGCCTCGCCGCAGAGCTGGCGCGCCAGCGGCACACGCCGCGCCCGCGCCGACCGACGAAGCCCTCGCGGGCGTCGCGTCGGCGTCGCCTGGACGCAAAGAAGAAGCGCGGGGCGATCAAGGCGCTGCGCGGCCGCGTGGACCGCGAGTGAGCCCCCTGCCACTCCTGGCACTGCTGTCGTCGGCCCGGGCTGGCGACAGCGCCGACGTGTCGGCCGGGGGGCTGGCGCAGGACGCACCCTACGCCTGCGTCGCCGACTGGACCGGCCCGACTGAGGACTGCGAGTGGACCGGCACGGTGCATGTCGCTGCGTCGGGTCGCAACGAAGCCCAGGCCCGGCGGTCGGGGCTGCGGCGCCTTGAGGTGGCGCTCGGCTCCTGGACCCAGGCCGCCATGCTGGACGCGCGCGACAGCGCCTTCGCGTCGCGGGTGCAGAGCCTGCGGGCCTGTACCCGCCGGGTCGAAGAGCAGGCCACCGTGACCTGCTTCCCCCAGCCGCTCCTGGCCGGCGAGCGGCTCTGCTACGCCGATCTACCCGACGACCCCTGCTGGGCCGCGACGATCCAGACATTCTCGGGGACGGGCTGGCAGGCGCAGGAAGAGGCGCGCGATGCCCTCTGCAGCGCAGTCACGGACGCCTTCCGCGAAGCGCAGGCAGACACTCCGCGGGCGGCCGGCGAGGCGCTGCGCTGCCGTGCCCGCTGCCTGGAGAGCGTCCGCGTCCGCTGCCGCTGAGGCGCCCCGGTGGGGGTGGCCGACCGGGGCGCGCGCGCCTAAGCTGGCAGCTCGGAGGTCTGCATGGGCTGGTTCTCGCGTGCCCGCGAGCGATACGACGACCTGGTGGCGCGCTACGGCAAGGTCGCCATCATCACCTACTTCTCGCTCTTCTTCGGCGCGCTCTTCGGCTTCTGGGCCGCGGTCAGCTCCGGCGTGGACCTCGTCAGCGGCTTTCAGCGCCTCGGCTTCGACGCGTCGAAGGCCGCCTCGGGCTCGGGCACGATGGTCGTGGCCTACGCGCTCACCAAGCTCACCCAGCCGCTGCGCATCGGCATCACGCTGGTGGCCACCCCGGTGATCGCGAAGCTCATCGGCCGCGAGCCGACCGAGGTTGCGCCCGCCGACGCCGCTGACGAGCAGCCGGCTGGCTGAACCTGCCGCGCCCGCCCCTCACATCACGTCGAAGCGGGCGAACTCCATCGTGAACTGTCCGCGGCCCTTGGTGAGGCTGCGCAGGTCCGTCATGTAGCCGAGCAGCGAGCTGAGGGGGGCCTCGCCCGTGATGCTGGCCATGCCCATCTCGCTCTCCTGGCCGGAGATCATGGCGCGGCGGGCCTGCAGGTCACCGAGGACGGCGCCCATGTTGTCGTCGGGGACGGTGACCTCGATGGCCATGATGGGCTGAAGCAGGCTGCCACCCGCATCCTCGAGGGCGGCGCGCACGGCCTGGGCGACGGCGATGCGCAGGGCCTGGGGCGTGCTGCCCTCTTCGTAGACCTCGACTTCTTCGAGGCGGACGGCGACGTCCTGGAGCGGGGCGCCCTCCAGCGGGCCGCCGCCGAGGCTGTCCAGCGTGCCGCTCTTGATGGCGGCGAGCTGGTCGGCAGAGAGGGCCGCGTCGGCCGGCAGGATCACGGGCTCGACCGTGTGGCGCAGGCCCGCGCCCCGTTCCAGCGGCTCGACGGTGGCGACCGCCCGGGCGTGCAGGCGGACCTCCTTGCCGTCGGGCAGGGGGATGCTGCGGTCCAGCTCGACCTCGCCGCGACCGGCGCCGGAGATGGTCTCGCGGGTCATGACCCGGGGCGTGCCAGCGCGGATCTTGAGGCCGAATTCGCGCTGGATGCGCTCGAAGACGATCTCCAGGTGCAGCTCGCCCATGCCCATCAGCACGCGCTGACCGGTGTCCTCGTCTTCCTGCAGGCGCAGCGTGGGGTCTTCTTCACAGACCTTTCCGAGCACGTCGACGAACTTGGCCTCGTCCTTGCTCTTCTCGGGCTCGATGGCCAGGCCGATGACCGGCTCCTTGGGATCGATGGGCTCCAGCAGCACCTCGTGGTCTGGCGTGCACAGGGTGTCGCCGGTGGTGGCCTCGCGCAGGCCGGCCAGCAGCACGATCTCTCCGGCGGTGGCCTTGTCGATGCGCTTCTTGCTGTGGCTGTCGATGTCGAAGACGCGGGCGACCCGCTCGTCCTTGCCCTTGCCGCTGATGCGGACCTTGTCGCCGGGGCTCAGCGTGCCCCGGTAGATGCGCACGAAGACGTGGCGCCGCCCGTCCCAGAGCTGGACCTTGAAGGCCAGGGCCGCCAGCGGACCGCTGGGGTCCATCTCGACGATCTCCTCGTCTTCGTCGCCGGCGTGGCCCTCGGGAAGGCGGGCGAGGGTAGCGGGGCGATCCATCGGCGCCGGAAGGAGCTTGATGACGCCCTCGAGCAGCGGCTGGACCCCCCAGTTGCGCAGCGCCGAGCCGCCGAAGAAGGGGTGGATGCGGCCGGCCAGCGTCAGCTTGCGGAGGGCGGCCCACAGGCGCTCCGGCGGGATCTCCTGCTCTTCGAGCACGGCGTCTTCCAGCTCGGGGTCCGCCTCGGCGGCCGCGAACAGCATGGTCTCCCGGTGCTCTGCGAGCAGGTCCTGGTGCTCTTCGGGGACGGGGCCGACCTCCGTGTCGACGCCGCGATCCCCCGAAAAGCGCCAGTACTTCTGCTCGACCAGGTCGATGACGCCCTCGTCACCGTCGACGGGCACGCAGACGGGCACGGGGTGGCCGCCCAGCCTCTTGACCAGGGTGTCCATGCAGCGCTGGAAGCTGGACCCCGGCCGGTCCATCTTGTTGACGAAGATCATCCGCGGGATGGCGAAGCGGCTGGCCTGGCGCCACACCGTCTCGGTCTGGGGTTCGACCCCGCGGACGGCGTCCATCACGATGACCGCGCCGTCGAGCACGCGCATGGCCCGCTCCACCTCGATGGTGAAGTCGACGTGCCCCGGGGTGTCGACCACCTGGATGAGGTGCTCGTGCCAGGGGCACTTGGTCACCGCCGTGGTGATGGTGATGCCGTGGGCCTTCTCCTCCTCCATCCAGTCCATGTGGGCGGCGCCGTCGTGGACCTCGCCGATCTTGTGGGAGGCGCCCGTGTAGAACAGCACCCGCTCGGTGAGCGTGGTCTTGCCGGCGTCGATGTGGGCAGCGATGCCGATGTTGCGGACGTGGGAGAGGTCGGCGGCCATGGGGGTCTCCGGGCGGGGGAGCGGAGCTAACCGCACGGAGCCCCTCCAGGCGAGCCCGTCGCGCCGGCTTCAGCGCCGCTGCGCGCACCCGCGGCGACGTCGCAGCGCCAGCAGCGGGGTCAGCAGCAGCCAGGCCAGCGTGCCGCGCGCGCCCGCCGCCTGGCTGCAGCCGCCGCAGCCGGTGTCGGGCGGGGGCGTGAGGCTGCCACCGTCGCTGCCGCCGCCGTCCGCGTCGCCACCGTCGGCGTCGCCCCCGTCGGCACCGGTGGTCCCGGAGTCGCTGCTGCCGCCGTCGAGGCCGCCGCCGTCGCTACTTCCGCCGTCGGGGCTGCCGCCATCGGGGCTGCCGCCGTGCTCCGAAGGCGGGCGGGTCCCCCCCCCCCCCCC
>CAZRFD010000034.1:0-54346 GCA_964599085.1 uncultured Enterobacterales bacterium | reverse complement strand
GTCTTGCCTGACGAGCAGGCGGCGAGCAGGAGGGCGAGGAGGCAGTGGCGCATCGGGGCTCCGGGGTCGGCTTCGTTCTACCCGTCCCTGCCCGCCTGTCGCCACCCGATCCGCCGCGTGGCGGGCGGCTACTCGACCACGAGCTCCACGAGCGAGACGTAGGCGTAGCTGCCCTCGGCGAGCTGCATGTCCACGAAGAGGTGGCCCCACGCGTCCGGTTGCAGGCCGGTCAGCTCGGCCACGCTGTCGTCGTTGGTGGGGGCGCTGCCAGCGCCGGCGCCAGCACCGGAGGTCTGCAGCGACGCCGACGCCGTGCCTGTCCCGTGGACGACGTAGGTGCTGACCCGACGCTCGTCGCTCTCGCGGGCGGCGAAGATCCGCAGGGTGTAGCGGGCGGCGGGGTCGAGGTCGGCGAGGAGCAAGCCGCCGGTGCGGTCGACGTCGGTGCTGTAGAAGAAGTCGCCGGTGGCGCTGCCGACGGCGAGCGTGCCCAACAGCGCTTCGTCGGGCCACAGCAGGCCGCCGTTGCTGCGGCCGTTGGCCAGGAAGCCGCCGGTGATGACGAGGTCGACGTCGGTGCTGGTTCCCTCGGTGGTGACGAGCTGGTCGAGGTGCTCGCCGGGCAGCACCTCTTCGTCGCCCTCGAGCGCGAACCAGTTGTTCCAGTGCTGGCCGAGGTAGTCGGGCGAGGGTGTGGTCTCGCCGTCGTCGGCGTTGCTCGGGCCGAGGTCGACCAGGATCCGGCTGCCGGAGGGCAGGGCCGGGCCGCCACCGGTGGCGGTTGCCGTCGTCGCGGACTGCACTGCGGGGCGGATCACGCTGTCCCACAGGGCGTAGCCGCTGTCGCTGAGGTGCAGGCCGTCGTCGACGAACAGGCTGCTGGCCGGCGGCGAGCCGGTGGCCAGGAAGGGTGTGGCGACGTCGACATAGGCGAGGGCGCTGTCGACGTCGGCGTCGGCGGCGACGGCCGCGTTCAGCGCCTGGGCCTGCTCCCACTGTGTCCAGCGAGCGGGGGAGGGGGTGACGCCAATGAACAGCACGGGACGATCGGCCCCCAGGGCGGTGGCGACCCGCTGGCGGAAGCAGCGCCAGCGCTCGGCCACAATGTCGGCGGACACACCGGCGGCGATGTCGTTGGTGCCGGCGTAGACCACGACGGCCCGCGGATCGTGGCGGGCCACGAGATCGTCGACCCGCTGGGCGATCTCGCCGAGCTGGGCGCCGCCGAAGCCCCGCTGCACGGGGCTGTGGTCGGTGTAGGCGGCCGTGAGGCCCTCCCACCGGCGGATCGAGGAGCTGCCCACGAAGACGAGGGGGCTGGCCGGAGGGCTGCCGCCGTCGTCCTCGGCCACCCATCGATCGATGAGGTCGCCGTACATGGGGCCGAAGGCGTCGACCTCGGCGCAGTGGTCCCCTGTCTCGCCGGCCTGGGATCCGCCGTCTTGCGAGCCGCCATCGGACGCGGCGCCGTCGGTCGTGGCGCCGTCGCCGCCGCCCACCGGGGCTGCGGCGGGACCGGCACACGCCGCAGCGAGCCACGCGACCAGGAGCGGGATGCTCAGGACTCGTCCAGCAGGCCGTCGTGGCGGTCCCAGCGGCGTCCCTCGTGCGGCACGGGGCCGGCGAGGAGGAAGTTGGAGCGCAGGCGGCGCCCGAGCACGTCTTCGGCGCGGCGCCCGGCGGTCAGCAGGGTGTCGATGTCGATGCCGGTGGACACGCCCATCTCGTGGAACATGCCGACGAGGTCTTCGGTGCAGGTGTTGCCGGTGTGGCCGCGGTGGTAGGTCGCCGCCCCGGTCGAGGGCTGGCCCCCGATGGCCCCCAGCGAGCTGTCGAAGTACCGCAGGCCGTGCCCCAGCGCGACCATGGAGTTTGCGACGCCCCAGCCGCGCGTGTCGTGGAAGTGCACGACGACTTCGTCGGCGGTGAAGCCGGCGTCGAGCATGCGGGTGTAGAAGGCGTCGACCTGGCGGGGGTTGGCCGAGCCGGTGGTGTCGCCGAAGCCGATGAAGGTGGCGCCGATGTCCTTCCACCACTGCCCCAGCCGCAGCACCTCGTCCACGTCGACGTCGCCCTGGATCGGGCAGCCGAAGCTGGTCAGCACCCAGCCGAAGACGACGTGGCCGGTGTCCAGCGACAGCTTCGTCATGTCTTCGAGCATGCGCTGGTGGTCGTCACGGGAGAGGTTGACGTTGGCGCGGCTGTGGGCGTCGGTCGACGACAGCACCATGGCGATCTCGTCGACGCCGAAGCCCTCTTCCTTGCTGGCGATGGCGCGCTGCACGGCGCGGACGTTGGTGCAGATGGCGCGATAGTCGACCCCGGCCTTCCGGGGGATCCGCCGCAGCACCTCCTCGGCGTCGGCGAACTGCGGGAGGTAGCGCGGGTGCGCGAAGCTGGTCGCCTCGATCTTGGAAATGCCGGCTTCGGCGATGAGCGAGATCATCTCGACCTTGGCGTTCGTGGGGACGACCATGGCCTGGTTCTGGAGCCCGTCACGGGCCCAGCACTCGCCCATGACCACGCTCGTCGGGAGGCGGGCGGAGTCGAGCAGCATGGGGTCGGTCCTGGGGCGGGAGGATCGACGATAACGTGCGCGGGGGACCGGCTGGCGGGCCCTGCGGCATCCGATCCCCGACGCCGGCGCCGGTCGTCATGACGACGCTCAGGGGCGCAAGCCCCAGACCAGGACCGCCCCGTCCAGGACCTCGGCGGGGCCGAGGGCGGCGGTCAGCAGGGCGGCCGCGCGGTCGATGGCGCCCGGCGACTGGAAGCTGCCGGGGCGGAGCACGACATCGTCGAAGCCTGCCGCCGCCAGGGTCGCCAGCTCGGCGCGGGTGCGGTCGCTGGACGGGGCCGGTCCACAGGCGGCGTGCGCGACCCGGAAGGTGGGCGTCGCTCCGGGCAGCGTGCACTGCAGCCAGTCGAAGGCGGGGGTGTCGACACCGAGCTTGTCGGGGTGGTGGGCGCGTGCCTGGGTGGGGATGGTCTGTTCCCACAGTCGGGCGAGGTTGTCGTCGGGGAGCTGGAGCGCGACCCGATCGGCGAGGCGGGTCGCGAGTGCCGGTCCGGGACGGACCGCCGTCACGGGGCGGGGTCGCCCGGGCGTGTGCACGTAGGCCTGCTGGTCGAGGATCGCGAGGGCAACGACGCCCCAGGCGAGACGGGGGTGGCGCACCAGCATCGGGGCGGCTGCGACGGCGAGCAGCGGAGGCAGCAGCGCGCCCAGGCGGTACCAGCCGGACAGCTTGACCGGCCAGCCCGGGATCCGCGCGGCCCACGCCAGCGGCGACCACGCCAGCGTGGGGCCAGCAGGGGTCCAGCGCAGCTCGGGGCCCAGCGCCAGGAAGCCGAGCGTCACCGCGAGCGCCAGCCAGAAGCGGCTCTCGCGGTGACGCCAACCCGCGGCCGTCGCCGTCATGAGCAGGACGATCCCCGGGTAGGGCGAGGTGTGGCTGCCCGACGAGTACCGCAGCGTCCCTCCCCCCGGCAGGAGCTGACGCAGCCCGACCACCACGATGTCGGAGGTCCCGCGGGTCAGGGTCGGCGGGGGCTCCTTGGCGACGGCGACGACCCATGGGGCGATGGCGCCGAGACCGGCGAGGGCGGTGGCGAGCAGCAGGCTGGCCGTCCACCGGCGGTCACTGCTGCGCCGCAAGAGCCACAGCCCGACGGGGACCTCGACCAGGCCGACGAACATGCCAGGGAAGCCTCCCTGGAGCGCAAGCAGGCCGAAGCTGGCGATCGCCAGGAGACCGCGTAGCCGACGGCCGGGGCCGCTCCGGCCCAGCGTCGCGTCACACAGCAGCGCGAGGTGTGCCGGGTACAGGAAGAGGGAGAGGGTCTCGATGCGGCCGGTCCAGGGCTGGGCATGCAGGTAGGAGCCGAAGGCCACGACCAGGGCCAGCGCCGCCGCGACCCCGGAGCGTTCCGTGTCGAGGTGCACCCGGGCGACGAGCCTCCAGCTCCCCCAGGTCGAGGCGACCAGGGCCAGCAGCCACTACGCATTCCAGGTCAGCGTCGCGGCGGCCAGCCCACCGCCCAGCGCCGCGAACAGCGGCCAGCCCGCGACGACCGTCGCGGGCCGCACGTTCATCAGGACCGGATCGAGTCGGAAGGGGTGGGGGTCGCGCAGCCAGGGGCCGGTGGCCCACAGGTCCCGCATCCATGCCGTGGTCAGCCAGAGCTGCTGCGGGGCTTCGGAGTCCGGGGCGCCCAGCGCCAGCCCCGCAGGGTCCGGCAACACGGGCCATAGCAGGCAGACGGTGGCCAGCAGGGCGCCGGTCGCGAGCACGAGGCGCGCGCGTCGAGCGCTGCGGGCGGCCGCGTCGGGGGACATGGTGGCCGGCTATGCCGCCGCACGGTCGCCGCGCCCTGCGACGACCCGCCCCGCTACTGCACCATCTGCCGCCGGAAGACCGGGTACAGCTCGACCGTCTCGTCTTCGATCTGCAGGTCGTAGGTGGGGTTGTCGACGCGGAAGGCATCGAGCGCGCCCGCCAGGACCGCGCGCAGCTCCGTCGTGCTGCGGTTGTCGCAGGGGTCGATCGCGAGGCCGGCCTGCTCGTCGTAGAGGCGGGCGAGGCGTGGCTCTGCATCCGCGGCCGCGAAGTGCTGGCCGACATCCGCACTGAGCTGGCGCAGCAGCTCTGCGTCGGCCCCGCGGAGGACGAGCGCGCCCTCCGGGCGGGCGAGATCCAGGTGCAGGCGGTGCCCCGGGTCGGTGACCAGGAAGCCCTCGGCGTCGGAGAGCGGGACGATCGTCCCCTCGGCGGGGCTTCGGGTGCTGGCGCCCCGCTCGACCACCGTGACGCAGGCGCCCGTGGCTGCCCCCTGGCGAGAGAGGTGGTGGTGTTCGCCGGCTTCGTCGGAGAGCAACGCGAGCACGTCGTCGCCGCTTGCTTCGGCCACGATCCGGCGGAGCTGTCCCTGTGCGACCCACTCGCCGACGATGGTCAGCTCGGCGCCATGCCGGGTCAGCCAGCGGCGGTACATGCCGAGGAGGTCCATGAGCCAACGGCTGCCGTCCGCCCCATCGGTGGACTCCAGCAACAGCCAGGCGGACTCCGTCGGTGCAGCGGAGGTGTCGTCGGCCCACCACAGCCGGACCTGGGCCACGTGCGGGTCGCGGATCGCCGCCGTGGCGGTCCGGGCTGGACGACGCGCGGGGGCCTGGGCGCGGATGCGGCCGTCGCGGAGGGTGAGCTGGACCGGCATCGCGGGCGTCGAGCCCGCGGACACGAGGTAGACGGCGACCGCGCTGGCGACGTGGGACTCGACCAGCCCCTGGACGTCGGCGTCCGCGGTCTGGCCGGCTTCGCTCAGGCGATCGGCCAGCCAGTCCAGGGCGCCGTCGTCGACGTCGACCGCCAGGTGGGGCACGGCCTTGCCCATGCGCACCACCAGCTCGTCGAGCGCCCGGCGGACGAGCGCCCGGCTGGACTTGCCGCGCTGGTCGCGGAAGCCGACGACACGGTCCACGCTGCGCAGCAGGTCGGAGGGCAGGAAGTCGAGGGAGCCCGTGCCGTCGGCGTGGGCCGGGTCCACCAGGCGCGGCGCGGACCGATCGAAGCGCGACAGCGGCGTGGCCGTGTGGGCGTCCACCGTGATGATGACGATGAGACCGGACAGCGCCCAGGCGTCGCCGACCCCGTCGATCCAGGTGCCGCGCGCCAGGGCTGCTGCAAGCGCCCGCAGGACGTCGTCAGACGCCGCTTCGGCGTGGGCGAGGTGCAGCACACCGCAGGGCTGGCGGGCGACCATGCTGCCGAGCAGCCCCTGCCGATCGCGGCGGCTGGCGGCGCGCGGGTCGCCGAGCAGCTCACGCGTCCCTGCGTCGTCGGCGTAGCGGGAGAGGTCGATCCGCAGCAGGCGGGAGGGGCCGCCGAAGACTTCGTCGGCGAGGAGGTCGGCGCAGCGGCCTCGGCCGGAGCCTGCGGGGCCCGCGAACAGGAAGCTGCCGGCGGCCCGGTCGGGGCGCGCCAGCCCGGCCTTCAGGAGGGCGACGGTCTCTACGATGCTGTGCACCGCGGGATCCTGGCCCGGTAGCCAGGAGCGGAGGCCCGCGGCGAAGTGGTCGAGGTCCAGCGGTGAGGCAGGGTCGACCAGGGTACGCGGCAGGCGGGTGATGCGGACGAAGCAGTCGACGACATCCGAAGGGCCGATGGGTTCCGTGCGGGACTCGGGCTGCAGCTCGACCGCCTGGCGGAGCAGGGCGAGGGCGCGGCGCGGGGCCCCGTCGTTGGCGAGGTAGCGCCGGGCGAGATCGGCGGCGAGGTGGATGGCCGAGACATCGACGGCCAGGCCCTCGTGGTTCGCGGCCCAGGCCTGGAGGATGGCCCGAAGGCGATCCCGCCCGGGGGCGTGGACCTCGATCGGGAACAGGAAGGCGCCAGCGGCGTCGTGCTGGGCCAGGAGCCGCTCGAAGCCGGATCGGCGGGCTTCGAGGAAGACCGGCTGGTGGGTGCGGGCGAGGAAGCGCAGGATGGGATCCACCCAGCCCTGTTCGTGGGCGACGTGGAGGTCCTCGATGAACAGGATCCGACGGGGGTGGGCGTTGTCGATGCGGTCCAGCAGACGTTCGAAGGTGTCGAGGCGGTCCTCCTGCGGCGCCATCCGGCCGGCGACGGAGCGCAGGCTGAGCCGCACGATGTGGGCGTCGTCGACGCCGAGCGGGAGGGTGCCGAGGGCGGCGCGCCGGGCGAGCTCGGTGATGACGGTGGTCTTGCCTGATCCTGGCGGCCCGACCAGCACCGGGTGGCGGTCGCCCCCTGGCGCCAGCAGATGTTCCACGAGCTGCGCGAGCGGAGCGTCGACGTCGATGGCCGGTCGCAGCTCGCGGCCGAGGGCCGCCTGGGTGAGGTCCCGCTCGATCCACTCCTCCGGTTCCAGTCGCCGGAGGTGGACGCCGAAGCGTCGGGTCTTGTGCGCCATGTCTTGCTCCCGGGCCGTGGGCCGCCGTTCCCGCGGTGCATGGGGCAAATTACCGATGGTGTGACGACTTGTCACGTCATGTCTCTCGATCTGCACATTCGTGCAAGCCTGTGCAAGGCGCGTCGTGGAACAGCCTGCGCGGCGGATCTTCGGGGGTGCGCTGGGGCGGTCGGATGGCGAGCCCGTCGCATCTCGACACAGGATTGTCGTGTTCGTGCACACCTGCGGGAGGGGTGTTCGTGTGGCGGTGCCGGCTGGTGCGGTGCCGCGCGCTCCAGCGACCCGGCCCCCGCGACTGCTTCCCCCGTGACTGCTTCCCCCGTGACTGCTTCCCCCGCGACTGCTTCCCCCGCGACTGCTTCCCCAGCGACGATCGGCCGCTACCGGATTACCTCCACGAACCCGGGATCCGGTACTCAACCCCGACAGGACGAGCCATGGGACGCATCTTCGAGACACGCAAGGCCACGATGTTCAAGCGGTGGGACCGCATGGCCAAGGCCTTCACCCGGGTCGGCAAGGAGATCGCCATCGCGGTCAAGGCCGGTGGCGACAACCCCGACAACAACCCGGCCCTGCGGCGCGCCATCCAGAACGCCAAGTCCGTCAACATGCCCAAGGACAAGGTGGAGAGCGCCATCAAGCGGGCGGCCGGCGGCGACGCCAGCGACTACCAGGAGGTCATCTACGAGGGCTATGCCCCTGGTGGCGTCGCGGTCCTGGTCGTCACCGCGACCGACAACCCGACCCGCACCGTCGCCAACGTCCGCATGCACTTCAACAAGGGCGGCGGAAACATGGGCAACAGCGGCAGTGTCGCCTTCATGTTCAAGCACATGGGGGTCTTCCGCCTGAAGCCGGAGGGCGTCGACCAGGACGAGCTCGAGCTGGAGATGATCGACTACGGCCTCGAAGAGATGGGCGAGAGCGAAGACGACGACGGCAACCCGGTGCTCGTCCTGCGCTGCGCCTTCCAGGACTTCGGGGACCTGCAGCGCGGCCTCGAAGCACAGGGACTCGAGCCGGTCTCGACCGGGTCCGAGTACATCCCGACGACCACGGTCTCGCTCGACGACGAGCAGGCGACGGTCGCCCTGGACCTGGTCGATCGCCTCGAGGGCGACGACGACGTCCAGCACGTCTTCCACAACCTCGAATAGGCGCCGACGCCAGCGCCGACAGGGGGCTCAGCCTCCGGCGATGGGGGCGAGCAGGTAGACGGTGTCGCCGTCCTGGAGCATCTGCGTTCCGTGCTCCTGCAGCGGGCGGCGCTCGCCGTTGAGCATCAAGGTGTCGGAGAGGTGTGGGCTGTCGGCCAGCGCCTTTCGCATGGGGATCCCGCGGCCCTCGGCGAGCTCGATCAGCCCCGACAGCGTGGTGCCCGCAGGCACGCGCAGCCGCTCGTCGACGTCGAACCAGCCCGCTCCGATGCGCCCTCGGATCAGCAGGTGCACCTCGATCAGATCGCCTCTGCCGAGGAGGCGCCGAGCAGCCGCCAGCATGCTCACGCCAGGACGCCCTCCAGCAGCTCGCTGAGGCCGAGCGCGTCTGCCCGATCGCGGCGCAGCCGGCCGCTCTCGGGGTCCCAACCCATGGCCTCCATGTAGTCGGCTCGCAGCTCGACGAGGGGCACGGACACGCCACGGAGCGGCCCGGCGTCGAGCAGGCCGTCGCCCTGGCCGAGCATGCGCGGGTGGGGCCTGAAGTCGTCGGGGCGGATCCCCTCGCGCCGGTTGAAGGCCATGCGCAGGTTGGCGATGCGTTCTCCGCAGGTCAGCAGCTCGCCCTCGTCCATGTCCCAGCCGGTCAGCGCGTTGACGAGGTCCAGCCAGGGCAGGTGCCCCGTGAGCGACGTGAACATGCACAGGCCCAGGCCGTTGAGCACCTGGTGGGCGTTGGAGTAGTGCGCCTGGGCGAGCCCCTTGCCGTCCGTGCCCTTCCAGCGCACGGTGGTCTCTGCGGGGGGAACGGCGTGCTCCAGGGGGAAGGTGGCGCCGAAGGTCTCGTTCCAGCTCGCGCTGCCGGCGGTGTGCCGGCCAGGGGTGGCGTCAGCGATGTAGGTCACGCCCATGAGCGAGGTGAAGCGCGGGTCGTGGTAGGCGGGCTCGCTGCCGTGCACGTGGACCGCGAAGCGCTCGCTGCCCTTGCCGAGGTGTTCGGCGGCGGCCTTGACGCCGTGCCGCAGCCAGGCGCCGCAGCCCTCGCCGGTGCCCAGCTTCTCTGTCAGGGCGAGGGCGGCTTCCCCGTTGCCCCAGCGCATGTCGATGCCGTCGAGGTCGTCGGCGGTCAGCAGCCCCTCCTCGACCGCCTCGCAGACCCAGCCGAGGACGGCGCTGCTGCTGACGGCGTCCATGCCGTAGCGATTGCAGGCGTCGTGGCACGCGGTCACGAGGCCCAGGTCATCGTTGAGGAGGTTCGCCCCGAACCCGCAGATCGTCTCGTAGTCGGGGCGGCGCACGTCATCGAGGCCGCGCTCCTTGACCCGGACGATGCCCTTGCAGGGCGCTGGACAGTCGCCACAGGACAGCTTCTTCTTGACGATCTTGTCCACCTCCTTGCCGTCGAGCTTGTAGCCGCGGGACGACAGGGGGAAGTCGCGGGCACCCACGCCGCGCCAGTTCTTGAGCGGCGCGTCGCCGTTCTCGACCGACAGCGACACGGCTGCGGTCGTGCCCCGGTCCGACCAGAGTTGCCGCATCGCGGGTTGGGGCGCCTCGATCTTCATCCCGAGGCGGACGAAGAGCTGGTACAGCCAGCCCATGTGGCGGTTGGGCTTGGACAGCTCGACCATGATGCGCATGAACCAGCCGATGTCGCGCTTGTAGTCGCCGGTGACGGCGGCGCAGAGCTGCTTGAAGCGCTCGGGGTCGGCGACGGGCACGCTGCCCGTCCCGCTCACGGCGATGGCCTTGAGCTGCTTGCTGCCGTAGATGGCGCCGAAGCCCTGGCGGCCGAAGGCGTGGTAGCGGTCGTTCATGACCGAGGCGATGCGAGCGCCGCCCTCTCCCGCCGGTCCGATGGCGGAGATGCCGACCTCGTGGCGCTTGCCGTAGCGGCCCGTCAGCGCGTCGAAGACCGCGGGGATCTGTTGGCCCCACAGGTCGCCGGCCGCTTCGATGCGGACCTCGTCGTCGTGGATCACCAGCACGGAGGGTTCGGGTGCCCGGCCGCGCACGACGAGGCCGTCGTAGCCAGCGGCGCGGAGGCGGACGGCGACGCTGCCGCCGCTGTTGGAGTCGGCCCAGGTGCCGGTGAGCGGCGACTTGCCGACGATCTGGATGCGGCCCGAGAACGGCGTGCGCACCCCGGTCAGCAGGCCTGACACGATGGCGAAGCAGGCGGCGGGGTCCAGCGCGTCCGTGCCGGCGGGGAAGTGGCGCCACATCAGCCAGGCGCCGAGGCCGTAGCCGCCGAGGAAGCGGCGGTAGACGGCTTCGTCGATGTGCTCGACGTGGTGGGAGCCGTCGCTGAGGTCCACGTGCAGTACGCGTCCGTGGGTGCCGAAGCGCGCAGCTCCCTCCTGCTTGTCTGTCATCTGTGCTCCCGGGACCGGGATGGGTCTGCGACAAGCCTACCCCGGCCCCGGCGCGATACCGTGCCTTGCGGGGTGCGCCTCCTTCGGTAGCACCCCGCACCTCCGGCATGCGCTTCTTCGACGACTCCCACAGCCGACGGACTCCGCACAGGGTGCGGGGGATGGGGCCTGCGTCGCAGTCGACGACGCAGCGGCCGCCGCCTGGCTGGGCACGCGCCGCCGACTCGCTGGCGCGAGGGATCGAGACGCTGCAGCGTGATCCCACTGTCCGCTTGATGGCGCTCGGTGTGCTCATCGGCGCCGCCGGAGGGCTCGTCGCCTTCGTCTTCGACTTCGCCGTCGCTGCGCTGGGCGAGCTGATCCACGGCATCGCCGACCCCGAGCTGGGTGGTGGCCACCGGCTCGCGGCCCTGCTCGGGCCGGTGGTGGGCGGGCTGATCGCCGGGCTCGCCGTCCGCTACGGCACGCGAGAGGGGCAGCCCTTCGGGATCCCCGACGTCATCGACGCGACGTGGAACCGACACGGCACCCTCTCGCTGCGCAACGGCGCGGCGACGGCGCTGGGCGCGGCGGCGGCCATCGGCGGTGGCCAGAGCGGAGGGCGCGAGGGGCCGGTGGTCCAGCTCGCCGGGGCCGTCTCCTCGCACCTGTGCCGGCGCCTCGGGGTGCCGCGCAACCGGGCCCGCGTGCTGGTGGCGGCCGGGGCGGCGGCCGGCATCGCGGCCAGCTTCAACACGCCGGTGGGAGCGGCCTTCTTTGCCCTGGAGATCATCCTCGGCAACTTCGCGATGAACATGTTCGGCCCGGTGGTCGCGGCGACCGTCACCGGCACCGTCGTCGGCCAGGCCCTGCTCGGTGACCGGGTGGCGCTGCACCTGCCGGAGTTCGGCGTCCAGCACCCCGTCGAGCTGGTCTTCTACCTGCTGCTCGGGGGGCTGTGCGGTGGGCTGGCCCTGCTGTTCCGCTGGTCGCTGTTCGCCATCGAGGACCGCTGGTCGCGCATCCAGCTCCCCGCGTGGGTCCGGCCGGGCGTCACCGGCCTGCTCGTCGGCGTCATCGCCTTCGCCGGCATCCCCGCGGTGATGGGCAACGGCTACTTCTACATGGAGGCGCTGGTGCGCGGCGAGACGGGCCAGAGCGGGGCGGTGCTGGTGCTCGTGCTGGTCGCCAAGCTTGTCGCGACGGGCTTGACCAACGCGGGTCGGACAGGGGCCGGGCTGTTCGCTCCCTCCCTGTTCCTGGGGGCGGTGCTTGGGACGGCCTACGGCACGCTGGTCCATGGGGCCTGGCCCGGGCTGACCGAGTCGGCCGGCGTCTACGGCATGGTCGGCATGGGGGCGGTGGCTGCTGCGATGACCCACTCACCGATCACCATTGCGCTGATGCTCTTCGAGATGACGCGCAACTACGAGGTGATCCTGCCGCTGCTGCTCACCCTCGCGGTGGCGGGCATCGTGGTGTCGGCCTTCGGCGGAGAGTCCTTGTTCGTCGAACAGCTCGCCCGCCGCGGCGTCAAGCTGGTCCACGGCCGCGAAGAGCTGGTGCTCTACGACATCACCGTGGGCGACCTGCTCCGGGCCTCTCCGGCGAACACGGTCGCGCCGGACACCCCCTTCGAAGACCTCGCCGCGTGCTTCCTGCACCAGCACGACGACGAGGTCTTCGTGGTGGAGGCCGGCGGTCGCCTGCACGGTGTGGTCGAGCTGCTCGACATCAAGCACCTCCTCATGCAGCCCCGCGAGGGGCTCCGCGCTGTCGATGTCGAGACCCGCGACATCCCCCGCCTCTCGCCGGGACAGCCGGTGGCCGAGGCCATGCCGCTGTTCTTCCAGGCCGATGTCGACGAGCTGCCCGTCGTCGACGACGAGGGCCGCCTCGTCGGCACCCTGCACGAACGCGACGTGGTCGGCGCCCTGGACCGTGAGGTCCTCCGCCACGACGCGCTCCTCGCCCGCGTCGAGAGCGAACAGGACGGGGAGCGCCGCACCGACTTCCTGGAGCTGCCTCCCGGGCAGGTCCTGGGCGCGGTCTTCGTCCGGCGCGGCCTCGCCGGCCAGAGCCTGCGCGAGCTGGACCTGACCCGCCGGTACCACGCGACCGTGCTGGCCGTGGTGCGGCCGCACCCGCAGACCGGGAAGGAGGAGCGCCACTGCGCCGAAGCCGACTTCGTCGTC
Source organism: uncultured Enterobacterales bacterium (assembly GCA_964599085.1). Taxonomy (GTDB): domain Bacteria; phylum Myxococcota_A; class UBA796; order UBA796; family UBA2385; genus J125. The sequence goes on along the minus strand of CAZRFD010000034.1, from coordinate 41,704 downwards.
GAGGAGGGCGATCGGCTCGTGGTCATGGGGCCTCGGGCCGACGTGGACATGCTCTGCGCCGGTGCCGAGGATCTGGCGCGGACCGAAGAGGTGCCCCGGTGCTGAGACCCTTGCAGTGAGGACCACGTGAGCGGAGCACTCCACGACCCGCTCGTCGGCGAGCGCCGCCTCGTCGTGATGAGCGACATCGAGATGGGCGCTGGCGGGCCGACCGACGACTTCGCGCACGACGCGTGGTTCGCCGCCCTGCTGCGGGAGCGCGTCGGCGTCGACGAGCGGCCGGTCGACCTCGTGTTCAACGGCGACACGCTGGACTTCCTCAAGACCAGCGTGGACGGCGGGTGGCCCCGCCACATCGATGCGGACGTGGCGCTGGCCCGACTCGATCGCATCGCCGCGGCCCACCCCCTGTACTTCGAGACCCTCCGCGACCTGCTGGCGAGCCATCGCTGCGATCGCGTCGTCTTCGTCGAGGGCAACCACGACTACGAGCTGATCTTCCCCGAGGTGCGGCAGGCGATCCGGCGGTTGCTGGGGCAGGGTGAGCGTGTGCTCTTCCCGGGCACGGCCTGGCGGATCGGCGACGTACACATCGAGCATGGACACCAGACCGACGTCCTCTTCGCGACCGATCCCGACCACCGCTTCGTGGAGATCGACGGCCGGAAGGTGCTGGCCTTGCCCTGGGGAGCCGTCGCGGTCATCGACGTCACCCTGCCACTGGAGCCCGTCTTCTACCCCTTCGATCGGATGCGGCCGCGCGGGCGGGTGCTGGAGCTGCTGCCCGAAGCCAAGGACCTGCTGCTCAGCACGTTCTGGCGGTACTGGACCCGGGAGTACCTGCCGCGGGCCTGGCGTCGCAGCGACCCGCTGACCCGGCTGAGCTGGCCGATGCTCAAGGAGATCGCCTACCGCTTCGGGACGGCGTCCACCGGGGTGTCGTCGGGAGCCCACTGGCAGCAGGCGCTCAAGGACAACGACGACGTACGGCTGGTCGTGCTGGGTCACGAGCACCGCACGGAGTGGTGGACCTGGAGCGACCGCAAGCTGCTGCGCGACGGCTGCATCCGCGACGAGTACCACCTCGGCCGGGACGGGGTCATCGGCCGCCGCCTGCCCAAGGTGTGGGCGGAGGCGCGCCTGCGCGACGGCCATGTGGTGGAGAGCGCCCTCGTCGAGCGGGAGGCGCCGCAGGACCGACGCGAGGCCATGCCCGAGCGGGTCCAGGACCTGCTTCCGGCTATGCGCGAGCTGCTTGCCCGGGAGCCCGAGTCCGGCGACGACCGCCGCCAGCGACAGGCCCAGGACGCGGCGGACGACGCGCCGCTGCCCGAGCTGGAGGATGGCGCCCAGGCAGACGCGGTGCGTCACCCCGCGCGCTCGCTGCAGCAGGCGCTGCGCGACGCGCTGCTGGCGGGGCGCTCGCGGCGCGATGCCGAGGGCGACTGAGAGCCATGGTGGACGTCGGCCTCACCGAGGATTTGCGCGCTGCCTACTGGCGGGACGGGTTTGTGCGCGGGATCCCCGTGTTGAGCATCTCCGAGACAGCGGCTGCGCGGGCGCGGCTGCTCGCCGTCGAGGCTGACGAGCGCCACAAGCGCGGCGGTACCTGGCCGGACCGGGACTTCTACCCCTGGGAGCAGGCCGATCACCCGCTGTGGGAGCTGTACTGGGAGCTGGCCACCCACCCGCGGCTGCTCGCCGCCGTCCGGAGCGTCCTGGGTCCGGACGTGCTCATCCGCAACGGCGACGTCTTCATCAAGGAGCCGCACGATCCCGACGGTGTGTGCTGGCACCTCGACACGCCGGAGAGAGACGGCACCCAGGACGCGTTCGTGACGGCGTGGCTCGGGCTCGGCGTCGAGGGCAGCACCACGCGCAACGGTGGGATGTGGTTCCTCCGGGGAGCGCACCGCGCCGAGCTTCTGGAGCGTCCCCCCGACAAGGAGCACCTCGACCTCTCGGACCGGACCATCGCGGCGCTGGCGCCGGCCGCCCGGGTGGCGAACTTCATGCCCGCCGGCTTCGCGTCCCTCCACCACGCGCTGCTGCCCCACCGCTCCGGCGGGAATCAGACCCCGCATCGGCGCATTGGCTTCGTCGTGCGCTACCTCGGCGCGGGGATCAGCCGCCCGATGGCCGGCTCCGGTGTCGCCTGCCTGGCCTGTGGGCGATTTCGCAGCGACGCCATCGCACAGCGAGAGCGTTTCCCGGTCACCTGGTCGCCGCGGGTCCCCTGAACGCCCGAGGTCGTCGCCCGCGCCGGACGGGGGGAGGCGGGGGCGTGGGGTACATGACCCACCCCCTTGTGCGATGTCACCCACACGCTCTTCGAGATGGTGCGACCTCGTGTCCTACGGGCGTGGGTACACCGCTTGCATAGGGGAGCATGTCCACCGCGTGACCCCGATGTCCCCGATCATCCTCATCTCACTGACGGCAGTGGCGGCGCTTGGCGCGCTCAGCCTGGTCCTGACGACCCTGCTCGTGGGCGCGAACCGCCGCCTGCAGGTCTACGAAGACCCGCGCATCGACGTGGTCGAAGACCTGCTGCCCAGCGCGAATTGCGGCGCCTGCGGCAAGCCCGGCTGCCGCAGCTTCGCCGAAGCGCTGGTCAAGGGCGACGCCCAGCCCGCCGGCTGCACCGTCGGCTCGGACGAAGCGCGCGCAGCCATCGCCGCCTTCCTCGGCGTGGACGTCGGCTCCCAGATCAAGCGCGTGGCTCGCCTGGCGTGCGCCGGCGGCAGCAACGTCGCCCGGATGAAGGTGCACAGCGTCGGGCTCGATAGCTGCGCTGCGGCGGCCCTGGTGGGTGGCGGCGGCAAGGGCTGCGCCTGGGGCTGCCTGGGGCTGGGCGACTGCGACGTCGCCTGCAGCTTCGACGCGATCACCATGGACGAGCACGGCCTGCCGGTGGTCGACGAAGCCCTCTGCACGGCCTGCGGCGACTGTGTCGTCGCCTGCCCCAAGGACCTGTTCTCGCTGCAGCGCGCCGACCGGCGCCTGTGGGTCGCCTGCCGCTCGGCTGAAGCCGGCGACGAGATCCTGGAAGACTGCGAGGTCGCCTGTACCGCCTGCGGACGCTGTGCCGCGGACGCGCCCGGCCTCATCGAGATGCAGGGCAACCTGCCGGTCATCGACACCTCGAGGGCCGCCACGCGCGCGCCGGCGGAGCGCTGCCCCACCGGCGCCATCGTGTGGCTCGACCCCACGCAGGGTCCGGTCAAGGGACCGGCCGCCCACCGCATCATTCGCAAGGGGCCCCGGCCCCTCTCACCCACCTGAGGGAGGCTCCGATGGGAGTCCGCGACCTGATCGACCGTGCCAAGAGCCACATCCCCGCCGTGATCGGCGGCGACGCCAAGCCCGCCGACACCCCGGCGCGCTACCCCGGGCAGCGGGCCGCTCTCGACGGCAACACCGCGGTGATCATGTGCGAGCGGGAGTCCAGCGACGCCGCTGGCGCCTACCCGATCACCCCCTCGACCCAGATGGGCGAGTACTGGGCCGAGAACACCGCCAAGGGCCACATCAACATCAGCGACCGTCCGCTGATCTTCATCGAGCCCGAGGGCGAACACGCCGCCGCCGGCGTCACCGCCGGCCTGTCCATGACCGGCCTGCGGTCGACGAACTTCAGCTCGGGCCAGGGCATCGCCTACATGCACGAGTCGCTGTACGCCGCCGTCGGCAAGCGGCTGACCTACGTGCTCAACATGGGCGCGCGGGCGATGACCAAGGCCAACCTCAACGTGCACGCCGGGCACGACGACTACCACTGCATCGACGACACGGGCTTCTTCCAGCTCTTCGCCAAGAACGCGCAGGCGGCCGCCGACCTCAACATCATCAGCCACCGCATCGCCGAGCTGTCGCTGACCCCGGGCACCATCGCCCAGGACGGCTTCCTCACGACGCACCTGATCGAGTCGATGATGGTGCCCGAGCGCGAGCTGGTCGCCGAGTACCTCGGTCGTCCCGACGACATCATCGAGTGCCCGACCCCCGCCCAGAAGATCATCTACGGCGAGACGCGCCGGCGGATCCCGGTGCTTTGGGACGTCGACAACCCGGTCATGGCGGGCCTGGTCCAGAACCAGGACTCGTACATGCAGTCGGTGGCCTCCCAGCGCCCCTTCTTCTTCGACCACATCCAGGATCTGTCGGACCAGGCCTTCGACGAGTTCGCCGCGCTCACGGGCCGCCGCTACGACCGCGTGATGACCTGGCGGGCCGACGACGCCGACTACCTCATCCTGGGCCAGGGCAGCGTCGTGCCCTCGGCCGAAGTCGTCGCCGACTACCTGCGACAGACCCGCGGCCTCAAGGTCGGCGTCGTCGACCTCGTCATGTTCCGCCCCTTCCCCGCCGACATGCTGGCCCGCATCCTCAAGGGCCGCAAGGGCGTGGTCGTCCTGGAGCGCCTCGACCAGCCGCTCGCCGTCGACCTCCCCATCGTGCGGGAGATCCGGGCGACCATGTCGCGTTGCCTGGAGAACGGCCGCGACCCGCAGCACCCGGCCTTCCCGGGTCTGCCGGCCTACGACAAGCTCACCGACGCGCCACCCATCTACTCGGGCAGCTTCGGCATGGGATCCCGCGACCTGCAGCCCGAGGGCATCATCGGCGCGGTCGAGAACATGCTGCCCGACGGTGACCGGAAGCGCTTCTTCTACCTGTCCATCGACTTCTTGCGGGACAACCCGGTCACCCCCAAGCAGCGGCTGTACCAGGAGCAGATCGAGGCGGCATACCCCCACGTCAAGGAGCTGGCGGTCAAGGGGTCGGAGAACCCCAACCTGATGCCGCCCGGCGCCATCACCGTCCGCTTCCACAGCGTCGGCGGCTGGGGTGCGATCACCACCGGCAAGAACCTCGCCATGACGCTGTTCGACCTGCTCGGCTACCACGTCAAGGCCAACCCCAAGTACGGCTCCGAGAAGAAGGGCCAGCCGACGACCTACTACCTGTCGGCCGCCCCCGAACCGATCCGGGTCAACTGCGAGTACCACTTCGTCGATGTCGTGCTGTCGCCGGACCCCAACGTCTTCGGCCACACCAACGCCGTCGCCGGCCTCAAGAAGGGCGGCGTGTTCATCATGCAGGCCGACCGGGACGCCTCGGACGCCGAAGTCTGGGAGAGCATCCCGGCGATCTTCCGGGCGCTGATCAAGCGTAAGGAGATCCAGGTCTACGCCATCGACGGCTTCCAGATCGCGCGCGAAGAAGCCTCCGACCCGGAACTGCAGCTCCGCATGCAGGGCATCGCCTTCCAGGGCGCCTTCTTCCGGGCATCCCCCGTCAAGGACCAGGCCGGGCTGTCCGAGCAGCAGCTCCTCGACGCCATCCGGGCCCAGCTCCAGCACAAGTTCGGCCACAAGGGCGCCCGGGTCGTCGAAGACAACATGCGCATCGTCAAGCGCGGCTACGACGAGGTGCGGGCCATCCCCCACGGCGAAGCCACCGCCGAGGTGAGCAACGACAAGCCGCTCATCACGGAACCCAAGCTGCCGGTGATGCTCAAGCTGCAGCCCAAGAGCAAGGCCCCCGCCACCGACATCCACCGCTTCTGGGAGCAGACGGGCAGCTTCTACGCCCGCGGCATGGGCAACGACAACATCACCGACCCCTTCATCGGGCTCGGGGTGATGCCCGCGCTGTCGGCCACCTTCCGCGACATGACGACGATCCGCTTCAGCCACCCGGAGTGGGTCCCCGAGAACTGCACGGCCTGTGGCAACTGCTACACGGTGTGCCCCGACACGGCGATCCCGGGGCTGGTCAACGAGATCGGCCAGGTCTTCGACACGGTGGTCGAGCGCATGCGCAAGGCCGGCAGCTCGCTGCAGCACCTGCCGCGGGCCATCCGTCAGGCCGAACGGCACGTCAAGAGCATCTTCGCTGAAGCGAAGCTCGAAGACAGCGTCGCCGGCATGCTGGACGAAGCCTTCGTCAAGATCGTGCGCGAAGCCGATCCCGAGATCCGCGATGACCTCGCCGCCGAGCTCGACGCCTTCCGCGACGAGATGGCGGGCTTCAAGCTGGCCCTGACGCGGCCCTACTACACCCTGCCCGAAAAGGACCAGGCGGGCTCCGGCGGCGTCATCTCCATCACGGTCAACCCCTACACCTGCAAGGGCTGCATGGAGTGCGTGAAGGTCTGCAACGACGACGCCCTCATCCACGTGCCGCAGACCGATGACAGCGTGGCCCGCATGCGCAAGCAGTGGGACCTCTGGCTCGACCTGCCGAGCACGCCCAAGCGCTTCCTGCGGGTCGATGATCTCGAGGCGGGCATCGGTGCGCTCGAGACCATCCTCCTGGAGAAGAGCAACTACCTCGCCGTCAACAGCGGTGACGGCGCCTGCCTCGGCTGCTCCGAGAAGACCGCCATCCACCTGTTCGTGGCGACGGTGGAAGCGCTGATGCAGCCGCGGGTCGACAAGCACCTCGGCTACCTGACGGACCTGATCGAGCGACTGGAACGGCACATCCAGCTCAAGCTGATGGCGGGCATCAACGTCGCGGATCCGGCGACGATCGGCAAGGTGGTGGGCGACATCAGCGGCGGCGACCTGACGCTGGCCGGCATCGCCCAGCGCGTCGAGCAGATGAGCGGCGGCAGCCCCGTCGACCGGGACTGGCTCAAGCGGGTCTCCGGGCTCATCGCCACGCTCAAGGGCCTGAAGTGGAAGTACCAGGAGGGCACGACGGGCGGCGGTCGGTCGACCATGGGCATGCTCAACTCGACGGGTTGCTCGTCGGTGTGGGGCAGCACCTGGCCGTTCAACCCCTACCCCTTCCCCTGGGCCAACCACCTCTTCCAGGACTCCCCGTCCATGGCCATGGGTGTGTTCGAGGGCCACATGGCCAAGATGGCCGAGGGCTTCAAGGCCATCCGTCTCGCCGAGCTGGAGCTGTCGGGGCAGTACCAGCCCCACAAGCACGACGCCGAGCTGCGCTACCTCGACTGGACCAGCTTCACCGACGAGGAGTGGGACCTGTGCCCGCCGGTCGTCGCTGTCGGCGGTGACGGTGCGATGTACGACATCGGCTTCCAGAACCTGTCGCGCATGATGATGTCGGGCAAGCCCATCAAGGTCGTCGTGCTGGACACCCAGGTGTACAGCAACACCGGCGGTCAGGCCTGCACCTCGGGCTTCATCGGGCAGGTCTCGGACATGGCCCAGTACGGCAAGGCCCACCAGGGCAAGGAGGAGATCCGCAAGGAGATCGGGCTCATCGGCATGGCCCACCGCACGACCTACGTCATGCAGGCCGCCATCAGCGCCCCCAACCACATGATCGAGGGCTTCATCCACGGCCTGAAGGCCCGTCGCCCCGCGCTGTTCAACATCTACACGTCCTGCCAGCCCGAACACGGCATCGGCGACGACATGGGCAGCACCCAGGCCAAGCTGGCGGTGGAGTCGCGGGCCTACCCGCTGTTCCGCTACGACCCCGACGCGGGCCAGACGCCGGCGGAGTGCTTCGACCTGGACGGCAACCCCGCCATGGACGAAGCCTGGCCGACCTACCAGCTCCACTACAAGGAGGGTGAGCGGGACAAGGTGATGGACCTGCCGCTGACCTTCGCGGACTTCGCCATGACTGAAGCGCGCTTCCGCAAGCACTTCCGCGTGGCGCCGCCGGACACCTGGAACGACAGCATGGTGCCGCTGGCGGACTTCCTGGCGCTCGAACCGGACGATCGCGAGGGGCTCTTCCCCTTCGTGTGGACCGTCGACAAGAAGCAGCACCTGTCGCGGCTGCTGGTGTCGGCCCCGCTGGTGAAGTCCTGCGAAGAGCGGCAGGACTTCTGGGTCATGCTGCGAGCGCTCGGTGGTGTCGACAAGGCCGTCGTCAGCCGTGAGGACATCGAAGCCGAGGTCCGCAACCACATGGTTGGCCGCCTGGCCAACGGGCTCATGCAGCTCGTCATGGGCGGGTCGGCGGACGCCGCAGCCGTGCTGACCGCTGCGCCGGCGGCTGCGCAGGCCAGCACGCCGACGAATGGCGCAGGCGGCGCGGGCGACTACCTGGCCCCCTGGATCGAGTCGTCGGAGTGCACCGCCTGCGACGAGTGCATCAAGATCAACCCGAAGATCTTCGTCTACAACGCCGACAAGAAGGCCACGATCAAGGACCCGAAGGGTGGCCCCTTCAAGGACCTGGTCAAGGCCGCCGAGCGCTGCACGGCACGGGTGATCCACCCGGGGCTGCCCGCGGACCGTTCCGCCAAGGGCATCGACGGGCTGGTCAAGCGCGCTGAGAAGTACAACTGAGGGCGGTCTCCATGGCACACGGCGGCCAGCACAGCTTCCGGCACGGGATCCACCCGGCCGAGCGCAAGGACAAGACGAGGGGCCTGGCGATCCGCCAGTTCCCCTTCGCCCCGGTCCTGGTGGTGCCCCTGTCCCAGCACATCGGCAAGCCGGCCGTGGCGTCGGTGCGCGAGGGACAGGAGGTGGTGCGCGGCCAGCGCATCGCCAAGGCCGACGGCTTCATGTCCGTGTCCATGCACGCCCCAGCCAGCGGGCGGGTCCGGCGCATCGGGCTCGTGCCGGGTGCGCGCGGCCAGATGGTGCCGGGCATCTTCATCGAGCCCTACCCGGCCTCGACCCAGGAGGTGATGGAGGGTCGGCCCTGCAAGGTCGACGACGCTGAGCCCGGCGAGATCCTCGCGGCCATCCAGGATGCGGGCATCGTGGGGCTCGGTGGTGCGGCCTTCCCGACCCACGTCAAGCTGAGCGTGCCCGAGGGCAAGCGCATCGACACCGTCGTGATCAACGGCGTCGAGTGCGAGCCCTTCCTGTCGACCGACCACCGCGTGATGCTGGAGCAGCACGACGACATCTTCATGGGGCTGCGCTACCTGCTGCGCCTGACCGGCGCCGAGCGGGCGATCATCGGTGTCGAAGCCAACAAGCTCGACGCCGTGGAGCACCTGCGCAAGCACCTGCCGGGCGATCTGCCGGTGCGCGTCGAGGTGCTGGAGGTCAAGTACCCCCAGGGTGCCGAGAAGATGCTGATCACCGCGCTGCTCGGCCGCGAGGTCCCCAGCGGTGGCCTGCCGCTGGACGTCGGCGTGGTCGTGGTCAACGTCGCCACCACCGCCGAGATCGGGCGGCTCCTGCCCCACGGCGCGGGCATCCAGGAGCGGGTGATCACCATCTCGGGCCCGGCCATCCGAGACAAGGGCAACTACCGCATCCCCATCGGCACGCCGCTGCGCTTCCTGCTGGAGACGGTGGGGTTGTCTCCCGACGTCAGCCGCGTGTTCATGGGCGGTCCGATGATGGGGGCGGCGGTCGCGAGCCTCGACATCCCCATCACCAAGGGGACATCCGGCGTGACCGCGCTGACCGTCGCCGAGACCGGCCCGGTCACCTCGGTGCCCGAGTACCCCTGCATCCGCTGCGGCTACTGCCTGGACGCCTGCCCGCTCTTCCTCAACCCCGCCGAGCTTGGGCTGCTGGCCAAGAATGGCGCCTACGAGCGCATGGTCGAGGATCGCCACCTGATGGACTGCTTCGAGTGCGGGTCCTGCACCTACGTGTGCCCGGCCCACATCCCGCTGGTCCAGCGCTTCCGCGTCGCCAAGCAGGCCGTTCGAAAGGCCGCCGCTGACAAGAAGGCCAAGGGAGGTGCCGCATGAGCGGCCCCACGCCCGGCTCCGGACCGCCGCTGAGCGACCAGCCGCTCGTGCTGGAGATCGGCAGCTCGCCACACGTCCGCTCGGGCAACAGCGTGGACCGCATCATGCTCCACGTGGTGCTCGCGCTGCTGCCGGCGACGGTCTTCGCCATCTACTCCTTCGGCCTGGCCGCGGTGCTGACCTTGACAGTGGCCGTCGGCTCCTGCCTGCTGACGGAGTGGGTGGCCTGCCGCCTCGCCGGCCGGCCCTCGACCCTGTCGGACTGGTCGGTCGTGATCACCGGCCTGCTGTACGGCCTGACCCTGCCCCCGGGCCTCGCCCTGTGGATGGTGGCGGTCGGGGGTGTGATCGCGGTGGGTGTCGGCAAGGCCATCTTCGGCGGGCTGGGCTTCAACCCCTTCAACCCGGCGCTGGTCGGACGCGCGGTGCTGCAGGCGGCCTTCCCGGTGGCGATGACCACCTGGGTGGACGCCATGGCGCCGGGGCGCTTCTCGTCGGTCCCCAGCTCCATCCTGACCTTCCCGCTGGCCGAACCGGTCTACGACGTCGTCAGCGGGGCCACGCCGCTGTCGGCGTGGAAGTTCGACCACGACGCCGCCGCGACCATGGACCTGTTGACCGGCTTCACCAGCGGCTCGGTCGGCGAGACCTCGGCCGTGCTCGTCCTGCTCGGCGGGATCTACCTCGCGGCTCGCAAGTTCATGAGCTGGCAGATCCCCGTGGCGATCCTGGCGACCGTGGCGGTGGCGGCCGGCGCCCTGCACCTCGTCGACCCCGGCCGCTACGCCTCGCCGCAGTTCATGCTGTTGTCGGGGGGGCTGATGCTCGGGGCGCTGTTCATGGCCACCGACATGGTGGGCTCGCCCATGACGGCGCGCGGCCAGGTGATCTACGGCGTCTTCATCGGCCTGCTCGTGGTCGCCATCCGCACCTGGGGCGGCATGCCCGAGGGCGTGATGTACGCCATCCTGCTGGGCAACGCCATCAGCCCGCACATCGACCGGCTCGTCCAGCCGCGGGTGTACGGCACGGGCAAGCAGCGGGGTGCGGCATGACGCAGCTCCCCGCCAGCTCCACCGACACCGGGGTGCCGCAGCAGCTCCCGCCGCCGCCGCCCGCCTGGCCGATGTACCGGGCCCTGGTGGGCGTGGGCCTTGTCTGTGCCGTCCTGATCGTCCTCGTCTACCAGTTCACCAAGCCCATCATCGCCGCCAACCAGCTCGCTGCGCGGCAGGCGGCGGTCTTCCAGGTGCTCCCCGGCGCGACCGGGAGCACCACCTTCCACTACGTCGAGGGCACCGGCTTCTCGGCGGTAGCGGCCGACGCCGCTGGCGACGATCTCGTGTTCGCGGGCTTCGACGACAACGGCCAGCTCGTCGGCGTCGCCGTCGAAGCGGTGGGCATGGGCTACCAGGACGCGGTCCGCGTGCTCTATGGCTACGCGCCGGAGCGTCAGGCCGTCATCGGGCTGCAGGTGCTCGACAGTCGCGAGACACCGGGTCTCGGCGACCGCGCCAACACGGACCCCGACTTCCTGGCCAACTTCGCGGCCCTCGACGTCTCGCTGGCTGAGGGTGGCGAGACCCTCGCCCACCCCATCGAAGCGGTCAAGCACGGCGAGAAGGACGCGCCCTGGCAGATCGACTGCATCACCGGGGCCACCATCACGTCGACGGCCATCGCCGACATGATGCGGTCCAGCACCGACGTGTGGGTGCCGCGGATCGCCGGCTCGATCTCCGACTTCCAGCAGCGGGAGGTGACCCCGTGAGCGCGGGTCCCGCCACCACCCCGACCACTCCCTCGACCGACGAGTTCATCAAGGGCTTGTGGCGCGAGAATCCAGTCTTCGTGCAGGTGCTGGGCATGTGCCCGGTGCTCGCCGTGACGAACACGGCCCGCAACGCGCTGGCCATGGGACTGGCGACGCTGTTCGTGTTGGTCGGCAGCAACGTCGTCGTCTCGGCCATGCGGCGCATCGTCCCCAAGCAGGTGCGCATCGTCACCTACATCCTGGTCATCGCCACGCTGGTCACGGTCGTCGACTACAGTATCGCCGCGCTCAGCCTGGAGCTGCACAAGGCGCTGGGCGCCTTCATCTCGCTCATCGTCGTCAACTGCGTGATCCTCGGCCGGGCGGAAGCCTTCGCGTCCAAGAACGGGGTCTGGCGCAGCTTCCTCGACGGCCTGGGCATGGGCCTGGGCTTCACCTTCGCGCTGCTCTGCCTGGGCGGGGTCCGCGAGCTGTTCGGCATGGGCTCACTCTTCGGCGTGCCGGTCCTGCCGGCGGCCTGGCAGGACTGGGTCATCATGATCCTGCCGAGCGGTGGCTTCTTCACGCTGGCGGGCTGGGTGCTGGTGGTCAACCGCATCAACCGGGCCCACGCGGACCGCGCCGCCAAGGAGGCCGCATGATCCCCGCGCCGCCGGAGGTGACCCGATGAACGAGTCCCTGGCCTCCATCTTCCTGAGCGCTGCGCTCATCAACAACTTCGTGCTGGCCTGGTTCCTCGGGATCTGCCCCTTCCTCGGCGTGTCCGGCAAGCTGTCCACCGCCCTGCGCATGGGGGGCGCCGTCACCTTCGTGATGATCGTCAGCTCGACCTGCGCCACGGGGATCAATTTCCTGCTGGCGGCGATGGACGCACCCTACCTGCGCCTGATCTCCTTCATTGCCGTGATCGCCTCGACCGTGCAGCTCGTCGAGATGTTCATCAAGAAGGTCAGCCCGACGCTGTTCCGCCAGCTCGGGATCTTCCTGCCCCTCATCACGACGAACTGCGCCATCCTCGGACTTGCCCTGTTCCAGACGAACCGCGGCTACAACCCGGTGCAGTCGCTGGTCTTCGCCATCGGCGCCGGCGCCGGCTTCACCCTCGCCCTGGTGCTGATGGCCGGCATCCGTGAGAAGCTGGACCTCGCCGAGCTTCCGCAGCTCATGCGGGGTACGGCGGCCGCGCTGTTCGTCGCCGGCCTGCTGTCGGTGGCCTTCATGGGCTTCGCCGGGCTCGGGAGCTGACATGGCCTTCGAGCTGCTCAAGGCAGGCCTCGCCGTCCTCTTCCTCGTCGCGCTCTGGGTCGGCGTCGAAGCCATCTGGCGTCGCGCCCTTCCGGCCCGCGCCGCCCAGAAGGACGGCCTCGCCGGTCACGGGTGCAGTACCTGCGGCGACAAGGACTCCTGCGAACTCGCTTCCTCTTCCTCTCCCCACCCCTGACCGCCAGGAGCACGCCCATGCGCCTCCAGGACTACGACACCAGCGATCGCCACGCCGCCACCGTGGTGTCCTCGACCCTCATCACCCCCGCCGACTCGTCCGAAGAGGTCCGCGAGCTGGTGCTCGATCTCGACGCCGTCGGGCTCGACATCGACCCCGGCCAGAGCCTGGGCGTGCTGGCGCCGGGCAACCCCGAGTTCGGCCAGGACCACCACTTCCGCCTGTACACCGTCGCCGATCTGCCCGAAGAGCTGGACGGCGAGCGCACCCGGGTGCGCATCGCGGTGAAGCGCTGCGGCTACATCGACGCCTACAGCGGCGAGCTGTACCCGGGCCGGGCGTCCAACTTCCTGTGTGACCGGTCTCCCGGTGACGTCATCGACGTCTCCGGCCCCTACGGCATGCCCTTCGAGGTCCCCGACGAGCTGGATGCCAACATCATCCTCATCGGTGCCGGCACCGGGATCGCGCCCTTCCGCGCCTTCGTCAAGCACCTGTACAGCAAGCGGCCGGACTTCACCGGGCGGGTGATCCTGTTCCACGGCGCCTTCACCGGAATCGACCTGCTGTACCGGAACGACGAGCGGGACGACTTCGCGCAGTACTACGACCACGACACCTTCGAAGCGATCAACGCGCTGGCCACTCGGCCGGGCTGGTCGGACGCCATCGACTGGGCGCAGGCCATCGACCCGCAGGGGCCCGAGCTGTGGAAGATGCTCGAGGGTCCGTGGACCTACGTCTACGTCGCCGGGCACGAGCGCATCCTCGACGATCTCGACGGCGTGTTCTCGACGCTCGCGGGCTCGCCGGAGCGCTGGCAGCGCCGCAAGGCCGAGCTGGAAGCCGGCCGCCGGTGGATCGAGCTGGTCTACGCGTGAGCCGCCGCCCGGCCGGATCCGGTCGCCGCGGGTGCTTGCTCGCGGCGCTGCTGGTCCCGCTCGTGGGGCTGGCCGGCTGTGGCAACGAGGGGCCCACTGTGGCGTCGTCGCAGCCGGTGGGCGTCGAAGCCCCCGCGGTGTCGATGACGACCCGCACCTACGACGTGATGGCCACGCAGCTCGTCGTCGTGTTGCCGGCGGAGCGGGTGGCGCTTGCGGATCGGGTGGCCGAGATCTTCTCAGGGGTTGAAGCCAGCGCCAACGAGTGGCGTGAGGGCACGCCGCTGTCGCAGGTCAATGCCGCTGCCGGGGGTGAAGCGGTGGCCGTGCCCGCCGACGTGCGGGCCCTGCTCGCCCGCGGGCTCCAGCTCGGCCAGCAGACGGACGGGGCCTTCGATGTGACCTGGGCCGCGCTGTGGGGCCTGTGGGACTTCCGCGCCGAGCATCCCGTGGTGCCCGAAGCGACCGAGATCGCGCGCCGGGCTGCCCTCGTCGACTACCACCAGGTCGAACTCGACGACGCTGCCGGCACGGTCCGCCTCGCGCAGCCAGGCATGAAGCTCGGCCTCGGCGGGATCGCCAAGGGTTGGGCGCTGGACAAGGCCGTCGCCGAGCTGCGGGCCGCGGGCTTGTCGAGCTTCCACGTGGTCATCGGCGGGCAGGTGTACGCCGCCGGACTCAAGGGGGAACGTCCCTGGCACGTCGGGATCCGCGACCCCCGGGGCCCCAGGGACGACGTCTTCGCCGCCCTGTCGGTGACCGACCGCAGCGTGTCGACCAGCGGTGACTACGAGCGCTACTTCGAGGTCGACGGCAAGCGCTACCACCACATCCTCGACCCCCGCACCGGCTGGCCGGCAACGGGCCTGCGCAGCGCGACGGTCATCGCCGACGACGCGACCACGGCGGACGGGCTGTCGACGGCGCTGATGGTGCTCGGAAAGGAACGCGCGCTCGCCCTGGTGGCGTCCATGCCCGGCGTCGACGCCGTGCTCGTGGACGATCACGGGCAGGTCTCGCAGACCAGCGGCGTCGAGCTGGTGATGCTGCACCCGCCGCGGCCCTGAGCGCGGCCGCGGGTTCTCAGCGTCAGGCCCCGGTCGAGCCCTCCGGATCGGCGCCTTCGGTGCGTGCCAGCGGGAGCCGCACCGAGATCGTCGTGCCCTCGCCCGGCTCGCTGTCGACGGTGATGCTGCCGCCCAGCTCATCGACGATTCGCTTCGTGATCGCGAGGCCCAGGCCGGTCCCGCCCGCGCTCTTGGTCGTGAAGAAGGGGTCGAAGATGCGCTTCACCACGTCGGCGGTCATGCCCGGGCCCGTGTCCCGGACCGCCAGCAGGGCCAGCGCACCCTCCTGGCGGAGCGTGATGGTGACCCGCGGATCTGCCCCGCTCTGATCGGCGGGGATGGCCTGCAAGGCGTTGACGAGCAGGTTGAGGGTCACCTGCCCGAGCTGGGTGCTCGACCCCACGACCGGTGGCAGCGGCGCAAGGTCCACATCGGTCGTGGCACGCCGCTGCAGCGAGCTGCGCAGACTGGTCGTGGTCAGCCGCACCACCTCGGCGAGGTCGGCCTGGCGTTCGTCGTCGTGGCGCCGCTGGGCCAGGCTCATGCCCTCGATGATCTCGCGGACCCGGGTGACGCCCCGCTCGATGGCCCCGATCCGGTCGAGGATGGGCTGCAGATTCTCCGCCGGGACATCGGCGCGGCCGTCGATCAGCCCGGCCACCTGGGAGGTGGCGAGGTCGATGTGGGCCAGCAGCATCGTCAGGGGGTTGCGGATCTCGTGGGCGATCCCGGCCGAGACCACGCCGAGGGCGTAGACCCGCTCGGACTCCATCATCCGGCGCTCGATCGACGCCAGCCGCTTGCGCATCGACGCAACCTCGATGGCGTCACCGAGCGCGGCGCGCAGGTCGTCGTGGTTCCAGGGCTTGCGCATGTAGCGCCGGATGTGCCCCTGGTTCACCGCGTCGATGGCTTCGTCGAGGTTGGAGTAGGCGGTGATGAGGATCCGCTCGACCGCGGGAAACTCGGCGCGCGCCCGGGTCAGCAGCTCGACGCCGGTCATCCCGGGCATCCGTTGATCGGCGAGCAGGACGGCGACGTCGTGGCGGGCGAGCAATGCGAGGGCGTTGACGCCGTTGTCAGCCGTCAGCACCTCGAAGTCCCCGCCGAAGGCCGCCTCGAAGACCGTGAGGTTCGCGACATCGTCGTCGACGAAGAGGACCGCGTTCGCCAAGTCGTGCTCCGGTGATGGCCACAGGGAACATGCCACGATGCCCCGCGGGCGCCAGGGCCGGTGGGGAGATGGGGTCGAGGTTGTCGCGGCGCCAGAACCCGCGAGTTGACTAGGATGCCATACGCGAAGCGCCGGATCCAGCCCGCGGTGGGATCGAACCACGGGTCGACTTCAGGGAACCTCTACGACGCGACAGCTTCGCGAGACGTGCTGGGTCAGCTCATGGCGCCGGGCTTGCGAGCGAGCAGGTACCAGTAGGCCTGTCCTGGCTCCAGGCGGATCTGGATGTCGGCGTCGGGTGGCAGGCGCGTAGCCAGCCACTCCATCTGCTCCTTCGTCCGGTAGATGAGCGTCCAGTCGAGGACGAAGCCCGGCGACCAGTAGTCGTCGTTGGGTCCGATGGCGTTGCCCACCGCGACCAGCCCGCCGGGCGCGAGCCGCTCGTAGAGGACGCCAAGCAGGTCGGCCGCGGCCTGGTCGCGCAGGTAGTCGAACAGGCCCGACGAGAAGATGAAGTGCTGGTCGGAAG
Organism: uncultured Enterobacterales bacterium; assembly: GCA_964599085.1. GTDB lineage: Bacteria > Myxococcota_A > UBA796 > UBA796 > UBA2385 > J125. Next base: position 25,180 of record CAZRFD010000034.1, on the reverse strand, counting down.
CCAGGGGCAGGTTGCTCGGCGCCTGGGCGAGCTGGGTGAAGGACATGTTCAGGCAGCGCAGCCGCGTGTCGCTGGTGGTGCCGACGACCGCGCGCTGGGCGGTCTGGAAGGCCACGCTCAGTGCCTCCTCGTCCTGGTCGATGAGCGTCCACGTCACGCTCCCGGGCCAGCTCGAGCGTCGCTCGATGAAGGTCGGCACCTCCCGCGCGGGACCGCAGCCCAGGCTGGTGACGCGCAGGTCCGGCGTGTCGCTGGCGTCGGCGATCAGCCGGCGGTGCTGGTCGATGGCCAGGTCGACAACGAGGTCGCGGCGTGTGCGCACGCCGCTGGGCAGCGGGTGATCCAGCCACAGCCGGTGGAACACCCGCCCGAACACCGAGTCACCCTCCAGGGCCTGGTCGTAGCAGTACAGCATCACCTGGTAGTCCCCTGGGTAGCCCAGGGGCTTGTCGTAGGAGCGCCGCACGCAGGGGGCGTCCAACAGCAGGGGGGTGAGCACCATCTCCGTGAGCTGCTTGGCGGCATGGGTCAGGTCCCGATCGCCGACGATGTCGGCGGTGGCCGCGCACGCAGCGAGGCGCAGCTCGGTCCAGGGCTCGCGGAGTGCCGCGAGCGCGGTCTGCTCGAGCTGCTCGATGGCCCGCCGGCTCTGGTCGCCCCCCAGCGCGCGGTAGCGGGCCTCGTGGCGGAACAGCGCCTGCCGGTGGAACTGCACGAACAGCACGACCCGGCTCAAGGCCCGGCGGTAGACCTCTGGCACGATGTCCTTGTAGGGGTCCGCCCCCAGGGACAGCTCGCGGTGCAGGCGCTCCTCTTCGTCGCGACGCGCCAGCGCCGGCAGGTCGATGAAGCCGCTGGTCAGCGCGAGACCGACCTGGACCTTGCGGCCGCCCTGTCCCACCCGGGCGACCCGGGCCCGCCCGGCGAAGGCGGGCTTTCCATAGAGCAGCAGTTCCAGCTCGATCTCTGCGCCCTCCTGCAGGGTCAGCGTCGCCGCTGGCACGAGGATGGCCATGCCGTTCATGCTGATGTCGAAGACGGCATAGTCGTGGCCGGCGATGCGTACCGCCGGGTCGGCGTGGGGGGAGAGGAAGTCCCGCACACGCTCACGGGCTGGACGAAAGAAGACCGCCCGCGTGAGCGGGCCGTTGAGCTCGTCGTAGTTTCGCGCCAATTCTGGTTCCATCCGGCGAGACGTTCAGGCAGCCGCTCGCCGGCCCGGCATGGTGTCACGTGCGGCGCTGCTTGTCTCGATCACGGCGCCGTGTGCGTGACCTGGTCGCCGGCAGGGGGACTCTCAGCGGCGCGCAGTACTACGCGGATCGTCGTGCCACGGGGCTGCCGGCGCACCGCGGCGATCTGCCCGCCCACCTGCTCGACGATGGTCTTGCTCAGGTAGAGCCCGAGCCCGCTGCCCTCACCCGGTGCCGCCGTCGTGTAGAAGGGCTCGAAGATGCGGGCGAGGGCGTCTTCGGGGATCCCTCGGCCATCGTCGGAAACCTCCACAACCACCGTGTCGTCGACATCGCGCAGGGCGATCTCGATGTGCTCCGCCCCGGCGCGCAGCGCGTTGTCCAGCAGGTTGAGGAAGACCTGGTTGATGGGGCCGGCCTGGACGCAGGCGAGGTGCGGTCCGCCGTCGCTGACCGCCACCTCGACGGCGCCGAGGCGGTGGGAGAGGAGCCGCAACGTGCTGTGGATCCCCTGGTCGAGGTCGCAGAGCACGGGGCCACCGCTGTCGGCCGGGCGCACGTGGGCGTCGAGGGTCGCGGTGAGGCGGTGGATGCGGTGCGTGGCATCGGCGAGCACGGCCAGCAGGCGGTCGCGTGTCGGGGCGGGCAGGTCGGGGGACGCCAGCGTGCGGGTCGCCGACATCAGGGCGTTGACGGGGTTGCGCACCTCGTGGAGGATGCCGGCGGCCAGGGTGCCGACCGACGCGAGGCGCTCCTGGCGGGCCAGCTCGGCGCTCAGCGCCCGCAGGTGGAGCTGGGCGCGGACCCGCGCCAGCAGGATGCGGGGGTGGAAGGGCTTCGCCACGAAGTCGTCGGCCCCCACGGCGTAGGCCCGGAGCGTCCCCTCCGAGCCTGCACGCGCCGTCAGCAGGATCACCGGGATGGCGCGGAGGGTCGGGGTGCTCTTGATGGCATGGCAGAGGCTGGTGCCGGAGCGGCCGGGCATCTGGTCGTCGGTCAGGACCAGGTCCGGGCGCTGTTCCTGGACGAGCGCCCACGCACGGTCGCCGTCCTCGGCAGCGACGACCTCGAACTCGGCGCCGAGCAGGTCGTTCACGAAGGCGCGCATGTCCGCCTGGTCCTCGGCCAGCAGGATCCGCGCCCGGCGCCCCTGCTCCAGGCGCACCGGAGGGCTGTCGGGGACGGGGAGCTCGCCGGCGTCACCGTCGATGGCCGGCGCGGCGGGGACGGGCGGGGGCAGGTCGGTCGCACGCCGTCCGAAGCTGCGGCCGGCGCGGTCACCGGTCCGCCGTTCAGCGATGCCGCTGCGTCGGTCGATCACCTCGGGCCGGATGTGGTCGCGGCCGAGCAGCAGCTCGAAGGAGAAGGTCGAGCCCTCGCCCTCCACGCTATCGACCGTGATCGCGCCGCTGTGCAGCTCGACCAGCTCGCGAGCGAGCGCCAGCCCGATCCCGACGCCACCGGTCCGGCGGCCGCGCCCGCTGCGCGCCTGGAAGAAGCGGTCGAAGACCAAGGCCAGCTCGTCGGCGGGGATGCCCGGGCCGGTGTCTGTCACGCCGACCCGCAGCCTGCCGTCGGTCCGGCCGACGTCCACCCGCACGCTGCCCCCCGGTGGCGTGTACTTCAGGGCGTTGCCGATCAGATTGGTGACGACCATCTCGATGCGGTGGGGGTCTCCGAGCACGTCGGGCAGACCCTCCTGGATCGTCGACCGCAGCGTCAGCTCCCTTGCGGCTGCCGCCGGACGGAAGCGGGCCACCGTCGCCTGCACCAGCGCGCCGAGGTCGAAGGTGGCCAGCTTCAGGCGGAGCCCGCCGGCATCGAGCTTGGACAGCTCGAGCAGGTCGTCGATGAGCCGCAGGAGCCGCTCGGCGTTCTCCACCACGATGCGGAGGTCCGTGTGCGCCCAGGTGCGCGGGTCACGATCGAGCATGGCCTGGACCGGTCCCAGGACCAGGGTGAGCGGAGTGCGCAGCTCGTGGGAGATGTTGGCGAAGAACCGGCTCTTGAGGCGGTCGTGCGCTTCGAGGCGGCCGAGCGCCTCCTCCAGATCGCGTGAGGTCCGCGCGAGCTGGTCGCGGGTGAAGAAGTCGCGGCGGGCCAGCTCGTACTTGAAGCTGGCCATGACCACACTGGCGCCGGCCCCTGTCAGCAGGAAGAACACTCCGGTGAGCACGTCTTCGGCGGATGCTCGCGACGGCCAGAACAGCCAGGCCAGTGGTGCGGTCGCCAGGATCGCGGCGACGTTGCTGATCGCCCAGCGGGGCCGCCAGAAGGGCAACAGCCCGCCACCGTACAGGATCAGGCTGAAGCCGACGACATACTCGAGGAGGCTGTCCCCGGACCACGGCATCATGATGGCGATGCCGGCGCCGCAGGCGAACAGCCAGACCCAGAACGCCTCCCAGGTGTAGCGCTGGTTGCGGGACCGGCCGATGAGCAGCGCCAGGAGCGTGCCGAAGGCGGCGACGACCAGGCGGATCCTCAGGAAGGCCTGCCAGCGGTCGGGTTCCAGCAACCAGTCGAAGCCGGTCCAGCCCACGTAGGCGAGGTCGAAGATCGTCGTCGACCACACGAAGGCCGTCACGTTGCGCAGGCGCAGCTCTTCGTGGAAGCGCTCCAGCAGCTCGGCGGAGTCCGCTGGCGGCTGCGGTGCCGGGCGGATGGTGGGCGTGGCGGTGGGCACTTGGCGACCGGGTGTGGATGGAGTGCGACTCTACCTGTGGCGACCGGAGGAGACGCTGCCCGGCGCGTCGCCGGCGGGGCGATGGCGGCGCGGGCAGGTGGCCGTCGATGCTCGGATTCCTCGCCTGCAACCGTCGCGTTGCGGTAGCATCTGCGGAAGGTTCCCGAGCTTCCCTCCCATGCCGCTCCAGACCAGCCCTGCTGCCGACCTCGAAGCCGAGGTGGCCGCGCTCCGCGAGCGCGTCGCCGCGCTCGAGTCCGGTTCCCCCTCCGAGGCCGCCTTTCGCTACCTCGACGCGATGGAGCGCGTCGGCGCAGTGCTGCACGCGGGAGATGATCTCGAGCTGGTGCTCGAAAACCTGCTCGACGAGCTCCTCGACCTCTTCGCCTGCGACCGCGCCTGGCTGCTGCATCCCGTGGACCCCGACGCGCCGTCGTGGTCGGTCCCCATGGAGCGCACCCGCGCGCAGTGGCCGGGCGCCTTCGCGCTGGGGGTCCAGGTCCCGATGGACGAGCCCACGGCGGCCCTGTTCCAGGAAGCCCTGGACGCCGACGGCCCCCTGGCCTTCGACCCCTCGTCGGGCCGGGTCGTGCCTCCGGACATCGTGGCGGCCTTCCACATCCAGACGCAGCTCCTCATGGCCTTCCGGCCGCGGGTCGGCCGTCCGTGGATGCTCGGCGTGCACCACTGCGGGCGCAGCCACGTCTTCACGAAGGAAGAGATCCGCATCTTCGACGGCATCGGGCGGCGTGTCGCCGACGCGCTCGGGACGCTGCTGCTCCTGCGCGATCTCGGTGCGAGTGAGGCCCGCTATCGGACCCTCGTCGAGCACTCCCCCGACGCCATCATGGTCATGGACACGACGGGACGGCTGCTCGACGCCAACGGACGCCTCGCCGAGCTGCTCGGCCTGTCGCAGGACGCGCTGCCGGGCAGCCGGCTACAGGACCACTGTCCGGCCCTGCAGCCGGGCGGCCGCGACACCGACGGCTTCCTGTCCGCCTGGCTGGCCGACGCCCGCGCCGGCTGGAGCCCCCGCTTCGAACTGCTGGTCCACGGCGCCGACGGCCAGCCCCGCGAGACCGAGGTGCGCCTGGTGCTGCTGGAAACCGGCAGCGAACAGCGCATCCAGGGCAGCATGACGGACTTGTCGGCGCGCCGCTCGCTCGAGCTGCAGGTTGCCCATCTCCAGAAGATGGAAGCGCTGGGAGAGCTCGCCGGTGGGGTCGCCCATGACCTCAACAACCAGCTCGTCATCATCCTCTGCTACGCCGAGATGCTGGCGGACGCCTCGTCGCCGACCCAGGCAGCGACCCTGTCGGACCGGGTCCTGCGCGCGGCCTCTGACGCCGCCTCGCTCACCTCCCAGCTCCTCGCGTTCAGCCGCCGCACCGCCGTCCAGCCGGAAGCCGTCGATCTCGACGACCTCGTCACCACCGCCCAGCCCTTGTTGGAGCGGGTGCTGGGAGAGGGTGTGGGCCTGGAGCTTCGGCGATCCGGTGCGCCGGCACCGGCCCTGGTCGACCTGCAGCAGGTCGAGCAGGTGCTCGTCAACCTCGTGACCAACGCCCGCGACGCGCTGCCCGAGGGTGGGACGGTCCGGATCACCACCGGCGTTCAGGACCTCGCACCGGACCTCGCCGGGCGGCTGGGGATCTCGCCGGGCCGCTACGCCAGCCTCGTGGTGCAGGACGACGGCGTCGGGATCTCCGCCGACGCCCTCGACCGGCTCTTCGAACCCTTCTTCACCACCAAGGAGCGGGGGCGCGGCACCGGGCTCGGGCTGTCGACGGCCCAGGGCGTGGTCACCCGCGCCGGCGGTGCCATCGACGTCGACAGCAGCCCGGGGGCGGGCAGCAGCTTCTCGGTCTACCTGCCCGTCGCATCCACCGACGAGCTCCCCGCCACCGAAGCCGCCGAGGTTCGCGAGGTGCCCGGCGGCAGCGAACGTGTGCTGGTGGTGGAGGGGCACGACCAGGTCGGCCGCGTCGCCCGCAACATCCTGCGCGAGGCCGGCTACGACGTCCACCGCGTGCGCACGGCGGCCGAAGCCGAAGCCCTCGTCGCCGGCGGCGCTCGCTTCGACCTGCTGGTGACCGAGGTGCTGCTGGGCAGGGACGACGGCGTCGCCCTCGCGGCCGCGCTGCGCCGTCGCCAGCCGACGCTGCGCGTGCTGTTCACGACCAGCTTCTCCGCCCGGGCCATCTCGCGCTTCACCCACTCGCCGAAGCGGGTCGTCCTGCTGCAGAAGCCATGGTCACCGGACGGCCTGCTGGCGCGGGTGCGGCGCGCGCTGGACGGGGATCCGGGGGGTGAGGAGTAGGGTGAGGCGCGCCCCTCCTCTTCCGCGCGGGCGCACCTGGGCTATGACCGGCCCGGTCCCCTGACTCCGTCCCGGCGCCCTCCGCGCTCATCCTCCCGGAGCACCCGTGAAGAAGATCCTCCTCGGCCTGCTGGCCCTCGTCGCGCTCGTCATCGTCGGTGTGCTCGGCATGGCCACGACGCAGCCTGACGTGCTGCACGTGGAACGCAGCCTCGCCATGGCCGCCACGCCGGCCGACGTCTTCCCCTTCGCCAACGACTTCCAGCGCTTCCAGGACTGGCAGCCCTGGCGGGACCTGGACCCCGACCAGCAGGTGGACTTCTCCGATCCGGCGTCGGGCGAGGGTGCCTGGTACACCTGGAAGGGCAACGACGACGTGGGGCAGGGCAAGATGACCGTCGTCTCCGCCAGCCTCTCCGACGACCGCGCCCGGGTCGAACACAGCCTCGAGTTCATCGCGCCCTGGCAGGCCCACGCCGACACCGCCGTTACCGCCACCGCCCAGGGCGAAGGCGTCACCGTCACCTGGAGCTACGACCAGGACCAGGATCTCATGGGCAAGGCCATGGGACTGTTCATGGACATGGACAGCATGCTCGGCGGCGACTTCGACAAGGGCCTGGCCAACCTCAAGCCCATGGCGGAAGAAGCGGCCACCCGGCGTGTCGAGGCTGAGCGCCGTGCAGAAGCGGAGGCGGCCGCCGCGGCGGCCATGGCTGAGGGTGCCGCCGACGATGGTGGGGAGGGGGTGGAGTAGGGGGCTGGGCGAGCGTCGAGTCAGGGCGGCGCGACGAGCACGATCCGGTGCGCCCGGCCCTGATCGAGCACCTGGTCGCGCACGTCGGCGAGGCCCTGGTCGAGCTGGTCGCGGTAGCCGGCGACGGCTTCCGTTGCCCAGTGGCGGGTGGCGTTGGAGAAGCCGGCGCGCATCTCGGAAGCCACCTGGTCTCGGTGGAGCTGCTCGTCCAACTCGGTGACGATGGCGGTCGCGAAGACCGAGCTGACCACCCAGGATACAAGTCCGCCTCCGACCTTCGCCCAGCGTGGCGCGTCGCGCAGAAGCTCCTCCGAGCCCGCGTCGACGATGGCGTCCATGGAGATTCCCACGCCGATGTCAACGGCGGTGGACTCCGCGTCCGACCATCCCGTGACCGGGTTCAGGTCCATCAGGTTTGGGGGAGTGACAGGTTGCACCACCATGCCTGCCTTCAGGATGGCCGCCTCGACAGGCGACTTCCGGGCCGCGCGTCGCAGCGCTCGCTCGATCCAGTCGTGGACGAGCTGGTCATGCGGACCGCCCTCTCCGAACCACCTGTCGATGCCGCCCATGAGCACCAGGGTCGGCGCGAACAACAGACGCTGGCGGCGCTCTGCCTCGTGACGAGCGTGCGTACGGTCATCGGCGTCCAGGACCGCCGAGATGCCGTCGAACACAGCGTCGGCGAGCTGCCCCTGGGAGAGTGCATCGGCTGCGGCTTCGGCCCCGCCCGCGATCCCCACGACCAGGGCCTCGGCATCTTCCAGGACGGCACCGACCACGGAGTAGCGGTCGTCCAGGTAGGCGTCCAGGCGGCGGTCGAACCGCTCGGCGGCGCGCATGCGTGCACGCTCGCACGCCTCATCGAAGCCGCGTGCTGCTCGGCTTGCGAAGGCCTGGTGTTCGGCCACCAGGCACGCGGTGACTCTGTACTCTGGAATCGACACCCAGCCCTCGACATGCTGCGTGCCCTGAGTCACGACGGGAAGATCCAGGGTGGGTGGGGCTCGCCCGTCGGCGATCCGGGTCCAGTGATCACCATCGCAGGCTGCCTCCGGGTCGTAGCGGCCGTCGAGGATCGTCTGGATCCGGTGTTCCCGCCACGCCCACCCGATCGTGACTGCAGCCAGGCCGAGGCCTGCAATCCACAGGCCGACGACCAGGGTCCGCGAACCGCGGGATCCGTGCCTGTAGGCGGGGGAGTCTCGTCGCCCCGCAAATCGAAGGCGCGGCGGCTGTCCTTCACCAGAGGGCTCGCGAGCCCTGTGGCTGCCCAAGCGACGCAGCCGCATCCCCCTGTTGCTTTGATCTGCCGGTGGTGCATCGCGCCGCCGGTAACGCATCAGTCGTCGGCCGTGATCGAGAACATCTGGACGTTGATCTGAACGATGTCGTCGCGCGGGCCGTCTTCTGCGTCCGCCTGGTTCATGAGGCCGCGCACAAAGGCGTCCGCTTCGTCTCGGAAGTGGGCGACCATCTGCCGCGGCACCGGAACGGAGACCGCGACGAAGCTGCGGCGGTCTGGCGGTACCTCGTCCAGGGCATCTCTCGCCAAGCGCAGCATCGCGTCGTGGTAGGAGATGCCCAGGTGGCGATCCACGTCGGGCTTGGTCTGTAGGCGGGGCTCCCGCGGCGAGAGGGACCCGTCGTCTTCTACCCGCAGCAGGCCAGCTTCGATGAGGGAGTCCAGCGCGTACTGGGCCTGCTCGACGGTGATGCGCGGCACCAGGCGGTCAGCGATCCACGCGGCTTCGGGTTCAAAGTCGTCGAGCAGCGACAGCTCCCGAACGGCCATGATGTACCAGTTCGAGTACAGCGCGAGCAGAGCGCTGTCGAGCGCCCTCGCCTGCTTGAAGCGCGGATTCCGGTAGACGCGCTCGAGGATGCGGCTGCGAGCACGTTGGGTCGGTGCAGTCGCCAGGGCGATGAGGGTCGTAAAGAACTTCGCTTCGTCCCGGTCGAGGTCCATCGCCTTGACGAGCTTGTCGATGGTGGGCTCTGTCGGAACGCGGTCGCCGGAGAGGATCATGCTGACCGCTCCCGGCGACATGCCCGCGAAGCGGGCGAATGCGCGCATGCCGAAGCGGCCCTTGCGTTGGGCATTCTTGTACGTGAACCAGGCCTGCAGGTAGGCGAGGTAGTCGATGAACTCGTAGACCGAGGGCGGCGCCGCCATGATGGACCTCGACTCCACCTTAGTACAGCGGACTTCTGCGGGCATGATGTTCCGGTTCGTGGCGTGGGCCTCTTGATCCCAGCCGCCGTGATCACCTTCGATCGCATGTCGCTTGAGCGGCGGTGCGCCACGCCAGTAGGGTGCTGTCACTCAACGACTCGAAGTCCACCGCGCCGGGCTCGAACCTCGTGCGCCAGGAACCATACGTCTCTGTACTGTGATCGGAGCTTCACGTGCCAGCAGCCGGATCCAGCAACGTCTACTTCTACGTCCTGCTCCCCCTGGCCGCGATGCTACTGGCGTGGGGGATCGGCACCTTCCTGCACATCCGTGCCGTGCGGGCGGATACCGCTGCCTACCCCTACCACGGCGGCACGATGAAGGTCTGGCTGCCCCCGGTCATCGCCAGCATCATCTGCTTGCTCGTCCCGACCGGGATCTTCCTGTGGATGGCCTTCGGTGCTGACGACGTGACGGCCGGGTGGTTCGCACAGTACCAGCAGATCGCAGTCGGCATGATGCTGCTGGCCACGGTCGGGACGGCTGGATTCTTCGCTCTCCTCTCCCGCTAGGACAATCCGATGTCTCGCTACATGGTCGCGGTCGGTGGTACCGGCCAGCATGTCATGCTCGTCTCGGCTGATCTGCACGTGCTCCTGCACGGGGCCACGACGGAGCCCCCCGATGTGCCTGTCATGCTCCTGCTGGATGCCGATGCGACCGCATCCGGTCGCGAAGAGCGCACGGCCTACCAGCACGCTCGAGACCAGGTGGGCGTGCTGTCTCAAGTGATGAAGGGGCAGAGTGGGAACATCCGTCTGCCGGTGGCACTGCCCCCGCTTCCCTCACGGGTGGGAGAAGAACACGTCACCGCCGACCAGGTGGTGGACCACCAGTATGGTCGCGGTGCGTCGCTGCTGATGCTCAGCCGTCACCAGCGCAGCCGCCCTGTCCACCAGGGCTACTTCGGTGAGCCCCGACTGGGCGCGGCGCTGGCTGAGGTCATGGTCGACGAGATGACCGCGACGCGGGACGAGTCGGAGCGACAGACCATGGACGTGCAGCGTCGCGAGGCGCTGGAGGTCTGGCGTCAGCTCTCTCAGGACCTGCAGCGGGACGACAGTCGTGTCGTGCTGACTGGATCGGCCGTCGGTGGAACCGGCGCCGGCGTACTTCCTCTCCTGCTCGAGCGCCTCCTGGAGAGGGAAGGGCGGCGCGCTCGCCTCGGTGCCGTCGTCGGTCTCCCGTGGTTCCGTATCGCGGGCGGGGTCGGTACTGCCCGCCAGCGCGAGAACGGGTCGAGCTGTCTCTGGCGCTACCGTCGCTTCCTGGCGGACAGGGCGCAGAACCTGACCCTGTGCTGGTGGGGGCACTGGTCCGTCAATTCCGCACCCGAGGAGCAGGACCAGGGTGACGTCCAGCAGGCGGTGAAGTCGTCGCTGGGGATGCCGTGGTATGCGGCCGCGGCGGCCCATCGGATCCTCTTTCAGGACGAGCGGCCGGGGCACCTGACGCCCATGGCGTCAAACGATCCCGGGCGCGTGATCACCCCACAGCTTCACGCTGCCGACAGCGTCCCACAGCTCGGGGAACTCATCCACCGCAACCACCAGGTTGTGGCCTTCCTGCGCCTTCTCGATCGGTACCTGGACCGGCCCTACCGGGTCCCGGTCATGCGCATGGCACGGCACTACACGGGTGTCCCCGCAGTCGATGGCCTCCCCCCGGCATCACGGCGCCAGCTCAAGGACCACGTCAGCAGCCTCATTGAAGCCAAGGTCGCCGCCCTGAAGCGGCTCGGGGACTCCGACCCCACCCTCGACACCAAGCCGACGCTCGACGCCGAGGGCTTGGACCAGCTGCGCGAGTTCCTCGGGGATCCTGAGCACGAGGACACGAAGGGTGGGCAGACCGAGGTCCAGGACAAATCGAAGCGCGCCGTCAGTGACCAGGGACTGAACCTGGGCCTCGTCGCCGCGCGCATGTTCCCGACGCTGCCCAAGCCGGAGCGCGTGGACTCCACCCGAGCGGTCCTGCCCACAGAAGTCTTCTCCGAAATGGCCGGCCAGGAGGCGTCGCCGGAGGGTCTGCTCGGTGCGCTGCAGACCCACCACATCCAGCGGATCGCCGGGCTGCACCTGGTGCATGGATCGCGCATCCCCGACCGGGACGGGCTGGCGCTGTTGATCAAGGCTGTGCTTGGTGATCCCAATATCTGGCGAGAATCCCTCGATCCGGAGGCCATCGTCGGTCGCGACGGACGGCTGATCCCACCGGACCCGCTCCGCACGGACGGAGAGACCACAGACGCCGCACATCACTGGATGAAGCGTTGGACATGGCTCGCTGTCGCGCTGCTCGCTGGTCGGTGTGAGATCAACACGCTGCAGATGAAGGTGCGCGGTCAGACCAGGTCCGTCCCTGTCGTCACGCTGCGACGGATCACTGGCAACGAACCGACCGGCCCCATTGGGACGCTGCATCGGGAACTTCTCTGTGTGCCGACGCTCGACCCCGCTTGGGAAGCCGACGATGTCGGTTCCTGGTTGCTGCGAGACACCGACGCTGGGCACTTCGACGACCTGCGAATTGCGCGTGCATGGCTGCGCACAGTCCGAAGAGTCGGAGAGTGCAAGGACAAGAACGTCGCCGTGCCCCCCTGGATCGAGTGGTTGGAGCGAGTGCTGTCGGTCGCGCTGCGGGGCGACTTCATGCGCTCAGGCCTGGTCCGACCATCGAACAGCAACAAGGCCATCATCGCCTGGGGCGACAGGCGGACAGATGTCGAGGTGCCTCTTCACACCTGCGACGCCTCGACGGTCCAGGACAGGCCTTTCGTCGAGACCGTTGCCGGTCCCGAGGACTCCGACAAAGCGTTCGCCCTTGAGATCGAAGAGATCAGCGCCGCTCCGCGGGACTCCGGGGGAGAGCGTCTGCGCGACCAGATCCCGACCTTCCACCTCCCGGCGGTTGATGGCACCACGGCCCCGCTCACCCTCACCTGGGCGGACCGGGTGCCCCAGGAAGTGGTCGACCACGAAGTGGACGGGCTGCTGCTGCTTCCCGGTGACGGCAAGGCCTGGCGGATGCCGCGTCTGCTGTCGGTGGAGGAGGTCTGGAACCCCATCGCCTTTTGGACCGGCGCGGAAGCGCCGTTTCTGCCCATCTCTCGCAAGTACGCGCCCCTGCTCGACGGAGACTTCACGGTCACGCGCAGCCCCGAGACCCGGGAGGTGCGGGCGGAGGCGTCGCTGAAGGGGCGCTCCGAACCGGCCGTCCACACCTGGCCGGCGGGGCAGGTCGTCAATCGCGAGGGTGATGGCTTCCTGTCGCTGCTCTACTGGCCGGCTGTCCATGGGCGGTCCGCACAGACCCACCACCTGCTGGTGCGCTTCTTCAACCCGGACCTGAACCTCCAGGCGAGGCTCATCTACACTGCAACAAACGGGACCGTCGGGGCGGGTCCGCCCTGGTCCAGCGCTGGCTCCTTCCACACCGTGGACGGCTCCGACGCCGTGGGTGAGGCTCGCTGGGTCGAGGTGTCGCTCCCCAGCGCCCGCAAGCTCCACATCATCGACGAGGGTGTCACCGACCGGCTTGCTGGTGAAGGAGAGGTGTCCCTGGGCGTGGCCCGGCTACCCAAGCACGTGGTTCCATGGGTCGCTGGGCACGAGAGCTGGTGTGTCGACTTCGGGACGTCTTCGTCGGTCATCGTACGCATGGCTGGCGGCCATCGCTACCTCATCGCCCCCCGGAGGACCGCGGACGCTACGGCTGCGATCGTTGCCGGAGAGACCGTGCGGCGAGACTCCTTGCACTGGTTCCCCACGTGGGACGAGTATTCATCGATCGGGGATGAACACGCGCAGGAGCTGCTGCCCTCGGTAATCCTCCGGAACAAGGATGACACTGTCGTCCCCGTCAGGTACGGCCAGGACCACGTCCTGGACCACGGGGGCCCGTTGGCGGACGCGCTGGACTGGAGCGAAGCGGTCGGCGATCTGAAGTGGGAGCCGACGGCGGCTCCGTGGCGGAAGGCCTTCATCCGGCGGCTCGTCGAGCAGGCGGTCGCCATGAGCACGGCATCGGCCGCCAACAGCAGCGCTCCGACCGTCGCGCAGAACGTCACGCTGGTGTTCAGCCTGCCAGTGGCCCAGGTCGGCCAGCGTGCGACCTTGTTCTGCAACGAGGTCGGCGCGGTCTGTCAGAAGCTGACGGAAGACCTGGGCATCCGATTCACGCCGACTTTCTCCTGGGAGTCGGTCCTGGTCTCGCCCATGGCCAACCCGACGAGTGGGCGCTGCCTGGACGTCGTCGCCGACCTCGGGGGAGGCTCCCTCGACCTGTTCGCTCGGCTGTGGAACGGAAGTGTGGAACAGGCGTCGGCCATCGAGAGTTGCCGCAGCGGTGGCTCCTTCTGCGTGCGTGCCTTCGCCATGGCGACCGGGAAGGACGAGCGCGCGCTCTCGCGCCAGATCCGCCAGGGGCTGAAGGATGGCGAGCAGGCGGTCATGCGCAACCACCCCCTCGTCCAGGACTTCTTCGACCTGCAGGTCCGGGTGCTGCATCGGTGGGTCGAGGGTCTTCGGACGCTGTGGAAGCTTGACGACAAGGTCCCCTGCCGCGTCAGGATGGCGGGACTCGGCTGGAGCCTGCCGGGCGGCCCGCGGCGTGAGGATGACCTCGTTCGCCACCTGCGCCTGGTCGTGAACCCGCCTGGCTACACGGTGGAGGCAAGTCCAGCGGAGATTCCGCCGACCGCCGACGTGCCCCGTCACGGTCGCAAGGTCTTGCTGGCCTGGAACGGCGCGAGCCCCGATCGGGAAGAGAGCCGGCACGATGCAGGACGGCTACAGGGATCGCTCGCCGAGCTGGTCCGCATCGTTGGCGTCAGTGGTCGCCAGGCAGCGGACTCGAAGACGCCCGACAGTCTGCTCGCGGATGTCGGCCCCGGCTACGCGCCGGACCTCGCCGACCTGCAGGCCCTGTGGCCGTTGTTCACGCCCTCCCACGCCGAGACCATCCACGCACGGCTGCGGACACCGTGGTCTCCCCAGGCTCCGACCGGGGCGGTCGAGGACCAGTTCAACCTGCTCCGAACGCCGCTGTCGGTCGCGGCCGAAGTGGCCATCGAAGACCTCCTCGACCGCGCGCGGCGGGGCTGAGGGGGTGCGAATGTCGCTGCTCAACGGCATCGACCCGCAGGTCGTCGCGACGCTCGCTGCGGCGCTCATCCTCCTGTTCATGCTGCTGTGGTCGCTGTACGCATGGCGGCAGACCGATGAGTCCCTGGGCGAGATCCAGGCGCGCTGTGACAGCAACGATCAGCGTCTGAAGCGGCTCGATGAGTCCTTGCATCGCCTCGGGAGTGACATCGACTATCTCAGGTCTCAGCCAGTGCCTGCTCCCAGTCTGGATGAGGCGCAGGCGCGAGTCATCATGAGGGAGCTGGTCCAGGAGTTCCACAAGTCACAGCCACCGACATCGAGGCGGAGAGAGGGCCACGGAGCGCGTCTTGGTCAGCCTCGTACCGAAGCCGACCCCACCCTGCATGCACAACGGGGCCGCGGTACTCCACGACCGATGGTCCCGGTGCCGCCCGCCCCGCCTCCACCCCCTCCTCTGGACGAGCACATTCGCGGCATGGCGAATGACTTCATCGTCCGTCGGCGCACGCCTGCACTGGTGGAGGCGGCCCAATCCCGTGGATTGGAGCTTCGAAAGTTGCGGCACCAGGCTGGGCTGGGACCCTTGCAGGACCGCGGATGGGTCACCACCGACGATGACCCTCCCCAGGCATATGCGGTCGTTGACCACGATTCGGCCCGCGCGTGGTTCATCCCCCAGACATCCGGCGTCGATCAGTACCTGGACCTCTTCGATAGCCTGGGACAGTCTCCGATGAGGGGCTGGTTCGCCCGCACACTGACGCGCCTACC
This sequence comes from uncultured Enterobacterales bacterium, assembly GCA_964599085.1. Classification (GTDB taxonomy): domain Bacteria; phylum Myxococcota_A; class UBA796; order UBA796; family UBA2385; genus J125. The sequence goes on along the minus strand of CAZRFD010000034.1, from coordinate 10,106 downwards.
CACCGGACGCCTTGTGGGCGACACCTTCGAATTGGACCGGAAGGGCGAGTGGCTGGCGGAGGCTCCTCCGGCATGACCCCCAAACCCCGCCACCCCCCCGGTATCAACGGATCCGTCGCCTTCATCGGCGCCTGTGGGCTGCTGGTCGGGGTGTTCCTCGTCGACGCCATGACCGGGCGGGCGGCCGATGCGAGCCTCGCGTGTGCGCTGGTCTTCGCGGTCACGCTGATGGGCCTGTACGGCACGTGGCGAGTCCAGGCCCATGCGCGAGAAGAAGATGACGCCCTCGGGTCCGGACCCGTCGCCCCCGACCAGCTCGAACAGGCGTTGGAGAGTGTTCGGAGCATCGCCGGCTCGGTGGCCAACCGCAACGTCGTCTTCGGGATCGTGGCGTCCGCGACCTGGCTGCTCTTTGCGACCCAGGACATCGGCACCGCCGCCGGCGCTGACCTGTTGCTGCAGGCCGCGCCCAAGGCCTTCGCCACCACGGGGCTGGCGGTGCTGGGTGGGGTGGCGATCGCGGCCCTCGGCGATCGCTGGGAGATGTTCCTGCGGTGGCGCTGCCGTCCGGTGTCGCGGGTCGGAGACGGCGACGCTGCCCCCGATGTCGGCCTGGCCGATGTCCACGCGGAGCTGCAGCGGATCGTTCAGCGGATCGGAGGCCTGCGGGCGCCGGTCGACCGCACGGATGAAGTGATCGAGAGCTTGACCCTGCTGCGGCAGGCGATCCTGTCGGACGCAGACGCGACGGAGGGAGCCCGAGAAGATCGGCTGGAGAGCCTGCTCCAGCGTGTCGTAGAGCATCTGCAGCCCCTGGCATCGATCCCGGACCAGGCGGCCTGGTTGGCCAGCCTCGACGGGCGCCTCGCGGGCGTCGTGACCCAGGTCCAACACTTCCCGACGGCCGCCGAGACGGCGCCGCGCTTGGACGCCATCCTCCAGGAGCTTGGCCAGCTCCGGCAGGAACTGACCGTCGAGGATCCGGCTGCTGATAGCGGCGATGCCCCGGACCTCGCCGTGCTTGTGGACGCGATGGGTGACCTCAAGGACGCGACGACCCTGCTGTTGGGCGAGCTGCAGCAGGCCGTGCCGGCCTTGCAGACCCTCGGTGCCCAGCTCCCCGCCGACCAGCAGGGGCGAGCTGATCACGCTGCGGCGATGCGCGAGCTGTCGCGGGCCCTGCAGGGTGCGGACAGCGAACTGCTGGAGCAGCACCTTCGTGCGCTTCATGCCGAGCTGCGCAACAGCACGGCGATCGCCATGCGCGACTTCGGTAGCGCGGCGCGTGACGCGTACCGCGACGTGACGCGTGAGACGGTCGGCACCCTCGAAGGTGCTGTGCGGACCGCCTACGCCAACGCCAACGCCCAGGCAGCGCGCGAGCTGGAGCGAGCGCTGCGCGCCGTGACCCAGGAGACCACCGGGATGGTGAAGCCCCTGGTGATGCTCGCCAAGCAGCTCGACCAGGTGCGCGCCTTCCTTGCTCGGCTCTCCAAGGCGATGGGCGAGGTGGGCCTCGAGTCGGAGTCGGCCGCAGTTCGCTGCGACGGTGCCGCGCGCCAGCTCGTCGATGCGGTCGGGCGGCTGGGCGGCGGCGCGGACGGAGTCGACGTGGACGTGCTCGCGCGCCTTGCGACAGAGATCGATCGCGCGGCCACGACGCTGGAGTCCGCCGAGCGACAGCTCGTCTCCCGCCTGGTCGTCATCGATCAGCACGAAGCCAAGCTGTCTCGCGCCCGAGCGGCGCTGACGCGATCGCTGTCCGGCGCCGACGTTGAGGCCGCCCGTTGAGCGGGCGTCGCTTCGAACCCTGGCCAGCGCTGGCCGATCTCACCTTCGTGCTGTTCGTGTGCCTGCTCGCAGCAGCGGTGGCCTACGCGCGGCAGGCTGAGGACGCCGAGGACGTGGACGTGCTCCGGACGGAGCTGACCCGCGCCAGGGCAGAGATCGAGCGCATCAAGAGCCAGGCCCATAGCTGCGGCGGTGCCCGGCCGCTCCTCGTCGAATTGGCCGGCTGCATGGACGTGGACACCGTCCCCGAGGGTGATTGTTCCATCACCTTCGGCGAAGATGTCGTGCACTTTGCCTACGACAGTGCGGTCCCGGTCGCCGCCTCCCGCGCCTCGGCCGACCGCCTGGCCGCCTGCCTGTGGTCGACCGCCTGGACGCAACGGGACGCGCTGGAGGGTGTCGAGGGGCTCTACATCGACGGGCACACGGACTGTTCGGGCGGCGACAAGGACAACGTGGACCTGGGGGCTCGCCGGGCACAGTGGGTGTACGACGCCGTCTTTCGAGATGCAAGAGATGCGCTCTACACCAATCCCGTCGAGGCTCGATCGGTTCTGCGGACCTTTCGGGTGCGCAGCTTCGGCGACCACATGCCGACCGAACGCAGTGCCTGTGCTGGGGCCGATGTGGCGGCGTCTCCGGACGGTGTGCGTGTAGCGGCCGACCGCCGGGTGACCGTGTCCATCATCGCCCACCCCGTCCACCTGTAGACGCTACGGCGCGTCCGACATCAGGTGGGGACGCAGCAGCTCGGCGGGACGTGCGAAGTTGAGGTTCTCGCCACCAACGGCCCCGAAGGTGACCAGGCCGATGAGACGGCCACACGCGTCGGTGAGCGGGCCGCCGCTGTTGCCCGGGCTTGCGGCGGCGTCGAACTGGATGGCGGGCTGCCCGCCGGGTCCGTCTGTACGGACGGCGGAGACGTGTCCCTGGGTAAAGGTCCACTGCATGCCCAGCGGAGCCCCCATGGCGGCGACCGGCTGCCCCCCACGCACAGACGAGAACGGAACCATGTCGGCGGGGGTCGCGATCGCGGGAGCGTGTTGCGACAAGGTGATGAGTGCGAGGTCCAGGTCGGGATCCATCCACGACGCCTTGCCCGCTTGCAGCGAGTCATCCGAGAAGTTGACGATGATCGGCTGTGTCGTCGACGCGGCCGCGACCACGTGGGCGTTGGTGGCGACCACCCGCGGGTCGACCAGCACACCGCTGCCCAGGCTGTCGCCGGCGACCACGGTGACGGTCATCTGCTGCATGCGCGCGTAAAGGTCTTCGCTGCGCAGCGGGGTGTCGCACGGCGCGGCTGGGAGGGGAGGGGGGACTGGATGTGCGCCGAACCGCGCCTGTCCGCCACCCGCTCGGTCGCACGAACCAGGCAGCAAGCCGACCACGAGCAGGGCACCCAGGCAGACAAGGGCTCCGAGGATCGGCACGACCACCAGGTGGTTTCCGTCTGGTCGGCCGCCGCGATGTCTTCGCAGGCGCAGCCGTTCATTCCCCACGCTGCAGCCCGAAGCCCAAGTCGAAGTCGGCTTGGGGCGACACCTTGTCGTAGATTTCCGGGAGGCGTTCCGCAACCTTCTGGACAAAGCGCGTCGAACTGGTCCCGGGCGATGGAGCCCCGACGGCCTGCGACAGCGTCAGGCGAGCCCTGGCTGTGTCATCGAAGGGTTGCGGGTTCGTGCAGTCGACGCGGAGGTTGAGACCCGGGTCGACATCGACGATCTCCGCACCGTTGACTCCGGGCAGGGGAGCTGCACCGTCGATCCGCCAGGTGGTCGCGGACGAGACGAGTCCTCCGACCTCGCAGCGCATGACCGGGTCCCGGGTCTTGTTCGAGCACCGCACTGCGCAGGGCGTCCCCGGCCGGGGGTCACTGGTCGGTTGGTGCTGAAGCGCTCCCTCGTCCCAGGTGCAGGAGCCGACCGTCGGTGACGGCCATGCGCTGGGCCGCAGGTCCACAACGGGTTGGAAGGGGGCTCCCTCACCCGTGAGCACGTCGTGGATGGTCGTGGCGCTGGCCATGCTGCGGGCAAGGACCAGCACAGCGACACTGCGCTCTCCTGCTGGCCCGGCTTCGCGGCTCTTGCCCTCGTACAGAGCCAGGGACAGGTCCGGGTTGGCGGCGCGGTCGAGGTCGCCCAGGCCGTCTTCGAGGCAGCGAGCGGTGAATTCGGCGGCGTGGCGGTCGGTCACCGTGGCCTTGAGCTCGCCGCAGGTGGGGTCCTTGCCGGTTTGCTGTGCAGCCGTCAGCTCGAGATCGAGGTCCGAGACCAGGGCTGCGGCGACCAGGTCACCTGTGGCGATCTTCTGGGCCATGTCCCGGGCGGCGAGCTGGATGGCGGACCGGTTGTCTCGGTACCGGATCCGGCTGATGTCATCGAGCGGCGCGAGGTCGGCACCCACCTTGAAGTGCGTCACCTCGACGCCGGACCGGGTGGCGAGATCGGTGCCCAGTGCACGTTCCGCCGCGTCGAGATCCTTCTTCAGCTCACCGTCGTCCATGCTCCCGCTGGTGTCCCAATACACCGCGAGCTGGTGGCCTTCGGCGGCCGGGGAGCGGACGGTGCGCACATCGAGGGTACACCCGACCACTTCCTGGGCGCCGGCCGGTGGGGTCGTGGGCGCGAGCGTGATGACGAGCGCCGCGCCGGCCACCACCAGGATCCCCGCGCCGCCGAAGAACAGCGGCAGTACCGACCGCTTGCGCGTCCGTCGACTGCGCAGCTCGGGTTCAACCGGAGTGGGTTTGGGGCGACTCATACGGATCTTCGGTGGCTTCATGTCGGCCTCAGTTCAGGGCGTCCACCAGGGCTCCGAGTGCCTGGTGGGCGTGGCTGGCGGTGGCGGCGGCGGCTCGGACCTCGCCCTCTGACCGCACCAGTCGACCGCCGAGTGTCGAGACATCGCTCCGCGTCGCCGACAACTCGGTCGCGGTGCGAAGCTGGTCGGTCCGGAGCGCTTCGAGCGACTCTTGGAGCTGCTGCAAGGCGCGACGCTGGCGACGCACGAGCAACAGCAGCAGCAAGATGGCTGCGGCTGAGCTGATCAGCGGCAGGTAGGCGAGCTCCGGCTGGGTGGCGACATGCTCCAACCAGGCGGAGAGTGCAGGGGGAAGCAGCTCGGGCGTCATCCGTGGGACCTCGGTGCGGAGCGTTTCGAGCGCCCAAGAATACGGGCACGGACTGGTTGCTGGGGCCTTGATCCGGAGCGCTGTGATCGCTTCGATGTCACGGAGCGGGCGCAAACGGGGGGGCTGGAGCCCTGGAGGCGCCGGGCCTGAGGCCGTGGCTGGTGGACACCGGGTCCTCCCAGCCGCGCGGGCTTCCCCGCCGGCGCTTCCAGGAGCCTGCGATGCACGATCGCATCACCCAGCACGCCCGCCCGCGCCCGTCCACCCCTGTCAGCGCGCTGCGCTTCGCCGCGCTGAGCTTCGCTGCGGTGCTCGCCGTTGCTGCGCCAGCCGATGCGCTGGCGAGCACGTATGTGGGAAACCCGAAGCTCACGGTGCTCATCGCCGCCGGGGACGGTCTCGTCTTCGACAGCTTCACCGTGGATCGGGCCGTCTATCACAGCGACCCCTGTGTGCTGACCCCGATCAACAGCGGCAACCCGGTCGATCTGCTCGGCTCGCCCGAGGACCTGCCCCAGGATGCCTGCGCCATCGGCATCGAGACCGGCGGGGCGGTCAGCATCGACGGCCACGGTACCGCTGGCGGCACCTTCCGCTTCGACCTGGCCGTCGGCGACCTCATCCAGTCCCTCACCACGCCGGAGTTCATGTGGTCGGACGGGTCGTCGAAGGCCTTCATCCTGCTGGTGGCGTCGACCGACTGGGTGACGGCGGCCGACCTCGGGCTGCAGGCCGGCGGCTCCGTGGTGGTCGACAGCAACCACCCCCTCTACCAGGACCTCGCCGACGCCATCGAGCTGGACACTCACCTGTACCGCGACGTCGACGGCGACGGCCTGCTGAGCACCGCCGAGCGGATCGCCGGTCCGCTGGACTGACCTCTGCCGCCGCCTCCCGCCGACGGCGCGGGGGGCGGCGCCTCCGTTCCATGCGAGCCACGAAGCGGACACAACCACCCCTCTCCGAGCCTGATGGCTGAACCCCTGATCGAGGACACCGTGCTCGGAACCGATCCCCTCTTCTTCCTTGACAGCCTCGGCCCGGCCTTCGGGCTGAGCTTCGTCGGCCTGGCGGGCATGAGCCTGCACCAGTTCAGCGTCGTGCGCCAGCTCGCGGCGCTGGCCCTCGACGGGCTGGACTCCGCGCAGCCCTCCCCGCCCCGGACCGCCCACAGCCTCTCGGCCCGGTCGTCTGCGGATCACAGCCGCTGGAAGGAGCTGGGCCAGCTCCGCGGCCGCATGGGCGCAGCGGTCGCCCGTGCCCAACTCACGCTGTCGGCCATCCCGACCCTGGCCCTGCTCGGCACCTGCCTGGGCTTCTTCTACGCCATCGCCAACGCCGGCGCGCTGGAGCTGTCCAGCCAGGACCCGCTGGCGATCCTCAAGGCGTTGATGGACGGTGGGATCTCGACGGCGCTGGCAACCACCGTGCTGGGCCAGGCGCTCTACCTGGTGCTGGGGCAGCTCTGGTCGTGGTGGGTGGCTGGCGTGGTCGAGGTGGCCGACGCGGCCCTGGACGAAGAGCTGAACCTGCTGCGGGCGCGGCTGTCGTGGGTCGACCTGGCCCCGCGCGAGGGGGCGGCATGAAGCCCCGCCTGGTCATGGACACCACGACCGGTCAGGCCGACCTGGCCTGGGCGCTCGTCCAGCTCTTCTTCCTGATGGCATTCATCGCCGCGCGGCCGGTCTCCGGCCTCGGCGGGCAGCCGGTCGCAGACGAAGGTGCCGGCCAACCCATCACGGTCCGGCTCCTGGTCGGAGGCGGCCTGGTGCTGGAGGGCCCCGACACCGGCCGCGGCGACGTGCTGGGCTTCCTGCCGGAGGCCTGCGCACAGAACCGCGCGGTGGTCTTGATCTGCGCGGACGACACGCCCCACCGGCAGTGCCGGGACGCACTGGCCCGGCTCGCCGTGGCCGGGCCGGGCTGCACCTACTCCTACTGATCACAGAGCGGACACAAGCCGACGGCCGCAAACCCTGTTCGTGAAACCCCCAGCCAGGAAAGCACGGTGTTCCTCTTCCTCCTCACCATCCTCAGCCTGCCGGTGACGGCGTCGGACTGTGGCGGCCGCGCCGCGCTCTACGCCGACATGATCGTGACTGGGACCCCGGACCAGGCCCGGGTCGCCCGCGCCGCGCTGGCGAGCTGTGACGACGGGGGCCAGCGCGCCACCGCCCCGCCGCTCGCCGTGACGGTGACGGTGTCCCGCACCTCGCCGGACCGCTGCGCTCGACTGTCGGCCCAGGCCGCCGAGCTGGTCGCCCTGGGCGGCGACATCACGCCGTTTCAGGGCATGCTGCGCGCCTGTCCGACCCGTCCCTCGGCCGAGCCCGACGCATCCGGCTGGTCTTTCCTCAGCGCCGTCGTCACCTCGCCCTTCGGGTGGCGGCAGCACCCCATCCTGCATCGGCGCAAGTTCCACGATGGCGTCGACCTGGACGCCGACAAGGGCGATCGGGTGCCGGCGCTTGCGGGGGGCCGCGTCGTGCGCGCCGGCCGGCGGGGCGGCTACGGACTTGCCGTCGAGATCGATCACGGCGGCGGGGATCACACGCTGTATGGCCACAACAGCAAGCTGCTGGTGAAGAAGGGCCAGGTGGTCCAGGCCGGCGAGATCATCGCCGAAGCCGGCACCACCGGACTGTCCACCGGGGTCCATGTCCACCTCGAGGTGCGCCGCGCCGGCAAGCCCGTCGACCCCATGCCCTTCATCCGGCAGCCGTGGCTGCTGGGCGACTGACGGCGATCACTGAACCGGACACAACCCGGCCCCCCCGAGCCTGGTGAGCACACACCCCGGAGCCCCACCATGAACTCGAAGCGCATCATCCGAGCCAGCGGCGCCGCCCTCGCGGGCCTGTCCCTGGTGGGCATCGTCGCACTGCTGGTCAGCCTGCAGTCACCGGATGCTCCCGAGCAGGAGATCCCCGTCATCACGGTCCCGCCGGCCGCCGAGCCGCCGCCCGCTGAGGAGATCGTGGCCGATGAGCCGCCCGCCGTACCCGACGTCGCGGTGGAGGAGCCGCCCGCTGAGGAGATCGCGGCCGATGAGCCGCCCGCCGAACCCGACGTCACGGTGGAGGAGATCGCGACCGAGGAGCCGCCGACCGAGGTGGAGATCGAGGTCGAGGAGGTCGCCACCGCCGACCCCGTCCCCGAGCTGTCGATGCCCGAGGACGCACCCGACGCAAGCACCGACACCGACGCCGATGCCGATGCCGACGCCGATGCTGCGCCCGCGGAGCCCGCCCCAGCCCCGCCCGCCAGTCACCCCCTGGGCGAGACCCCCTTCCACGTCGAGTTCGCCTCGATCGAAGACCTCGCCGGCCTGGTCGAGGACACCCACGTGATCCTGGTGCTGGAGTACCCCGACGGACGCCGCTACCGGCTGCCCCAGCGCCTGCTGACCAACCGCGTCACCCTGCCCGTGCCGGACGACACCTTCGCGGCCTGGCTGGGCGCGGGGCGGGTCTCCGAGCTGGTCCCGACGACCGAGCTGCGGCAGCGCCTGTCCGTCTACGGACCCGAGCTGCGCTATCTCGCCGTCCTCGACGTCGGCCTCCGGGACCGGGTCGCCGATCTCGCAGGCACCGCCAGCGACGACGACGTGGTCCTGACCATCGCCCGCGGCCCGGTCGTGCGCCTGGCCGGAAGCTGAACCGGACACAACCCACGGGGGCCAACCCCAAGCAGTGAGCCCACCGCTCACTTCCCACCCGGAGAGACCATGAACGCCATCACCCGCACCGCCCTGCTCAGCCTGGGGATCGGCCTGGGGACCATGTCGCTGGCCCCCACCGCCCTGGCCGGCGGCATCACCATGACCGACTACACGCCGCTCAAGCGCATCAGCCAGGAAGCCGCCGACGTCCGCGCCGACATGCAGTCGGCCCTGCTCGAGGTCAGCGTCGGTCAGCAGCGCCTGCAGCAGGCCCAGGGCGCCATGGAGCAGGCCGCCCGTGATTATGGCACCGACAGCAACGACTACCAGATCGCCCGCGCCCACCACGACCAGCTCCAGCGACAGATCCTCAGCAAGACGCTGGACCAGCTCGACCTCGCCCAGGGCCGCCTGGCCCGGGCCGAACGGTCCACCAAGGGCCAGGTCCAGCAGCTCCTGGCCGAGCCGGCCAACTTCGAAGCGCTGGTCAAGGCGCACCTGTCCGACCGCCGCAACCCCCAGGTCACCGCCGTCCTGCTGCACATGGCCGTCAGCCACCTGCACGCCCGCTGCCAGGAGCTGTACAGCAAGGCGCTGGTCGGCCAGCTCGAGGGCGACCTCAAGGACATCGAAGAGACCCTGCGCCTGATCGGCGAGCTGTCCAGCGAGTCCGGCGGCGGATCCGGCAGCCTGGACGGTGCCTGGGCCCGGTTCAGCGGCCAGACCGACGGCCTGTCCCTGGACGGATCCGACGGCGCCATCGACGACCTCGACGCCCTGATCCCCTGAACCCGCGAACCCCTGAACCCCCTGCATCAAGGAGACAGCATGAAGTCCCTCACCACCACCATCATCGCCGCGACCCTGCTGCTGTCGGCCTGCAAGCACCAGCCCGCCGTCGCCCTGCCGGCTCCGGAGCCCTGCGACCAGGCCCTTGAAGACATCGCCACCGCCCCCCACGCCAAGGCCGCCCAGGAGTCCATCCGGTCGTACCTGCGCTGCGAGATCGCCCAGGACAAGATCGACCCGGCGCTGGAGGCCAGCGTGTCCCGTCAGCTCCGTCGCAACCCCTACCCGGCGACGGGTCGCGAAGACCTGCATGCCTGGTTCTTCGACACCGCCCTGATCAAGTCCCTGCCGGCCCGCCCGGCCGAGATGAAGCCCGCCATCCAGCGGCTGGAAGACCAGGCCCTGGCCCGCCTGGCCATGGGCGACGACGACATGGCCCGGGCCGCGCGGGCGCGGGCCGACCGGCTGCGGCAGCTCCTGGAAGTGCTCGAAGACGTCGCCGGCTGATAGGGTATGCACGAGGGCGCCCCGGGTGTCACGCCCGGGGCGCGTGCTCGTCGACCGCGGAGGAACCGTGTCCCTCTTCGCCCTGCTTCCGTCGCTGATCCTGGCGTTTCCCGTCTACGCCCAGGACCGGGCCTGGCTGAACTGGGACGAGGTGCCCAAGGAATCCCGTGTTCTGACGGATCTTCCCCCCATTTGTATGGATTTTATTGCGCGGAAGCATCGTGA
>CAZRFD010000033.1:0-54584 GCA_964599085.1 uncultured Enterobacterales bacterium | reverse complement strand
CCGCCCCCGCCAGCAGCAGCCCGCCGCCGATCGCGGCGGCGGTGCCGGTCCGCCGGCGACCAGGCATGGTCAGGCCGAGCAGCAGGCCGGACAGCGCCGCGAGCACCAGCAGGATGGAGGCGGCGTCGACGATCCGGCCGGCGACGAGGCCAGCGCTCTCCCCGCGGTGGATGTCCGCCAGCACACCCCAGCCGTTCTTGCGCTCGGTGGCGGCGATGACGTCCCCGGTCTCGCAGTCGACGGTGACGTCGTCTTCGCGCCCCGGCTGGCGGAACAGCACGAGGACCTCGACCTCGCTGCGCTCGAGGCTCTCGACCGGAGCCGTGATGTCCAGCTCGTCGCGCAGCGCGGCCACGATGGCGTCGTCGCCGCCCGCACACAGCTCGGCGGGAACCTGGGTGCTGGCTTCGTCCTTGTCGCGGTCCGACAAGGAGAACCACCCGCTGTGGTTCAACATGAAGCCCGTCAGGCCGAAGAAGAGCAGCGCGAAGAAGGCGAACAGGGTGAGCCAGGCGTGCAGCGAGCGCAGCAGGCGCTTGACGCGCAGCGCCCCGCGACGGGGGGCGGCGCTCATCGGGCCCCCGGGCCGTAGTGGGCCGCGACGCCTTGCAGCTCGGGCTGGTCGGGGGCTGCGGCGTCGGCCGGGTCGTCGCCACAGTGGATGGGAAGGGCCGCGACCGTGTGCTCGGCGTGGCCATCGGGCGGGCCGTGTTCGCGGTTGACGTCGACGTAGAGGGTGTAGTCGCCCTGGGGCACGGCCTGTCCGGCGGCGTCGCGGCCATCCCAGCGCAGGCTGTAGTGGCCCGGGTTGCGGGTCGCCCGAGACACGGCGATCAGCGGGTCGGTGTCTTCGCCGCCCCCTGAGAGCAGCCAGCCGTACTTGTAGAAGCTGTCGAGGTACTCGACGTACTCGATGTCGTCTTCCTTTGCCCAGATCGCCAGGGTGCGCACAGGCCGGCCGGCGGCATCCTCGACCCAGGCCGCCAGGAAGTGCCGCTCGAAGTCGTGCTTGCGACCCTTCGGCGGGTCGCTCTCCCAGGAGTTGACGAGGTCGAGGTCGACGGTCACGGCGTAGCCCTGGGGCCAGGCGGGGCCGGCCGTCGGCGCTTCGGCGGGCGCCGCGTCGTCCAAGGGCTGCTCCAACACCGACCAGCCCCGGCTGCGGTGTACCGCGCCGTCGTCGGTGACGATGAGCGCAAAGGCCGGTGTCTCGTCCTCGATGATCGGGATCCCCTCGTCGGGCCCGAGCACCATGAGCGCGGTCGCGAGGGCGTCGGCCATGCGCGCCGTCGGCGCCACCACCGTGGCCTGGAGCACGCCGGTCACCGGCAGGCCCGTGCGCGGGTCGAGGATGTGGCTGGCCGGCGCTCCGTCCACCGTGCGCGGCCGGGCGTAGTCGCCGCTGGTGGCGATGGCGAGGTTGCGCAGCGACAGACGGGTCAGCGGCGCCGCGTTGTCCTGCGGCTGGCGGGGGTCGGCGACGTCGACGACGAAGTCCCGATCGCCCCAGACCCGCAGATCGCCACCGATGTCCAGCGACATCGCTGCAGCCTCGGGCACCGCCTGGTGCGCTTCGCGCAGCGCCTTGTCGATGACGTAGCCCTTGCCGATGGCGTCCAGCGCAAAGCGCCCGGGCTTGTCGCGGACCAGCGTCCGCTTCTTCTTCTTGCGCTTGACGTGGAAGCCGCGATCGGCCCGCTCGATGGCTGCCGTCAGAGCCACCGGATCCGGCGCCTGGCCGTCGGCGTAGAGGTCGAGGACCTCGCCCATGTACGGGTTGAAGGCACCGCGGGTCGTCCGCTGCAGGCGGTGCGCCTCTGACAGCAGCGAGCCCAGGCTGCCCGACAGCCGGATCTGCTGCCCCTCCTCCCAGGGGGTGGCGTTGATCTTCGCCAGCTCGCTGTCGGCCCGCCAGGTGCTGATGATCTCCTCGCGGTGGGCGATCTCGTCGAGGGCGGCCTGCTGTACACGCTCGGCGACGGGCGCCCCTCCCCCGACGACGATGAGGTCCATCGAGGTGCCGAGCACGCCCTCGCGGCCGAGGTGGACGGGCGCGTCCACGGCCGCCACCGGCGAGTCGTCGGGTTGCGCGGTGGGGGCGGGGGGCGCCGCCGGGGCTTCCGTCGACGCGCTGTCGCCGCCGCCACAGGCCACCAGCAGTCCCCACGCAGACAGGCTCAGGATCAAGGAGGTGCTCATGGCGCGGCAGCCTACTCCCCGACGGGCGGCTCGGTCGCAACTTCCGGCAACGACGCGTCCGCCCACAGCCCCACCAGCGCGTCGGCGGGATCAGCGGTGCGCTGCGGGCGCCAGTCGTCGGGGAAGAAGGACTGGTACTCCCGCCGCAGGAAGCGCTGGCCGACGAGCACGATGGCGCCACGGTCCGTGGGCGTGCGGACCACGCGGCCGGCGGCCTGGACGACCCGCGCCATGCCCGGCACCAGCCAGGCGTAGCGGAAGCCCTGCTCGTAGCGGTCCTGGAACCACCGCTGCAGCAGCCTGCGTTCCAGGTTGGCCATGGGCAGGGCGGGACCGACGATGACGGCGGCGAGCAGCGCATCCCCGGGCAGATCCACGCCCTCGGCGAAGATCCCCCCCAGCACCCCGAGCAGCGCGTGCCCCTCGGCCCGGCGCAGGGTAGCCAGGAGGTCGAGGCGGTCCTGCTCGGACATGCGGCGCTCCTGGATGAGCACCGGGCGGTCCCCGAGGTCGAGGAGCGGCAGGAGGTCGTCGCGCAGGGCGAAGCTCGAGCAGAACACGGCGACGTTGCCGGGCACGGCCCGCACAGCCGCCGAGATCAGCGCCGCCGTGGCGTCGCGATCGCGCGCCCGACGCCGGTACTCAGTGCTGACCTGGGGCAGCAGCAGCACCCGGCGATGCTCCGGCGGGAAGGGCGAGGCAAAGCGAGCGACCCGCAGCCGCTCCTCTTCGATGCCCGAGACCTGCCCGTAGAACTCGGGAGGCTCCAGGGTGGCCGACATCTGCACCGAGGCCGCGAGGTCGAGGAAGAGCGGCCCGAGCACCGGGGAGGGGTCCCGGCAGAGCAGCGACAGGGAGACGTCCTCGGTGCCCACCGACCCTGCGGTCGCCGGCCCGAGCATGGTGAGCTGGCCAGAGCGCTGCGGCGCGCGCCGGCGTCCCCAGCGCTGGCGACGCGCGGCGCGCCAGATCGCCACGGTCTCGTCGCCAGCCCGCTCCAGCGCCGACCGCAGGCGCAGCACCCCCCGGGCGACCTCGAGCCAGGGGTCGTCCACTCCCGCCGGGAACAGCGGCCGCTCGTGCTTGAGCAGGACGTAGTCGAGGGCCACGCTGTCCACGTCCCGGGCGAGCTGGCGGACGGTGCGCAGATCGACCCCCTCCTCCAGCGGCAGGGCCAGCTCTCCGCCGACGTCACGCGCGGCCTGGGCCGCCTGCCGCAGCCAGGCCGCGATCCGCTGGGCAAGCTCAGCGATCGCGCGGTAGCGCGGATCCTCGTCCAGGGCCGCCGCCGCCTGCTCGACCTGACCCAGATCCAGGCTCGGCGAGGCGTAGCCCATGGCCCGCTCTGGCAGGTTGTGGGCCTCATCCGCCACGACGATCCAGGCGCCGGGGTCGTCGCCTACGACCGACAGGCGCATGGCGGGGTCGAACACGTAGTTGTAGTCTCCGATGACCACGTCGGCGCCGCGCGCGAGGTCGAGCGACAGCGCGAAGGGGCAGAGCTCGGCGGGCTCGGCGATGGCCACCACGTCGTCAGGCCCGACCTGGCCGGCCGTGTCGGGATCGGCCCAGGCCTGCTCGGTCAGGCGGCCGTCGCGCAGCTTGTCGTAGTAGTCGCGGGCGTAGGGGCAGGCGTCAGGCCGGCAGGCGACCACGTCGTTGAGGCAGATCTTCTCCCGCGCGCGGATGCTGACGGCACGCAGCGGCAGGCCCCGCGCGGCCATCGCCCGCAGGGTCTCCTCGGCCATGTGCTGCTGCGTCGTGCGCGCGGTCGCGAAGAAGACCCGCCGGTCGGTCGCCCAGGCCACGGACACGGCGGCGTGCAGGACCGCGGCGGTCTTGCCGTAGCCGGTGGGGGCCGTCAGCAGCAGGTGGCGGCCCTGGGCGAGCGCTTCGTGCACGTCCGCTGCGAGGTCTTCCTGGCCCGGGCGCCAGGCGTCGTGGGCGAAGGGGACCGACGCCGCGCGCCGGGTCGCGCGCCACGCCAGGGTCTGCTCGCGTTCTTCGACGATGAAGCCGAGCTGCCGTTCCAGCCACGCACCCAGCGTCGGGTCCGGCGGCACGTGGAGCACCCGCTGCAGCCCGTCGACGAGGCTGACGACGACGAGCCGCCCGAGCACGCTGCCCGGCGCGGCCCCCGGGCGGGCCCGCTGCAGGAAGTGCAGGTAGAGCTGGAGCTGCCGCGTCCAGTGCGGAAAGTCATCAGTGCCCAGGCCGGCCAGCCGCTCCCCGGGCAGCGCCGTGCTCTTCAGCTCCTCGACGATGGTGTGCTCCCCCTCCTCGGAGAGGCCGTCGATGCGGCCGCTGATGGCCACCTCCCAGCCCAGCACGACCACCCGGTGGACCAGCGAGACCTCGCGCTGGAAGCTGTCGTCGACGGCCGCGCGGGCGTCCTGCCAGGCGGTGTGCGCTTCCTGGCCGGCGCGCATCCGCGCCCGGGCCGACCACGCCGCCTGCATGGAGAGGTGGCCCGAGGGAGGCCCGGCCTCCAGCAGGTCGTGCACCCCCAGCTCCAGGGTGCGCGCGGCATCGTCGAAGCGCAGCATCGTCCCCGCTTAGCGCGTCGACGTCGCGCCGGTGCTCAGCGGCGGGCGGCGCGGCCCTGGTGTTCGGGGAGAGGCTCGCTGCGCACGTAGATGCCGCGATCCCCGACGGCCAGCATCACCGAGCTGCCGGGCGGCAGGGCGAGGTAGTCTTCGCTGGTCTCGATCTCGATCATCCGGCCGTCGACCAGGGTCGCCGTGCCCGCGAGGTTCTGGCCGCTGCGGACGACCAGGCGGCCGTCAGGTGCGAGCCGGACCCAGCCACCGAGCGTGCTGACCCGCTGCCCGGGGACGAGGTGGCCGAGGCTCTTCCACTCACCTCGTTTCTGGGACCAGACCTCTGCCGGCTGGGGTGCCGGGGGGCGCCGTGGCGGCGGGGAGATCCGGGCACGCGGCGTGTGCTCGGGGTCGGTGGCCGAGGCCACACGGGGACGGAAGCGCTCGACCTTGGCCGTCAGGCTGGGTTCGTCCTCGATCGGGATGGTCGGGCGCGCGTCGTCTGGAAGATCGACCGTCGCGGTCCGCAGCTCTCCCGTCAGGCCGGCGTCACCATCCGCGCCCGCAGGGACAGGCATCTCGTCGTGGGAGCCCCCGCGGCCGTCGTCGGGGATCAGCTCGCTGGTGAGGCCCGTACCCTCTGCCGACAGCCCGTCGTCGATGGGCTGCAGGTCGCGGGTCAGACCGGTCCCCTCGTCGACGAGGCCGTCGTCAACGAGCTGCAGCTCGCTGGTCAGACCGTCTCCGCCCCGGCGGGTGGGCACGACCGGCCGGGCGATGTTCGGGGTGGGAGAGCGTGGCAGGACCCGGCGTTCCTCGGTCTCTGGCAGGTCTCGGAGCGACTCGTCGGTGGGTTCCGGCAGCGGCATGGTGAAGTCGTCGCCGTCGAGGCGATGCACTGCCGCGTCCACCGGCAGCTCGTCGAGCTGGCCGCGCCGCGGCGGCGGCGGCGGCGTCACCGGACGGTCCACCATGGCCAGGATCTCGGCCGACGCGGTGAAGCGCGCGACCACCCGCCCCGTGCCCAGGTCGACCATGCTCATCTCCAGGGGGGCGTCCTGCAGGGACCAGCTCCCCAGGAGCTGGCCGTCGCGCTCGATGCGCAGGACGAGGCGCGGCTGCATGGGCTCTCCTGGAATTCCGGGGACGCTACCACGCAGCCTCGGCGGCCCGGTGCAACAGCTACGTGAAGCCGCCACGGGATAGGGGGCGCCTCCTCCAGGGAGCCCTACGTGACCGACGCCACCACCGCGACCTCCTCCTCCCCGGCCGACCAGGCGTGGCAGGCGCTCACGGCCCACATGCTCGAGATCATGGACCTCGACGGCATCGACGGCGTGCTGGGTTGGGACCAGCACGTCTGGATGCCGGGGGCGGGTGCCGAGTACCGTGGCCGGCAGAGCGCGCTCATCTCGCGCCTGCGCCACGAGCGCATGAGCGACCCCGTGGTCGGGGACTGGCTGACCGTCCTCACCGAGGACGACGCCAGCATGGCCGACCCGGTCCGCGCCGCCGCCGTGCGCAACCTCGGCCGCACGACCGCCCGCCTCAAGAAGATCCCGGCGTCGCTGGTGGAAGCCCAGGCCAAGGCCAACACGGTGGCCTTCGGGGCCTGGCTCGAAGCGCGAGAGCAGGACGCGGTGGGGCCCTTCCTGCCCGCGCTGTCCGAGGTCGTCCGGCTGGCCCGAGAGGAAGCGCGCTGCGTCGCCGACGGCCGCCCGCTCTACGACGGCCTGGTGGAACCCCACGACCCCGGCGTCGACACCGCCGCGCTCTCGGCCCTCTTCGATCGGCTGGTCCCCGGCCTGCAGGCCCTCCTCGATCAGATCCCGACCGACGGCGACACCCCCGCCCCCCTCGCCGTGTCGGTCGACGCCCAGCGCCGCATCCACCGGCGCGTCGTGCAGGCGCTCGGCTTCGACCTCGACCGGGGCCGCCTCGACGAGTCCCCGCACCCCTTCACCATGGGCATCGGTCCGCGGGACGTGCGCCTGACGACCCGCTACAACGCCGATGATCTGCTGGCCGGCCTGCTCGGCACGGTACACGAAGCCGGCCACGGCATGTACGAACAGGGGGTGCCCGAGGACCTGCGCGGCACCTCTGTCGGCCAGGCCGCCAGCACCGGCCTGCACGAGAGCCAGTCGCGTTTCTGGGAGAACGTCGTCGGCCGCAGCCGCCCCTTCATGGGCTGGCTGTCAGGGATCATCGCCGAAGAGACCGGCCAGGACGTCTCCGCCGACGCCCTGCTCGCCCAGGCCAACCACGTCCGGCGCAGCCTCATCCGCGTGGAAGCCGACGAGGTCACGTACAACCTGCACATCGCCCTGCGCTTCCAGCTCGAGCGCGACCTGATCGAGGGACGCCTGCAGGTCGACGACATCGCCGATGCCTGGGACGACACCTGCGAAGCCTTCCTCGGCCTGCGCCCCCCCTCCGCCAGGCAGGGGGTGCTCCAGGACGTCCACTGGAGCACGGGGCTGCTCGGCTACTTCCCCAGCTACACGCTGGGCAATGTCTATGCTGGTGCGCTGACCAGCGCGGTGCAGGCCGCCCTGCCGGGCATGTGGACCGACGTGGCGGCCGGCCGCTTCGAGGGCATCCTCGGCTGGCTGCGAGAGCACGTCCACAGCCGCGGGCACCTGGTCGATGCCCCGGAGCTCGTGGCCCAGGTCACCGGCGGCGCCGACCCCGTGGACAGCCTGCTGGCCCACCTCCGGCAGCGCCACGGCTGACCGCCGGACGGCACGGGCGCCGCGTCCTTCTACTCGCCGACCTCGTCGATACGCCCGCGCAGCGCCTGCAGCCGGGCCTGCACGTCGTCGGCCACCACCGGGTAGCGCGGATCCATGCGCTGCAGCGTGCGCACCAGGATGTCGGCCACCGCCCGCCGCATGAAGGGCTTGTCGTCAGCGGGGATCGCGTACCACGGTGCCCACGGCCGGCTGGTGGCCTGCAGCGCGTCTTCGTAGGCCGCCATGTAGGCGTCCCAGTGCTGGCGTTCGTCGAGGTCCCCCTCGTTGAACTTCCAGTGCTTGTCGGGATTGTCGATGCGAGCCAGCAGCCGCTGGCGCTGGGTCTCGCGACTGACGTTCAGCCAGAACTTGACGATGACCGTGCCCTGGCGGGCGAGGTGCGCTTCGTGCTCGGCGATGGAGGTGAGGCGCTGCGGCCACAGCGCGTCGAGGTCGTCGGGCAGGTCGATCCGCTGGCCCTGCAGGAAGGAGGGGTGGACACGGACGACGAGCACCTCCTCGTAGTAGCTGCGGTTGAAGATCCCGATGGTGCCGCGCCGGGGAAGCACCCGGCTGGTGCGCCACAGGAAGTCGTGGTCCAGCTCCTGGCGGGTCGGCGCCCGGAAGCCGTGGACCGAACAGCCCGCCGGGTTCACGCCGCTCATCACGGCGCGGATCGTGCTGTCCTTTCCGGCGGCGTCCATGGCCTGGAACACCACCAGCAGCGACCGCCGCTGCTCGGCGAAGAGGCGGCGCTGGAGGTCTCCGAGCTGTCGGGTCAGGGCCTTGCGCTCCTTGCGGAGCTGCTTCTTGCCCGGCGGTTCGGGCGGCGGCGCCGTCGGGCTGCCGCCCACGCGGAAGCTGCCGTCACCGGGGACCCGGTAGGGGCTGTCGACGGCCGTGTCGGGGATGGCCAGGCGACTCATCGGCTGGCCGCGTGCTGGAGATCGGCCAGGGCCTGCTCTGCGTCCTGAGCGCCCCGCACCGCGAAGGCCGTCAGGTGGATCACATCGAAGATGCTGGCGGAGTGCGGCTGCAGCATGTGGGCCGGCCGGTCCAGGCCGAGCATGATCGGCCCCACAGCCGGCACGTCGCCCACCGTGCGGGCGAGGTTGAAGGCGATGTTGGCGGCGTCCAGGTTGGGGAACACCAGCACGTTGGCGGCGCGCCCCTTCAGGCCGCTGCCGTGGATCGACTGCTGGACGCGGACATCGAGGGCGGCGTCCGCCCGCATCTCGCCGTCGATGAGGTACTCGGGCGCCAGCTCCCGGGCGAGCTCGACAGCGCGCCGCACCATGTCGGACTGGGCGTGCGGGGTGCCGCCGTAGTTCGAGAAGGACAGGAAGGCGACGACCGGTTCGATGCCCATGCGCCAGACTTCATCGGCCGTCAGCACCGCGATCTCGGCGAGGGTCTCGGCGTCGGGCTGGATGTTGACCGCTGTGTCGGCCAGGAACAGGGCGCGGTCCCGTCCGAACAGGATGCTCATGCCGCAGGCCCGCCGGACCCCCTCCCGCCGGGGGATGATCTTGAGCAGCGGGGACATGGTCCGCCGCGCCCGCTCGGTGACCCCGCAGACGAGGCCGTCGGCGTCGCCCATGCGCACCATCATCGGACCGAACCACTCCGGCTGGAGCAGCAGTTCACGGGTGTTCGTCAGCGGCCGGCGGTGCTGCCGCAGCTCGAACAGCTCCTGGGCGTAGTCCTCGCGCTTCGGCCAGGTGGCCGGGTCGGCGATCTGCACGCCGTCCAGCGGCACCCCGAGCTCGTCGGCATTCTGGCGGATCCGGGCGTCGTTGCCGACCAGGATGGGCCGGGCGATGCCCTCGCGGACGACGGCCGCGGCGGCCGACAGGATCGTGTCGGTCTCGCCTTCGGGGTAGACGATCTGCTTGGGGCTGCGGGCGGCCATGGCCACGACGCGCCGCATGATGTCGCGCTGGGCGCCCATGCGCTCGGACAGCTCGCGCCGGTAGGTGGCGAGATCCAGGGTCGTGCGCGCCACGCCGCTGTCCATCGCGGCGCCGGCGACAGCGCTGGCCACCTCGATGAGCACGCGGGAGTCCAGCGGCTTGGGGACGAGGTACTCGCGCCCGAACTCGAGCTTGTCGAGACCGTAGGCCCCCAGCACGTCGCTGGTCACCGGTTCCCGCGCGAGCGAGGCGATCGCGTGGCAGGCAGCGACCTTCATCGCGTCGTTGATGCAGCGGGCACGCACGTCCAGGGCACCGCGGAAGATGTAGGGGAAGCCGAGGACGTTGTTGACCTGGTTGGGGTAGTCCGAGCGGCCGGTGGCCATGATCACGTCGGGGCGCGTCTGGACCGCGTCGGGGTAGTCGATCTCGGGGTCGGGGTTCGCCATCGCCAGGACGATGGGATCGGCGGCCATGCTCTGCAGCATCTCCGGCGTCACCAGGCCACCCACCGACAAGCCCAGGAAGATGTCGGCGCCGACCATCGCATCGGCGAGGGTCCGGGCGTCCGTGTCGGTCGCGAGCCGCTCCTTGAAGGGGTTCATCCGCTCGGTGCGGCCCTTGTAGACGACCCCCTTGGAGTCGACGAGCGTGATGTTGTCCTGCCGCACGCCCAGCATGACGGCGAAGTCGGAGCAGGCGATGGCGGCTGCGCCCGCGCCGCTGACCACCATTCGGACATCGGCGATGTCCTTGCCCGCCAGTTCGAGGCCGTTGAGCAGGGCGGCCCCGGAGATGATGGCCGTGCCGTGCTGATCGTCGTGGAAGACCGGGATGTCGAGGGCGTCCTGCAGCCGCCGCTCGATCTCGAAGCAGCGCGGAGAGGCGATGTCTTCGAGGTTGATGCCGGCGACCGTGGGCTCGAGCGCACGCACCACGCTCACGATCTCGTCGACGTCCTGGGTCGCCAGCTCGATGTCAAAGACGTCGATGTCGGCGAAGCGCTTGAACAGGACCCCCTTGCCCTCCATCACCGGCTTGCCGGCCAGCGGCCCGATGTTGCCGAGGCCGAGCACGGCCGAGCCATCCGTCACCACCGCGACCAGGTTGCCCCGCGCGGTGTACTCGAAGACCTTGTCGGCGTCTTCGTGGATCTCGCGGCAGGGCTCCGCCACGCCAGGGGAGTAGGCCAGCGACAGGTCGATCTGGGTGAGGCAGGGCTTGGTGGCCGTGACCTCGATCTTTCCCTTGCGTCCGCGAGAGTGGTACGCAAGCGCGGCGTTGCGGGTGATGGGCTTCATGCGCGACCTCACCGATGTCCGGGGCCCGTCTGCTTAGCTGGCATGACGCCGACTGGCGAGGGCCTGGTGTCGCGGCGTCTGGCAGACTTCGCCGGTGCAGACGCGTCCACCGAGCGCAGCCGACACCGCCGACGGCCCCCACTCCTGGCTGGCCGCTGTCGTCGCGGCGACGCTGGCGGCGGCGGTGACGACCGCTCTGACCATGGCGCCGGTGCTGCTGCACCCCAGCACCCGCCTGCTGGGCCTGCCCGAGGTCGAGGCGGTCGAGCACCTGTGGACGCTGTGGCTCGGCGCACAGGCCGGTCCGGTGCGCATCGACACGCCGCTGGCGAGCTACCCCTTCGGCTACCAGTGGGTGCTCGCCGACCCGTTGAACCTGCTGTGGTATCTGCCGGGAGCGTGGCTGTCTCCGGTGGTGGGCTTTCACCTGGTCCATGCCTGCAACCTGATCATGGCCGGGCTGACCGCCGTCGTGACCGCCCGGGTCCTGCTGCCCGGACGGCCGCCACCGGCCTGGGTGATCGCCGCCCTCGTCCCCGCCGCCGTGCCCTTTGCCGGCAACCTGCTGACCGGCATGAGCGAGGCCCAGACCCTGTGGCTCGCCGTCCTCGGCCCGGTCCTGCTGCTGGTTGGCGTCCGGCGAGGCGGACAATGGCTGGCCGCCGGTGCCCTGGCCTGCGGTGCCACCGCCTGGGGCGGGCCCTACACCGCGCTATACGCCGCCCTGCTCGCACCGGTCCTGGTCGGTCCAGGTCTGCTCGCCGCCCGCCGCTCGCTCGGCCTCCCCGTCGTCCTTCGTCGGCTCACCGTCGCGACCGCCGGCACCGCGGCCCTCGCCGCCCCCGTGCTGTGGGCCGTGGCGACCCAGCGTCCCGACGGTCTGCCGGGCACGGAGTCCATGACCGCCACCGTCCTCGCCGACCCGTCGCTGATGCACAACCGCTACCTCGGCGCCGATCTGCTCGGGCTGCTTGCTCCCATCGTGCCCGAGGGCAGCACCCTGGTCCATGCCACCTACCTGGGCGCCATGGTGCTGTTGCTGGCGCTGGTGGGTTGTCGGGCCCGCCGCCCGTGGGCCCTGCTCGTCGGCGTCGGCTGGTCCTGCCTGCTCGGCCTCGGGCTGTACCTCCAGGCCGGTGGCGAGGTCGCCATGGCCGGCGGTCGCATCCTGCTGCTGCCAGCCGGCTGGCTCAGCCTCGCGGTCCCCGTGCTCGGCCGCGCCGCCCGCTGGCACCGCTTCCTGGAGGTGGCGGCGATCCTGCTCGCCCCCCTGGCCGCCGCCGGAGCCACCGCGCTGGTCGCCCGCCTGCCGCGCCGCGCCGCCGGTCCGCTGCTCGCGCTGGTCGTCGCCGCCTGTGTGACCGACCAGCTCCTCGTCTCTCCCCTGGCCTGGCCTCGCCCGACCCAGGACGCCACCCCGCCGCCCCTCTACTTCGCGCTGCCCGACGCCGGCCCCTTGATCATCGTGCCCAAGCAGCCCAAGCGGATCCGCGGCCTGCCGCGCTCACCGGCGCGCAGCCTCCTGTGGCAGACCGCCCACGGCATGCCCATCGCCGAGCGCCCCATGTACCAGCGCACCCTCCCGGAGCTGCAGAGCCTGCGGGACGACCTGCGGGTCGGCGCCAAGCTGCACGACGAGTACCGGACCCGGCGGGCGCGCGAGGGCCTGCGGGAGCTCGGCTACGCCTGGATCGTCCACCACGACGAGCCCGGCAACACCATCACCTCCGAAGAGCTGGTCGCGGTGCTCGGCCCGCCCGACGTCAACGCCGGCGATGGCATGGCCTGGCGGCCCTGACCGGGACGCGCAGCGGCGCCACCGGACGCAGGCGCGCCACAGCGCGGCGGGTTCACCCTGCGGCGTCCTGCTCGGCGAAGGGGTCGATGATGTGCAGCTTCACGCCCGGTCCCTCCAGGCGGGCCTGGCAGCCCAGCCGCCAGCCGTCGGGGACCTTGTTGTCCTGGCGGGTGCGACGCTCGCGGTCCTGTTCCGACGAGATGCTGCCGGCACCGTCGAGCACCTCGACCCGGCAGGTCCCACAGTCGCCCTCGGCACAGCCGGTCATGATCGGCCAGGCGCCACGGCCCGACACGGTGACCAGGGTCTGTCCTTCCTTGCCGCGGACGGTGTACTCGTCACCGTTGGGCGCCACGATCGCCACGTCGTAGGCGGGGCGGGGATCGGCCTGGGGTTCCGAGGGGCCGAGGCCGAGCAGGCTCTTGAGCTTCTTGCGGATGCCAAACGGGGTCATCGTCGGGGTCTCCGGGGAGCAAGGGACGAGGGGAGGGACAGTCGCGGCGCTGCTATCCCACCGGCGGCCGGGCGCGAGGGCCGACGGACCGATAGCCGCCGGCCATGGCCACCTTCTTCGCCGTCGCCACCCCGGGGCTGGAGCCCGCCTGCGCCCGGGAGCTGTCGCTGCTGGGACTCGACGGCAGCATCGTCGCTGGCGGAGTGCGCTTCGACGCCGACCTCGCCAACGCCCCCCGTCTCGTCCGCTCCCTGCGGACGCCGGCCCGCCTCCTGGTGGAGGTGGCGGCAGGCCCGGCCCGGTCGCTGGATGCGCTCTCCCAGCTCGTGGCCGGCGTCGACTGGCGTCCGCTGATGGCGCCCGGCGTCCGCGCCGACGTCGCGGTCAGCAGCAAGCGCAGCCGCTTGCGCTTCAAGGAACGCGTCGCCGGCAAGGTCGAGCAGGTCCTCCGCCGCGAGGTCGGGCGGGCCGCCCGGGGCAGAGACGTCCAGCGCGTGCAGGTCCGCATCCTCGACGACGTCGCCACCATCTCGGTCGACGCCGGCGGCGAGCTGCTGCATCGCCGCGGCTGGCGACTGGCCACGGCCAAGGCACCGCTGCGCGAGAACCTCGCCGCCACCCTGCTCGTGATGGCCGGCTGGGAGGGCGACGAAGCGCTGGTCGACCCCTGCTGCGGCGCCGGCACCATCCCCATCGAAGCCGCGCGCATGGCCCGTGCGCTCCCCGCAGGCGTCGACCGCCGCTACGCCTGCGACGCCTGGCCGGCCGCCGGCCGCTACCGCCCGCCGCCCCCTCGCCCGCTGCAGGTCCCCATCGTCGGGGTCGACCGCGACCCCGGAGCCATCCGCGCCGCCACCGACAACGCCGAGCGGGCGGGGGTCGACGTCGACTGGCGCCGCCTCGACCTGCGAGAGCTGGAGCCCCCCGCCCCCACGGGCCTCGTCGTCGCCAACCCGCCCTACGGCGTGCGCGTCGGCGCAGGCGCTCACAAGCGCGGCGCCCACCCCGCCGGCGGCTTCTACGCCGCCCTCGGACGCACCCTGCGTGAGCGCTTCCGAGGCTGGCGGGCGCTCTTCCTCGCTCCGGAACCGGCCCTGGCCCACAAGGTCCACCGCGACGCCGCCTGCCTCACGCGCTTCAAGAACGGCGGGATCTCCGTCGGGGTGTGGGTGATCGAGCTGTCCTGAAGGTAGACTGGGAGCATGAGCGCTCTCGCCCGTCGCAAGGCCCGGTACCAGGACATCCTCGATCTCCCGCCCAACGTGACCGGCGAGATCATCGGCGGCGTGCTGTACACCGCGCCGCGCCCGGCGCCGCGGCACGCCCGCGCCGAGACCTCGATCACTGCCGACATCGAGGTTCCCTTCGACCGCGGCCAGGGCGGCCCCGGCGGCTGGATCATCCTCGCCGAGCCCGAGCTGCACCTCGCCGACGACGTCATGGTCCCCGACCTCGCCGGCTGGCGGCGACAGCGCCTGCCCGCCCTCCCCGACACGGCGTTCATAGACGTCGTCCCCGACTGGGTCTGCGAGGTGCTCTCTCCCCGCAGCCGGGCACACGACCGCATCACCAAGCTGGCGCGCTACGGCGACCACGGGGTCGCCTGGGCCTGGCTCGTCGACCCCGACGCCCGCACCCTGGAGATCTTCCGTCGCGACGGCGGCGCCTGGGTCCTCGACGGCGCCCACCACGGCGACGCCCGGGTCCGCGCCCGCCCCTTCGACGCCGTGGAGCTGGCGATCAACTGGTGGTGGGGAGAGCCTCCGGCGGAGGTCGAGGGCGGGGAGGAGTAGGGCAAGCTTGCGCTTGCCCACCCCCCTCTTCGGGCGTACCATCACCTCGCCCAGGGTCATCGGGCCGGGAGGGACGGTGGACGGAACCTCCCGTGGGAGGTCCAATGTCGAGCAGGCAACGCGCGCTGGCGCTCACGACGATGTTGTTCCTGGCTTCCTGTGGCGGGGCGGCACTCGATGCGGCCCCCGGAGCAGCCGCCACCGCGGCCGATCACGTCGACGACGCCTGGCTCGCCGTGGCGCTGGGCCGCATCGCCGACGGCGAGTACGCCTTCAAGGCACGTGACGGCGCCATCTCGGCCCCCAACCGGGCCCAGGGCTACCGCACCCGTATCGACCAGGAGGGCGCACACCTGCAAGCCCGCGGCGGCGCAGCGGGCTGGACCGTGTCGCTGGGCCTCTCGGCCTGGGGGAGCCCCGACCGCCTCACGCCAGTGGCAGGCACCGCAGCGGCGCTGTCCGGCTGCGACAGCACCGGGCGCGTGGACGCCTCCGGCGCATGCCTGCCGCGCGCGACGCGGGCGCTGGGCGGGGTGCAGGAGTGGTGGGAGAACGACGACGCGGGGCTGCACCAGGGCTTCCGGGTGACCCAGCCCACCGGCGGCGACGACCTTCGCCTGTCGATCGACGTGCAGGGTGCAGCGGTCGCCGAAGACGGCGCCGAGCTGAGGCTGCAGGCGGATGAGGGGCCAACCCTTCGCTACCACGGGCTGGCGGCCTGGGACGGCGACGGCGCTCCGCTGGCGGCGACCATGCAGCCCGCGGACGACGGCATCGTCATCGACATCGACGTGCGGGGCGCGTCCTGGCCCGTGACGGTGGACCCCACGGTGACCGTGGCGGACTGGAGGGCCACCGGCGGCATCCGCTACGCCGAGCTCGGCAGCGCCGTCGCCGGCGCCGGCGACGTCAACGGCGACGGCTACGACGACATCATCGTCGGCGCACCCGGCTACGACGACATCGACGGCGGCTTCTACGCCTACGGAGCGGCCTTCCTCTACCTCGGCTCGGCCACCGGCCCCGCGACCACCGCCGACTGGTGGGTGGAGGGGAGCTGCAGCCTCGGCGACCTCGGCACCGCCGTGGACGGCCTCGGCGACGTCAACGGCGACGGCTACGACGACGTCGCGGTGGGTGCGCCGGACGACGACTGCAGCGACGCCACCCTCGATGGCCGGGTCTACGTCTGGCTGGGCTCCGCGTCCGGCCTGGCGAGCAGCCCCGACTGGACCGGCAGCCCCCCGGCCGACGGCAACGGCGCCTTCGGCTGGTCGCTGGCCGGCGCCGGCGACGTCGACGGCGACGGCGACGACGACATGGTCGTCGGCGACTGGGTCTACGACCCGACCGGCGGCTACGGCGCCAACGGCGCGGTCTTCCTGTTCCTCGGCAGCGCGGCGGGCCTGTCGACCACCCCCGACTGGGAGGTGGACGGCGACCTCGACGACATGAACCTGGGCACGTCGGTGGACGGCGCCGGGGACGTCGACGGCGACGGCTACGACGACATCATCGCCGGCGCCATGGGCTTCTCCCGGCGCGGCAGCGGGGTGGGCGCGGCCTTCATCTACCGCGGCTCCGCCACGGGCCCCTCGACCACGGCCGACTGGAGCGTCGTCGGCAGCGACGCCGGCGAGGGCGTCGGCAGCGTCGTCGCCGGCCTCGGTGACGTCGACGCCGACGGCTACGACGACGTCGCCGTGAGCGCCCCCGGTTACACCTGGATCAGCTACGCCGAGGGCCGGGTCGACGTGTTCATGGGCGCAGCCTCGGGCCCGTCGACCACGGCGGACTGGAGCGTCGCGGGCGACGCCGCCAACGTGACCCTCGGGAGCGGGCTGTCCGGCGCCGGAGACGTCGACGGCGACGGCTACGCCGACATGATCGTGGGTGCCCCCTACTACAGCGAGGGGGAGAGCTACGAGGGCAAGGCCTGGCTGTACCTGGGATCCGCCAGCGGCATGTCCGACACCGCCGCCTGGACCGGTCAGTCGGACCAGGCCAGCGCCTACTACGGCATCGCCGTCAGCGACGCCGGTGACGTGGACGGCGATGGCCGCGGCGACTTCCTGGTGGGTGCGCAGTGGTACCAGGTCGACGCCTACCAGGAGGGCGCCGCCTTCCTGTACCTGGGCAGCGGCGTCAGCGGCGGCGACTGGGACCAGACGGGCAGCGCCGCGGGCGCGCTCTTCGGCAGCGCCGTGGCCGCCATCGGCGACGCCGACAGCGACGGCGACGGCGACATCGCCATCGGCGCCCCCGGCTACGACGACGGCGCCGCCGGTGCGGGGGCGGTGTTCTTCTTCGGCGGCACCGGCAGCGGCAGCAATCCGCTGTCGGCCTGGAGCACTACCGGCCGGCGGGCTGGGGTCCAGCTCGGCGCCGCCGTCGCTGGCGCCGGCGACGTCAACGGCGACGGCTTCCGCGATCTGCTGGTGGGCGTGCCCTCCTGGAGTGGCTCGGCGCGCGGCCAGGGCCAGGCGCGGGTCTACCTCGGGTCATCCGCCGGACTCGCCGATCGCCCGCGGTGGGTCGTGACCGGCGGCCAGGCCCAGGCCCACCTCGGCGCGGCGGTGGACGGCGCCGGCGACGTCGACGCCGATGGATTCGACGACGTCATCGTGGGCGTGCCGGCCTGGGACGGTGACACCAGCAACGAGGGACAGGCCCGGGTGTACCTGGGCTCGGCCTGGGGGCTGTCGCGCACCGCCGCCTGGCAGGTGACAGGCGGCCAGGATCGCGCCGGCCTGGGGGCGGCCGTGGCCGGTCTCGGCGATGTCGACGCCGATGGCTACGACGACGTCGCCGTGGGCGTGCCCGGCATGGACGCACGCGGGGCCGATGTCGGCGAGGTCCGCGCGTACTCGGGCAGCGCCGCGGGACCCGGCACGACCGCGGCGTGGACGCGCACCGGCAGCCAGGCCGGCGCCTGCATGGGCACAGCGGTCTCCGCCGCGGGTGACGTCGACGGCGACGGCTACGACGACATCCTGTTCGGCGCTCCCCGCTACACCGGCACCGCGACGAACCAGGGTCGCGCCTACCTGCACCTCGGCAGCGCGGTCGGCCTGTCCACCAGCAGCGCCTGGCACGCCGACGGTACCAGCGACGGCGCCCACCTCGGCCAGTCCCTGTGCGCGCTGGGGGACGTCGACGGCGACGGCTACGGCGATGTCGCCGTGGGCGCCCCGGACGAGGGGGGCACCGGCGCGGTGAGCGTGTTCGCCGGGTCCGCATCGGGCCTGGGTACCACCACGGCCGCCACCTGGGACGGCACGGAGACCGGTAGCGGCTGGGGCTCCAGCATCGCCGGCGGAGGCGATGCAGACGCCGACGGTGTCCCCGAGCTGCTCATCGGCGCCCCGAACGACAGCAGCGGGGGCCTGACCGAGGCCGGCCGGGCGGTCGCGATCACCGCGCCCTTCTGACCCGCCTCCGAGACCCCGGCGCCGGGTCTCCCGGGCCAACATGCGGGGCTCACTCCCTCGCGGACTCGCGGAATCGCGGACTCGCGGAATCGCGGGCTCGCGGGCTCGCGGGCTCGCGGACTCGCGGCTCGCGGGCTCGCGGACTCGCGGCTCGCGGACTCGCGGCTCGCGGAGCCGCGCCCTCGCGGACTCGCGGACTCGCCCCCTGCCCCTCTCCTCCGGACCCGGCGGCGTGCCTCGAGCGACCGCCCCGCGGGCCCGGCGCGGGCGCCACGGGGGCCGAGAGCAGCCCCGGAGGGCACCAGGATCCCCACCGCGAGGGGATCGTCGAAAAGATCTCGCCCACAAGATGTTGTGGGCGTTGCATTCCGTGACCACTACATATAGGGTTCTTGGGCTCCGCCGGAGGTTCCCGCCTCCGCGTCGCATCTTCCCGGCTCCCAGGCCGTCCCCTCCCCCCTCCACCTCCCAGCAAGGAGCGCCCGATGGCTCCTCCCGACACCGCCGTGGCCGCTGAATCTCCCGCCGCCGACACCACCGACAACTCCACCGCCTCCGCGGACAGCCGCGCAGCCCGCGTGCGCCGCACGCGCGGCAAGCCCTGGGACCGCATGCCCGACGACCTGCCGATGGCTCGCCTCTCGGACAACGCGCGCACCGTGCTGGCCCGCCGCTACCTCAAGCGCGACGAAGACGGCAACCCCAACGAAGAACCCGAACAGATGTTCTGGCGGGTCGCGCGCTTCATCGCCCAGGTCGACGCCGACTACGGCGACAAGCCCGACCAGATCGACCGGACTGCGCGCCGCTTCTACACCCTGATGACGCGCGGCCGCTTCGAACCCAACTCGCCGACGCTGATGAACGCCGGCCGCCCCCTCGGCCAGCTCTCGGCCTGCTTCGTGCTGCCCGTCGACGACGCCCTCAGCAACGGCGAAAGCGGCATCTACGACACGCTGACCGCCATGGCACTCATCCACCAGTCCGGCGGTGGCACCGGCTTCTCCTTCAGCCGGCTGCGCCCGGAAGGCGACGTGGTCCGCTCCAGCACCGGCGTCGCCAGCGGCCCCGTGAGCTTCATGAAGCTCTACGACAGCAGCACCGACGTCGTGAAGCAGGGCGGCACCCGGCGCGGCGCCAACATGGGGATCCTGCGGGTCGACCACCCCGACATCCGCCACTTCATCGGCTGCAAGTCGGACACCTCTGAAGTCACCAACTTCAACATCTCGGTGGCCGTGACCGACGCCTTCATGGCGGCGCTGGAGTCCGGCCAGCCCTACGACCTGGTCCACCCCGGCACCGGCGAAGTCGTCGGCCAGGAAGACGCGGGGCAGATCTGGCAGCTCATCGTGCACGGGGCCTGGTCCACGGGTGAACCCGGCGTGTTCTTCGTGGATCGCGCCAACTACCACAACCCCGTGCCCCACCTGGGCCCCTACGAAGCCACCAACCCCTGCGGCGAACAGCCCCTGCTGCCCTACGACGTGTGCAACCTGGGCAGCATCAACGTCGGCGCCTTCGTCCGCAAGGCCAGCACCGACAGCGGCTACCACGACCGCATCGACTGGCACGGGCTGCAGGAAGTGACCCACGCCGCCGTCCACTTCCTCGACAACGTCATCGACGCCAACGAATTCCCCCTGCCGGCCATCGAAGCGCGGGCCAAGAGCATCCGCCGCATCGGGCTGGGGCTGATGGGCTGGGCGGATCTGCTGGTGCGCCTGGGGATCCCCTACGACAGCGCCGAAGCCGTGCAGCTCGCCCGGGAACTGATGGGCTTCATCGACGAAGAAGCGCGCAACGCCAGCGAAGCCATCGCCGACAAGCGCGGCGTCTTCCCCGAGTGGGAACAGTCCATCTGGGGCCCCGACAAGACCTGCGCCCGCGGCCCCAAGGGCGAACGGATCCGCCCGATGCGCAAGCTGCGGCACTGCAACCTGACGACGGTCGCGCCCACCGGCACCATCAGCATGATCGCCGGGTGCAGCGGCGGCATCGAGCCCCACTTCGCCGTGGCCTTCATGCGCAACCAGGCCGGCGTCCGCATGCCCGACGTCAACGAAGACTTCGTGGCCCGCGCGAAGCGCGAGGGCTGGTACACCGACGAGCTGATGGAGCGCATCGCCGACTCCGGGCACATCCACCACCCCGAAGTGCCCGACACCGTCCAGCGCATCTTCGTCACCTCGCACGACATCGCGCCAGAGTGGCACGTCCGCATGCAGGCCGCCTTCCAGGAGCACACGGACGCGGCCATCTCCAAGACCACGAACTTCGCGACGGAAGCCACCGAAGACGACGTCCGCACCATCTTCGAGCTGGCCTACCAGCTCGGCACCAAGGGCGTGACGGTGTACCGGGACGGCTCTCGTCCCGCGCAGGTGCTCTCCACCGGCAAGACCGACAAGAGTGCCGAACCGGTGGCCGCGCCCGTGGTCGCCCCGTCCCGGGTCAAGCGCAGCCGCCCGCGGGTGCTGAAGGGCACGACCATCAAGTGGCCCTCGCCCCTCGGCGACCTCTACGTCACCATCAACGAAGACGAAGAGGGCGAACCCTTCGAGGTCTTCTGCACGGTGGGCAAGGCCGGCGGCGCCGCCAACGCCGACACCGAAGCCATCGGGCGCTTGATCTCCATGGCGCTGCGGCATGGCCTGCCGCTCGAAGAAGTGCGCGACCAGCTCCGCGGGATCTCCTGTGACCGCACGGTCGGCTACGGCCCCAACAAGGTGCTGTCGGCGCCCGACGGCATCGCCCAGGCCCTGGACACCTACCTGGCGATGGCCGAGGGTGCCGACCACGAGTCCGCCACGCTGGAACCCGACGTGCTGGCGACCTGCCCGGACTGCGGCAGCAGCCACCTCGCCTTCGAAGAGGGCTGCATGAAGTGCCACGTCTGTGGCTACAGCGCCTGCGGTTGACCGCCGGGTAGACGCCGCCCAGCCCCCCCCGCCGCCGCCGCCGCCGCGCCCTCACCGGGGCCGGCGGCGCTTGTGCGCCAGGGACGCGCCGGCCCACACCCGGGCCGGCGCGGCGACGCCGAGCAGGCGGCCCTGGAGCAGGGCGCAGCCGATCTCCGCAGCGAAGTCGGCCTGGGCGGGGGTGTCGACGCCCTCCGCGACCACCCGGGCGCCCAGGCTGCGCGCCATCTCGACGAGGGAGCGCAGCACGCGGGCACGATGCGCGTCGTCCATCGCCGGTCGCCAGGACTCCGGCGCCAGCTTCACCAGCTCGGGGCGCAGCGCCAGCAGGTGGGCGAGCGGGTCGGTGCCCGTCTCGGGGGCCAGGAGCGCGATCCGATAGCCGGCGTCGTGCAGGCGTCGCCCGACCGCTGGGAGGTCTCCGGGCCGGTCGGACTCCACGGCGGCCGGGAGCTGCAGGACGATGCGCAGCGCGTCAGGGGCGAGCGGATCCTCGTCACCTCCGAGCCTCTGAAGCGCCGCACCGGCCACCGCCAGGCGCAGGAAGACCGCGCCCGGGGGGGTGGGCGCGGCCAGCTCGGACGCGACCTGCTGCAAGCTCGGCGCCCGCAGCGGGGGTGGGGCACCCGGCACGGAGGGGCGGAGCGACAGCTCGTAGCCGAAGGGGCCGAGATCGTCGGCACGGACCACCGGCTGCCAGGCCAGGCCCTCGTCGTCCGTCGGGGTCTCGGCCCCCTGCAGCCCGGCGAGGAGCGCATCCGGCACAGCGGGCAGCACGCTGGCCTCGCGACACAGCTTGTGCAGGGCCAGGCCGCGGCGCAGCACCCGCCCGATCAGGCCGGCCTCCGCAGGCAGCTCGACGGCAGCGAGCGCACCGGCGTCGACCAGCGAGACCAGCTCGCGTGCCTGGCCCACATCGCCCATGACGATGACCGGCGGCAGTCCGCCGTCCCGCAGGATCTTGAACAGCTCGCCCCGCACCAGCCCGGCCTGCACGAGGATGACGGCGGGGTCGAGACGGTGGATCGCGCGGAGGGCTGCGCGCGTATCTCCGACGAGGATCGTGGCCTCCACCTCGTCCTGACGGAGCGCGCGAGCCAGCCGCCGGGCGGCGTCCAGCTCAGCGACCAGCGCCAGGACCGGCGGAGCGTCGGTCACCCTGCCAGCGCCTCCCGCCGCCAGGCATGGGGCCCGGGTCGGTGCGACTGCACAACCGAGGGCTCGATCACCAAGAGCAGCGCCGCGAGCCGCTCCAGCACCTCCCGGGGCGGACGCTCGAAGGCCAGCGCCCGCTCCAGCCGCTTCGCCAGCTCGGCGGCGGCGTGCAGCCCGAAGCTCCCGGCCCCCACGCGCGCCCCGTGCGCCGCCTGTCGCAGCGCCTCCAGGTCCCGGTCGAGCCACGCGATCACCAGCGCGCCGCGGCGCTGTTCGAGGTTACGCGCGAAGGTGTCGAAGACTTCGGCGCTATGCTCGCCGTACTCGTCTCCCTCGAAGTCGATGAGGGTCAGCTCGCAGGCCTGCTCCTGCAGCGCCTCGTCCAGATCCAGCAGCCTTGCCGTGAGCTCATCGCGCGCTGATGCCGCACTCGTCGTTGTCATGACTCGTTACTCCCACACTGCCTTCGTTGACTGCGCGCCGCCGGCGCATACGTGGACCCCACGTCCCAAGGGTGCTCTTGATGCTTGATACGCCCGAGACCTCGGCGCTGATCGTGGTCGTCGACGATGACGATGCCGTCGGCAATGTCACCGCCCGCTGGCTTCGCTCCGCCGGACACGAGACCCTCGTCGCCAAGAGCGGTGAAGCCGGCCAGAAGATGCTGCAGAGCACCGACCCGGACCTTGCCCTGGTCGACCTCGACCTGGGCGACATGACCGGCCTCGACCTCATGCGCTGGATGCGCCAGCACCACCACAGCTGCCCCTTCGTCATGATGACCGCGTCGGCCGATGTCGGCGACGTCGTCCAGGCCATGCGAGAGGGCGCGCTGGAGTACATGGTCAAGCCGGTCAGCCGCAGCCAGGTGCTCCGCGTCGTCGACAAGGCGCTGGAGCAGCTCCGTGTGCGCAGCCGCAGCCACCGCGCCGTCACCGATGCCTCCATCAGCCAGCACGGCCTGGTGGGCAGCTCGCCGGCCCTGCTCCGGGTGCACGACCAGATCAACCGCCTCGCCCAGTGCGACGTCACCGCCCTCATCACGGGAGAGACCGGCACCGGCAAGGAAGTCGTCGCCCGCGCCATCCACTCCGCCAGCGCACGCGAGGACGGTCCCTTCGTCGCCATCAACTGCGGCGCGATCGTCGAGGGCCTGCAGGAGAGCGAGTTCTTCGGCCACGAGAAGGGCGCCTTCACCGGCGCCGTCAGCGGCCGAGCGGGCGCCTTCGAACAGGCCAACGGTGGCGTCCTGTTCCTGGACGAGGTCGGAGAGCTGTCCCCAAGCCTGCAGGTGATGTTGCTGCGGGTCCTCCAGGAGCGCCGCTTCCGGCGCGTCGGCGGCAACCGCGAACAGGACACCGACGTCCGCATCCTTGCGGCCACCCACCGCGACCTCTTCGAGCTGGTCGAAGAGGGCAGCTTCCGCCAGGACCTGTACTACCGGATCGCCGTCTACGAACTGCAGCTCCCACCACTCGCCGACCGCGGCGACGACGTGCTGCTGATCGCCCGTCACTTCCTCGACGAGCTGCAGAAGCGAACCGGTGGCGCGCGCCTGCGGCTGACGCCGCCGGCCGAACAGCTCCTGCTCAGCTACCACTGGCCGGGCAACGTGCGGGAGCTGCGCAACGCCATGGAGCACGCGTCGATCTCGGCGACCGGAGAGATCGGCCCCGACCACCTGCCACCGCGCATCGCCCGACCCGGCCGCGCCGGGACCGTCGTCCGCCGTCAGACACGCCCCGACCTGGGCTCCGACGAGCGAGAGCGACAGGCCATCATGGCCGCCATCGCCGCCGCCGACGGCAACGTGTCGGAAGCCATGCGCACGCTGGGCATCCCGCGGACCACGATGTACCGCAAGATGAAGAAGTTCGGGATCATGCCCAACAAGAGCGACGACTGATCCGACGGCACCGGCCCCCCGCGCTGCTGCGGGCGGCCGGTGACGGTACGGGCAGGTCGTCGCCATGGCTCAGTCGAAGCTGATCTTGGGCATGCCGAGCAGGAAGCCCTGGAGCATGTCGCAGCCCAGCTCGACGGCGACCTGGCGCTCCTCGGGGCGCTCGATGCCCTGGGCGACCACCATCGCGCCCTCGTCGTGGGCGAGGTCGACGAGGCGGGCCATGTGCCGGCGGCGGACCGGGTCGTGGTCGCAGCCCTGGACCACTGCCGCGCCGAGCTTGTAGAGATCCGGCCGCAGGACGCGCATCCGCGCCAGGCCCGAGATGGTGCCAGCGATGCCGCCAGCGGCGATGCGGTAGCCGAAGCGCCGCATCCGCTCGATGGTCTCGCGGACCTTGTCGCCCTCCGGCACGGGTCCCTCCTCGCCGAATTCGACGATCACGCGATGGGCGTAGGGTGCCAGCCGATCCTGGCGCGTCGCCAGCACGCCGCGGGTCAGCTCGCCGGTGTCGAAGTTGACGAAGATGGTCCGCGGCTGCGCCGTCTCCTCCATGAGGATGGCGACGAGCGAGCGCACGCGGTCATCCACCTCGAACTGCCGTCCGAGCCGCTGGGCGAGATCGAGCAGCGGCCTCGGCGCCTCGAAGCGCGGCGTGGTCGTGCGCAGGTAGGCTTCGTAGCCCACGATGCAGCCCGTGCGCGCACGCACGATCGGCTGGTACACCAGGCTGAGCTGCATCAGCGCGTTCTCGAAGACGTGGGACATGGCGTCGAGGTGACGGCGCCGCACGTAGTCGTCTTCGTGCCGCCGACGGGCCGCCGTGCGGTGGGCGTGACGCCGCCCGGCGCGGTCGACTGCAGCGCACAGCTCGTCGGGGTCGACGGGGTCGTGCACCAGGCCGGAAGCTCCGCTGTTTGCGAGCCGCACGGCCGCCTCGCCGGCCGAGGGACGGGCGACGAGGATGGTCTGGACGCCGGGGTGCCGGACGCGCAGCCAGTTGAACAGGCTGTCGTCGCCGGCGACCCCCGCGACGCGCGGCCATGCCAGCACGATGACCTGGTGGCCGTGCTCGGCGAGCAGCTCCAGGGCGCTGTCCTCGTCGGCACAGGTGTCGACCCGGTGCCCCACCCCGGACAGGGTGTCCGAGATCATCTCGCGCCGTTCGCGGACCCCGTCCACGACGAGGACGTCGCAGGTGCTGGCGGCCCCACGGGGCTGCGGTGCAAGCTGGGTGGCGGGCATGATGACCTCTTCGGTGGCGGGTGGGGAGGAGCCGACCGGTCCAGGCGAGCCGGCGGCGGGGAGGCTGCGAGCACCGTCAGGCGCGTCGACAGCGGAGAGGGAGGGTTCAGGAAGCCGTGGCATGTGCTGCCCCTGTGGCGCCGCCTGTGCGCGACGACATGGATGCGTGGAAGAGCTGGAGCGCGAGCTGCTCCTGCCAGCCCGAGACCGTGGCGAGCATGGCCCTGCGGAGGCGGGTGGACTCGGGCGTACGATCGACGAGGGCCGCCGAGAGGTCCGCCAGGCGCACCCGGAGCACCACGCCATCCTCCAGCGCCACCGCGCTGGCGGCCGCGGGCCCCGCGGTGATCGCCGTCTCGAAGCCACCGAGCTGGCCGGGTACCAGCACACCGAGCTTGACCTGACCCTTGACCTCGGAGCGAACGAAGCGCCCGATCTTGCCGGTCCGCACGACGAAGCCAGCGGCAGCCGGGCGTCCCTGGGCGACGAGGGTCTCGCCACGCGCCATCACCCGCGCTTCGAGCCGGCTGTTCAGCACTGCGACCAGGTCCTCGACCGGCGTCGCGACGAGCCCGAGGCGACGCTGCAGCAGGCGGCTCGACTCGCTCGCCGGGGTCCACCGCGCATCGGGCGTCGACAGCGGGCCGAACAGGCTGCGCAGGGCCGGCGCGAAGGGCGACGAAGGACGCGGGGCCTCATCACCACCGGCGAAGCGGGCCAACACCGTCTGGCGCACTTCGAGCTCACGCGCCTCGGCGCGCAGCAGCTCGATCTCGATGTTGGCCACCACGGGATGGTGGAGGGAGGCGAGGCGGTCGATGGCGTCACCGTCCACGGTAAGCACGGTGCAGGGCTTGAGCGCCCGCAGGCAGGTGTGACGGTCGCCGCCGGCATCCAGCAGTCCGGGGGTCGCCACGAGGTCACCACGGACGAGGGTGCGGACCAGCAGCGCATCCGAACCGGTGCCCGCGAGCTGGGCGAGCTCCCCGGCACGCACGAAGTGAACGGCAGCCTGGGGGTGGTCTGGCAGGGAGAGGACTGTACCCGGCGCCAGCCGCTGGGTGCGACATTGCTCGAAGAAACCGGTCGCCTGCTCGAGGTCCAGGCCCGCACAGACGCTGAGGCCCTTGACCACCTGGAGATCGATCAACATGACGCCACGCTCCTGTCGGGGGCGTCGCCAGCGACCTCCGTGACCGCCAGAGGTGAGGGCTCGAGCACGAGGTCACCGCCCACCTCGCGCGCCAGCCGGAGGTCGCCGGGCCCCCCGGCCCCGTCGACGAACACCTGCGCACCCGCGCGCTGGGCGGCGAGCACCAGGGTCTGGAGGTACTGTAGCCGGGCGGTCTGGCCCGAACAGAGCCGGAGCTCGTGCATGGACACGCGCACGAACTCCGGACGAAGCTGGATCAGGTGCGCGGAGCGCTCGCCCCACAGGCCCAGCTCGGACGCACAGAAGCGGAAGCCCTGTCCGCGCAGCCGTTCCACGCCGAGCGCGAGGTCATCACCCTGCCAGCGCTGGGGGTCCTTGGGCAGCTCCAGGATGATGCAGCGCGCGAGCGGTGCCAACACGTCGGAGTCAGCAGCCAACAGGCCGTCGAAGAGGTCCACCGGAGCGGTGTCCACGAAGACATCGGTCCACTCCGGGTGGGCACGGAGGCCGCGGGCCAGCTCACGCCGCACCGCCGCCTCGAGCTCGTCGAGCCGCGCCAGCTCCGCGGCGAGATCGCAGGCGTCCTGCAGCGAGGTGTCCGCGCCATCGACGATGTCGACCCGCGCCTGGACGACGCCACCGCCGTGGCCGCGAAGCCGACTCGCCGCGTGATACCGCAGGGTCAGCCCGCGCAGCGCAGCGTCGAGCCGGCGTGCCCGCTCGGCGCGATGTTGCCGCTGCCGGAGCGCCTCGGCCTGGAGCAGGCGATCCATGAGCCGCAGCTCCCGCTCCTCCCAGGCGCGCTCGAAGACGGACACGAGCGCCTGCCGGTCCGCATCCGCCGTGAGCATTCCCACGACCCCGTGGCTCAGCGCGACGGCGACCTGGTGGGTGGT
Source organism: uncultured Enterobacterales bacterium (assembly GCA_964599085.1). Taxonomy (GTDB): domain Bacteria; phylum Myxococcota_A; class UBA796; order UBA796; family UBA2385; genus J125. The sequence goes on along the minus strand of CAZRFD010000033.1, from coordinate 27,147 downwards.
GGGGCTCGCCGCGAGCATGATCACGACGACGTCGGGGTGCCGCTCGGCGAGGAGGGGCAGCACGGCAGCACCCGGCCCACCGCTGCGGGACAGGGGCAGGACCACGAGGTCAACGACACCGAGGCCGCAGCGGTGCTCGACCTCTTCGGCCGTCCGGGCGGCCACCACGGCGCAGCCGCCGCGGCGCAGGCGACGCATCAGCGCGGGCAGTCCAGCCGTCGAGCGGTCCACCAGCACCACGACGCGTCGAGAGCTCTGTACGCTGGAGCAGGCAATGGCTTCCATGGTCTGGGACTCCCCTCGGCAGGTGCTGGGGCGGCCGGGCCGCCGGCCACCCTCAGTCAAAGCAACACCCGTGCCACCCGCGACCACGGCTGTCGTTCCTCGAAGACACCGACCACAGCGCGATCGCTACCGCGAGCGGCCCACGCTGTTCCGACGGCGTGGAACATACCCCGTGGAACAGCGGCACGCCCCTGGGACGGATCGGCGGCCATGGGTCAGCGTCCGCCCATGTGGAACAGGAACACCGTGTAGTAGACGACGAACAGCATGACCAGCGCCGCGGCCGCAGACGCACGCATGCGATGCCGCCACAGCAGCGACAGCCCGAAGACCACCAGCGCCAGCTTGCCGAACACGAACATGCCCGGGCTGAGCTGCATGAGCTGGTTCATGGCCGGGTTGGCCTCCTCGGCGCGGCCCGTCATCACGTACGACGCGGTGAACAGAGCATCGGCGACGTTGAGGGCGAGCACCAGCCGGACGAGCGCGGCGGTGTCGATCTCCATGTACTCGAAGCGGAAGGTCGACGCAGCGACCGGCGGGGAGGCGTTCATCATGGCATCGCTCCAGGCAGCGGGGAGAGGTCCGGGGTGACCTCCGCCCCCATCTGTTGCAAGCAGCGTGCCTGCTCCCTGGTCAGACCGCGCCGGGGAAGCCGCTGACCGTCGCGCGCAGCATCAGCACCTGGTCGAGCTCCAGGCTCGTGGTCACCGAGTCCTGGTCGCGCCAGCCCGCGGTCACCCGCCCACGCAGCTCTTCGAGCTCGGACGCGGAGGCCTGCCCCATGGCACGTCGGATCGCGGCGCTCTCCGCGTCGGTGCTGCGGAGCGCCGCGAGGCAGCGGGCCGCGGGAATGCGCACCACGCGGGTGCCCGGGCCGGCGACCAGTTCGTCAGCCGCGGCCGGGAAGCCGAGCGCCTCCTCGAAGCCACCCAGCTCGCCGGGCAGGCAGGGGCGCAGCTCGACCACGCGACCGCCGGCACGCCGCCAGAGGCGCCGGACCACTCCGGACAGCACGACGAATGCCTCGGGCCTGCCGTCGCGGCCGGACGGACGGAACAGCACCCCGCCCTCCGGCAGCTCCTCGGCCGCCGCCCGCGACGCGAGCAGCTCGAGGCCGGCTTCGAGCCCGGAGTCGCGCGCACCCGCACAGCGAGCTGGACCGCGAGCCCGGGGCTGGCCGACGACGCGGTCCAGCTCGGCCATCGCTGCCTGGAGGTGCCCCTGCAGCGACAGCAGGACCAGCGCGTCCAGTCCACAGAGCCCGGGGTGCTGGTCGAGCTTCGCGGCGTCCATGGCGTCACCCTCGATCACACTCACACGGCATGCCCCCCGCGACCGGACCGTCCCCATGGGGGGACCACCGTACCCGAACAGGCACCGTCCACCCGCGTGGTCGCCCGGCATGAGATCGCCCGTCACCAGCGCGTCGTCACCCTCGCCGACGATGATCTCGGCCTCGCCGTCCTCGATGACGACGAGACGTCGTGCGGGGACGCCGACTTCGAGGAGCGAGGTTCCACCAGGGACGACGACGCTCGGCGCCGCCGAGAGCAGTCCCTGCCAGAGGGGCACCCGCCGCCAGGTCGCCGCGGGTGCGACGAGCCCTGACTCCGGAGCGGCCGGGAGTGCTGTCGCGGATTGTGTGTGGTGCATCACGGCGTACCTCGCCGAAGTGATCCCGGCCGCCCGGAGTCTCCCCCCAACAATGCAAGGCCGATGCCACCTCGCGCTCGACGACGGACACAGCCAGAGGCGTCGTCACCCCTCCCTCCGTCCTGTTCCAACTGTCCCGCCTGTTTCGTTCCGTTCTTCGATCCTGAGGTGAACGCGCGCCCTCCGCCGACACCGCGCAGAAGGCACCCGCCGACCGCTGTTCCTGCAGCAGTCCAGCCGCAGCCGAGCACGGGCGGCGGCGGCTGGCACAGCACTTGCGTTCACCCTCACCAGCAGCGGCCTCTCCCACACCAGTCACGGAGCTTCCCGATGTCGGTCTCCATGTTGTTCGTCCCCCTGGCCCTGGGCCTCAGCGCGCCCGCCGCAGCCGACACTCTGGACGATCCACTGTGGCAGGCTGCGACCAACGCCCGCTCCGACCTGGCCGCCCCGATCCTCGATGAGGAGGCCCGGAGCGCCTACCAGCTCCTGGTCAGCGATGTGCTGGCCGTGGCCCGCGGCACCGCCGGCCTCTCCGTCGACACCGACGACCTCTCGGTCCGCGCCGCGGACCTGGGCCTGGTCTTCATCGACAGCGAGGAGCGGTTCGAGCTCTACCCGGCCTCGCCCTCGCTGGCCGCCGCCGGCCTCCTCGCCATCCGCAAGGGAGAGCTGCCCGCCGAGGTGGTCCTGGCCGCTCCGCACGCCATGGACGAGCTGAACACCGGCCCCATCGCCTCGGCACTGTTCGAAGCAGCACCCTTCCGCGCGCTGTACCTCTCGACCCAGTCACGCTTCGCCTGGGAGGGCGCCGACGCCTCGCACAACGAGCACTCGGCGCTCCAGCTCGCGACCGCGGCCGCCGTCGAGGAGCTGCCAGACACCTGGTTCGTGCAGCTCCACGGCTTCGCCCCCACCACTTCGGACGCCGGGGTGGTGGTCAGCGGTGGAGCCGCAGACACCCCGGTCTCGCTGCTCGAGCGCATGGCGGACGCCATCTGCGTGTCCCTGCGCGACGTGGACGTGCGGACCTCACGGACCGTGCCCCAGCTCGCCGCCATCAGCAACGTACAGAGCCAGCTCGTCCGGGAGAAGGCGCGCTTCCTGCACCTGGCGCTGGCCGCCGACGTCCGGGAACACCTGACGACCGACCCGGGCCGGATCGCGGCGGTCGGCTCGGCGCTGATCAGTGTCGCCCTGGCGCCCGAGCCCGCGCCCTGGGCCTGGTTCATGGGGCGCTGACGCCGCCTCGACGGGGTCGGCGGCCGCCCCTCCGTCCAACCACACCGGCGCTCGTGATGTCCTACGACCCCCGACTGTACTCCGGCATGCACACATGCCATGGCCTGAACGGTTCTCAGATCGCAAGCTTCGTCTCGACCTGCACGACGGTACGGGTCGGCGCACGCACGCTCCTCATGAGCCGCGGCGACGTCGACGGCAGCATGCTCTTCGTCCGCGACGGCGAGCTCGAGGTGTTCATCGGAGAGCCAGGGGCCGAGCTGGTGCTGCGCGAGCTGACGCGCGGCCAGCACGCCGGAGGGAGCAACCTGCTGCGCCTCAGCCCGCGCCGCGTGGCGAGCGTGCGATCCGTGACGCCCGCGACCCTGCTCGTGCTGGAGCGCCCCGGCTGGGAGCGCCTGGTCGCAAGTCGCCACCCCATCGTGGCCAACCTCGAAGCCGAGGTGCTCCAGGCCAAGGTGCGAGAGCTGCACGAGATGCTCGACATCCTCCGCCGCGTGAGCCCCGGCGAGGAGCTGCCGCAGCCCGATCCCATCGTCGTTCCGACCTTCCTCGAGCGCCTCTCGGCCCGCCTGCGTGGTCAGGGCCAGCAGCTCGACCCCTCACCGGAGGTCGACCCCGAAGACACCGACGCGCAGTTCCCTCCGTGGCTCGCCGACCGGATCCAGACCACGAGCTTCCGCAAGGGGGAGCGCCTGATCTCAGAGGGCGGCGACCGCCGCGATGCCTTCCTGGTCGAGCGCGGCGTCGTGGGGCGGTACCGCCAGACCATGCGGGACGACTTCGTTCCGCTCGGTCGCCTCGGCCGGGGCCAGCTCGCCGGCTTCGAGGCCGCGGTCGAGGGCACCTATGCCTGGACGACCTACGTGGCGCTGCAGGACAGCCTCGTGCACTTCCTGCCCTACGACCTGTGCGCCGACGCGGTGATCGGCAGGAGCGAGCACGACAGCGAGCTGCGCTCGTCGATGCTGCTGACCGCGGCCGGATGGCACGATGCCGCCAGCCGGCGGCTGTTCCAGCAGCTCATGCGTCGCCAGGACGGCCGTGCCGAGGTGAGCGGCGAGCTCGACGACGAGCTGTCGTGGCGCCGTGCCTGGACCGCCGCGGCCAGCGTGGCCTGACAGCCCGCGTCCTCCCGGGCGCGGGCTTCGGCACACGGCTGGCGACCGGCGCTGACACCCAGCGCGGTCGACCAGCTCTGTCGATCATCACACCAGCAGCGCCGCCCCGGGGATCTCCCGGGGCGGCTCGTCCGTCACAAGGCAGAGGGAGGGCACCTCCCTCCCCTGAAACCCTCCCCCCTACATGTCCCAGAACAGGGGCTCCCGGTCGACGCGTTCGATCATCTGGTCGAGGAGCGCGCGCACACCCGGCGTCAGCAGCTCGAAGGCCACCCCGAAGCCCACGACCTCGCCCTGGCCGACGGTCCGCAGCCAGGCCACCCGGCCCGGCAGGGTCAGCGGCGGACAGTGCGGGTCGTCGATCCGCACCCGCACCGCCACCGCCTCGTCGATGGCCGGTGCCGACATGCTGGAGAGGTACACCCCACCGTCGGCCAGGCAGTCGGGGCCACCGACGGCGAAGCAGGCCTCGGAGCGCGGCGTGACGAGGACATCGAAGACCCGATCCGGCCGCAGCAGGCGCTCGAAGTCGGTCGCGTCCCGCTTGGGCACGGGCAGGGAGGGGTCGATCGCGCGCACCGCCGGAGGGGGCGGAGGCGACAGCTGGACAGCAAGGGACATCGTGAGACCTCGTGCGTCTGGTGAGGGTGCGTTCACGAGCCGCCGTCGCACACGCACGCCCCGATGCAATGCAGCAATCGTGCCAGGTCCGAATCCACGCGGCGAGCAGGCCCGTCACAGCCGAGCCGTTCCACCGCCACCGTTCCAGCGACGGCCCTGGCACACCGGTGGAACAGTCCCAGCCGGGGCCTTCGGCCGACGAGCCCCATGGTCAGGGCATGGTCAAGCCGAGGAGGGATTGGCACGACGCTTGCAACGCACCATGGCGCCCGGTCGACTCGATGACCCGGTGCTCGTCTTCAGGAGCTGCCCGTGACCTCCGCCATCCACCAGCGCCCGTCCTCCCGCCCCTACTACGTGCTCGTCGTCGACCCGTCGGACCAGACCCGCGAGCAGCTCGCCGACGCCGTGGCGTCGGTGGGCCACCCCGTCGACGTCTGTGCACGCTGCGAAGACGCCATCGCCAGCCTCGACGCCGTCGACTACGACATCGTCATGAGCGCGCTGAGCCGGCCGGACGACACCGTCCAGTTCAGCGAGTGGATGCGGCAGCGTCATCCCTCCATCCCCGTCATCCAGGTCGCCACCGACACGCCCGACGACAACGTCACCCCGCTGATCCAGCAGGGCACCGTGGCGACCCTGCACTGGCCGCTGGGGGCCGACGTCATCGCCGCCGCGGTCGAGGCCGCCATGAGCGAGCGCCAGAAGGAGGACCTGGGCTTGTACGACACGAAGGACGCCTTCTTCGCCGGGCGCAGCGACATCGACCAGGCCGAAGCCTTCGACGCCGCACTCGACCACCTCTACCTCGTCTACCAGCCGGTCGTCCGCGCGCGCAGCAACTGCGTGGTCGGCTACGAAGCGCTGATGCGCACCACGGCGCCTCCCTTCTCCAAGGCCGGTCCGCTGCTGGCGGTCGCCAACCGCCTCGGCCGCACCCGCGAGCTGGACGACCGCGTGCGTCGCCTCGTGCTCGAAGAGTTCCTCGACCGCGAACAGTGGCGCACCTTCTTCGTCAACATGGACATCGAGGAGCTGAGCCACGGCTTCCTCGCGACCCGAGACGATCCCCTCCGCGAGTACGCCTCCCGCGTCGTCGTCGAGTTCAGTCAGGACTTCGCAGTGCCGCTGACGCCGCCCGTGCTGTCCACCCTCGATCGCATGCGTGAGGCCGGCTACCGCATCGCCGCAGGCAACATCACCAGCACGACCGCGTCGCTGGTCCGCATGCGGGTGCTGGCCCCCGACATCTACAAGCTCGGCGCCGCCATCGTGCGTCGCTGTGACCGGAACACGATCAAGCAGCGCTACATCTCCCAGGTCGTGGAGATGGCCCACGGCGAAGGCGCCCTCGTCGTCGCCCAGGGCATCGAGCGCCCCGAGGAGCACCAGACGGTCGTGGAGCTGGGGTGTGATCTCACCCAGGGCTTCCTCCTCGGCATCCCTCGTGCCACCTTCGACTGAGCCAGGAGCCTCGGTCGTGACCACGCGCATCGTCATGCCTGCCCGCGAGCGATGCGCGTGGGCCCCGCTCACGGGGAGGGTCCCTGCCCTTGCCTTCCTCCCCTCCCCGTGAGCACTGCTCCTGCCTTGCGGCCCCCGGGCCTTTGTTTGAGGTTGACCCTATGCCCGCCCCCGCATTGACCCTTGCTCCTCCCGACCCCACCTCCCCGACGATCCTCGTCGTCGCGCCGGAGGTGGGGGCCGGGCTGGAGATCACCCGGGCACTCGGTACCGCGGGCCACCGGGCCCACGTGCTGACCCGGGGCGGGGCCGCGGCGCGCAAGGCCATCGATCGCCTCGACCCCGACGCAGTCTTCTGCCACGTCGACCTGCTGGGCTCCGGAGGCGACCGCCTGCTGGCCTCCGACTCCAGCCCGCTCTCCCCCCACCCGGTGGTCGTGGTCGTGCCGCCGCGCCGGGAGGTCGATGCACTCGCGGCCATCAACGACGGTGCGCTGGCCAGCCTGCCGACGCCGATCAACAGCAAGAGTGCCAGCCGCGCCCTGGGACGCGCGCTGCAGCGGCGTCGCCTGCTGGCAGCCGCCGACCCGTCCAGAGACGGGCAGCCCGACGTCGCGCCGACCACGTCGTCGACGGACGCCAGCCTGTACGCCGACGCCGTCGGGCAGCTCTACATGGCCTGGCAGCCGCTGGTCGACGCCGGCTCGGCAGCACTGTACGGCTACGAAGCGCTGGTCCGAAGCGACGCCCCCTGCTGTCCCTCGGCCTGGCATGTGTTGCAGCTCGCGGCGCGCCTCGGCATGACCGCCGATCTCCAGGAGCGGATCCGCCGCCGCATCGCGCGGGAGCTGTCACACGGCGGGCTCCGCGGGGTCATCACCGTCAACGTCACGGTGGACGATCTGCTGCGTAGCAGCCTGGGAAGCTCCGTCGATCCGCTGCGACGCTACGCCGACCGCATCGTGCTCGAGGTGGTCGAAGACGGCCCGATCGACAGCATCGAGGAGGTTGCCCTGGCGGCCAGCCGGCTGCGAAGCCACGGCTACAGGATCGCGCTCGACGACCTGGGTGCAGGCTGCGAGACCCTCCCCCGACTGGTCGCCCTGCACCCCGACATCATCAAGATCGATCGCCTGGCGCTGACCGACTGCGATCGCGACCCGCGCAAGCAGGGCTACATCCGGACAGTCGTCGCGCTGGCCCACGCCGAGCAAGCCCTCGTCGTGGCCGAGGGCATCGAGCGCCCGGAGGAAGCCGCCACCGCCCGAGCACTGGGCTGCGACCTGCTCCAGGGCTATCTGGTCAGTCGACCCCAGCGCAGGAGCTGGTGGCTGCGCCACGCCATCGAGGACACCTGGCCGTCTCCACCGGCCGCCCCCCGCGCCGACGCGGCCTGAGCCCGTCTCGCGCTCCTGCGCCCCCCCACCCGGGAACGCGGCACCCGGACGTACCGCTTCTCCGCCCGGAACGTCGATGCCACTCCTCCTGCTGCTCTCCGTCGGCTGCCTGTCCACCTCCGGGATCGTCCAGGACATCGAGGATGGACAGATCCAGGATCTGGACAGTGACCAGGACGGGACGCTGGCGAAGGTCACCGACACCGGCCTCGATCTCGCCGCGCCTGTCGACACCGGCGTCGCCCCCGGACCGTCCACCCCGGCCGCCGGGCTGCTCTGGGCCTGGACCGACGGCACCGCGCTCGACGACCGCCCGACCGCCATCGCGATGCTGGACGACGGCGGCCTGCTGGTCGGCGGCTACCTGGGTGCCGGGCCCCTCGACGATGACGACCAGCGAGCCGAGCTGGTCGCGCTGACGCCCGACGGAACCCTGTCCTGGCGCACCACCCTGGCCACGGCCAGCGCTTCGCTGGTGGTCGACGAGCTCCTGCCCACCAGCGACGGTGGCGCGTGGGTGTGCGCCAGTGCGCTGACCTCGGCCACGCTCTCCCCCGAGCTGGGCGAGCTGCCCGAGTCCTGGAGCAGCAGCCTCACGCTGGTCCGCGTCGACGACGCCGGACGCATCGCGGCGGTGGCCGGTCTCGGCGTCACGAATGGTGGCGAGCTCGCAGCCGGCTGTGGCCGCGACGCCACCGGCGCCCTCGTCATCGACGGCAGCGTGGACAGTGGCGAGCTGCAGCTCATGGTCGACGGCGCGACGACCACCCTCGCGAACTTCGGCCCACACGGCTTCGTCGTCGCGCTGGGCGACGACGGTACGCTCCGGTCGGCCTCGACCTGGCACACCGGGCCACAGCGCCGCCAGGCGGGGGCGGTCCGCCCCGACGGGTCCGTCGTGCAGCTCCTCCGCTACACGGGCGATCCCGGCGTCGTCGCCGGCGGCCGCCTGCTCACGCCCTGCCCCGGCGCCGAGGTCTGCACGGGTCTCGTCTCCATCGACGCCGTCGGACAGCCGGCGTGGACGGCCACGATGGGTCCGGGTGTCGGCGCCGACGCCCACCTCGTACCGACCGCCGACGGCGGCCTGCTGCTGGCCGCCGACCTCGGCGACAGTGGCCTGCTGCCCCAGGCCGACGGTGACCCCGTCGCCGACGGCATCGGCGGGCGGGTCGTGGCGGCATGGTCCCCCGAGCTCGTGCTCGAATGGCTTGTACACGTCTCCGAACAGGCGCTCGTCACCACTGTCCACTCCACCGCGACCGGGTCGACCTGGATCGGGCTGTGGACCGACGCCGCCGCGACCCTGCAGGTCGGCGACGGCGTGCTCCCCGTCGTGGACGCCGGCGCCACGCTGGCCCTGGCGCGCATCGACTGGACGGGACACACCGACTGGCTGTGGACGGCGAGCGGCAGCGGCGACGCCTGGCCCACCGCGCTGGCCGGGACCGAGGACACCCTCGCCGTCGCCACCGTCTTTCGCGGAGAGCTCGATGTCGCGCTGGGCGACGAAGAGGTCGCGCTGACCAGCCTGCCGAGCGCCGGCGGGCTGCCCACGAACGACCTCGGCGTCCTGCTGTTGACCCCCGACCTCTGACCGCTGACAGAGCTGGAGCCCGTCCCCCGCCGAGTCCGATCTCCAGGCAAACCGGACATCGCGCGAGGGACGGGCCCCTTCTGGAAGAAGGACCCGGAGAGGGGCCGTCAGCGAGCCGCGGCCGTGGGGCCACACCAGCGGTCGACCACCTCCTGGACGCGGAGCAGGGTGAGCGGCTTGGACACACAGTCGCTCATGCCGGCGGCGATGCAGCGCTGGCGTGTGCCCGGCATCACGTCGGCGGTCACGCCGATGACGACCAGCGCATCGCCCTGTTCCAGCGCGCGGATGCGGCGGGTCGCCTCCCAGCCGTCCACCTCGGGCATGTGACAGTCCATCAGGACGAGGTCAAAGGCGCCGACGGGCCGGGCGGCGACCGCGTCCACGGCCTCGCGACCGTTGGAGGCCGCGACGACCGTGCACTCCATGCGCTGCAACATCAGGGACAGCGTCCGCTGGTTGACCGGGTTGTCGTCGACCAGCAGGATGGTCGTACCGGCGTCGACCGCGGCCGGTTCCACCGGCAGCGCCGGGGCACGCGACACCTTGCGCGGGACCTCCGAGGGCTCGAGGTAGCGGCCGATCTCGTCGCTGATCGAGCGGGCATCGGCGTCGTCCTCTGTGAGATCCACCACGCCGGCTTCGTAGACGAGGCGCACCGGGACAGCCGCATCGCCAGCCACGTCCTGCGCGTCTTCCGAGGGAGCAGCGCGCGAGCAGCGGCTCGTGAACCAGAAGGTGCTGCCCTGCCCGGGCTCGCTCTGCACGCCGACGTCACCCCCGAGGATCCGCGCGACCCGGCGGCAGATGGCCAGGCCCAGCCCGGTCCCGCCGTGGGTGCGGGTGACCGAGCTGTCAGCCTGGGCGAAGGGATCGAAGAGGTGCTCGATGGCGTCGGGCGCGATGCCGATGCCCGTGTCGACCACCTCGATGCGGAGCATGAAGGTGTCATCCTCTGCGGCCACGGCACCCAGGCCGTCTTCATCACGAGGCGCGTACCCGGCCGCGCAGAGCACCCGCACTGTCACAGAGCCCTGGTCTGTGAACTTGATGGCGTTGCCGACGAGGTTGAGCAGCACCTGCCGGTGACGGTTGGGGTCCCCGACGAGCCGGGTGGGCAGCGCGTCGTCGATGTCCAGCAGCAGCTCCATCCCCTTCGACGAGGCGCTGCGGCCCAGGATCATCAACACCTCACGGGCCACGGCGGCGGGCGAGAACACGATCTGTTCCACCTCGGCCGTGCCCGCGTCGAGCTTGCTGAAGTCGAGGATGTCGTTGATGAGCGCGAGCAGCGAGCCGCCGGCGGACCGGATGGTGGCGACGAAGTCGGCCTGGTCTTCGGCCAGGTCGGTCGTGGCGAGCAGATCCGACATACCGATGATGCCGTTGAGCGGCGTGCGGATCTCGTGGCTCATGGTGGCGAGGAAGTCGGCCTTGACCGCCAGGGCCCGCTCGGCTTCGACGCGGGCGGCGACGGCGCTCTCCCGCTCGGCCTCGGCCAGCGCCAGCGCGTCCTGGAGGCGCTCGTAGTTCGCCCGAAGGTCCTGCTCCTGCCGGCCCAGCTCGTCGAAGACGGCGCGGGCCGAGAAGACCGCGGCCACGGCCCGGCGGATGCGCGCCCAGATCGACAGGGAGGGCGGCAGGCGGACGTCGTAGGTGGCCTCCAGCTCGCCGATGGTGGCGTCCACCTCGGCCATGGGCAGGCCGAGGATCAGCGGCAGCGCCCGGAAGAAGCCCTCGTTGATGCGAAAGTACTGCGGGCAGGGGCGGTTGCCCGGGGGGAGGGCCAGGCGGATCCGGATGCGGTCCTTGCCAAGGCTGTCGAGCGACGACACCGACCCTGGGAACATGGACTGGCCGCCGAAGCGGGTGGCCACCCGGTACAGCGTGCCCGGCCCGGCGACCAGGTTGTAGAGCACGACGTAGCCGGACATGCCCGGCTCTTCGATGACGGCGGGCCCCACGTCGACCAGCGCTTCCGGCCCGCCGACCTCGACCTCAAAGCGCTCGGCCAGGGTGCAGAACTGGTCCCAGCTCACCTGGTCGGGGATGTTGTAGGCGTCGAAGGGCAGGCCGGCGAACATGCGACCGTGGGCTTCGGCCGGCGTCCCCTTGACGAAGAGGAGCAGTGCCTTCCCGGCGACGGCGATCGACGCGCGGCCCTCGACGACCTCTGCCCTGCTCATGGCTGCCTCACCTTGCCTGGGGGTGGAGCCCGACCTCGGCCACGATCTCCTGGAGGAGCTGGCCGTTGAAGTGGTCCCGGGCCTGGAGGTACACACAGTTGTCGTGCCGCACGGAGCCAAAGCGCGACTTCTCGAGGTCGGCGTCCATGCCCATGTGGATCTCGGCCATGCCCAGCTCGTGGGCGCGCCGCACCACCTGCAGGATCATCGCGCGGTAGGCACCGTGGTCGAAGACGTAGTTGTAGTCGAGCCCACAGAGGAAGGGCGCGTAGTGTCCGGCGTGGCGGTGGGCGGCGTACCATGCCACCGGGGCCCCGTCGGCGGGGCCGCCGGCCGCGGGGTCGAGGTGGACGGTGACCAGTTCCCAGGCAGGGCTTTCACACAGCGCATGCAGCAGGCGCTCCGGCAGGGGGAAGACGTTCAGGCGCAGCTTCCGCGAGGACACGGCCCGGTACATCATGTACAGACGCCGCAGCAGGTCGCTGTCGGGCACCCGGCCCTCGGCCATACCGTACACCTCACGACGGACGTGGACCGACTGGGCGATGATGCCGCGGAGGTGCTTGCGCTTGCGGCGGGACAGGGACGCCAGCCACTGCTCTTCATCGGTGTGGTCCAGCCGCAGGTGGTGGCTGTCGAACATGGGCACGCGGACGAAGCCTCGGTCGTGGATGAAGCCATCGAGGGCGGCATCGCTGCCCGGCAGGTCCCGTAGCAACAGGACGGCCGCTTCGCGCTGGTCGTGGATCTGCGTGGCCGCGTCGAGCAGCAGGCCCAGCGCCGCCTGCCAGGGGCCGCTGCGGTCCAGGTAGAGGTGGTTGCCCTCGGAGAAGCCACTGCCCATGCTGACGATGCGCGAGGTCAGGAAGTAGGGGTCGCTGCGCCGGCGCTCCTCGACCGCCTGGGAGACCTCGTCCCGCATCAGCATGTCGTCCTTGTTGAGCATCGTCGTGAAGAAGGTGGCGGCGACCACCCGGTCGGCAGCATCCCGGACGAGGACGTAGTCGAAGTCCCAGTCGTACTCCGGGCGCAGCTCGTCACGGAACACGCCCTCTGCGAGCTGCATGGCGGCGTGGCTGCACGATCCGACCGTGCCGAGCAGCCTGTTCCACAGGACCGGGTCGATGGCGTCGATGGTTGTGTGGTGCTCGACCCGGAGGCTCGCGGTCGCGGCGACGGAGCCCGAAGTCGCGGCACGGTCCCGTTCGACCGACGCAGCAGGCACCGAGCCGTCGGGCAACAGGGCGGTGGCCTGGTAGCGCGGCAGGGCGCTGGCGAAGGCATCGTCCAGCTCCGCGGCGGTCGTGCCGACCTCGCGCAGGACGGTGGGGAGATGCTCGCCGAGGGCCCCGATCGCCCTCCGGATGTCGGCGAAAGCATGACTCGCGGTCACCGTGAAGCGAATCCCTGCCCTTGCCAGAGGCACCGACGGGTAGACCGAAGGCGTGACGTAGAAGCCCTCGGCGAGCATGCGCTGGGCCACCTCGAAGGCGACTCGCGGCAGGCCTGTGCGCAAGAAGAAGATGGGGGAGTCGTTGCGGTCCAGGAGCGGCAACTCCAGCGCGTCGAAGCGCTGGTGGCAGAAGTCGACGCGCTCGGCGAGCGCTTCCTGGTAGCCGACGATCTCGTCGGAGAGGTGCACGCGGGCCGACGCCAGCGCCGCGCCGAGCATCGGAGGCTGGATGGGCCCCGAGAAGACGTGGGCGCCACCGCAGCGCATCACCCGATCCCTCATCGCGGCGTCGGGGAAGACCACACAGCCGCCCGCGGCCGAGAAGGCCTTGTTCAGCGAGGTCGCGAGCACGAGGCGATCGTGCAGGGGCATGCGCGACAGGAAGCTGCCCCGGCCGTGGCGGCCGGCCCAGCTCATGCCGTGGGCGTCGTCGACGTAGAGCCACACGTTGTCGGCCACACCGAGGATCTCGTGGAGGAGCCCCAGCGGCACGAGGTCCCCGTACATGGAGAAGACGCCGTCCACCGCGAACCAGACCCGGTCGCAGGAGCGCGCGAGGCGGGCGACCTCGTCGATGGCCCGTTCCAGGTGGCCGTGCTTGACGATGGAGACGCGGGCGCCACCGGCCTGGGCGAGGCGGGCGGCGACCTGCACGCTGTGGTGCACCTGGTGGTCCATGACGATGGCGTCACGCTCGGACAGCAGCACCGGCAGGGTCGACTGGTGGCCGAGCGTGGTCGTCGAGGTCACCAGCACGTGGCCGCCGAAGAGCTGCTCCAGCAGGGACTCCAGCTCGGCGTAGGGGGGTGCCGAGACGTAGCCGCGCGAGCTGGAGAACTGCGTGCCGTAGCGCTGGACGGCGTCGTGGACGCCGGCGATGAGTGCGGGGTGGAGTTCCAGGCCCAGGTAGGAGCACGACGAAAACGACACGACCGGTCGCCCGGACATGCCGATGCGGCGGTCGCGGATGGGGGCGTCGTCGGCGACCTGGAAGAACAGCCCGCGATCCCAGGCCTCTCCGTGGATACGATCGACCGTCGACAGGAATTCACTAGTCTCCATGGGGACCTGGGACCTCGGGTGGGGGAGTCAGTGGGGACCGGTGCCGGTCAGGGCGGTGGGCTGTGCGGGGGGGGCGGAGTCCCAGGCCACACAGACCCGATCGCGGCCGGCGTGCTTGGCGTCGTAGAGGGCGTCATCGGCGGCACGGACCAGCTCGGCGTCGGACCGGTCCGTGCCCGGCTTCCGGCAGGCCACCCCGACGCTGATGGTCACGGGCACGGTGCTGGCACCGGCGGCGATGGGATGTTCGGCCACCGCGGCGCGGAGGCGCTCACCGATGGCTGCGATGGCGTCTGCATCGGTGCCGGGCGCGACCAGCAGGAATTCCTCTCCCCCGAAGCGCCCCAGCGTGCAGTCGTCGCGCAGCCGACCGCGCATGCGCTCGGCAACCGCGCACAGCACGCGATCGCCGGCTGCGTGGCCGTGGCGATCGTTGACCTGCTTGAAGTGGTCGATGTCGACCATCGCGACACCCAGCGGGCGGGCCTGCTCGGCACAGCGCGCCGAGGCGATCTGCAGCTCGGACAGCAGGCAGCGACGGTTGGGCAGGCCGGTCAGCGGATCGCTGTCGGCGAGGCGGGTCAACGCCATGTTGCTGGCGCTGAGGCGGTCCTGCAGCTCGATGATGCGTGCGCCGACGCGCAGGCGGGCCACCAGCTCGCGAGGATCGCAGGGCTTGCGGACGAAGTCGTCGGCCCCGGACTCGAAGCCGCTCAGCATGTCGGCGCCGCCGGCCCGTTGGGTGAGCAGGACGGCGTAGCGGTACCGGTCGGGCTGCAGCCGGCGCAGACGCCGGATGACCTCAGGGCCGTGCAGGCCGGGCATCATCCAGTCGAGCAGCAGCAGGCGGGGCGCGTCGGGCGCCAGCGCCAGGCGCAGCGCTTCGTCCCCGCTGCGGGCGACCACGACCTCGTAGTCGGCCGCCTGGAGCTGGGCCTGCACCAGCCGGCTGCTGACCAGGTCGTCTTCGGCGAGGAGGACGCGGGTCATGCGGCCGCCGACATCAGGACCGACAGCTCGGTCTCGACGGCGTCCATCTGCCGTGCGAGCGCCTGGACCTGTTCGTCCAGACCCTCGGTGCGCCCGCCACGCCCGGCTGCTTCGAGCTCTCCGGCGAGGGCGGCCGCTTGCGGTGCACAGAGACTCAACATGCAGCCCCGCACCTGGTGCGCGGCGTGGAAGAGCGCCGCAGGCTCGGCCGCGGCGACGGCCGCTGCCACCGCATCGAGCTGTGCCTGACGCGACTCCCGGTAGGCATCGACCACGCAGCCGAGCAGCGCGATGTCGTTTCCGACGCTCTCCAGGAGGGCGTCGTGGTCGACCTGGGGGGAGGAGTCCGACTCTGCAGGCCCCGTCGAGGCGGGGCCTGCAGAGTCGACACGCAACCAATTGAGCAAGCGCAAGAACATGGACCCAACCTATGAGAAAGCCTCGCGTGCCCAGGTCATTGCAGGGCCCGTGCCAGCCCTCCGGCGTTGTGCCGATACCGGCGAGATGCGCCGAGAGTGCCCGCGTGGAGCGGATCGTCGCAGCCCAGCGGGAGCCCGACACCTGTTCCACCACCTGTTCCAGGGTGTTCCACCGGGCCTGTGCCAAGACGGTGAAACAGGCTCCGAGGAGCCCGACGGGGACAGCGTGCTCAGCCGGAAGCGGTCTCGTCGGGACCCGCGAAGCCGCGGGTCGTCGCCCCCCGCGCGCGGAAGGCCGCGGGGTCGACCGGACGACCGCCGATGCGCAGGCCGAAGTGAAGGTGGGGGCCGGTCGATCGCCCGGTGTTGCCGCTCTTCATGATCTCCTGGCCACGCCGTACCTCCACGCCTCGCTCCACCTCGACCAGGTCCCCGTGGCAGTAGCTGGTCGTGACGCCATGGCCGTGATCCAGCTTGACGTGGCGGCCGCACACGGCGTTGGAGCGCGCCCTGATCACCGTCCCGGCGCCGGCCGCAGCGACCGCCGTGCCGACGGGAACGGCGATGTCGACGCCCTCGTGAAGCTTGCGCGTGCGCAGCGTGGGGTGCGTGCGGTAGCCAAAGCCGCTGGTGATGCGAGCCGCGGGGTCAACCGGCCAGGACAGGTCGAGGACCGTGGCGAGGGCGAGGGTCTCGTCGACGGCGCGATCGGCGGCGAGGGCGTCGGCATCCGGAAGGAAGCGGCGATGCGCGCGGTAGCGGTCAGGCTCGCGGACGCCGGCGGCGCGGGCGCGTCGGATGGCCCGCTGGCGGGTGTCCGCGCCCACGGACCAGCGCTCCAGCGCCGCCTCGGCGTCGAAGGCGGGGGCGCCCGACATCGACGCCTCCGCGTCGAGGGCGGCGAGGGCGTCGTCGCCGAGCTGCGCTACGACGGCGGTCCGCAGGGCCGGCGTCCAGGTCCGGGGCCCGCCGACCCCCAGCTCGACCGCAGTGACGGCGGGTATCTGCGCGACGGTGGTCGTCAACGCGTGCTGCAGGGTCGTGGGCAGCTCGGTGCGGAAGGAGGCCAGCAGGTCGGGGAGAGCGACATCCTCGACCCGGTCGCCGCGCACCAGCAGCAGCCCGGCCGACGCGACGGCACCCACCGGCGTCCGGGTCCAACAGGCCGCGCACACGGCGACGAGCAGGCTCAGCTCGGCGATCCCCTTCACGGCAACAGCCCCCACAGCGGCACGCCGTAGATCCAGGCGAGCAACCCGATGGGGGCGAGGACCAGCGCCGACGCGAGCCCCTCGGCGCGCCTCCGGGGGGGCTCCAGCGCCGCAACGGTCCGGCGCCAGGCCGGCCAGCCGAAGCGGAGCAGAGCCGACAGTCCCAACAGGGCGGCCGCCCAGGGTGCGAGAGCGCTCGGGGGCAGCAGATCCTCGACGCCCATCGCCAGTGACCAGCTCCCCGCCAGCAGCACGCCGCCGAGACAGCCGGGCAGCACCACCGCGCGAACGCAGAGGGCGCGGCGCCAGGCCGACCAGGTCGGTGCGCTCGCCCGCGCGGTGAGCAGGAAGCCGCCGCAGAGCAGGGTCGCGGCGGCCAGCTCGACCGCGAGCGCCAGCCACGCCGCCATCGCCGCCAGCGGCAGCCCCTGCCACAGCAGGAGCGCTTCAGGCCCCAGCCCCAGGCCGGAAGCGGCCGCGACCGCCAGCGGCTGCAGGCGGGCATCGGCCAGCTCGACAGCGGTGCTCAGCAGCAGGAACACCCGGTCGTCGAGGCTGTCCGCAGCCAGGTGCACGCCGAGCACCACGAGCGCACACTGCCCGAGCGTCGTCGCCAGGCGGGCGAGCCCACCCGCCGCTCGATCCGTCGTCGCCAGAACCCGCACCACCACGCCTCCCGTCGAGGGACGCGCCCTCTGACCGACGAAACGCGCGGGGGTTCCGCCGGCTTACACCTGCAGGCGTCGACGGCGGTGGGGGGCCCCGCAGGAGGCGGCCCGGGGAGGCGCCCGGCGGGCACCGGATCGGGCGCTCACTGTCGCGGGGCTGCTCGCACGACGAGCTGCCGGACCCCCAGCCCCTCGACGACCATGGCCGCGGCACCGACGACGACGGTGAAGCCGAACATGCCCAGGTGCAGCACCAGGGCGAAGGTCCGGGCGAGGTCGGGGTCCACGCCGAACAGCCACAGGGCGGCGCTGCAGAACAGCTCGTAGGCGCCGAAGAAGCCGGGCGTGGGCACCGCCGCCATGCCGGCCAGCGTCAGCGTCCAGGTGGTCCAGGCGCTGGCCAGGGACACCGGCAGCCCCGGCATGGACGACATGACGATGGCCACGGCGAGGATGGTCGTGCCCCACACCGCCACGGTACAGGCCACGGCCAGCAGCCCGCGCAGCGGGTTGCGCAGCAGCTCGACGAAGCCCTCGCGAAAGCGCCGCGCCAGCCCGGCGACGGCGCCACCGAGCGGAAAGCCCTCGACCAGGGCGATGAGCGGCTCGCCCACGGCCACGACCACGACACCCCCCACAGCCCCGAGCGCCAGCGCGGTGCCCGCGAGGCGCTGGGCGACGAAGAGCACGTCCACGCCCTGCACGACGATGCCCTCGGCTGGCAGCTCGACCAGCCAGGACACGCCGAGCAGCAGCACGAGCAGGGCGCCGAAGTCCAGCATGCGCTCGAGCACGATGGCGGCGAGGCTGCGCCCCCAGGGCACGCCCTCCCGGTCGTGCAGCAGCCAGGGTCGGACCGCCTCTCCCAGCCGCAGCGGGATGACGTTGATGGCGAGGAAGCCCACCGCGCTGATGGAGAACAGCCGGGTCAGCCGCAGCCGCTGGCCGCGCCCGTCCAGCCCGCCCAGCAGCAACCACAGGCGGGCGCTGCGCAGCAGGTGCAGCACGAAGTAGAGCGAGACACCGCCCAGAGCCACGGGCCAGCGGGTCCTGGCGAGGGCGTCCCGGGCGGCGTCCACGTCGAGGCCCCACAGGACCGCCACGAGGCAGCCCAGGGTGACGAGGATGATGGCGGCGAGCTTGACGCGCACGGGGCCGGTCAGTGCTCTGCGGCGGTCGTGGCCGCGACCACATCGGCCCGCGGGCGCAGGAACTGCAGACCGAACACGGAGTCGACGAGGCGCTGGTCGGGCGACAGGCCCAGCTCCGGCGGCGGCAGCGGGCCGGTGACGTCGCTGCCGAACAGCCGGTCCCAGATGGTCAGCGTGTTGCCGTAGTTGCCGTCCCGCAGGTGCCCCTCGGCGTTGTGATGCCAGGCGTGGAAGTGCGGGTTGTTGAGCAGCCGGTCCCAGGTCCGCCAGAAGGGATGCCCGTAGTCGAGCCGCAGGTTGGCGTGCTGGAAACCGTCGGCGACGACGCCGATGCCGAGGGCCGCCGGCAGCACCCAGGGCGCGAAGCCACTGGTGTCGAGCACCACGCTGAACAGCACGAGCGGGATGGCCGACAGCTGCAGGAAGTCCACGAGGTGCATGCGCAGCCCGGCGGTGGCGTCGAGCCGTTCCGAGCTGTGGTGTACGCGGTGGAAGGTCCACAGCCAGGGCACCCGGTGATCGAGGCGGTGCACCCAGTAGCGGGTCAGGTCGAGGAGCAGGAAGCTGAGCAGGAGCTGCAGCAGCGGGTTGCCCACCGGCGACAGGTCGAGGAGACCCAGGCTGCTGCGCGCCGCCACCCACGCCACGAGGGTGACGCGCACCAGGAACATCAGCGCCCCGGTCACGAGGTTGATCACCGTGTGCCGGCCGAGCAGCGGCTGTGCCTGCCGCGGGAAGGCGGCGCCGAGGGCCAGGAAGACGGCCATCGTGCCGCCCTGGAGGAGTGCTCCGATCACGGAGGGCTCACCCGGAAGGAGGAGCTTCGACGATAACCCGAGGGGGGCACCGACCATTGTCTCCGACAATGTCGGTGCGCTCTGGCTGGCGGGGGGAGGACCAACCCTCCCTCCCAGCAGGGGAGGGCCCCTCCCTCCCCTGCAACCCCTCCCCCCCCCGCATCGCGCGCGACACGCGCGCTCCGGAACGCCGGACCGCCCCCTCCCCGCCGCCTGATGGGCGGCGGGCGCCTTCGGCGCCAGGCATGGGCTCGCACGCCATGAGAGTGTCCGAGAGATGGCGGGATTCTGATCGGTGCCCCGAGGGGCTCAACGCCCCGTGACCTCGACCAGCTCGACGCCCTCCAGCAGCGGCGCTTCGGGGAAGTGGGCTTCGAGCGTGAGGCAGGTCATGGTGCCGTCGCCGCAGTCTTCGCACTCCAGGCCGACCGACGCGAAGAACTTGCAGACCGCGTCGGGCGCGTCCCCCGCACCCAGCATCGGGCCCATGTTCTGGGTGTCGCCCTTGCCGATGGCGATGGCGCCGCCGATCTTCTGGCCGTCGGCGCTCAGCGTCCCCTCGATGTGGAAGTCGTAGACCGGGATGGCGTAGGTCGAGCCGCCGTAGCTGTAGTTGATGACGATCTCGTCGGCCGTCGTCTCGAAGAAGGGGGCCGTGTCGAAGGGGGCGGCCGGGAAGTCCCAGGTGAGCTGGTCGGTGTCCTGGACCCAGTTGTCGCTGCTGTCCCGCATGCCCTGGGCGCCGAGCAGGTCGATGCTGTCGCTGGAGGCCGCCGTGACACCGGCCAGGATCGGCACGTCGAGGAAGGTCCCGAGTAGCGCGCCCACACCAGCGGGCTGCACGAAGGTCGCCCCCGGCAGGTCCAGGTAGTAGGTGTTGCCGAGCAGCGTCTCGGGCGCGCTGTCCAGCGGCTGCCCGTAGGCGTCGGTCTCGAACGCGATGTCGGTCGAGGTCCCGCAGACATCCACGGTCAGGGTGTAGACCTCGAGCCCGGTCATGCCCTCGCCAGGCGTGAGCGTGGCGACGAGGCCGCCCTCGCTCCAGCTCTCGGTCAGGGGGATGCTCGCCCCCGACGAGTCGACCAGCGAGAAGCTGACGTCGTCGGTGGCCCCGTCGAGGGTGACGGTCAGATCATCCCGCCAGAACCAGCCGGTCTCGCCGTCGTCGGGTTCGGTCTCGGTCACGGCGACCGTGCAGGAAGCGCCGCCGTCGCCGCTGCCCCCATCGGCGACACCGCCGTCGGTGCCGCCCCCGTCGCCGCCGACGATGAAACCGCTGTCGCCGGTCTTGTCGCCGTTGCAGGCGACGACCAGGACGGTCGAGATCAGGCCGACGAGGGTCGGGAAGCGTGCACGCATGTCTCCTCCAGGGGTGGCGTCTCGGCGGCAGTGTAGCCAGCAGGAGCGCCGAACGCCGGTTCTCGACCGTGTCTCGAGCGCAGGCTTCGCCGCAGGGTCGCTTCGGCGCTCAGCCCCCCTGCGCGGCCAGCGGCTGCACGACGTAGACCGCCGCCGGCTGCCCCTCCGGCGCCATCGGCACCGCGACGAGCCCCTCGGCCATGAGGATGGCCGCGAGCGCCTGGTCCCAGGGGACGGACTCGAGGTGCACGGTCACCGTCCCCTGCACGTCGTCGTCCAGCACGAAGTTGAGCCCCGCATGCTCGGCGAAGAGCCGCAACACGCTGCGGATCTCCGCCTCTTCGAGATCGAGGCTGATGGGCTCGGCCGCCGGAGCAACGACGACGGGGCCACCGTCGGCAGCGACGGTGGCCACGATCTCTGCCGCCAGGATCGGAGGGCTCAGCAGTAGCGCGAGGAGGGGGAACACCTCAAGAGCCTACCGCAGCCCCGCCGGCGTCACTGCGTGTAGAGCTTGCCGCCCGCGGCGCCTCCGCACACGTGGCAGGAGTTGCAGGCGCCCGTCGACACCTCGGACGTCATCGCGGCGGTGAAGCCGTCGATCTCGACCTCGGCGTTGAGCGGAGGCGTGAGCTGCTTCGTCGTGTAGAAGTTGCCGACGCTGTTGGTGGTCAGCGTCACGCTCTCGCCGTTGGCGTCGGTCACGAAGACCGTGGCGTTGCTGGCCTTGCCGCCGCCGTCGATGTCGGTGAACACCGTGCCGGCGATACCGAAGCGGGAGGCCTCGTCCTCGCCGCCGCCGCTGCCGTCGTGGCAAGCCATGCAGTTCGAGCCCGGCAGCATCGTGCCGCCCTCGCCACCGCAGCTCCCGGCGTCGCAGGCTTCGTTGGCGTCGTTGCAGGTGCCGCCGCTGGCAGCGATGCCGCTGCCCTCGCCGCCCTCGCCGCCCTCGTTCTCGAGTTCGCAGGCGGCCAGGGTGGACAGCAGGGCGAGGAGGGCAAGCTTTCGGTGGGCACGCATCGGGCTCTCCAGGGTGCGCGGGGTGGGTGCGCGGGGGTTCGGGCGCAGGGAGAAGCAAGTCGCGTGCCACTCGCAAGCGGCAGCAAACAGGTGCCGATCCCCACATGGGACGACCCGACCGGCACAGCTCCCCCGGACCAGCGGCAGATCTCTGCCGGTTCAGCCGCCCTCTCCTCAGCCGCCCGCGTCAGCCACCGCTACCCGGGCGCCACCGCAGCCCGGCCCAGCCCCAGGCGTCGCCGTAGCCGAGGCCTGCCGGGCTGGTCGCCGAGGCGGCGCCGACGGACCCGAACAGCACGACGCCGCCGCCGAGCGCGCGGTCCACCTCGACCCGCACCTGCCCGGTCTGGGCATAGGCGGCGGCCAGCTCGTCCTCTCCCGCCGTCCGCAGCCGTCCCAGCGCCCCCACCGAGACCGTCCACTTGCCGCTGACCACCGCCCCCGTCAGCGACAGCCGGTGCTGGACGAAGCCGCCGCCCGACAGCGCGTCGGCGTCCTCGGAGTAGTCCGACCAGGGGGTGAACAGCGGTCGCACGTCGTGCTCGGCTTCACCTTGGAGCGCGCCAGTGAGCCAGTACTCCAGGCTGCCATGCCAGGGGCCACCGCTGGCGGTCAGGCGGGCCAACCCGCGGAGCTGCGCGCCGACGAGCCCCTCGGATCCGAAGCCCTGGTCCTGGTTGACCTGGCCGCCGGCACCCAGGTCCACCGCCACCGGGCCGTTCAGCGGCAGGCCCAGCTCGGCGATGGCCACGGCGTAGCTGAAGCTGGCCGAGGGCACGTCGAGGTAGCGCCGATCGACGACGGAGACCCGCGGCCGGAACACCAGCCCCTCCCCCAGCGCGGCCCGCGCCATCAGCTCGCCGCGACCGTCCAGGCCGGCGGCCCAGGACGGGTACCACTCCAGGTCGTAGCGCCCCGCGACGTCCACCCTTGCCGCGTCGCCGCCGCCGGACCAGCCCAGCGCCGCGCGGCCGCCGAGCGAGGTCGCCTCGCCCTCGGGCGCGTAGCCCCAGGCATCGCCCCCGAAGCTGCACCACGCGCCCCCCGCACCCCCCAGCCGCAGCTCGGCGTCCAGCGCAGCCAGCGCGCCGGGCTCGAATTCCGACTCCCAGCCGGACGGCAGGAGCACGGTGCTCTCGGGGGCGAGGCGCCCACCGGCCAGCGCGGTGAGCTGCGCCTGGGGCGCGGCAGCGGCGGGGGCGGACAGGGCGAGGGAGGAGGCCAGCAGCGAGGACAGCATTCAAGGCTCCACGGGCATGGCCCGACGGGCAGTGTCGAGGAGGGCGACCGCGCGATCACGCAGCGC
Organism: uncultured Enterobacterales bacterium; assembly: GCA_964599085.1. Classification (GTDB taxonomy): domain Bacteria; phylum Myxococcota_A; class UBA796; order UBA796; family UBA2385; genus J125. Next base: position 4,139 of record CAZRFD010000033.1, on the reverse strand, counting down.
CCAGAGGTCGTGGGCCCGGGCGCCGGCCGCGTCGGCCCGGGAGAGCAGCTCGGCGATGTCGACCTGGCTGGCGAAGCTGACCGTTGAGCCGGGGTCGGCTGCGGCGCCGAGCGCGGCCGCTCGTACCCTGGCGGACTCCTCTTCGACAGTCGCGATCGTCGCATCGTGGGCAGCCGCGACGCTGACCGCGAGCGCCTGGCTCTCGACGTCCAGCATCATGTCGTGCACCAGGGCGGGGTTGCCGAGCCCTCCAGCCGCGACAAGCGCGGCGTCCAGCAGGTCGAGGCGCCCCTCCAGCGGCCCGAGCCACGCGTCGATGACCGCACGGGCGTCGGGGGCCGCCTCGGCCTCCGCGGTCGCCGCCACCAGCGCCGTGAGCGCCGCGCGACGCTGGCCGATCGTGTCCTCCACCAGCGCGGAGCCGGCCATGGCCTGCAGCGCCTCGGCCTGCTCCCGATAGGCCGCCATCAACGCGGCGATCTCCTTGCGCCGCGCACCGTCGGCCCGCGCCTGCGCGACCGCCGCCGCCGCCGCCGCCACGGCGTCCTGGCGCGCGAGCAGGTCCTCGTCGACCTGCGCCCACGCCGGGCCGCACAGCGCCACTCCGCACAGTGCCACTCCGCACAGGGCCAGCAGCAGCACCGGCAGGCGCAGCTTCACCCGTCGATCCCGTACTTCTTGAGCTTGTAGCGCAGCGCCGTCCGCTCCAGCCCCAGGCTGGCCGCCGCCCGCGCCTTGACCCCGTCGTGGCGGGCCAGCGCCCGCCGCAGGGCCCGCTCCTCCAGGGCCTCCAGCCACCCCGTCAGGTCGAAGTCGCCCGAGGGCAGCGCCACGCTGTCCTCGTCGCGGCTCAGCGCCACCAGCTCTTCGGGCAGATCCGCCAGCTCGACCACGTCCCCCGGGCAGAGCACCGCGAGGCGGTCGGCGAGGTGCAGCAGCTCGCGCACGTTCCCCGGCCAGGTCCAGCCGAGCAGGGCGTCGATGGCTTCTGTCGATAGCCGCGGCACCTCCCGTCCGACCTGGGCGCAGGCCCGCCGCAGCGCGCCACCGAGCAGGAGCAGCACGTCGTCGCCGCGCGCCCGCAGCGGCGGCAGCGACAGCGGGATCACGTTGATCCGGTAGTACAGGTCCGGGCGGAAGTCACCCTCCCGCAGATCCCGATGCGTCGCCGCGATCACTCGGACGTCGACCGTGCGATCGCGCGTCTCCCCGACCCGCCGGATCGTCCCCTCCTGCAGCACCCGCAGCAGCCGCACCTGAGCCGCCGGCGACAGCTCGCCCACCTCGTCGAGGAACAGGGTCCCGCCGCTGGCGCTCTCGACCAGCCCCTCCCGGTCCCGGGTCGCGCCGGTGTAGCTGCCCTTGGCCGCGCCGAACAGCTCGGCTTCGATGAGCCCATCGGGGATGGCACCGCAGTTGACCGGCACGAAGGCCGCGTCCCGCCGCTTGGACCGCTGGTGCAGCCGCCGGGCGAACAGCTCCTTGCCCGTGCCGCTCTCCCCCGTGATCAGCACCGTCATGTCCGTGCCGGCCGCTCGGTCCGCCGCCGCCAGCGCCCGGAGCAGGGCCGCCGAGCGGCCGATGATGTGGTCGGGGTCGTCGGAGCGCGTGCGCACCACCCGGGACAGCGTGCGCATGGCCAGCGCGTTGCGCACCTGCACTCGCATGCCCGGCAGGTCGATGGGCTTGGTGAGGAAGCTGAAGGCCCCGGCCTGGGTCGCCTCCACGGCGCGCTGGATGGTGGCGTGGGCCGTCACGATGATGACCGGCAGGGTCGGGTCGAGGGCCCGGCAGCCCCGGAGCAGCTCGATGCCGTCCATGCCGTCCATGCGCAGGTCGGTGATGAGCAGGTCGGCGCCCTCGCCGGAGTCCGCGGCCTGGCGGAGCGCGGCGAGCACGGGTTCAGGCGAGGTGAAGGTCTGCACCCGGTGGCCATCGTCTTCCAGCAGCTCGCCCAGGGCCTCGGCGCTGGCCCGGTGGTCGTCGACCACGAAGATGGTGGCGGCGCCTGTCGGGTGGCCAGCGGAGGAGGGAGAGGACGGGGCGGAGCGCATGGGGGGCTCACGGCGTGGGGAGGGAGAGGATGAAGGTGGCGGGTCGGGGCGCGGCCAGCTCCAAGCTACCGCCGAGCGCCTGGGCGACGCGGCGGGAGTGGGGCAGGCCGAGCCCGCTGCCCGTGGCCCGGGTCGTGTGGAACCAGGAAAACACCTGATCGGCCTGATCTTCCGAGATCCCCGGCCCGTCGTCGCGCAGCGACAGCCGGAGCATGCCGCCGTCACGGGAGCGCAGCGCCACGGAGAGGTGCGCGGCACCGGCCTGGGCGGCGTTGAGCGCGAGGTTGCGCAGGACCTCGCCGAGCAGCGCCCGATCGGTGACGAGCTGCAGCCCGGCGATCCCCTCGACCTCGAGGCATAGCTCCGGAACCTCGCCGACCACGGTGGCCAGCAGCTCGTCGAGCGCGACGGGGGCAGGTTCCGGCACCAGCGGACGGGTCAGGTCGCGGAGACGATCGACGATGCCGGCCAGCTCGGTGAGCTGCTCCCGCAGCCGGGCGACGACGCGCGCCCGCCGATCGGCGTCGTCGAGCATCGCGAGGCGCTCGACGGACAGGCTCACGGCGTTGAGGGGGTTGCCGACCTCGTGGGCGATCTCGGCGGCCATGCGGGTGAGCTGCTCGACCTCCCGGCGGTGGCCCGCCCGCAGCTCGGCGTCGCGGTCCTCGATGGCGGCGAGGAGCTGCCGGGCGGCCGCCGCCACCTGGCGCACCTCGCGGACGGCGTAGTCGCCGATGGCTTCGGGCGGCGTGCCCGGCCTCGCCGCCGCCAGCTCGCGGCCGAGGCGGCTCAAGGGGCCCGACACCAGGGCCGCCAGCACAGCGCCGAGCAGGGCGGCCAGTGCCGCCGAGGCGAAGGCGGCGCGCCGTTGATCGCGCTCCAGGGCGTCGATGGCCCCGAGCGTGGCGGCGCTGCCCTCGACCGCGACGACGAAGCCCGGGTGCCCGTTGAGCGCGTGGTAGGCCGTGCCGTACAGCTCGCCGCCGCTGTCCCGGTACAGCGGGCCCGCGACGGGGCGACCGGCCAGGGCCTCGTCGATGAGATCCTGCTCGGCGGCACCGGGAAGCCAGCGCCCCTCGTTGCCGACCACGAGCCCGTCCGGGCCGAGCAGCGCCGCGGCGCGCAGCCCCCCGCCCGCCCCAAGGGCGTCGAGGCGCGACGCCAGGTCCGCCGCGCTTCGGTCGCCGCCCATGGCCACGAGCACGTCGACCGGCAGCTCGCGCAGCGCGGCGTCGGCCTGCCCGGCCTGGGCCACGAGCTGATCGGCCAGCGCCGCCTCCACCGCCGCCCGGGCCCCCTCGGCCGACAGCCGCGCCATCATCAAGGCCGTCGCCACGGTGGCCGCCAGGATCGACAGCCAGGTGAGCGCCCACGCGGGCCAGCCGCGGGCGCGGGGCGGTGTGCGTGGCGGGGGGCGCGGCGTGGATGGCGGGAGGCGCTCGGCCATGGGGACTCGACACCTCCGGACGCTGGTCTCGTCGACTCCGAAGTGGCTGGCATCGTAGCAGAGCCGCCCCCTCGGTCCCCGATCGTGGCCGCGGACTCGTGGGCGCGCGGACTCGCGGACTTGCGGAGTCGCGGCCTCGTGGACTCGCGGATTCGCGACTCGCGACTCGTGGACTCGCGGCTTCGAGCCCTCGCGCGTCGCGAGGCGCTCATAAGTGGCCCGAGGTCCGAGACCTACCCCGGGTTGTGAGCGCTCGCGCGTCGCGAGGCGCTCATATGTGCCCCGAGGTCGGAGACCTACCCCACGTTGTGAGCGCTCGCGCGTCGCGAGGCGCTCATAAGTACCCCGAGGTCGGAGACCTACCCCACGTTTTGAGCGCCACGCTGCTCGTCGTCGCCCTCGGACCGCCGGGCCGCGCCTGCTGGCGCGGGGACGAAGGCCACGTCGGCCTTGTGTCCCGCCCGACGGGGGCTGCCGCAGCGTCGCCCAGCCCTTCTACGGCGACGCCGCCACGCCCACAGTTGTCCGGAGCGGCGCCCCCGCGCCCGTCACCCGCCACCCACCCCCGGTGGTCAGGCCAACGATGATGCCGACCCTCTCCCGCCGCTTCTTCAACACCACCGGCCCCTGCCGGCTGC